>NZ_BAKM01000011.1 GCF_000614185.1 Phocaeicola sartorii JCM 17136 = DSM 21941 | reverse complement strand
TGACGGAATCCGCTGATATCCCGTGACAGTACAAACTATTCATGCGCACTTTTTGCGAGAGAAAAGCCTGCAAAACGCAGTGAGGGCATGGGGAATAAGTGAGGGCATAAGTAAGAGCAATATTTTTTACCATAACCACATAAGTCGTTTAGAATAAATCTGTTACACGTAAAGTGAGGGCATGAGGGCATTTTCGCGTCCAACTTTCTATTGGCAAAAAGACAGATGCGGCAAAGGTACTTCCAGAGATGCAGCAAGTCCGGAAGCAGGAACGACATAAACAAGAAGCCTGTCCCGGACGGTTAATCATCCCAGACAGGCTTCTTTTATCTTATAAATATGGTTTGCGGATTAATATCTGTTTCTGCCACCACCATAGCCACCACCGTAACCACCGCCACGGCTGTTGTTACCACCACGGTAACCACCACCGCCATTGCTTCCATAGCTACGACGCGGACGTTCTTCTCTAGGACGCGCTACTGATACTGAAAGAGTTTTTCCATCCATTTCAACTTCGTTAAGAGCTGCAATCGCTTTATCCCCAGCTTCATCATCAGCCATTTCAACGAAACCATATCCCTTAGAACGCCCTGTCTCTCTGTCCATGATAATCTTAACAGAAGCAACTTCGCCATACTCTGCAAATAAATCTCCAAGTTCGGCTTCACTCATGTTATAGTTAAGCCCTGCAATAAAAATGTTCATTTTAAAATAAATGTTTTAAATAAAAAAATAAGTACTTTGCTATTAGGAATCTTACAGAGAGACAAACGATTCTACCATCATCACTAAAGAATAAGTTGGAAAAGTATTAATGTACTTCTATGAGGATACTTAATGCAGGGGACAAATGTACGCAATTAGACTTGAACTCAAAACTAATTGGAGATTTATTTTTAATAATAAATGTTTTTTTCGTTCTCTTCGAAAGAGCGGACACATTTTAAGACGGAAAGACTCCGTCCGCAGTTACAGATTCATGCTTTAACTGCTATCATACAGAAAGTTATCCATTTACACGCATCGGGAAGATGCCGGAAAGGAAACTTGCCTCCATCATCTTCCCAACCACAATTCCGGATTTAATTTAGCCGTTTCCTTACGAAGCTGAAAATGCAGGACCGTATTGCCCGCACCATCCGTATGGACAGTACCAAGAACGGTACGTGTATTGACTTTGCTGCCTTTAGAAACCGATACAGAAGAAAGGTTGCAATAGACGGAAATGTAATTGCCATGACGCACCAAGATATTGTTCAAGCCGTTGTATTGGAAAATAGCCGAAACTTCTCCATCGAAAACGGCACGTGCCTGCGCTCCCGGTTTGCCCTTGATATCAATCCCTTTATTATCCAGTTTCACATTACGCAAACCATCTACGGCATACTGTCCGTAATGGCTGACAATCACGTAGGGGCCGGTGATGGGAACCGGCAAGATACCCCGGTTACGTTCAAAACTGCCCGACAGCTGGCGGTCCTCATTGTTCAGACTGAACTTCTCCACCGGAGCGGCCTTCTTTGTGGCCTCATTTTTTTCCGTAGATTTAGAGCGGGACGCCCCTCCCGTAGTTTCACGCTCCGTTTTCTTGGCTGCCGCCTTTGCGGCAGCCTCAGCGGCGGCTTTCTTACGGGCTTCCTCCTCCGCACGTTTTCTAGCTTTCTCTATTTCAATTTCAATCAAACGGTCAATCTGGGCATTCAATTGCTCTGCCGAGCGTTTTTTCTTCCTGATCTCGCTTTGTATGCCTTTCTGCTTCTTTTGCAAATTCGCCAAAAGAGTCTGGCGTTCCTTTTCCTGAATCTCCAGTTTGGCTTTTTCGGCCTCACCCTGCTTTAAAAGAAGCTGTTTAGCATTCTTGGTCTGTTCCACTTCTCTTTTCTTAGCGACAATCTGCTTCTGCTTACGCTCAATTTCCATTCCCTGAAGACGCTGGAAGTTTGCATATTCCTGCACATAACGCATACGACGGTAAGTCTGGCTCAAGTTCTCTGCAGAAAAAATAAACATTAATTTCTCTTGAATGGACTTGTTACGATACATGTATTGCACCGAAGTCTCATACTTCCGCTTCTTGTCTTTCAAGTCGCGTTGAAGTTTATTCAGTTGCTTCTGCAAAGAGGCGATCTCACTTGTCAATGTATGAACATCACTCTCTATGGTATGGATATATTTTCTTCTCTCCTCAATCTGCCTGTCAACAAAGCAAGATTGTCCAACTGGCTTTTCACGTCCTTTTTGGTAGATTGCAGCAGAGTCTCAGACTCGGCAATCTGCTGGTAAAGTTCTTTCCGTTTGGCTTCAAGCTCCCTTATTTTCCGAGTACTCTGCGCTGAAAGAGTACCTAAAAAACAACAGACTATGAGTAATAAGAAGATGCGTTTCATTACATTATTTAATAAGCTGTTTTAGCAAATCTTGCAATTCTATCTTTTCATATTTCCCGGGCACTTCGGTATGGGCTTCCCAATCCTTGTTGGTGGAAAGGCGGGAAAGTTCGAACACAGCCGTAACCGGTTTGGCAGCCCCTTCAAAAGAAACCGTCATAGTTCCCGGAAACTGTTTCTGCTCCAACGGGCGGAATTTGTCATAACGCCAGTTCACTCCATACCGGGTGCCGGACAAGCCGATATGGCTTTCTTTCAACAACCCGTCACTCGTACCGGTACGGAAGCGATAGGCGAAACGTTTGCCATTCTTAACCTCCACTACTGCATTCTCATTCTCGGGACGCACTGCAAAAGAGGAAATATCACGGACTGTCAGGGTCTTCTTTCCCGGAAGAAAAATCTCATTCAGGAACAAGGCCTGCAATGTATGAAAATCCAAATCAGCTTTGCCAGATTTTTCAATTCATCAAAGGGAACTTGTACATAACGTTTGTTCATGCGGTCCATTACCAGAACCCCATCCGGAGAAATTTCGGCACGCGCCACTTCAATCCCCAGGAATGGGGCGATAGAGAGCTGGATGACTTCATCACGTTTCATGCGCAACGTACCACTTACTTTAGTCGGTCCCTTGCCGTTCAAGTCAACAGCCAATGACATTTTCGCAGTAACTGCATCCCACGCCGGAGAACGGTTAATCAGTTCTTCCATATATTCCGCTTCGGACAAATTACCGATTGACACCCCCTTCTTCATGTTCCGGGTGGATGAACACGAAGAGATAAATACAATCAGCAAGGCGCTAAACAAATAAAAACAGACACGTTTCATCATTCTGCAAAGTATTTCTTTTGTGCGATCTTCTTTCTCAATAATTTCAGTTCTTTCTCACTACGTTCCTCACTGCCTTCCTGGGGAGGCTCTTTGGATAATTTTTCCGCCTGCAGCCAATACTCCAAAGCTTTTTCACGATCTCCATTCATGTAGTAAATATCTCCGCAATGCTCTACTACAACGGAACTCTTGCTTCCATCACTCTGCATAGCCTGGTCAATGTAGATCTTAGCCTCTACATATTTACCTTTCTCAAAAAGTATCCAGGCGTAAGTATCCAGATACGTGCCATTGGTGGGTTCAGCCTTTACGGTACGGTAACTCATTTCTTCCGCCTTGTCCAGGTTCTTGCGTTCCACAGACAGGTAATAGGCATAATTATTCAAGGCTCCGATATTGTCTTCCTTATAAACCAAAGCGGAATCGTATGCGGCATACGCCTCCACATTCATTTTCTTGATATGGTAAAGATCCCCCATAATGGCATAGAAATCAGAAACGATATCCTTATTGCTCTTATCGGTTACCTGGTTCACTCCTTTTTTAAAAACCTCCAATGCCTCGTCTGTTTTCTCTTTCTGATGATAGGCCAGCCCCATATAGTAATAGAATTCCAATACATCCGGAGTATATTCCAAAGCAGGAGTACACAGCTTGATCACTTCATCCATATTCTGCTCACGAATGGCAAAGCTCAGCAGCTGCAGACGCGCCGGTGTATTTTCCGGATCGATCTCAAGCACCTGGTGCAAAACAGGAGTCGCCTCTTTATCCATCTTTTTGGTCAGAAGGTATTGGGCCGCCAGCATAGCGATATCCGCATTCTCTTGTTTCTCCCTCAACATAGAGGTAAACAGGCCTGCTATCTTCGTGCTGTCCTTGTCCGTTTGCTCGGAACGCAGAATAAGCTGGCGCATAATGTTCATTTTGGTATCGCTATCCACATTATCATTCAGCAAAATTGTGTCCAACTGTACCTGATACAGACTATCCTGCCCTTTTTTCTCGTAATAAGAAGCCATGGAAAGCAACGCCGGCGCATAGCCCGGTTCTTCCTTCAATACTTTCTGATAAGTCTCGTACGCCTCTTCTTCCTTGCCGTTGTTCAGATAGACATCCCCCAAAATGGTCAGATAACGCATATCGTATGGATATTCTTTCGCCAAATTCTCTATCTCCGTAAATGCCTGCCGGTCATTGTTCATGGCCAGATACATGCGGAACTTTTCCATGCTGATTTGTTCGGACTTTCCATCCAAGGCTTCAAGGCGGTTCAACGTATTGACCACCTGCTGATAGTCCTTGGTACGGGTGTAAAGATCGATCAAAGCCATCAACGGTTCCAAACGTGAAGGAAACTGGCCTGCCATATCCTCATATACATAAATGGCTTTCGGATAATTCCCCTTCCCTTGATAATAAGCCGCCAGAGTCTGCTTGTACCAAAAACTCTTAGGGTCGGCTTCCACCGCTTCTTTCAAAGCTTCCTCCCCTTTTTCCGGCTGATTGAGAAACATGTAGAACCGGGAAATCTCGAACAGTGTAGCCGCTCCTTGCGGATAAATGTCCAGACAGTGGCTATACATTTCGAAAGCCGCGTCCAAGTCACCTTTTTCCTTCATCCGGAGCGCTTCCAGGAAAAAATAGTCGTATTTACGACGCTGTTCCGGTGTAAGCGGATCCTTTTCCTCCACAACAGCTTCATTTCCGGACGAGCCGGAAGTTCTCTTCACCGTGCCACATGAAACAAGTATGCCTGCCAGACACACACATAACATGGACACATATTTCAATCTTCTGTTCATTCTATTCCTTTTACTTTTTTCCGGTATGTCCAAAGCCGCCCGCGCCACGTTCCGTTTCATCCAATACTTCCACTTCCTGCCATTCGGCCTGTTCATGACGGGCTATGACCATTTGCGCAATGCGTTCCCCGTCTTCTATCCTAAAATCCTCTGATGACAAATTGACCAGAATGATGCAAATCTCACCACGATAATCGGCATCAATCGTGCCCGGAGAATTCAGAACCCCGATCCCTTTCTTGATAGCCAGCCCGCTACGCGGACGGATTTGCGCTTCAAAACCTTCCGGCAATGCGATATAAAGTCCCGTAGGAACCAAGCAACGTTGCAAAGGTTTCAACACAATCGGTTCGTCAAGGTTGGCACGGATGTCCATTCCGGCCGATTGCCCGGTGGCATATTCGGGCAAAGCGTGTTTTGATTTATTGATTACCTGTACTTTCATAATTTTACTAATTTATCAATGTGCTAATGTGGCAATGTGCTAATAATTTGCAGACAACAAGCATAGCCCAGAGATGGCGCAACCGATTGGCATATCGACAAATCAATACATTACCGCATGATTAATAAAGTGCGAATTTACACATTTAGATGGATTTATCTAAGCGTTTACAGTTTTTTAAACGGAAGTTTCTTACTTTTGCAAACAGATAAAGCCTGAATTATGAACTGGAAGCAATTAATATCAAACAAACGCTTCGGCATGGAAGAACTGCACGAGGCCCGTAAAGATGACCGTTCCGAATTCCAACGCGATTATGACCGCCTCATCTTCTCGGCGCCTTTCCGCCGTTTGCAAAACAAAACCCAAGTTTTTCCTTTGCCGGGTAGCGTATTCGTACACAACCGGTTGACTCACAGCCTTGAGGTGTCTTGTGTAGGACGTTCTTTAGGAAATGATGTCGCCAGCCAGCTCCTGAAAAAGCATCCGGAACTGGCCGGTTCCCATCTGTCGGAAATAGGCTCCATCGTCTCAGCCGCCTGTCTGGCACACGATCTGGGAAACCCACCTTTCGGCCATTCGGGAGAAAAGGCCATTTCAACTTACTTCTCGGAAGGACAGGGAATGGCGCTGGAAAAAGAGCTTTCACCGATGGAATGGAATGATTTAACTCATTTCGAAGGAAATGCCAACGCATTCCGCATCCTTACCCACCAGTTTGAAGGAAGGCGGAAAGGAGGGTTTGTGATGACCTACTCCACACTGGCGTCCATCGTAAAGTATCCTTTTTCCTCACAACTGGCAGGAAGGAAATCAAAATTCGGTTTCTTCTTAAGCGAAGAGGCTGATTATCAGAAAATAGCAAAAGAGCTGGGCATTATCCAACTCAGCCAGCCGGATGAGCCTTTACGCTACGCACGTCATCCGTTAGTCTATCTGGTGGAAGCCGCGGATGATATTTGTTATCAGATGATGGACATAGAGGACGCGCATAAATTGAAACTTCTGACACATGACGAGACCAAAGAACTGTATATGCTGTTCTTTGATGAGAAAAGAAAAAAACGCATTGAGGAAGTTTGCCGGATTGTAACGGACGTCAATGAACAGATAGCCTATTTACGCTCTTCGGTCATCGGCGCACTGATAAAGGAATGCACGCGAGTCTTTATTGAGAATGAAGAGAAGATATTGGCCGGGAAGTTTGAAGGTGCACTGATAAAACACATTTGCAGTCCTCTGAAAGAAGCGTATGAGCATTGTTCGGCAATCGCCTTTCAAAGAATCTACCGTTCCAGTGATGTGCTGGACATAGAATTGGCGGGATTCAGGGTTATCAGCACTTTGATAGACTTGATGATTAACGCTGTTCGCTCTCCGGAAAAGGCGTATTCACAACTACTGATCAATCGTGTATCCGGACAGTATAACGTCAACGCACCTACTTTATATGAAAAGATCCAGGCTGTGCTGGATTACATATCGGGCATGACAGATGTATATGCGCTCGACCTCTACCGGAAAATCAAAGGGAACAGTCTGCCGGCAGTATGATAAGAACAGAGTCAGATGCAGATATTAAAAGATTCATCTTGTCCGCATCTGACCCTGTTTTTCCACAATGCCTGCCATCAACCCGATTATTTGGTCAGTATGGGATGGGCTCCGGAAGTTATTTTCAAAGCTTCAGGATGCTGCTTTACAAACGATTCGATATGGCGCACCCGTTTGTCCTCCAGAATTTCATTCACCGCAATCAGGATTCCGGTTTCCTCCACATCTCCGAACCCATAATTAATCGCTGTTCCAAACATACGCATCGTAGGAGACAGGCTCATATACGCATTGACCAAAGGAGGAATATTATATCCCAGCTTACGCACCTCCGTATTCAGGATCTTATAGTCTTCTTTAAAGGAATCATAACAGAAAAGATTTTCCAGCATCTTCTTGTCTGTTTCTATTTCCAGCGGTTTCATCGGAGTTATCAGCTTGTCCTTATCACCAAAATGCTTATTCAGGAAGTACAATATCATGTCACGTCCCTGACGATGATAACTAGGATACATGGTCATCTTGCCAAAGAAATATTTCACATTCGGCTTAATCACGGTCAACGCGCCTAAGCCATCCCACAAATTATCCAAAGCAAACAGCCCCTTGGAGCCGGCACGGGTGGACTGATACTCTAATGTAACGAACGAACGCCCCAGCTCCACCGTATAAGGCAAATATTCTTTCAAAAAGACCTCCGAGAAATTAAACATGTGGCAGTAGCCAGCAAGGGCTTTCCATGTTCATCAAATTGCACCTCATCCCCCAAAAGATAACGATAGCCCCCCAAAATCTCTTCCGCTTCAGGATTCCATACAACCAACTGCTTGTATGGGTTTTCCATAATGTCATACTCATCGATATCCATTGATTTTCCTGTTCCGCCACCTGCAGCACGAAAGGCGATCTCCCTCAACCGGCCAATCTCCTTCATCACATTTGGCGAATCCCGGTACGTAATGACATAAATTTCATTATGACTTTTATTCGTAAACCTCAGGCGTTTATCCTCGGTAAGTTCCGCCTTCAGAATCTCTTTGCTAATCGGTGCAATAATTTCTTCCATATCTATTATTCTCTCTTTTGTCTGTTATAGTTTGTAAACCACATCTTTTACAAACTGCGCCCACTGAGCCGGGGTCTTTGCCTTGTCGAAAGTTTGCCAAGGGATAGGCTTCCCAATGGTTAAAGTAAAGGTTTTATGACGATTTTTCAACATTTCATCCGCCAGGTAAAGCATAGCGATATTGAACTTAACGCCAAGTGCCTTACATATATTCGCCAAATTATAAAAGAAATCAGAATTCCGGCCCTCAAAATGCAAAGGCACCACATCACGATGCGTTTCAACACTTTTAGTGATAAAAGTCTTTTTCCACTCCAAATCCTTGATTTCCCCATTCTGCCTTCGGGAACACAACCCTGCAGGAAACATAATGATATGATTATCCGAAGCGAAACCCGCCTCTACCATTTTCGGGAAATCCCTGGATTGCGAGCCCGTTTTATTGATAGGAATACACAAAGGAGCCAGGCCATGCAAATTCATCAACAAATCATTGACCAAATAGCGTACATTACCATTGTAATGCTTTCCCAATATATACCCCAAGGCAACTCCGTCCTGTCCTCCCAGCGGGTGATTGCTTACAAAAGTACATCTGCCGCCTTCGGGCAGATTCTCCAATCCCTTTATCTCCACTTTTGCATCCAAAAAACCCATACAGGCTTCCAGGAAGTCAACTCCGACTTTATTTCTGGAGTCTTTTAAAAAGACATTCAGCTCCTCCTGATGCACGATGCGCTTCAGGTACGAAACGACAAAACGGGGAATATATTTATATTTTTCTCCGGCTTTCGTTTTCAATATCTTTTCTATGTCGATTAAAAATATAGAGTCGTCAGTCATTTTGCAAACGTTCTTTTCTATGCAAAAGTAACTTATCTTTTTTTATATTGGCAATTTATGACAGAAAAAACGCTCAGACTCTAAAGAAATTAAGAGTTTTTGTGTATGAAACGATACATTTTCTTTCATTTTTGCGCAAAACGAAAACGAATGTGCAATACTTTAGTTTCATTTCTCAACTTCCGGTATCCCGTCCTTTCCCTTATTTTTTATCATAAAATCATTAATTTTAAATCTCCTGTTTACCAAGCTACTAGCCGCTTTAACAACCTGTTGAAAACTTCTCGAAATATTTTCATGAAATATTGTGGGGAATTGTGGGGAATTGTGTAATTTTACACCTTGAACAATATAATAAGGTGTAACCATGCGATTTCTTGGGAATTCTGAAGCAAAGACGGACGCAAAAGGCAGAGTGTTTCTGCCCGCCGTATTCAGGAAGCAGCTACAAGCCGCCTCCCAGGAATGCTTGATCTTACGTAAAGACACTTACCAGGACTGCCTGGTACTTTACCCTGAAAATGTGTGGAACGAACAAATGAACGAACTGCGCGGCAAACTGAACCGCTGGAACTCCAGACACCAGATGATCTTCCGTCAGTTCGTTTCGGATGTAGAAGTGATCACACTGGACGGGAACGGACGTTTTCTGATACCCAAACGATATTTGAAACTAGCAAGGATACAGCAAGACGTACGTTTTATCGGATTGGACGACACGATAGAAATCTGGTCTAAAGAAATAGCGGACAAGCCCTTCATCACACCGGAGGACTTTGGAAAAGAATTGGAAGAAATTATGGGAACTAACAACAACGTAGAAATAGAATGAGCGAAGCAGAACAGACATATCATGTGCCGGTATTACTAAACGAGAGCGTAAACGGTATGAACATTCAGCCCGGAGGAATTTACGTAGATGTCACTTTCGGCGGCGGAGGACACTCCAGGGAGATCCTAAGCCGGCTGGATGACACCGCACATCTATATAGTTTTGACCAGGACGAGGATGCCGAGAAGAATATTGTAAACGACAGCCGCTTCACTTTTGTGCGCAGTAATTTCCGCTACCTCCCCAACTTCTTACGTTATTATGACGTAGAGGAAGTGGATGCCATTCTGGCCGATCTGGGCGTTTCCTCCCATCACTTCGACGACTCTGAGCGCGGATTCTCATTCCGCTTCGAGGGCAAACTGGACATGCGGATGAACAAACGCGCCGGCATGACAGCAGCCGATGTGGTGAACACCTATGACGAAGAGCGTCTGGCTAATATCTTCTATTTATATGGTGAATTAAAGAACAGCCGCAAGCTGGCATCAACCATCGTCAAAGCACGGGGGGTAAAACAGATTGTCACCATCGGTGATTTTCTTGAGATCATCAAACCGCTTTTCGGACGGGAACGTGAGAAAAAGGAACTCGCAAAGGTATTCCAGGCTTTGCGCATAGAGGTAAACCAAGAAATGGAAGCTTTGAAAGAAATGCTTTATGCAGCGGTAAAAGCACTGAAACCGGGAGGCAGACTGGTGGTAATCACCTATCATTCTTTAGAAGACCGCATGGTAAAGAATATCATGAAGACCGGAAACATAGAAGGCAAAGCCGAACAGGATTTCTTTGGCAACGTACAGACACCTTTCAAGCTAGTCAACAATAAAGTGATTGTTGCCGGAAACGAAGAAGTGACACGTAATCCGCGCTCCCGAAGCGCCAAGTTGAGAATTGCAGAAAAAAAATAACGAGATGGAAGAAGAACAGAAACAAAATACACAACAGCCCAAAGACGGACAGACCGCTTCACCCAAGCACATGTCCATACGCAGCATCTTAGGAGGAGATATCCTTGCAAACGACTTCTTCAAAAGACAGACCCGTTTGCTGATTCTCATCATGATCCTGACCGTGCTATACATAGACAACCGTTATAGCAGCCAACAGGAACTTATCGAGATTGACAAATTGAAGAAAGATCTGACAGATATCAAATACGATGCCTTGACACGCTCTTCCGAATTAATGGAAAAGAGCCGCCAGTCACGTATTGAAGAATATATCTCGACGGAAGACAGCCACTTGCAAACGGCTACCAACCGTCCTTATTTAATAAAGAAAGATTAAACCCATGATGCCCAATCAAAAGAACATAATGATCCGTTTCTCCTTCATCATCCTGATTATGGTGTTGGTAGGCATTGCCATTATCTGCAAAGCCGGTGTCATCATGTTTGCCGAACGCCAATACTGGAAAGACGTAGCCGACCGTTTTGTAAAAGAGAACGTCACCGTACGCCCTACCCGTGGCAACATCATCTCATCCGACGGCCAGCTGATGGCGAGCAGCCTCCCCGAATATAAGATTTACATGGACTTCATGATCAATAAGAGGAAGGGGGAAACCGAAGAAGAGGAAAAGACACGGCTGAAGCTGCAACATATCAAAGACTCTGTCCTTAATGCGAATCTGGACAGTATCTGTAAAGGGCTGCACGAGATATTCCCCGACAAGAGCGCAGCCTCTTTCAAGCAGCACATCAAGAACGGAAGAAAGAAAGAGAGCCGCAGCTGGCTGCTCTACCCCAAACGCATCTCCTATATACAATATAAGGAAGCCAAACGCCTGCCCGTATTCAACCTGAACAAATACAAAGGCGGATTCCATGAGCAGGCATTCAACCAACGGAAAAAACCGTTCGGCTCACTGGCCATGCGTACACTGGGAGATATGTTCCCCGATATAGAACAAGGTGCAAAGAACGGGCTGGAACTCTCATACGACTCCATATTGAAAGGTAGAGACGGGATCACCCACCGTCAAAAGGTAATGAACAAATACCTGAACATCGTGGATATCCCCCCTGTAGATGGTTGCGATATCATCACCACCATTGATGTAGGTATGCAGGACATTGCAGAGAAAGCATTGGTGGATGAACTGAAAGAAATCAACGCCACCGTAGGCGTCGCCATCTTGATGGAAGTGAAGACGGGAGACATCAAAGCCATTGTAAACATGACCAAATGCAATGACGGCATTTACAGAGAGATACGCAACAATGCCATCTCGGACATGATGGAACCGGGCTCCACCTTCAAGACCGCATCCATACTGGTAGCGCTGGACGACGGAGTCATCACCCCCGAGACTGTGGTGGAAACCGGCAACGGGGTTTATATGATGCACGGCCGCTATATGAAAGACCATAACTGGCATCGCGGAGGCTACGGCACTATCAACACAACAAAATCATTGATGGTGTCTTCAAACATCGGGGTGTCACGGCTGATCGACGACCATTATCATGACAACCCGGCGAAGTTTGTACGCGGATTGCACCGGGTAGCATCGCCACTCCGTTAAACCTTGACATTCCCGGTTCCGGCAAACCGAACATACGTATCCCGAACAAAGACTTGAGCAACTGGTCACGTACTGCATTGGCATGGATGTCTATTGGTTATGAGACCCAGATCCCCCCATCAACACGCTGGCATTTTATAATGCGATAGCCAACAACGGAGTAATGGTCAAGCCCCGTTTTGTGAAATCAATAGTCAAGGACGGACAGGTGGTGGAGGAAATTGCCCCTGAGATACTCAACCCCGCCATCGCTTCTCCCAAAGCCATCAGCGAGATACAGACAATTCTGGAGAAAGTGGTCAGCGAAGGGCTGGGGAAAAAAGCAGGTTCCAAGCAATTCCATGTATCCGGAAAGACAGGTACCGCACAGGTCTCACAGGGCAAAGCCGGATATACCAACGGCACACGCCGCTATTTAGTAAGCTTTTGCGGATATTTTCCTTCAGAAGCGCCTAAATACAGTTGCATTGTAGCCATCCAGAAACCGGGGCTTCCCGCCTCGGGAGGTTTGATGGCCGGCAGCGTGTTCAGCAAAATTGCCGAACGTGTGTTCGCCAAACATCTGGCACAAGATTTGAAAGAAGCGAAGGACTCGACTTCCATCCTTATCCCGGATGTGAAAAACGGAGATATAAGTGCGGCTGACTATGTACTGAGCCGGATCAATGTAAACTCATCCGGCTTCTCTGCCAGTTGGAAAGAAAACAAACCGGTATGGGGAAATGCAACCAGCAATCCGGACAACGTATTGTTCAGCACAAAAGACATTAACAATAAACTTGTACCAAGTGTTATCGGTATGGGAGCAAAGGATGCCGTTTATCTGCTTGAAAGCATGGGGCTGAGAGCCCGCATCACCGGCACAGGCAAAGTAAAGTCACAAAGTATCCCGGCCGGCAACACCTTGCGCAAAGGACAGACCATACAATTACGATTAAATTAACAGTGTAACAGGAAGAATATGAAACTGGAAGAGATTATTAAAGGAATAACAGTCAATGAGATCATAGGTGATATGACCCAAGAGATTTCGGGAATAAACATGGACTCACGTCTGATAGAGTCCGGACATATTTTCATTGCTGTAAAAGGAACGCAGGCTGACGGACACGCCTATATTCCCAAAGCGATAGAAAAAGGAGCCTGCGCAGTGGTATGCGAGAAGCTTCCTGAAACCTTGGATGAAAATGTTGCCTATATAAAGGTGAACGACACGGAAGACATTGTCGGGAAACTGGCAACCACGTTTTACGGCGACCCCACCTCCAAATTGGAATTGGTCGGCGTGACAGGAACCAACGGAAAAACCACGATCGCCACCTTATTATATAATATGTTCCGCAAATTCGGATATAAGACAGGACTTATTTCCACCGTATGCAATTATATAGACGAGGAAGCCATCCCGACAGACCATACCACCCCCGACCCTATTACACTGAACAAACTGCTGGGACGTATGGCGGATGAAGGATGCAAATATGCCTTTATGGAAGTAAGTTCACATTCCGTCGCACAGAAGCGGATCGGTGGTTTAAAATTTGCAGGCGGCATCTTTACCAATCTCACCCGTGACCATCTGGACTATCATAAGACCGTGGAAAATTACCTGAAAGCAAAGAAAGCATTCTTTGACGGTCTGCCCAAGAGCGCCTTTGCCTTGACCAACCTGGATGACAAGAACGGACGGATCATGACCCAGAACACCAAGGCCAGAGTATGCACTTATTCTTTGCGCAGCTTGAGTGATTTCAAAGGGAAAGTACTGGAAGACGGATTTGAAGGGATGTTGCTTGATATAAATAATGTAGAAGTAAACGTACAGTTCATCGGACGCTTTAACGCCTCGAACCTGCTGGCTGTTTACGGAACAGCCTGCCTGCTTGGCAAAAAGCCGGAAGACGTCCTGCTGGCACTGAGCACTCTCCGCCCCGTTGCAGGACGCTTCGATTCGCTGCGTTCCCCCAAAGGTTATACCGCCATTGTGGACTATGCCCATACTCCGGACGCCTTGGAGAATGTGCTGAATGCCATTCACGAAGTTCTGAACGGCAAAGGCAACGTAATTACGGTAGTGGGCGCCGGCGGCAACCGTGATAAAGGCAAACGCCCCTTGATGGCGCAAGAAGCGGTGAAACAAAGCGATAAGGTCATTATCACCTCTGACAATCCCCGTTTTGAAGAGCCGCAGGACATCATCAACGATATGCTGGCGGGACTGACTAAAGAGGATATGCGCAAAGTGATAAGCATAGCAGACCGTAAAGAGGCCATCCGCACGGCTTGTATGCTGGCTCAGACCAAAAATGTCATTCTAGTTGCCGGGAAAGGACACGAGAATTATCAGGAAATAAAAGGTGTAAAGCACCATTTCGATGACAAAGAGGTATTAAGAGATATTTTTGCTAATGAATAAACCAACAAGAAATGTTATACTACTTATTCCAATATTTAGAGAAGTCTGATTTTCCCGGAGCCGGAATGTTCAGTTACGTTTCGTTCCGCTCATTGATGGCGATCATCTTGTCATTGCTGATCTCGGCCATCTTCGGTGAATATTTCATTCATCTGCTCAAGCGTAAACAGATTACCGAGACCCAGCGTGACGCATCCATAGACCCCTTTAACGTGAAGAAAGTGGGTGTGCCGACCATGGGAGGCGTGATTATTATCGTCGCTATTCTCATCCCCTGCCTTTTGTTGGGAAAACTGCATAATATTTACATGATACTAATGCTGATCACCACCATCTGGCTGGGTACATTAGGCTTTTTGGACGACTACATCAAGGTGTTCCGCAAAGACAAAGAAGGCCTGCACGGCAAATTCAAGATTATCGGCCAGGTAGGTTTGGGACTCATTGTCGGACTTACCTTATATTTAAGTCCGAACGTTGTCATCCGTGAGAATGTGGAAATACAAAGAGGAGGAGAAATAGTGGAAGTGGTGCACAAGGAACAAGATCAGAAGTCCACCAAGACCACGATTCCTTTTTTCAAGAACAACAATCTGGATTATGCTGATTTCGTAAGCTTCCTGGGAGATAATGCCCAGACTGTAGGCTGGATTATTTTCGTACTGGTTACCATTTTCGTGGTTACCGCCGTATCCAACGGCGCCAACCTGAATGACGGAATGGACGGAATGGCAGCCGGGAACTCCGCCATCATCGGCCTTACCCTGGGCATATTGGCATACGTGTCCAGCCACATCGAATATGCGGGATACCTTAATATCATGTATATTCCCGGCAGTGAAGAACTGGTAATCTTTATCTGCGCCTTTATCGGCGCGCTGATTGGTTTCCTTTGGTACAATGCCTTTCCCGCCCAAGTATTCATGGGGGATACCGGCAGCCTGACCATCGGTGGTATCATAGCGGTATTCGCAATCATCATTCATAAAGAGTTGCTGATACCCATCCTCTGCGGAATCTTCCTGATAGAAAATCTTTCGGTTATTCTTCAGGTAAGATATTTCAAGAGCGGAAAAAAGAAAGGACATTTGCAACGAGTATTCAAACGTGCACCTATCCACGACCATTTCCGTACTACATTAGCACAGTTAGACCCCAATTGCAGCTACCTGTTCATGAAGCCCGACAGCGTATTCCATGAATCAAAAATCACAGTACGCTTCTGGATTGTCACCATCGTGCTCGCTGCAATTACGATTATTACATTAAAGATAAGATAAACGAAGATTATGGCTAAAAGAATTGTCATACTGGGAGCCGGAGAAAGCGGTGCGGGAGCAGCCGTTCTGGCAAAGAAACAAGGTTTCGACACTTTTGTTTCAGATATGTCCATGATTAAGGACTCATACAAAAACATGCTGAACGAGCGAGGCATCGAATGGAAGAAGGCAAGCATACCGAATCTCTTATTCTGAATGCGGATGAAGTGATCAAGAGTCCGGGTATCCCGAATGACGCCCCGATGATTGTGAAATTAAAAGAACAAGGTACTCCCGTCATCTCGGAAATAGAGTTTGCGGGGCGCTATACCAATGCCAAAATGATTTGCATCACAGGAAGTAATGGAAAAACAACGACCACTTCGCTGATTTATCATATCTTCAAGAAAGCGGGTATGAATGTGGGACTAGCCGGAAATATCGGTCAAAGTCTGGCATACCAGGTAGCCGAATACAACTATGATTATTATGTCATCGAGTTAAGCAGCTTCCAGTTGGACAACATGTACAAGTTCCATGCCAACATTGCCGTATTGATGAACATCACCCCCGACCATCTGGACCGTTACGATCACCAGATGCAGAACTATGTGGATGCAAAATTCCGCATCATCCAGAACCAGACTCCGGACGATGCCTTCATCTTCTGGAACGATGACCCCATCATCCAGCGCGAACTGCATAAATATGGCATTCATGGCCATTATTACCCTTTTGCCGAAAGGAAAGAGGAAGGAACCGCCGCATACGTGGAACAGGACAAGGTTTATTTTACAGAACCAATCGCTTTCAACATGGAACAGGAGGAGCTGGCACTGACCGGAACCCATAATCTCTTCAACTCCATGGCGGCCGGTATCTCGGCCAACCTGGCGGGTATCCGCAAAGAATGTATCCGTGAGGCCCTGGGTGATTTCAAGGGAGTGGAACACCGCCTTGAAAAAGTCTGCCGGGTAAGAGGAGTGGATTACATCAATGACTCCAAAGCTACCAATGTGAATTCCTGCTGGTATGCTTTGCAAAGCATGAAAACCAAAACCATCCTGATATTGGGTGGAAAAGACAAAGGCAACGATTATAACGAAATCGCCGGCCTGGTAAAAGAGAAATGTACCGGATTGATCTACATGGGCTTGCACAATGAGAAGCTGCATGACTTCTTTGACAAGTTCGGCCTGCCGGTAGCCGATGTACAAAGCATGAAGGATGCTGTAAATGCCGCTTACCGCATGGCCCGGAAAGGTGAGACCGTATTATTAAGTCCTTGCTGCGCCAGCTTCGACCTTTTTAAAAGTTACGAAGACCGTGGCGAGCAGTTCAAGGAATGTGTAAGAAACCTGTAATATAGTATTAAGGTATATAACTAATGGATCTGAT
The DNA here is from genome assembly GCF_000614185.1 of Phocaeicola sartorii JCM 17136 = DSM 21941. GTDB lineage: Bacteria > Bacteroidota > Bacteroidia > Bacteroidales > Bacteroidaceae > Phocaeicola > Phocaeicola sartorii. The sequence continues at coordinate 112,485 of NZ_BAKM01000011.1, read as the reverse complement.
AAAAGACTTGTTCAAGGGCGACAAAGTAATCTGGATTATTTTCCTGTTTCTTTGTCTGATCTCCATCGTCGAGGTATTTAGTGCCGCCAGCACGCTTACCTACAAAAGCGGGGATCACTGGGGGCCTATCACCCAGCACAGTGTCATCCTGATGGTAGGTGTGTGCATTGTGGTGCTGGTACATAACATCCCCTGCAAATATTTCCGTGTGCTTCCCTTCTTCCTGCTGCCTATATCGGCTGTATTGCTGATATTTGTAATGGGTATGGGATTGATTACCGGAGACCGTGTCAATGGAGCAGCCCGTTGGATGACCTTCTTCGGCATCCAGTTCCAACCTTCCGAGCTGGCAAAAATGGCTGTGATTATCGTCACCGCCTTTATTCTCTCCAAGTTTCAGGAAGAGGACAACGCCAATCCGAAAGCATTTAAATATATAATGTGGATCACCGGAATTGTCTTCGTTCTGATTGCTCCCGAGAACGGCTCCACCGCAGCATTACTGTTCGGAGTAGTCTTTTTAATGATGGTGATCGGCCGGGTGCCCTGGAAACAACTGGCCAAGCTGATGGGAATCGTCGGCGTGGTAGTGGTGCTTTTTGTAGGAATAGTGATGATCATGCCCACACACAAACTGAACAAAGTCCCCATGATGCACCGTGTAGAGACCTGGCAGAACCGCATCAAAGGTTTCTTTGAGGATAAAGAAGCCGTTCCCGCCGCCAAATATGATATAGACAAGGACGCCCAGATAGCACACGCCAATATTGCCATCGCTTCCAGCAACATCATAGGAAAGATGCCGGGCAACAGTGTACAGCGGGATTTCCTGTCACAAGCGTTCTCGGACTTCATCTTCGCCATCGTCATAGAAGAATTAGGCTTATTGGGAGGAGCCTTTGTAGTGATCCTCTACATCTGGCTGCTGATGCGGGCAGGTAAAATAGCCCGGAGAAGTGAAAAAAGTTTTCCTGCCTTCCTGGTGATGGGCATCGCCCTGCTGCTGGTATCCCAGGCGATGCTCAACATGATGGTGGCCGTAGGCCTGTTCCCTGTCACCGGACAACCCCTGCCACTGATCAGCAAAGGAGGAACCTCGACACTGATCAACTGTGCATACATCGGTATGATATTAAGTGTCAGCCGCTATGTGGCCGAGAAAGAAGAGCAGAAAGCCGCTGAACAACAAGCGTTGGAAGAAGCAGAACTGGCAGCCAAGGCCGAACGGCGCCAGGAAATGGTGGCTGCCATGCAGGAAGCCATCACCACACTTCCATCAGGTGACACAGCCGCCACCTCCCGCCCGTCGGAAGAGAACGCGCTGCCCGATGACCTGAAGACATTGCTGAATGCGGCCGGGAAGCGGGAGCCGGAAGAAGAAATATAATATAAACCATTCATTTTAAAAGTATTATTTATACTTTTGCGGATAATTCGACTAAAAAGGAATTATGGAAGAAAATTTAAGAATCATCATCAGCGGAGGAGGAACCGGGGGACATATCTTCCCCGCAGTTTCCATTGCCAATGCCATCAAGGAACAACATCCCGAAGCGGAAATCCTGTTCGTAGGCGCCGAAGGCAGAATGGAGATGCAGCGCGTTCCTGCTGCCGGATACCCTATAAAAGGACTGCCTGTGGCCGGATTCGACCGCAAGAACCTGTTGAAAAATGTTTCCGTACTTTTCAAGCTGGCCAAGAGCCAATGTCTGGCACGCAGAATCATCAAGGAATTCAAGCCACATGCAGCAGTGGGGGTAGGCGGATATGCCAGCGGCCCCACGTTAAAAGTAGCCGGAATGATGGGTATCCCTACGCTGATACAAGAACAGAACTCTTATGCCGGAGTAACCAACAAGCTGCTGGCCAAGAAAGCCCGCAAAATATGTGTGGCATACGACGGCATGGAACGTTTCTTTGAGAAAGACAAGATTATCCTGACCGGAAATCCTGTCCGCCAAGGACTGCGCAACCCCAACATCAGCCGTGAAGACGCCGTCCGTTCTTTCGGACTGGATCCATCCAAGAAGACAATCCTGATTGTAGGAGGCAGCCTGGGAGCACGCACCATCAACAACTGCGTGATGGAAGGGCTGGACAAGATTAAAGCATCCGGTGTACAGTTCATCTGGCAAACCGGAAAAATATATATCGACGAGGCACGCGCCACAGTAGCCCGGGCCGGTGAGTTTCCGATGCTTCATGTCACCGATTTTATCAGTGACATGGCCGCCGCATACAGTGCCGCCGATTTGATAATCAGCCGTGCGGGCGCAGGCTCCATCTCCGAATTCTGTCTGTTGCAGAAACCCGTCATTCTGGTTCCGTCGCCCAATGTGGCCGAAGATCATCAGACCAAGAACGCATTGGCGCTGGTCAACAAAAACGCGGCACTCTATATCAAGGACGCCGCCGCCAAAGAAGCGCTGCTGGACAAAGCGGTTGAAACCGTGAAACAACCGGAGACACTGAAGAATTTAAGTACAAACATTGCTAAATTAGCCTTTACCGACTCAGCCAACGTTATCGCCCGGGAGGTGTTTAAACTGGCTGACAAATACAGAAAAGAAAATGGACGTTAACATATTAAAATCAGTTTATTTTATCGGTGCCGGAGGCATCGGCATGAGCGCATTGGTACGCTACTTCCTGTCAAAAGGCAAGAAGGTGGGCGGATATGACCGTACGCCCAGTGAACTGACTGAAAAGCTGATAGAAGAAGGAGCAGCCATCCACTACGAAGAAAACGCGGAACTGATATCCGATGACTTCCGCCATCCGGCAACCACACTGGTTGTCTATACCCCGGCCGTCCCCGATACACATAAAGAACTTACCTATTTCCGGGAAAACGGTTTCGAGATACATAAACGTTCGCAGGTATTGGGAATGCTTACCCGCGCCGGGAAAGGACTTTGCGTAGCCGGCACTCACGGCAAGACCACCACTTCCACCATGACAGCCCATCTGCTGCACCAGTCCCATGTAGGCTGCAACGCCTTTCTGGGAGGCATCTCGAAGAATTATGGCACCAACCTGCTGTTGTCGGACAACAGTGAATACATGGTCATTGAAGCCGACGAGTTCGACCGTTCTTTCCACTGGCTCTCACCCTACATATCAGTGATTACTGCAACCGACCCCGACCATCTGGATATCTACGGAACCAAAGAGGCCTATCTGGACAGTTTCCGCCAATACACCTCACTCATCCGGCCGGGCGGCGCATTGATTATGCGGAAAGGCATCGAACTGCAACCTGCCCTGCAGGACGGAGTCCGGCTATACACCTATTCTAAAGAAGAAGGAGACTTCCATGCAGAGAACATCCGCATCGGAAACGGTGAGATATTCTTTGACTATGTATCTCCGCTAGGCAACATCAAGGACATACAGCTAGGTGTCCCCGTCAGCATCAACATAGAAAATGGAGTAGCCGCCATGGCCCTGGCGCAGATGAGCGGAGTGACCGGCGACGAAATAAAGAAAGGCATGGCAAGTTTCCGCGGAGTAGACCGTCGTTTCGATTTCAAGATAAAGAACGACAAGGTAGTTTTCCTGAGCGACTATGCACACCATCCTTCCGAGATAAAGCAAAGCATACTCTCCATGCGCGCCCTCTACCGTGACAAGAAGCTGACGGCTGTTTTCCAGCCGCACCTCTACACACGTACCCGCGATTTCTACAAGGATTTCGCCGACAGCCTTTCCCTGCTGGACGAAGTCATCCTGGTAGATATCTATCCGGCACGCGAGCAACCCATCCCCGGTGTCACCAGCAAATTGATTTACGACCATCTTCGACCGGGCATCGAGAAGAGCATGTACCCGAAAGAAGAAATACTGGATGTGCTGAGCAAGAAAGATATAGAAGTATTAATCACCCTGGGTGCGGGCGACATAGACAACTATGTACCCCAAATCTGCAAATTACTGAATAAGAGATGATCAAGAAAATTCTCATACTCCTGTTCCTGTTGCTGATAACCGCCTACCTTGTTGTAGCCGTTACCGCTTTCAACACCAAGCCTGCCGACCAGGTTTGCAAGGGTATGGAATTGATTATCAAAGACAGCATAGACCATGGTTTCATCAGCCAGAAAGAAGTGCTCCGCCTGCTGAACAGCAAAAAACTCTCTCCTGTAGGCAAGAAGATGGGCGACATCAACACCCGCCTGCTGGAAGAAGAACTCGGCCAGCATCCATTGATTGAGAATGTGGAATGCTACCGTACACCGGGATGCAAAATAGGCATCGAGGTGACCCAGCGCCTCCCCATCCTCAGAGTGATGGCAAGCAACGGAGACAACTATTATATTGACAACAAAGGAAAAATCATGCCGATACCCAACAGTTCGGCACACGTAGCTGTTGTTACAGGATACGTGGATCGTGATTTTGCCACCAAGGAACTATACCAGCTAGGAGTCTTCCTGCAAGACCACCCGCTGTGGGAGGCCCAGATAGAGCAGATCAACGTGACGCAGGCCAAAGAACTGGAACTGGTTCCACGGGTGGGCGAACATATCATATTCCTGGGCAAGCCCGGAAACTATGAGGAAAAGTTCGAGAGGCTGAGAACTTTTTACGAGAAAGGACTGAACCAGGTAGCTGGAACAAGTACAGCCGCATCAGTCTGGAATTTAACAATCAGATTATTTGTACCAAAAAAGAGAAGTAAGATATGGCAGCAACAGATTTTATAGTAGCAATCGAACTGGGATCCTCCAAGATCACAGGCATTGCGGGAAAGAAACATGCGGACGGAAGCATACAAGTGCTGGCCCTCGCCAGCGAGAACTCTTCGGATTTTATCCGTAAGGGAGTGATTTACAATCTGGACAAGACCGCGCAAAGCCTTACTTCGATTATCAAGAAACTGGAATCGACATTAAAGGCTTCTATCGGAAAGGTCTATGTAGGCATCGGAGGACAATCCCTACGCACCATCCGCAATACGGAGGTACGTCATTTGGAAGAAGAAACCAAAATTTCGCAGGAGCTGATTGACTCCATCATGGACAGCAACCGCGAAGTCCCCATCATAGACCAGGAGATACTGGAAGTGGCACCCCAGGAATATAAAGTGGGCATCAACCTGCTGGCCGATCCTGTAGGAGTCCCCAGCGATCATATAGAAGGACGTTTCCTGAATATCATCGCCCGCAGCAGCGTGAAGCAGAACATTGACAAATGTTTCAAACAGGCAGGAATCGAAATAGCCGACTACATCATCTCACCGCTGGCACTGGCCAATGCCGTACTGACCAACAGTGAAAAACGCTCGGGCTGCATGTTCATCGACTTTGGTGCGGATACGACCACCGTCTCCGTTTACAAAAACAACATACTCCGCCATCTGGCAGTCATCCCATTGGGAGGCAGCAACATCACCAAAGATATCTGCAGCCAGCAGATTGAAGAGGAAGATGCCGAGGAACTGAAGAAGAAATACGGCAACGCTTATGCCGACAAGTCGGAGGAAGGAGACGACAACCCCACCTACTCGCTGGACGGTAAATGCAGCATCGAGGCACGTGTGCTGGAAGACATCGTAGAAGCACGTGTCAATGAGATACTGGCCAATGTGTGGAACCAGATCGTCCTTTCGGGATATGAAGACAAACTGCTGGCAGGAGCCATCATTACCGGTGGGTCCGCCAATTTAAAGAATATGGAGGAAGCATTCAGCAACCGTACCAAAATAGAAAAGGTAAGAATGGCCAAAGAAAGCCAGCTAAGCCTGAAAGGCGGTATGGTGGAACTGAAAAAAGATGGTACATGCAATACGATCATCGCCTTGCTGGGAGCCGGAAAAGAAAACTGTCACCGTCCGGAACGTCCTGTAAAGCCCGTACAGGTGCCGCTCTTCAATGAAAACGGCGAGGACCCGGAAGAGAAAAGGAAAAAAGAGAAAGAAGAGGCGGCCAGAGCAGCGGAAGCGGCCAGGAAGGCGGAGGAAGAGGAGAAGCTGAGAAAAGCCACTTGCGAGAACCTGATAAGAAACGCAAAAGAACTGAAAGAGGCAGGCAAATACAAAAATGCCCTGTCGCAACTGTCCAAAGCACGCGACCTGGGAGTAGCGGAAGCGTTGAACCAGATACGCGCCCTGGAAAAAGAAATCAAGAGCTTGAAAGAAGCCAACAGTCCGATCAAGCGGCTGACTGACTTGTTTGGAAAGATTCTGGAAGAATAATAACGAATTACATCACCTTAATATAAGATAGAAGATTATGTCTGATGAAACTATAATGCCATTCGATTTCCCGGCAGAAAACCCGACGATCATTAAAGTAATCGGTGTGGGAGGTGGCGGCGGCAATGCCGTAAATCACATGTATAAAGAAGGTATACACGATGTAACATTTGTTGTGTGCAACACAGACAACCAGGCGCTGGCCGAATCGCCCGTTCCCGTAAAGTTGCAACTGGGAAAAGAAGGATTAGGAGCCGGAAACCGCCCGGAGCGTGCACGTGAAGCAGCCGAAGAAAGCATAGAAGACGTGAAAGGTATGCTGAACGACGGCTGTAAAATGGTATTTATCACTGCCGGAATGGGAGGAGGTACCGGAACCGGTGCGGCTCCGATCATTGCCAAGACAGCCAAAGATATGGATATCCTCACCGTAGGTATCGTCACCATCCCGTTCCTTTTTGAAGGAAACCGGAAGATTGACCAGGCACTGGACGGTGTGGAGAAAATGAGCCAGCATGTGGATGCCCTGCTGGTGATCAACAATGAACGTCTGCGCGATATCTATTCGGACTTCAGCGTGATGAACGCTTTCGGCAAAGCCGATGACACCTTGTCCATCGCTGCCAAGAGCATCGCCGAGATTATCACCATCCGCGGTACCATCAACCTGGACTTCAATGACGTGAAAACGGTATTGAAAGATGGCGGAGTGGCCATCATGAGTACAGGATACGGCAAAGGGGAGAGCCGTGTGAGCCAGGCCATCAACGACGCGCTCCATTCTCCGCTGCTGAACAACAACGACATCTTCAACTCGAAGAAGATCCTGTTCAACATCTCCTTCAGCACCAAGAGCGAGCTGATGATGGAAGAAATGAACGAGGTTCACGATTTCATGAGCAAATTCGGCAAAGACGTGGAGACCAAATGGGGACTCTATATCGACGAGTCGCTGGAAGAGCAGGTGAAGTTCACCGTACTTGCCACCGGTTTCGGCATCAAGGATGTGCCGGGCATGGACAACATGATGAACAAACGCACCATCGAGGAACAAAAGAAACTGGAAGAACAGGAGGAAGAGGAACAGCGCAAGGACGAACGCCGCGGAGATTACTACGGCAAAGACACCTTCAAGAACAGCAACAAGAAGAAACGCCATAACATCTACATCTTCAGCCTGGAGGATCTGGACAATGATGACATTATCAGCATGGTGGAAACAACCCCTACTTTCCAACGCACCAAGACTGTCCTGGAAAGTATCCAGTCCAAAGCAATAGCCGAAGAGGAGGAAACGTTCAGCAACGACACTGAAAACGGCGGAATAACGATCACTTTTTAACAACTAAAATAGAAAAGAACCATGGATTTATTTGACGTAATCAGCAACGATATCAAAGAGGCTATGAAAGCCAAGGACAAAGTGAAACTGGAAACTTTGCGTAATGTGAAAAAATTCTTCCTTGAAGCAAAGACCGCTCCGGGTGCCAACGACACTTTGACGGACGACGCTGCATTGAAAATCATGCAGAAGCTGGTAAAACAAGGGAAAGACTCAGCCGCCATTTATCAAGGACAGGGCCGTGCCGACCTGGCAGAAGCCGAACTGGCCCAGGTGGCAGTGCTCGAAGCCTATCTGCCCAAACAAATGAGTAACGAAGAGCTGGAAGCGGCTTTGAAAGAAATCATCGCAGAGGCAGGCGCCGCCGGTCCTCAGGATATGGGCAAGGTGATGGGTGTCGCCACCAAAAAGCTGGCAGGCAAGGCCGAAGGACGCGCCATCTCGGCCAAGGTGAAGGAATTACTGGGATAATACTCCACCCGTCCATTATTCAAGAAACGAAACTTCTGTCCGGATTCATCTTTGCGGACAGAAGTTTCGTTTTTTTTATATAATCAGTGAGAGGCAACCGCCTTGGACAAAAGGCCGGACCAGCCTTTCAGATAGACGACCGGATCAGGTAGAATATCCATTGACCGCCTTTTGAACTTATCGTACCACCCGGGTGATGAACCTTCATCACTAGGATGATCAAACCTCATCACCCAAGTGATACAACTTCATCACTAAGGTGAAACGGCAAGCTCAAAAGGATCAAGCGAACAACTCTTTCAGTACATCCAGCGATTTCAGCACCGGAAAATCCGGCAAGTGCAAACGATAATAATCATTCATGATAACCAGACAGCGGTTACGCTCCAGACGGCTCATGGCAAAAAGATGCATCGTTTCATAATTCATACGCATTAAAAGATTGATGCGCGAAGCCTCGTCCGGATTCAAAAAAGCGCCATGCAAAGGCCGGGCAGACACGAAACAGGCATTCAGCATATCAAAGAAACACCCTTCCCTATAATCCTCCGTATTAGGATACAGACCGAGAAAACGTGAAAAACGCATCAGAAAAACCAGATGGAAATTGGAGAAACTCCTGTCGCATTCGTCCAGCCACCGGATAGAATGCTCCAAATATGCGAACAGCGGCCCGTTCTCCGCCTCCTCACGCAAGGCCCGGTACAGAAACTCCGCCAGGAACATGGCAATGGAGGATTTATAAGGATCGTATGGCAATGTGCGGAAAGGATACCACGACTTCGCCTCCTTTATACGGTACAGACTGGACATCGGACGGTAGTCCGCCTCAAACTCTATCATGGAAAGCGGCTGGAACAATACCGTCTTCACCGCCGACTTCCGCGAACGGGGAACGGACACCAGAAAAGAAGCGCGGCCATGCTCGCGCGTATAAACATCAACGATATTCGAAGTATCATTGTATTTCAAGGTATGAAGAACAATCCCCACCGTCTTTTGAAGCATACTCTTTCTCCTTATTCATATAGTCAGGTAATCATCGTCCGGAATGCGTTTTTTGCCTTTCCACATAAAGACACGCACCCTTGGAGCATACAAAAATAAGACATTTAGATGAAAATGCACGTATTTCTAAAAAAAATATGCCGAATGTTTTGCCAATTCAAAAAGAGTTCCTACCTTTGCAACCGCAAAAGAGAAAAACACTCTCCGAAAGCAAGCCAAGCTAAGGCTCGGCAAAATCAAGGCTCGGCCCGTTCGTCTATCGGTTAGGACGCAAGATTTTCATTCTTGAAAGGGGGGTTCGATTCCCCCACGGGCTACAAATAAAAATAATAAAAGAACAAAACTAAAGATTAGTCGAGATGGCAAATCACAAATCATCATTAAAGAGAATCAGACAGGAAGAGAAGAGAAGACTTCATAACAGATATTACGCAAAGACTATGCGTAACGCTGTTAAAAAACTTCGTGCAACTACTGACAAAGCAGAAGCTGTTGCAATGTATCCGGGCATCCAGAAGATGTTGGACAAGCTTGCTAAGACCAATATCATTCATAAGAACAAAGCCGCTAACTTGAAGTCAAAATTGGCTGTTTACATTGGCAAACTCGCTTAAGCAAAGTCTTAAACCAAAAGATAAAATAGGCAGGATTATTTTTTAATCCGGCCTTTTGTCTTTTAGGCACCCCGCAAAGCACAAGCGGCCTGTATCCCCGCAAACGTAACATCTACAAAAGACACGCAGGCCCCCGCCCATCCTCCCCGGAAAGCAGACCACTGAAGATTCTGAAACATTCATGAAGGATTTGAAAGGAAATCGTTCATTGCAAGTAGCTGGCAGAAAGCCCGTTACGCGATCGTGAAGGATTTGAAGGAAAAATAAGACCCATTTATTTCCAGGATACTTTCCCCCGAAATAAACACACACGCCCATACTTTGTCCGGTGTATCCGGCCCCTCCCTCGTTTCACCCCTGCCCCATCCCCTCTTTTTTACGTTTTTTAGTCCATAAAAGCTACCCGTCTCAGCAATTTTTAGTATCTTTGAAGGCTAAATTTAAGATAATTGAATCAAACATGAGTGAAGAAGAAAAGATAAACGGCGAAAACAATTACTCGGCCAGCAACATCCAGGTACTGGAAGGCCTGGAGGCTGTACGTAAACGTCCCGCCATGTACATCGGAGACATCAGCGAAAAGGGATTGCACCACCTGGTTTATGAGGTTGTGGACAACTCTATCGACGAGGCATTGGCCGGCTACTGTGATCATATAGAAGTCACCATCAATGAAGACAACTCCATTACCGTACAGGATAATGGCCGTGGTATCCCGGTGGACTTTCACGAAAAAGAAAAGAAATCCGCGCTGGAAGTGGTGATGACTGTGCTGCACGCAGGAGGTAAGTTCGACAAAGGTTCTTACAAGGTTTCGGGCGGTCTGCACGGTGTGGGTGTTTCTTGTGTGAATGCGCTGTCTCATCACATGACCACACAGGTATTCCGCGGCGGCAAGATTTATCAGCAGGAATATAGCTGCGGACATCCGCTCTATTCTGTAAAAGAAGTAGGAACCGCTGATATTACCGGAACCAAACAAACTTTTTGGCCGGATGATACCATCTTCACCGTCACCGAATATAAATTTGATATCCTGCAGGCACGTATGCGTGAGCTGGCCTACCTGAACAAAGGTATCACCATCTCACTGACCGACCGCCGTATCCAGGAAGAGGATGGCAGCTTCAAGAAAGAAATATTCCATTCGGACGAAGGAGTGAAAGAGTTTGTACGTTTCTTGAACCGTAACAACGACGCACTGATTGATGATGTCATTTATCTGAATACCGAAAAGAACAATACTCCCATAGAATGTGCCATCATGTACAATACAGGCTATCGTGAAAGCCTGCATTCGTATGTAAACAATATCAATACAATAGAAGGCGGCACACACGAGGCCGGTTTCCGTAGCGCATTAACCCGCGTGCTGAAGAAATATGCCGAAGATACCAAAGCATTGGAAAAGGCAAAAGTCGAAATCTCGGGAGAGGACTTCCGCGAAGGCTTGATCGCGGTCATTTCAGTGAAAGTAGCCGAGCCACAGTTCGAAGGGCAGACCAAGACCAAGCTGGGTAACAGCGAAGTGAGCGGCGCCGTGAACCAAGCTGTAGGTGAAGCGCTTACGTATTATCTGGAAGAGCATCCGAAAGAAGCGAAACAAATTGTCGATAAAGTGATTCTGGCTGCGACGGCGCGTATCGCCGCACGCAAGGCTCGTGAATCTGTTCAAAGAAAGAGCCCGATGGGCGGGGGCGGACTGCCGGGCAAACTGGCCGACTGTTCAAGCCGCAATCCGGAGGAATGTGAATTGTTCCTGGTCGAGGGTGACTCGGCAGGTGGTTCTGCCAAACAAGGACGAAGCCGTGCTTTCCAGGCGATTCTGCCTTTGAGAGGTAAAATCCTGAATGTGGAGAAGGCGATGTGGCACAAGGCTTTTGAAAGCGACGAGGTCAATAATATCATCACCGCTCTGGGCGTCCGTTTCGGTGTGGACGGAAACGACGACAGCAAAAAAGCGAATATCGACAAACTGCGTTATCACAAAGTGGTGATCATGACCGATGCCGATGTCGATGGCTCTCACATCGACACCCTTATCATGACATTGTTCTACCGCTATATGCCGGAAATTATAGAAAACGGTCATTTGTACATCGCCAATCCGCCCTTGTATAAATGCAGCAAAGGAAAAATCAGCGAATACTGTTACACCGAAGAAGCCCGCCAGGCATTCATACAAAAATATGGCGACGGACAAGAAAACGGAATCCATACACAGCGGTACAAAGGTTTAGGTGAGATGAACCCGGAACAACTGTGGGAAACAACCATGAATCCTGAGACACGTATTCTGAAACAAGTGACAATTGACAACGCCGCAAACGTAGATTATATCTTCTCCATGCTGATGGGAGATGATGTAGCTCCACGCCGCGAGTTCATAGAGAAAAACGCGACCTATGCGAATATAGACGCGTAATTTTTCATTCATCATTTTTTTATCAAAACCCATCCTCACATCTTACAATTTGAGGTAGCCCCGGTTCCATAAGGGAGCCGGGGCTTTTATGATATATTTACAGGAAGTACGACATGCTTCTTCTTTTTCACAATTTTATTTATCGTCCGGGAACGAGAAGACAAGAGAAGAATCATCACCTCCCTCACAGGTATAATGCAATTCATGATCTGTTCCCAAAGTCGCTACCGGTTTACATGAGCCGCTCTCACTTTTACATGAGATAAGAATACTTCTGTCACTTGCTGATCTGCCTTTGTCATCAGGTATGACTATGCTCTGAGCAACATAAGTAAACCGGACATTACAAGCTTTGATTATAACATCTTCCTTATCATTATCATATTTATAGGTAATAGTAGCCGAATATCCGGTTTCCAATGGCACATAATCAATCTTTGTTAGTTGAAAATCATCGCCACTGATTCCATGTTTCTGTGCAATGACAGTAGATAGTTCTTTTTTAAGAGAGAGGGTATTCTCAGAAATGAGATCACCACTTGGCGCTGTTAAATTCAATGAATTTTCAATAGAGTCCTTTTGACTACATGACTGGGCTACCACCACCAGCAGTATCCCAATGATAAGTTTTACTACATCCTTCATTGCGATTGGAATTTTAAATTAATACTTTATTTTGTATCAGCCATAACGGCCAAGACCTCAAATGAGTTGAATGCATCCGGTTCAAAATGAAACTCCATAGAATCCATCGGCTTCAGTCGTATCTCCTCTTGATTTTTGTATTGAATGCAACACAATCAGACTCTATCTTCGCTCATAAAAGCATAGACCAAACGTATGCCCGTCATGCTTTATTTTCTTACAAAACTACAGAAAAAAAAGGGGGGGGGGCAATTAATCGGACACAAACGACCTTACTTTTTTATTTATTTAACCATCTGTTTTAGAAACAATTAAGCATAATCCTTCATCCATAAAGAAAGAACACTTAAGAAAAAAATAAAAAGATTCTCATCACCAATAACACAACAGCCTCTGCCCTAGAATTAATCCGATCACAAACCTATACTTGTACAAAGAGAATCACTATAACCCATTTATATTTTTCTCTTGGGGCTGAAAGACTTCTTTCAGCCGTTTTTCCCGATGAAATGGGCGAAAACTGCAATCATTGAAAGCAGGAAACAAACACGCCCCCACTCATTTTTCTTATAAATTAATTGGATGAAAGGCGATATTCTGCCAGAAAGTCTTAATTTTGGGACATTAAACCATTTAACTCGAATAATAACATGAAACTCACATTTCGAATTGAATACCGTACAGCCTGGGGTGAAGAACTTGGTGTGATACTGAACGGAAACAATAGTGAACCTATCATCCTTCGTACTCCCAACGGAGAACAGTGGGAAGGTGGAGCAGAAATGCCGGATCTCCCCGCAAACGTACCTGTCTCCTACCGCTATGGCGTTTATCGTGACGGACAGTGCATCCGCCGTGAAAGCGGAACCATGGCACATCTGTTTTGTCCCGGAAAGAAGAAGAACTGCCACTACATACTAAATGATTTCTGGAAAGACCTGCCGGCTGAATCTTACTTATACAGTTCCGCCTTCAGTGGCGATTATCAGCCCGAAGCAACTATAAAAGTGACAGCAAGCGCCGATGGAAGCATCACCTTCCGGGCCTTATGCCCTTGCCTGCATCATAAGCATCAAGTGCTGGCTATCAGCGGAGACTGCCCGGCACTGGGCGATTGGAATATTCAAAAGACAGTCCTGATGGAAGAAATACAACCTAACGAATGGACTATCACACTGAATGTTTCTACGTTGGAATTTCCGCTGAGTTATAAGTTCGTTGCCTGCAACGCCGACAGCAAGCAGGTAGAGGAATGGGAGAACCACGACAACCGGATGCTTAATAATCCGGAATTGAAAAAAGGAGAAATCTACCTGACACCGGAAACTGAAGTTCATTTCACTTCATCGGCCCGTAAAGTGGCGGGAACGGCTATCCCCGTATTCTCTCTCCGCAGTGAGAAAAGTTTTGGAGTAGGAGATTTCGGAGATCTGAAGAAACTGATAGACTGGGCGGTAAAAACCCATCAGCAAGCAGTGCAGATCCTCCCTATCAATGATACGACCATCACCCATACCTGGATGGATTCTTATCCTTACAACAGCATCTCCATTTATGCTTTCCACCCGATGTATATCGATCTGAACCAACTGGGCAGGATGAAGGATAAAGAAGCACTGGCTGCTTTTGAAGCCCGACGGCAAGAATTGAACGCTCTTCCCCAAATAGATTATGAGGCGGTGAACAATGCCAAACGTGCCTACTTAAAAGTGATGTTCCAACAAACCGGAAGGAAAGTGCTGGCTTCGGCCGAATTCAAAAAATTCTTTGAAGAGAATGAACATTGGTTGCTGCCATACGCCGCATTCAGCTATCTGAGAGATCTGTATGGCACGCCGGATTTCAGCCGATGGCCTGAGCATGCAGCATACAAGGCGGAAGAAATAGCAGCCTTGTGCGCACCGGACAGTCCTTGTTATGAAGAAATAGCTTTCTGCTATTACACACAGTATAATTTGCATATCCAATTGCTTGACGCAGGAAACTATGCGCGCGAAAAAGGTATTATCTTTAAAGGTGATATTCCGATCGGCATCAGCCGCAACAGTGTGGAGGCATGGATTGAGCCGTATTATTTCAACATGAACGGTCAGGCAGGCGCGCCGCCCGACGCATTCTCCGTGAACGGACAGAACTGGGGTTTCCCTACCTATAACTGGGATGTAATGGAGCAGGACAACTATCAATGGTGGCAGAAGCGTTTCCGCAAAATGGCGGAGTATTTCACAGCTTACCGCATAGACCACATCCTTGGTTTTTTCCGTATCTGGGAAATCCCGTCCCATTCGGTACATGGCTTGCTGGGACAGTTTGTACCGGCATTGCCTATGAGTGTGGACGAAATTCAAAGTTACGGACTACCGTTCCAAAAGGACTTCATGACCAGACCGTTCATCAACGAAGAGATGCTGAACAAGATGTTTGGTGACAAAGCCGCTTTTGTAAAAGAAACATTCGTGCAGCATGTTCATGATGACATTTATGAAATGCGCCCGGAATATGATACCCAACGCAAAGTTGAAACTTACTTCTCCGATAAAAAAGACGAGGAAAGCATCCGTATACGCGAAGGAGTATATGCCTTGATAAGCGATGTGCTGTTTGTTCCCGACCGCAAGCACCCATCCATGTACCATCCAAGAATCGCCGTTCAGAATGATTTCATCTTCGGACGCCTCAACTGGAAGGAGAAAGACGCTTTCAACCGTCTGTATAATCATTATTATTACCAACGCCATAACCAGTTCTGGTATCAGGAAGCGATGAAGAAACTGCCTGTCCTGACACAAGCCACCTCCATGCTGGTATGTGGAGAAGACCTGGGAATGGTGCCCGACTGCGTGCCTTGGGTTATGGATCAATTACAGATTCTGAGTCTGGAAATCCAGCGGATGCCCAAGAATCCCAAACATGAGTTCGGTCACGTGTGGGAATATCCGTACCGCTCGGTTTGTACTATCTCCACTCACGACATGTCCACTCTGCGGGGATGGTGGGAAGAAGATTATGAACAGACCTGCCGCTACTACAACCATGTAATGGGACACTGGGGGGAAGTTCCGGCCTCGGCCCCGGGATGGGTTTGTGAGGAAATAGTACGCCATCATCTGGAATGTCCGTCATTACTGTGCATCCTTTCCTTCCAAGACTGGCTGTCAATGGACGAGGAAGTCCGCTATCCCGATGTCAATGCGGAACGTATCAATGTGCCCGCCAATCCAAGGCATTACTGGAGGTACCGTATGCATCTCACTTTAGAAGAACTAATAAAGAACAAGAAGTTCAATGAAAAGCTGGTGGAAATGATTGACACTGCCGGCAGATTTTAAGCATCCGCCACAGACAGCCCCGGAGCTGTCTGTGGTGAATCTCCATTCCAACGATAATCAATAACACACATACCATGAAAAAAATTCCCGATTTAGGTTTCTGGAAACTATGGAATATCAGTTTCGGATTCTTCGGTGTACAGATAGCATACGCCCTGCAAAGCGCGAATATCAGCCGTATCTTCTCCACTTTGGGAGCAGACCCGCATAGTTTAAGTTATTTCTGGATACTGCCTCCGCTGGCAGGAATTATCGTCCAGCCCATCATAGGCGCACTGAGCGACCGTACTTGGACACGTTTCGGACGGCGTATTCCTTATCTGTTTATAGGAGCCTTGGTTGCCGTTTGTGTGATGTGCCTGCTCCCCAATGCGGGCAGTTTCGGGATGACGGTCAGTGCGGCCATGGTGTTCGGCCTGATATCACTGATGTTCCTGGATACCTCTATCAATATGGCCATGCAGCCTTTCAAGATGATGGTGGGCGATATGGTGAATGAAAAACAAAAAGGACTGGCTTACTCCATTCAGAGTTTTCTCTGTAATGCCGGCAGTCTGGCAGGATATCTTTTCCCGTTTATTTTTGCCGCCATCGGCATCAGTAACATTGCTCCCAAAGGTGTTATTCCCGATTCTGTCATCTATTCTTTCTATATCGGCGCATTGATACTGATTCTTTGTGTGATCTACACTTCGGCCAAAGTGAAGGAGTTCCCTCCCGAAGAGTATGCGGCCTATCACGGCATCACCCATGAGGACAAGAAAGAAAAGACAACGATGCTCAAGCTGCTGGTCAAGGCTCCCAAAGCCTTTTGGACAGTAGGACTGGTACAGTTTTTCTGTTGGGCCGCTTTCATGTTCATGTGGACTTACACCAACGGAACAGTGGCCTTGAATGTGTTTGACACACCGGTTATAGAAACCATGACAAACGGAGTTTCCCGGATGGTTCTGGATACCCAATCCGTACAATACCAGACAGCGGGGGACTGGGTAGGAATCTTATTTGCCGTCCAAGCCATCGGTTCCGTTATCTGGGCTACGGTCATCCCGATGATTCAGAACCGTAAATTCGCCTACATACTCAGTCTGGTATTAGGAGGCATCGGATTTATCTCCATCTTCTTTATCCACAATCAGTATGTTTTGTTCGCATCCTTTGTGCTGATAGGTTGCGCATGGGCAGCCATGCTGGCCCTTCCCTTTACCATCCTCACCAATGCATTGACAGGAGGACACATGGGAACCTATCTGGGACTGTTCAACGGAACGATTTGCGTTCCCCAGATTGTGGCTGCCTCTTTAGGAGGTAAATGTTCACCAGTCCGGACAACGTGGCTCCGGAAGTAAATATGCTGGTATTGGCCGGAGTATTTCTGATTATCGGCGCCGGCTGTGTAAGTATTATCAAAGAGAAGGAGTAATTTTTTTAATGTGCTAATGTGACAATGTGCTAAATAACATGTAAGCATTGGCATATTAGCACATTATTAAATATCCATCACTTTCTGTTCGAAAGTCTCCTTGTCTCCTATCGCCTTATTACGCATCTTGCTGCGGTAATTATAAATAGTTGCTAAAGAATATCCCAAGAAATGAGCAATCCGGTTGCTATCGGTTACACCCAGACGGATCAGAGCGAATATACGCAGCTCCGTAGTCAGCAACTCCCCCGATTTCGGATAGATTCTTCCCTCCTCTACCAGCAGTTCATTAAAGGACGTAATGAAATGAGGGAATAACTCCAGGAAAGACTTATCAAACTCATTATAAAAATCCTTCCGTTCATCTCGTATGAACTGCTCGGATTTAATCGCTTTAAACAAATCGTCTATACGGGAAGCCATCGCCAGTTTCGCCAAAGAACGGCGATAGAACTCCAACTTGTCCAGATAAATCACACACCTGTCCAGATAGCGGGCAATATATACTTCCTTGATCTTCCCCGTCTGTGCCAACTCAGCATTCACTTCCTGCATCTGCTGATTTGCCAGACTCAGATTCTGCCGCATGACTGACAATTTCTTCATCCACCGGTACAGATAAAAAATAGCAGCAAGCAAAAATAAAGAAAGCAAGCTGACACTGATTAAAAGGGTACGGGAAATCTGCCTCTCTTTCTCTTCTTTCAGTTTATAGGCTTTGTCAATAATAGGAAAGAACTGCGTTACCTCAATAAACCGCAAACGGGCATTACAGGCTACAGCATCCTCCATCGAGCAATTCAAATACTTATAGGCACGGTCCAGATCACCCGCCTCATACATCAGCTGGGCCAATTTCTGCAAAGACGCATATTCACGAATAGACGATTCCAAATCTGTAATAGCAGTCAAAGCCAGATAATAAATTTCTTTCTGAATATCCCCCCGCATATCATAAGCCTCGGAAAAAGTATAGTAAATATAACCTTTCTGCCGTTCATCCGGTGTTTCTTTCAATATATCCGACAATATGACCAAAGCAGAATCCACCCAGCCGTTAACGATCTTTTTCTCGGCCCATACAATGCTCCTGTCTACACATGGATCAGTAGCTATAAGAATAGAATCTCTGTAAGCATCGGTCTTTTTCAAGTACTTCACTTTTTCGGCATTATTGGTGGTATAATCGGCCACCCAACCATAATAAGCCCGATAAGTCCGGTAATAATAAGCCAAAGTCCCCCGTTCCAATTCCAACGGATCCACACGTTCCAATTGCTCCAAAGCCTCATTGTACATTCCCATCACTCCCATCACCTCAGCACGGTTAATGATAATCTCGTTCTTCAACTCCGGATGATCCAACAGGGGCAACAAATTCATTTTCCCATTAATATAATACAATGCGGAATCAGCTTGATAATGCAGATAAGCATTAAACAAAGAACCGCAAAGTTCATACTTCTCCCTGTTATCCCCAGAATGGTGAAGACGTTGTTTTAAATCCACAAGCTCTTTTTCCTTCTGAACATGATAAGCGACCTTATTATCAATTATCCGATCTAACTTTCTCAGCACTTCCTCATTGCTGTTTTTATCAGCAAACAATGAAGTTGCCAAGGTCAACAAAAACAATATAAGGAAATAGGTTACATTCTTCATCTTATATACTTATTATAGATTCACAAATATATAAATATAAGTAATTAGAATAAAGTTTTTCAACGAAAATATTTTCATTGACATTTATATTTTCAAGGATAGCACATAGGAAAAATCATCTAATTATCAGATACTTGGGTCTTAAAAACATTTATATTTTTATTCTAGTCCTCAAATTTCATCTGTTCCACTCCTACATTTGCAATATCCAAATGATAGGAGGATATAACACTAATTTCTATATATTATGAAAAGAACATTTGTACTTATGACATTACTCGCATTATTGGGTTTGCAGCACACAGTGTCCGCAAGCATCATAAAAAAAGTAGCCCCAAGTTTCTGGTGGGCGGATATGAAGAACCCTGAACTACAGATTTTACTGTATGGCGACAATATTTCCTCCAGTGATGTAAGCATCTCCTCTAAAGACATTCTGCTGAAAGATGTTGTCAAACAAGAGAATCCCAATTACTTAATCTTATATATGGATTTATCGGAAGCTGCTCCACAGACTTTCCAAATCACATTGAAACAGGGTAAAAAGCAAACCGTCGTGCCGTATGAAATAAAACAGCGTAAGGCAGCTGCTTCCAAAGTGGAAGGTTTCAACGCCGGTGACGTATTATATCTGATTATGCCAGACCGCTTCGCCAACGGAAATCCCTCGAACGATGTCGTACCGGGAATGTTGGAAGCTAAAGTAGACCGTAACGATCCGTTCGCCCGCCACGGGGGAGACCTCGCAGGGATTGAGAACAATCTGGATTATCTCTCCAACTTGGGAGTTACAGCAATCTGGCTGAACCCCATACAGGAAAATGACATGAAAGAAGGTTCCTATCATGGCTATGCCATTACCGATTATTATCAGGTAGATCGCAGGCTGGGCAGCAACGAAGAATTCTGCAAGCTGGTGGAACAAGCACACAGCAAAGGTATGAAAGTCGTTATGGACATGATTTTCAACCATTGTGGCAGCGAAAACTATCTTTTCAAAGATATGCCTTCCAAAGACTGGTTCAATTTTAAAGGAAACTACACACAAACTTCTTATAAAACAGCGAGCGTACAGGATATCCACGCTTCCGATTATGAACGCAAGATAGCCGTAGACGGATGGTTTACAGAATCAATGCCCGACCTGAACCAACGCAACCGCCATGTAGCCAGCTACTTGATCCAAAGCAGCATCTGGTGGATAGAATATGCAGGGATTAACGGCATCCGCCAGGACACGCACCCATACGCCGATTTCGACATGATGTCACAATGGTGTAAAGCCGTGACCGATGAGTATCCCGATTTCAACATAGTAGGTGAGACCTGGTTGAACAGCAATGTACTGGTTTCTTTCTGGCAGAAAGACAGCAAACTGGCCGCTCCCAGAAATTCCAATCTCCGCACCGTGATGGATTTCCCGCTGATGGAGCAAATGAACAAAGCCTTTGACGAAGAGACAACTGACTGGAACGGCGGTTTATATCGTCTTTATGATTATCTTACTCAGGATCTGGTATATGCAGACCCGATGAACCTGCTCGTGTTCCTTGACAACCATGACACTTCACGCTTTTACTTAAATGAAGAAGCCACACAAAATACCGAACGCTACAAACAAGCACTTGTATTCCTGCTGACCACACGTGGCATTCCCCAGATTTATTATGGGACAGAAATCCTGATGGCGGCAGATAAAGCCAACGGCGACGGTCTGTTACGTTGTGATTTCCCCGGAGGATGGAAAAATGACCCACGCAACTGTTTCAATGAGGCTAACCGTACTCCGCAGCAAAATGAAGCCTTTGCCTATATGCAGAAATTACTCCAATGGAGAAAAGGGAATGAAATCATAGCCAAAGGCGGATTGAAACATTTCGCTCCCAACAAAGGAATTTACGTTTACGAACGAAAATACGGAAACAAATCGATAACGGTTCTCATGAATGGAACAGACAAAACGCAAACCCTTGACCTGGCTCCATACAAGGAAGTACTTCCGGCAACGTCAGCCCATGATGTTTTAACGGATGAAAACATCAACTTGGACAAAGACTTGACGCTTCCAGGCCGTGGAATACTCATCTTAGAATTTTAGTACAATCAGCAAATGCTTATAATTTAATACCAGTATATATTATGAAATTTAAAAAGAATCTTTCACTTATCGCATTTCTCTGTATCTCATTCATGGCAAATGCACAACAGAGACTGACCTCGCCGGACGGAAATCTGGAGATGACATTCACACTGGACGACCAGGGCGCTCCCACGTATGAGCTGACCTATAAACAAAAGGAAGTTGTCAAACCCAGCAAATTGGGATTGGAATTAAAGAAGGAAGACGCAAACGCCCAAACCGACTTCGAATGGACTGATAAAAAAGAGATAGACAAACTGGATATCAAGACAAACCTTTATAACGGTTTCGAGTTAAAGGATGTCCGGACATCTACCAACGATGAAACATGGCAACCGGTATGGGGAGAAGAAAAAGAAATCCGCAACCATTATAATGAATTGGCGGTCACGCTGAATCAGCCTGCCAATGACAGATATATCATCATCCGTTTCCGTCTGTTCAACGACGGGTTAGGCTTCCGCTATGAATTTCCACAGCAGAAAAACTTGAACTATTTCGTGATCAAAGAAGAACATTCACAATTTGCCATGGCAGGTGACCACACCGCTTACTGGATTCCGGGAGATTACGACACACAGGAATATGACTACACCGTTTCCCGCCTGTCGGAGATCAGAGGATTGATGAACAAAGCCATCACCCCCAACTCTTCACAGACTCCGTTCTCACCAACAGGTGTACAGACTGCCCTGATGATGAAAACAGACGACGGCTTATACATCAACCTGCACGAAGCAGCCTTGATAGACTATGCTTGTATGCACCTGAACCTAGATGATAAAAATCTGGTATTCGAATCATGGCTGACTCCGGACGCACAAGGTGACAAAGGATATATGCAGACATCCTGTACTTCTCCGTGGCGTACCGTCATCGTTAGTGATGATGCCCGCAACATTCTTGCCTCACGCATCACGTTGAACTTGAACGAACCTTGCAAAATAGCAGATACTTCTTGGATCAAACCCGTGAAATACATCGGTGTATGGTGGGATATGATTACAGGAAAAGGCTCATGGGCTTACACAGACGACTTATCCAGTGTAAAACTAGGTGAAACCGATTACAGCAAAACAAAACCTAACGGCAAACACTCCGCCAACACCGCCAACGTAAAACGCTACATTGATTTTGCAGCAGAACATGGATTCGACCAGGTATTGGTAGAAGGCTGGAACGAAGGCTGGGAAGACTGGTTCGGAAAAAGCAAAGATTATGTATTCGATTTTGTAACCCCCTATCCTGACTTCAACGTAAAAGAACTTCAAAGTTACGCTGCAAGCAAAGGCGTAAAACTGATGATGCACCATGAAACATCGGCTTCCGTACGTAACTATGAACGCCACATGGACCAAGCATACCAATTCATGGCAGACAACGGATATAATTCTGTTAAAAGCGGCTATGTAGGCAATATCATTCCACGTGGCGAACACCACTATGGACAATGGATGGACAACCACTATCTGTATGCAGTGAAGAAAGCTGCGGACTACAAAATCATGGTAAACGCCCACGAAGCTGTACGTCCGACCGGAATCTGCCGCACCTATCCCAACCTGATCGGTAACGAATCGGCACGCGGTACTGAATATGAATCGTTTGGCGGTAACAACGTAAACCATACCACCATCCTGCCTTTCACACGATTAATAGGCGGCCCGATGGACTACACTCCGGGTATCTTTGAAACCCACTGTAACAAGATGAATCCTACCAACAACTCACAGGTGCGTTCTACCTTGGCACGCCAACTGGCTTTGTATGTAACAATGTACAGCCCATTACAGATGGCCGCCGACATACCCGAGAACTATGAACGCTTTATGGATGCTTTCCAATTCATTAAAGACGTGGCCATCGACTGGGATGAAACCAAATACCTGGAAGCCGAACCGGGAGACTATATTACCATTGCCCGTAAAGCCAAAGGAACCAACGACTGGTATATCGGCTGTACGGCAGACGAGAACGGTCATACTTCAAAACTGATATTTGATTTTCTTGACCCGGACAAAAAATACATCGCAACCGTATATGCAGATGCAAAAGATGCCGACTGGAAAGATAATCCGCAGGCATATACTATCCGTAAAGGCATTGTGACCAACAAAAGCAAACTGAACTTACACGCAGCAAGCGGTGGTGGTTATGCAATCAGCATTAAAGAGGTAAAAGATAAAGCAGAATTAAAAGGCATCAAGAGGTTATAGAAAGTGATCTTTTGACAAACAGTTAACATTAATCCTCATAAAATGTAGCCGGATGAGCCTTGAACAGTTCACATATAGTTATATTTTTAAGATAAGCCAATCAGTATATTATACTATGAATCAATTATATATGATTTGCACTAGCACTAAATCATTTATATTTTTATTCTTGTCTCAAAAATCGCTCTATAAGACCGCTACATTTGTAACAAACAAAACAAAAAGTAAGTGAGGATGATGGTTAGCTAAAGCAGCCGCCAATCATTCTAAAAGGTAAAAACATACATTATAACAGAGATTGATTAGAAAATCAGGTTGTTTGGGAAAACAGTTTTCAATAGGTATTTTTTAACTGAGAATATAAACTTGAAATAATTATTTAACTTTAAATTTAAAGACATGAAAAGAAACTTGATGTTCAAGGTCCTACTAATGTTAATGGTAGGATGCTTCTTGTCCATAGACGCATTTGCTCAACAAATGACTGTTAAAGGACTTGTAAAGGACACAACAGGCGAACCAATTATTGGAGCCAATGTTGTGGTGAAAGGAACAACCAATGGTACTATCACAGATTTTGACGGCAACTTCCAGTTAAATGCCAATAAAGGTGATATAATCGTTATTTCATTTATCGGATATCAGTCACAGGAGGTCCCCGCCGCCCCATCTCTAAACATTCTTTTGAAAGATGATTCGCAAATGTTGCAAGACGTTGTGGTTATCGGTTATGGTACGGTAAAAAAGAACGATGCTACCGGCTCTGTGACTGCCATCAAAGCGGAAGAAAAGAACAAAGGTCTTACAGTCAGCCCTCAAGACATGATTGCCGGTAAAGTGGCAGGTGTCAATGTAGCCACATCGACAGGACAGCCGGGTGGAGGTTCAGCCATCCGCATCCGTGGAGGTTCCTCTCTGACCGCCAGCAACGATCCGTTAATTGTAATTGACGGAGTAGTCATGAGTTCAGGTTCCGTAGAAGGCCTCTCGAATCCCCTAAGTTCGGTCAACCCCACCGACATAGAAAGTTTCACGGTATTAAAAGATGCATCGGCAACCGCCATCTACGGCTCCCGTGCCTCTAATGGTGTAATCATCATTACTACCAAGAAAGGCAAGACAGGTTCTGTGAAGATAAACTATTCGGGCAATGTCTCTGTCAGCACCCGGAAAAATAAAATAGATGTCATGACAGGAGACGAATACCGCGATTTCATCATCAACAACCCCAACGCAACGGAAGCCATGATTACAGCCGTCAACCTTTATCCGGGAGTAAACACCGACTGGCAGGACGAAGTGATGAGAACCGCTGTTTCCACAGAACACAATATCAGTGCCTACGGTTCTGTCAAGGACTATCTTCCTACCGTGTTTCTTTTGGTTATACCAATCAAAATGGTATCCTGAAGACCTCGAACTTTGAGCGTTACACCGGAAGCGTTTCTTTGACTCCCAAATTCTTTGACGATCATTTGAACATGAACCTGAACGCCAAAGGCATTTACATCAAAAATCAGTTCGCTGACACCGGTGCCGTTGTGGGTGCAGTGTCTTTCGACCCCACCAAGCCCGTTAAGAATGACAACAATAAATTCGGCGGATACTTCACCTGGACTACGGATAATGACCCCAACGGTACAAAGGCATCCTCTGCCGGTGTCAACCCTGTATCCCTACTTGAGATGACAGACGACCAGTCAAAAGTCAAATCCTTCATCGGGAATGCCCAATTTGACTATAAAGTCCATTTTCTGCCCGACCTGCGTCTGAACCTGAATGTGGGCATGGACTATACCAAGAGTGACGGTGACAAATATGTTGATCCCACCGCCCCCGGTTCGTATGGTGAAGACCCTCTGAAATCGGGAAGCAACTACCTTTACTTTTACGAAAGAAGAAATACCTTACTTGATTTCTATGCACAATACAGCAAGGATTTCGCCAAGCAGCACTTTGATGTCATGGCAGGTTATTCCTATCAGAAATATCATTATGAAAGCAACAAAGAGACATGGTATCTTTCAAGAAACGAAGAGAACTTCGGTGAAAGAACAAGCATGAACGGAGACCAGCAACCGGCTGAATCCCAATATGTCCTATTATCATTTTACGGACGTTTGAACTATACGGCATGGGACAAGTACCTGTTGACTTTCACTTTACGCGATGACGCCTCTTCACGTTTTGCCAAGAACAACCGTTGGGGATTATTCCCTTCCGTAGCCCTAGGATGGAAAATGAACGAAGAAGCTTTCTTGAAAAAGTTCAAGGATTTAAGTGAATTGAAACTTCGTTTGGGATGGGGTATCACCGGCCAGCAAGATATCCAGCAAGGTGATTATCCTTATATGTCTTTCTGGAGATACGGTCAAGGTGGTGCCATGTATCCCATCTATGATGAGTCAGGAAATGTAAAATGGGTGAATGTAGTATCACCTTCAGCTTCCAGCCCCGATTTGAAATGGGAGCAGACCACTACTTATAATGTGGGTATAGACTATGGGTTCTTTAACAACCGTATCAACGGTTCGGCCGATTTTTACATCCGCGATACAAAAGACCTGATCAATGTCGAAGTGAATGTTCCTGCAGGTACCGACTTTGCCGAATATGTGGTGGCCAATATCGGTTCATTGAAAAATACCGGTTTTGAATTTGCCATCAATGCAAAACCCATCGTTAGTTCTACATGGAACTGGGATTTAGGCTTCAATGTTGCTTGGAACAAAACTGAAATTACCAAACTGGACTACAATGACAACAGCGACTCACCGGGCAAACGCTTTGAATCGACCGGAGGTGATGGTGGCAAGACCATTAAAATACACAGCGTAGGCTATGCTCCCGGAACTTATTATGTATTTGAACAAGTATATGACAAGAATGGTAACCCGATGGAAGGAGTCTATGTTGACCGTAACGGTGATGGTGAAGTGACTGAAAAGGACTTATACCAGTATCATAAGCCCACCGCTGACGTGATTATGGGATTCAACTCCAAAGTATCATATAAGAACTGGGACTTCGGTTTTAACGGACGCGCCAGCATAGGGAACTATAACTACAACGGTATAGCAGCCAATGCCGCTATCGGCACCAGCGCCATTTTCAGCAACAGCGCTTTGTCCAATCAACCGAAAGCCGCATTCAGGACCAATTTCCAAGAAAGACAGCGCCAGTCGGATTATTACATCCAAAACGCTTCTTTTTTGAAGATAGATAATATCACATTGGGATATTCCTTTGAGAATTTCCTCCAAGGAGCTAAATACCACGGTTTGTCGGGACGCCTGTATGCCACTGTACAAAATCCCATTACCATCACTCCGTATGACGGCCTCGATCCTGAAGTAGACGGAGGTATGGACCGCCAGGTATATCCTCGTCCTATCAGTGTATTGTTCGGTGTTAATATCAACTTTTAATAAAGAAACAGTATGAAATTCAATCTTAACATAAAAAAATACGTTTTCGTAGGAGCAGCCATTCTCTGCCTGTCCACATCCTCCTGCATAAATGATCTGGATCAAAATCCAATCATAGACAAAGGCCAGTCCGAAATTATCAATGAGTCAGACTGCCAGTCTTTCCTCGCCAAAATTTATAGCGGTTTCGGCTTGTCCGGCAATGTAGGACCTTCGGGAGGTGTTCAAGACCTTCAGGGTCCGGATCAGGGTTCTTTATGTTTCCTGCGCGGACTGCTGTCCCTTGAGCTATACCCTACCGATGAAGCCCTTTGGAACTGGAAAGATGAAGGTATAGTGGAACTCTGTACCAATAATTGGGACTATACCCTGTTCTACGCTTATACATTTTATCAAAGAGCCATGCTGAACATCCGGTATTGCAAAGAATTTCTAGACAATTATCCGGAAGACTGCGGAATACCTAATATCAAACAATTCAGAGATGAAGTCCGTGCCTGCGAGCCATGAACTATTACTATCTGATTGATGTATATAGAAACCCGGGATGGGTATGGGATGACAGCCCCACTAATGACAAGTCCTGGAAACCATCCCAATTGGGAGCTAAAGAAATATTCGACAAAGTGGTAACCGAATTGAAAGATCTTTCAGAAAACAGTTCTCTGCCGGAGAAAGGTACGATGGGCACCTACGGGCGCATGACTAAACCTGTAGTCAATACCCTTTTAGCCAAGATGTACCTCAATGCCGAAGTATATACAGGTACACCCATGTACGACCAGGCAGTCTCTTATGCCAATAAAGTCATTCATGAAGGGGGCTTCGGATTGGAAAAGAATTACAGGAATCTGTTCTGTGGCGAGAATCATCTTTCCCCGTTGCATGGCAATGAGATTATTTTCGCCATTCCTTGCGATGGTGAAAATGCCAAAAGCTATGGAAACAGCATTATGGTCACAGCGGCAGCCTACGGTGGTTTGCTTAATCCCAAATGGTTTGGCATGGACGCCTCATGGACTTGTTTAAAGCCCTGTTCACAACTAGTCAAACAATTCGATTATTCACCGGTGGCAGGATACGACCACCACGGAAGCACCTTAAAGAAAGACAGTCGTTTTATATTCTTTGATGTAAAGGAATATGTGGATGGTGAAAACGGAGACAACTGCACAGAGCAAGGAGTGAAAACCCGTAGAGACGTAGTTCCTGTCCTGACCGATTGGAACAGCGGTTATCTCTGCCACAAATTCACCAATCTGGGCTGGGATCAGAATGAAGTCACCCCTTCCGCATGGCCCGACACAGACTTCCCCCTGTTCCGACTGGCTGACATCTATTTAATTTATGCGGAATGTGCCGCACGACAAGCAACCGGAGCTGATGTCTCTACCGCTGTAGGTTATATCAACTTATTGCGCGAAAGAGCCAACGGTGACAAATCGGGCAATATCTCCGGTTCCGATCTGACTCTGGATTTCATTTTAGCGGAACGCTCCCGTGAACTATATTGGGAAGGTCAGCGCCGCTCGGATCTGATACGCTTCGGCAAATTCACTAAAGAATATGCCTGGGACTACAAAGGCGGCCCTCAAGAAGGTATAGCCAATATTGACAGCAAGTTCAATATCTATCCCATCAGCGATAAAGACTTGACAGCCAATCCGAACTTGGTTCAGAATCCGGGCTATGCCACACTAAAATAACAGTTTAACCTTATAAATTTGAGAAACAATGAAAAAGATGATATACTTATTCATCCTCGTATTCAGTCTGAGCACACTTGTAGCGTGCTCGGACGATGAGGGCACTCCTGTCTTCACAGAGCCGACCGAGTTTGTGCTTAATGTTCCTAAATACGCATCGGGCATCTATGATTTAAAGAACACAGCCACCATACAACTGACCTGTTCACAGCCCGATTATGGTTTCACAGCTGCCACGCGCTATACTGTAGAAATCGCTCTGGACCAGGCTTTTGAAAAGAATGCGACTCTGGACACCAAGTATTCAACAGCCAAAATGGAAGTGGACGCACAAGAAGTTGCTGTCGCTATTTCCAATTTATTAGGAGTAAATGAAGACGAGTTTCCCAAAGCCCCCATACCTTTGTATGTTCGTCTGACGGCTTCCGCCCTGACCGACAACAAATCCGAGATAGCAGGCAGCACCATCACCTCGAACATCATAGAATTGCCACAAGTTCTCCCCTATTATGCTTTGCCCGCAGTGACTCTGCCCACCAATCTATATCTCATCGGCAGTGTGTGCGACTGGGATTGGAGCAAATGTTATTCCATGATTCCGGTTCATTCCAACGAAGGTATGTTCTGGTCCATGCAATATCTGGGAGCCGATGCAGACGGAAATAAAGCCGCATTCAAACTGAATACAGCTACATCGTGGGACAACAATCAAGTAGGAATCCAGGGAGTGACCATCAGTGAAGCATCTAAAAAACTGGTGGATGCAGGAGGCGAAGATAACATTGAGATTGGTAATCCGGGATGGTATATAGTAGTCGTGAAAGTCACTCTCGAAGGACGGAATTATAAATACGCAGTCGATTTCTACAAGCCCGAAGTGTATCTGACCGGTGATACTTCCGGCGGCTGGGACTCATTCACAGAGGCCAATATGTTTACCGTTCCCGAGGGCAAAGGAGAATTCGTATCCCCCGCCTTCGTTGCATCCGGCGAAGTACGCATGTGCATCAAGTTAGCAGACATTGACTGGTGGAAAAGCGAATTTATTATTCTGGGAGGTAAGATAGAATATCGCGGTACCGGTGAAGACCAGGAACGCGCCATGGGAAATGCAGGTCAAAAAGCCTATCTGAACTTTATTGACAATAAAGGCGCCATCAAGTAAATCATCCCTTAAATTACAAGATTATGAAAAAAATTAATTTATATATGTTATTGATATTCATTGCAGCCCTGACGGGCTGCGATGACAACGTCAACGATCATTTCGCATTGCCACAGACCAACCCGCAAGAACCAGTACAAAACGTAGAAGGGTTCACCCTGTCTTTAGGAAGTTCATGCACAGCCCCGATCCTTTTCAAGGACTTGGATGATGCAACCCTGCTGGAAGTTGCCAAACTGACCGACCATCCGGAACTGACAGAAGGAGACACCATCAATCTGAAAGTGGAAGTTTCGAAAGATGAAACCTTCACCCAAGCAGTCCCCTTGCCCTGTAGCGTTAAAAACGGAACAGCTTCCGTCACTGCAGGAGAACTGGAAGAGGTTGTAAAAGAGATCTATGGCAAAGCTCCCTATGCACGGACACTCTATGCACGCGCGACAATCTATATCGTAAGCCACACCTCAGCAATAGCCCTTCCGGAAAAAATAACACTGGGAAAAATTGAAGCGACTCCCGAAGCTTTGTTCATCGACACCGCCTATTACTTGATAGGGGATGTAAATGAATGGAATTCCGAAGCATTGATAAAATTCGGTCATAGCGGAAAAGATGTATATGAAGATCCGGTTTTCAGCATGATTGTGGAAATGCCCAAGGATGAATGTTACTGGAAGATTATTCCACAAAGCAATGTCGATGGCGGAGATATTTGGGCACCGGGGGCACTGGGCGTAGCCACAAACGGTGACGACTCTGAGAGCGGCCTGTTAGTGACAGAAAACCCGCAAGCCGGAAAAATCCCTGCCAAAGGATGGGTGAAAATCACCTTGAACATGCTGGAATATACCTATAAGATAGAAGCATTGGGAAATATCAGCCCGTTCCTTTACGTTCCGGGCGGACACCAAGGATGGAAACCAGAGACGGCGCCTTATCTTTATTCTACGGATATGACTCATTATGACGGCTATATCTATATGGATGCGGATAACACATTTAAACTTACCTCACAGAAAGACTGGAAGGGTACAAACTATGGCTATGCCAGTGACACCGAACTGAGCACCGATGGAGGAGCCGGAAACCTGAGTGTCACAGAAACCGGATTTTATCGTATAGAAGCCAACCTGTCCACCTTGACTTATAAATTCAGTAAAACCGAATGGGGAATAATAGGCGACGCGACCCAAGGAGGATGGGACAATTCAACCCCCATGACACTGAATGCGGAAACCGGTGAATGGAGTATAACAACCGAACTGGCAGCCGGAAACTATAAATTCCGCGCCAATAACAAATGGGATATTAATCTGGGTGGAGACTTGAACCATCTGACTTATGGAGGAGACAATATCACTACCGAAGCTGGTACTTATGTCATTACCCTAAAATTAGGAGACGCAAGCAACTATCATGCCACTGTAGTCAAACGCTAAATAATTGATCCGAAAAGACATCAAGCACCTACCGTTTATCCGATAGTGCCTGATGTCTTTTTTCATCTTACCCCTTAAATAACAAGATTATGAAAAAATATACTTTTCTTTTTTTCCTAGGACTCGTCGCGAGTTTATTCACTGCCTGTTCCGATGACGATAACTTGACCG
Organism: Phocaeicola sartorii JCM 17136 = DSM 21941; assembly: GCF_000614185.1. GTDB lineage: Bacteria > Bacteroidota > Bacteroidia > Bacteroidales > Bacteroidaceae > Phocaeicola > Phocaeicola sartorii. The sequence goes on along the minus strand of NZ_BAKM01000011.1, from coordinate 81,105 downwards.
ATTCCATCACTCCGGCTCCTGAAAGTGAGAACTTCTTTGCCAATGGAATGACATTCGCCTCACAACCCGGAGTAAGAAGCATCACTTTTACAGCCGGCAGAGCCTGGCAGGCTGCACTGGATGAACCTGGAGCAAACAACTGGTGCATCGTAACTCCGACCCGGGGAGAAGCCGGAACTGTTACTGTCTGCATCACCGTCAATGAAAACGAAAGCGATGCCACCCGGAATGTCCATCTGAACCTGATAGCGGGAAGCGCACAAAAATCGTTCACCATCTCCCAAACCCCCAAACCCATTGTCATACCCGAAGGACTCAGCTATTCTTTGGAAGAGCCTGATGCCGACCGACCGCTGACCATCTACTACAGAGCGGCCAGCTCTTCTCTCCTATATAACTATCAGGGAACAGTATATGCACATACAGGCATTATCAGTGAAGGCTCTTGGTCATACGTACAAAGTGAATGGAATGAAAACACGGACAAGTGTAAAATGTCCCAACTGGATAATAATGTATGGACGCTTACCTTATCTCCGTCCATCCGCCAATGGTACAGTTCAGAAAAGACCCCGGTCAAAAAATTAGGATTCGTACTCCGCAACGAAGATGGAAGTCTGCAAACCGAAGACCTCTTTATACCTGTCACAGACAATACTTACCAAGAATTTGTTCCGGCCTCTATCAAGAAAGGAACGTTGCCTGAAAATGTAGCAGAAGGCATCAACATTATAGACAACTCTACAGTCACCCTCGTCCTTTACGATAAAGACACGGACGGGAACCATAAAGATTTCGCCCATGTGGTAGGTGATTTCAATCATTGGCAACTTAGCAACGAAGACAATTGCCAGATGTATCGCGATGATGCCAGCGGTTGCTGGTGGATCACTCTCAGAAATCTGGATGCAAACAAAGAATATGCCTTCCAATATTATGTAGGTACCAGAAATGGTGAAACCATCCGTCTGGGAGACGCCTATTGCGAAAAGATACTCGATCCTGATAATGACTCCTATATATCCTCTTCCACTTATCCGGATAACAAAAGTTATCCCGAAGGAGGAAAAGGAATCGTATCCGTTTTCAAGATACAGCAGGATAACTACCGCTGGTCAGTATCTGACTTCAAGATACCCAATCCGGAACAACTAGTCATTTATGAGATGCTTCTCCGTGATTTCACGGCAAGTAATGACCTCAATGGAGCCATGCAAAAACTGGATTATTTGAAATCACTGGGTGTTAATGCCATTGAATTAATGCCTGTCCAGGAATTTGACGGCAACGATAGCTGGGGATACAATCCATGCTTCTTCTTTGCTCTGGACAAAGCGTATGGAACAAAGAAAATGTACAAAGACTTCATTGATGCGTGCCACAAGGCAGGAATGGCAGTTATTTTTGATGTAGTTTACAATCATGCAACCGGAAGTATGCCGTTTGCCAAATTGTACTGGAACAGCGCAAACAATAAGACAGCCCCAAACAATCCCTACTTTAACGTAGACGCACCTCACCCTTACAGCGTATTCCACGACTTCAATCATGAAAGTCCTTTGGTACGTAAATTCGTGAAACGCAATCTGCAATTCTTATTGAATGAATACCATATAGACGGATTCCGTTTCGACCTGACTAAAGGTTTTACACAAGCCGCATCAACCGAAAGTAGCGCTTCCAATTACGACAAGAGCCGCATCGAGATTCTGAAAGATTACCACGCAGCCATCAAAGAAGTGAAACCCGAGGCATACGTTATCCTGGAACATTTCTGTGATAGCAAAGAAGAAAAAGAACTGGCCGAAGACGGTATGCACTTATGGCGGAACATGAATAACGCCTATTGCCAGACCGCCATGGGTTGGAACGATGACAGCGCATTTGACGGACTGTACGAAAGTATCCCCGCATGGATAGGATTTATGGAAAGCCATGACGAAGAACGAGCCGCCTACAAGCAAACCCAATGGGGAGATGAAGCATTGAAAACAGACTTAACCACCCGTATGCGGCAACTTGAAGTGAACGCATCCTTCTTCTTCACTGTACCCGGCCCTAAAATGATCTGGCAGTTCGGAGAGATGGGATACGATGTTTCCATCGAAGAGAACGGCCGGACAGGAAAGAAACCGCTACACTGGGAATATCTGGAGAACAAAGACCGCAAGGCTTTACACGATAGTTATTCACGGCTGATAAAATTACGCAATGATAATCCCGAATTATTTACCAGCACCAGCCAATTCTCATGGGAAGTCGGTACAAGCAACTGGGGGCAAGGAAGATTCATCACTTTATCTTCCACAACCAAGCACATGTTAGTTGCCGGAAACTTCAGCAAGACCGATGGAGCATATACCGTTACTTTCCCCGTTACAGGCAAATGGTATGATTATCTCACCGGTGATGAGGTTGAAGTGAAAGATGCAACTCAGAAAATGGAAATTCCGGCACACAGTTACCGTATTCTGACAACTTTCCCATGCCTCAACTAATTGTTGATCTTGGCGAGGCTGTCTGATAAGTTTTTTCACTACCATCGTGTTCCCTGTAGGGGCGGAATGCTTCTGCCTGATACCACAAAGAAGGTGTATCCGGGCAAATTCAATCCGCCCCTACAGCCAACGATCCGACGGTTACTGCAAGCACTGCTCTTACGTTCTGTCTAAAAAGAGTATCCTAAAGACGCCCAGAACGTATTTCGGGCAAGGTATTCATGCCCTGCAAACAGCCATGCAAAATCCAGACGCACACCGGCATATTCCACTCCCGCTCCAGCAGTAGCATAACTGGCATCTCCTTTCTTCTTATCACCGCAATGATAACCACCACGCAACATCACCAGTTCCCTCCATGCATATTCCGCACCGGCACTTACACTTAACGCCTGTACGTCGGCAGGTGAAAGTCTGTAACCCAAATCGGCAGTCAAAGTCAATTTATGCATTTGTAAAAAAGGCAGGTCGGCAGCACCTCCCACTTTAACCGTTGCAGGAAGAGCCTCTTTAGAAGTCAGATAGTTTATTTTCGGTCCAAGATTACTCGCATGAAGCCCGACCGACCAGCCGGCGCCCTCCCAATCATTTATCCCGCACTTATACAATACTCCTAAATCAAACGCCACAGAACTTGCGCCACGGCTATTGCCTATCCTGCCCATATCCGAAAACAAGTATTTGAAAGTAGCGGAAACAGAAAAATTCTTTATAACCTCGTATGCATAACCAGCCTCCACGGCTATTTCTTTGGGATGTATGCCCGAAACACCCTCCCCTGTTCCATCCATCTCCGGATAGCCGAAATAACGGAAACCTAACAGAATGGCATTACGCTGATTGATTTTGTAAAAACCACCCAAGCAATGAAGAGAGTATCCGGACTCATAGTCACGCATCCATGGAGAATAAGTATAAGCAACCCCACCTCTGCGCGTCACATCCGATAAAGCTGCCGCACCATTATGAAAAACGGCATGATCTCCTCCCGGAGCCGCCACACCGGCTCCCCCCATGGCCGCGCTGCGCGCATCGGCCGGTATAGTCAGATAGTTTGCCGCTCCGGTATTGACAGGTCCGTAATCCTCCTGAGCATAAGCCTTGGCAAAAGTTATGCCTATTATAAACAGACCTAATCCTATTCGTCTCATATTCTTTATTTTTTCGGGATTAGTACTTGATAAATTTCTCTCTGAATTCCATTCCTTTAGCCTGATACACTAAGGTATAATATCCGGCAGAGAGTTTGGTTATGTCCACAGCATGCAGGGATGCGGCTTCAAGTTCCAGATGAAGATCCAGCACCTTGCTGCCGATGCCATTATACAAAATCAATTTCCCATTGCCGGACATACTACTGCTCACACTGAATATCAGCATATTATCAGTTATTTGATTGGATTTTAAGATAAAAGGATGAAGATTGGAGACATCGATCTCTAAAGCGGCAGCGGCATCCACACATCCGTGTCCTAACTGACCGGCATATCGCGGATTATATTCATCCAAGTCGTATGCACTCTGATAGAGGATCTCCTTCAAAGCCTCCGGTGTAAACCCTTTCTTGCCTACCCCATACTTCTCTATCACCAAGGCCGCTACAGCACTGACCAGCGGGCACGCCATCGATGTACCAGCCAAGTATTCATAATTATTGGATCGTTCCGTAGTCGTGCTCCAAATCCGTCCGTCTCCATCCAACGATCCGCCGGGAGCAGAAATATCCGTATAAGTGCCATAATTGGAATAAGAAGCTTTCCTATAATCGGCCTCAATGGCTGCAACCGCAACAACCTTTTCATAATCAGCCGGTGCCGCTATCCTGGGATCGGACGTATTCGCATTACCTGATGCAAACAATACAATACCTCCCTTCATGGGACTTCCGTCAAGTTGCTCTCCTTTGTTATCACATCCGGCATATTTTATAAAGTAATCAATAGCTTCCTTATGTACAGGATTAATATACGAAGAAGCATTCCTTCCCGCCCTAGTGGCAGCGTATCCCCAGCTGTTCTGGCTGATGACAGCTCCATTATCAGCGCCATACTTAATCGCTGCGGCAATAAACGGATCAGAAGCTACTTCTCCTCCGATAGAGGTAAGGCTTTTCAAAATCTGACAACTCATGAGTCTCACCCCACTGCCGGGAGTTCCGTCCCCCCCTGCAATGCTGCTGATACCTGTTCCATTATTATTTGTCGCACCGATAGTGCCCGCCACATGAGTCCCATGGCGGTGAGGAACCAAAGTCGCATTATCATCCACAAAATTATAACCATGTATGTCATCCACATATCCATTGCCATCATCATCCATACCATTACCTGGTATCTCATCCGGATTCGTCCATAGATTATCCTGCAAATCAGGATGTTCCTGATTAATGCCTCCATCTACAACCGCTACAATGACAGCCGGATTCCCATTATATTGTTTCCACACATCAAACAAACGGATATCCGCACCCTTCTTCTGCCAAGACTCCGTACCGGGATTATCCAGATACCATTGTCTGGACAGATCCGGATCATTGAACAGCCACTCTCCCGTCCGGACGCCATACAGGCTCCACGCTGTTTCCGGCGTTGCCCTGGATACAATCTTAGGAACAGGTACAGCCATTTCAATACCATCCAGAAAAGCCACTTCGGTAGCAGCACGGGTGGCCGATGTCTCTTTAGAGAACCAGACATTATACCATAAATGAAGCCCCTCTTTACGGTACGTTCTTCAAACTTGCCGGCATAAGGGAAAGTACGTTCCATTCTCTCGATTTTCAAAGAAGAAGCAGCCCGATCCAATACCTTGACTCCTGTCGTTACCGTGTTGCCTATGCTCCTTACCCCCACCTCTCCGGCTGGTTCTTCTTTCAATTTCACATAAATGCAACCCTGAAGCACCTCTTCTTCCGATAAATCAAAAACAGGCTGTTTCCCTTCCGGTTCATCTGGAACAGAAGAAAGTTCTTCTTGATGGCATGAGGCTATCAATATAGTCATCAGGAAAAAAAAGACGGTCTTTTTCATTATACTATCTTGTGTTGTTAATTGAAGTATTTAATTATTTCACAAATATAGCGTATTTTCCCGATCTTACAATAAAAAAGAGGAAACCTCATCCTTAAGACTTTTCCTCCTATTCAATTACTACGTTCTTCCACTGTGAGACGTACATCTTGCTATGGAAGGATGCAGTAGCTTTCTGTATAAAAGGTCTTGACCATACAGCAAAAACGCTTTAGCGTGCAGCATGAGGACAGTTGTGTGTATCAGAACACCGGAATAGAGTAAACCAGCCCGATGGAGACGCGTTGGGTATCCGGACTCATGCCTCCCAAGGCCTGCGCACGCCGGGCCAAATGATGTCCTTTATATAAAAAATGGGCAAAGAGAAGCAGTTCGCTATTGCGCATCGGGAAATACTCCACACAAGCCTGCGCATTCCATGTCGTACGATAAAGCCCTTTCTCAAAATGCCCGTTTGTCTTATAAATACCAGCCCTCTCATAAGCGCCTTTCAGGTAAAGATTCCAATTAGGATGGATACGATAGTCAAAGTTCACCACGGTAGTAAAGTATTCCGCATGCTGCGCTGTAGACGGAGCCGACAGAACAGGGCCTTGCAAGTCACTGATAATTCCTTTGCTATCCAATCCTTCACGAGAATACATCAAATCAACATAAGCGATAACAGGACCTTTCTCATATATATTACCCGCCGTAAAACAATAAAGGTTTTTACCTTCCGCCAGCTGTCCGTATGACGCCGCATAACGCAATTGCACCGCATTATCAAAGAAGAGCCCGTTCCAGTTCACGGTTGACAGAACAGGGACTTTGGCCTTTTCCACCCCTTGTGGCAAACCGTAAAGATAAGTCTCATCATTCTCTCCGCTACGGTTGTTTACTACCTGAAGCACCAACTCATTGGCAGACGACAAATTGAATCTTCCGGCTACCCCCGCCTGATAGCAACTGATATTATCATTAAACTCACTATACTCGCGTACCTTGATGGCATTGACATAATATTCATATCCTCCCAAGGCGATATCTTGTTTTCCGACATTCAAAGTGAACTTATCGGACATCTTCCAATTTACCAGAGCATACTCAATAGAAGAGGATAAATTATCCAGCGAGTGCGGATTACTGTATTTATTGAACGACTGACGGAAATGATAAGAGAATTGCTTGCTGAAAGAACCTAATATTTCCAGCTTCACACGATTCAGTTTGAAAGAGGCGTCTTCCAAATCGCCTTCAACAAAGTTGGCAACTCCCGAAGTAGAGAATTGCAGATTCATGTGCGCCGAAATATCCGGATTGCTGTTCGGGAACAGACGTCCCACCAAACTGCGGATAGAATCATCCGGACTGATTAAGGGCTGTTCTTGAGCCTGCATAGCCGAAACGACGCATAACAGGATACAGCACGACAAGAGTAATCTTTTCATGGGGGCTTTTCGTAGTATTAAATTTTGGTTAATATAATAAATCGGGAATGATACAAACCGGACAAGATTTACATCATTCCTCTTCTCTGCAATTCCTCTGCCGCAATCTCCAGCTCCTTATACCATTCCTCGCCAAATTTCCGTACCAACGGTTCTTTTAAGAACTTATAAACAGGCAGATTCTCTTTTTGTCCCAGCAACACTGCGGCTTTACATACGTTCCAACGATGATAATTCACCGCTTTGTAAGGACCATAATCACCTATACGGATGGGATAAAGATGACAGGAGATTGGTTTATAGAAATCGGTCTTACCTGCCCGGAAAGCTTTCTCAATGGCACAATAACAATATCCCTTCTCATCATGACAGGTAAATACACAGTCTTTATGATTGACGATGGAAGTTACCAAATCGCCTTCTTCATCCGTATAAACCACTCCCTGTTTATCAATCACCGCCCGTGCCTCGGGCGAAAGTTCGTCCCAAATAACAGGAAGCACCTCTTCCAGTTTTTCCACTTCCTCCAGTTCTACCGGTGCGCCGGCATCCCCCTCTATACAGCACTCACCTTTGCATGCATCGAGATTACAAAGAAATTTCTCACGAAACACATCAAGGGAGATTACAACATCATCTATCTGAATCATCTTTATATTAAATTAAAATGTCATTCTGAACAAAGTGACGAATCCATGCTCATTACAGATTCCCCGCCTTGTCCAGAATGACAAATAAATATACTTCCTACATTATTTTATTAAATCCCGTCCGGTCATGTCAGCAGGCTGAGCCATGCCCAGAATATGCAGGATAGAAGGAGCAACATCCGCCAACACACCATTTTCCACTTTGGCATTCTTGTTCTCTGTCACATATACAAACGGAACAGGATTCAAAGAATGGGCCGTGTTAGGTGTACCGTCTCCGTTCAATGCATGGTCGGCATTACCGTGGTCGGCAATGATGATTACTTCATAATCATTATCCTTAGCTGCTTCCACCGTATCTTTCACGCACTCGTCAATGGCCTTCACTGCTTTTTCAATAGCCTCATAAATGCCTGTATGACCTACCATATCGCCATTGGCATAATTCACAACAATGAAATCGAACTTCCGGGTCTTGATAGCTTCTACCAGTTTGTCCTTCACCTCGTATGCGCTCATTTCAGGCTTCAAGTCGTAAGTGGCTACTTTCGGAGACGGAACCAGGATACGTTCTTCCGCATCATACGGAGTTTCACGACCACCATTGAAGAAGAAAGTTACGTGAGCATACTTTTCTGTTTCTGCGATGTGCAACTGAGTCTTGCCGTTAGCTGCCAGATATTCACCCAACGTATTCTGAACATTTTCTTTGTCGAACAGAATATGAACGCCTTTGAAGGACGCATCATACGGATCATGCAGTAGAACTGCAAGCCCGGAATAGTATGCATGCCTTGTTCCGGCATATCCTGCTGGGTCAACACAACGGTCAATTCCTTGGCACGATCGTTACGGTAGTTGAAGAAGATAACCACATCCCCTTCCTTAATAGTACCATCTACAGTAGAGTTATGGATCGGTTTGATGAATTCATCTGTAACACCTTCATCGTATGATTCCTGCATAGCCTGAACCATATCAGCAGCTTGCTTTCCTTTGCCTTCAACCAACAGGTCGTATGCTTCTTTCACACGCTCCCAACGCTTGTCGCGGTCCATTGCATAGAAACGGCCGACGATGGAAGCAATCTTACCGGCTGATTTTTCACAGTGTGCGGTCAGTTGTTCAATAAAGCCTTTACCACTCTTCGGGTCTGTATCACGACCATCCATAAAGCAGTGGATGAATGTATTCCCAATGCCATATTCTTTAGCAATATCGCAAAGTTTGAACAAATGATCGAATGAACTGTGCACGCCACCGTTTGAAGTCAGCCCCATGAAGTGGATGTTCTTGCCGTTTTCCTTTGCGTAAGAGAAAGCGGAAACAATTTCGGGATTCTTCATTATGCTATTGTCGGCACAAGCACGGTTAATCTTCACCAAGTCCTGGTAAACGATACGTCCTGCACCGATATTCAAGTGTCCTACTTCGGAGTTACCCATCTGTCCGTCGGGCAAACCTACATTCTCACCGCTAGCCTGCAATTCAGAGTGCGGATAGTTTGCCAACAGTGAATCCCAGTAAGGAGTGGGAGTGTTAAAGATTACATCGTCTTTACCTTGATCACCGATACCCCAGCCATCAAGAATCATTAAAAGGGCTTTTTTGCTCATAATCTTATTTTGTTTAAAGTTTATCCTTGCTTTTTCCGGGTGCAAAGGTACAAAAAAGCCCTGTCAATGAATAATGTTTCGCCTATTTTTTACAGAGGAAGCTCAATGATAAAACGCAGTCCGTCTTTAAATTCCGTATCCCGGATCAGTTTGGCATTCATACGCCCGGCTATCATTTCACAAACCAGCAAGGCAATATCCGACGCACCGGCAGAATCATCCAGAGTGACGTTGCCGGATTTCACCTCACTCTGTGTTACTTTTCCGGTAGCCGTGAGGTAAATATGGGCCGACTGCTTCCCAGCCTCTGCATCCAGCTGATAGGACACAACAATATCCCCCTGCTCCGTAGCACGGTTGACATAATTCAGCAAATGTCCCAATATATAACCCAGATAAGTCTGATTGGTGCATACCACATCATTTTCCTGATTGCCTGTCACCTTATATTCTATCCCGGGCTTCATGGCATCCTTTTTCAACGTTTCCAATTCCCAAGTACAAAGAGTATGAATATTGGTCCAGTCCAGCGGGAGATGCCCCTCGTTACTATCCAGACGGACTATTTCCAGAATATTGTCCATCATCCGTCTTATTTGGTTGGAATGCTCGCTGATAATCTTCAGGAATGTTTTTCTCTCAGCCTCATCGACATCACTATCCAGCAGAAAGTCCGAAAAGCCTTTAATCGCATTCAGCGGAGTGAAGATCTCATTGCACAAATTCCGGATAAACGCATATTTCATCCGCTCGCTCTCCCTCAACCGTCCGCCCGCCAGCACCAGCTTATGGTTGGTTTCCTTCAGTTCCTTATTCAGCGCCTTGGTCTTCCGCAGATAAAAAACAGTGTACAGAATGGTACACACCGCCAGCACAAACAACGCCAGCAGAAAAAGGAGGCGCATATTGCTTTTTTCCGCCTCCAAGGTCTTTTTCTCCAGCATCAGCCGGGCCACCTCCTGCTCTATCTCGGCCTCCTTGGCCTCCGCCGCCTTTGTGGTTTTCTGGACTTTTGCCAGCATGCTGTCGTATAGTTTGAAAGCCTCGAACCCTTCCTTATATAGATGCAGGCTGTCACACAAGGCAATCTTCTCCCTGACATACTGCGAGGCATGCGCCCCCATGTCCACACTATGCAGATAAGTCACCATAGAATCACAAACCTGCAATGTCTTCCTCTTGTCATTTATACTGGAATAATATCTGAATGCGGTAAACAGATACTCGTAAGTGGGAGTGAAATTGGCATCTTCGGGATAGCGGCGGTTCAGTTCCACAAATCTCCGGAAATATGCGTCGGCTTGTGCACGTCCCAATGTTTCAGAGGAACAAGCCAGCATGGAGTATGCGTTCAGGAAATGTCTCTGATTCGTAAATTTCCGTTTTCTGGTTTTCAGGTAGGTCTGATATTCTTGCAACATAGCCAAGTAGCGCAACCCATACCTCACCCTCACCGAATCCGAGAAAGCGTTTCCGCATATCTGGAAAAAACAATTGGGGCGAAACAGCATGGCGGTACGTATCGGCAGGCCCTCGGTCTGCTGAAGTGTCAGATCAAAGTACCTTATCACATCGTCCGCTTTCGTCTCATAGTCTATTTCCGCCCTGGAAGTTGTAGCCGCTCCCATCAAATAATAATCGGCCGCCTTTTCCAGCCTGCTTGCCTGTTGATTGTTTTTCAGCCTCAGCAGCACCTGTGTCATCAGGCTGTCTCTCTCGGAGTTATCCTGATAGTACACCACTCTGACATCCATGATGGTACGCATGAACTTCAATAGATAACGCTTGTATTCGCTGTCGGGAAGCACCCTCTCCGCCTCAGCCAGATAATGCCGTGCGGTATCTTTCACATCATGATTGATATAATGCCGCAACAGTTCCGTCAAGGCTTCCTCCTGATAATATTCATCATCGGATGACAAAGCCTCCTCATAGAGCCTTTTTGCCCAATAAAGATGATCTTCCCCTCTGGTCCCATCCATCGAGTCTGTCAGCACTTCCAGTTTCTCCGCCTTAGATAAAGAAGAGTCCAATTGTCTGATAAAAAATCTTTCCCCACATTCTCCGCCTGGATGTTACAGGCGGAAATTCCTACTAATAATACGATAAGTATGCGTTTCATAAAATGATTGTTTTTTCTGAATTCCCCGCAATTATTGAATAAAAGCAAAAATAGGTAATCGCACAGAATATCCAATACAAAACCCGAAAATATTTTCCTCCTTGTATAAAAGATTCATTCCATCCGATATTCTTGTGTTATAAAACATACAGTTTCATGTTGCTGTTTATGAATAAATTGCATTTCTTTGCATCGGGACAGTTCAGCACAGTTACCACTGTCCGCATAAAACCTTGAACAGTTCATGAAAATTACCTTTGGACAACAAACTACTAAAGTAAAGCAACTGGCTGATTTACTCAGCCAGGAGATTTCCATGGGCAAATATAAATCGGACTGTGCATTACCGTCCATCAATAAACTGAGCCGTGACTATCAAGTGTCTCGGGATACAGTATTCAAAGCATTCATTGATTTAAAAGACCGGGGGATCATAGACTCCACTCCGGGGAAAGGCTACTATGTCACCAACAAGCTTACCAACATTCTGCTTCTGCTGGACGAGTATTCCCCTTTCAAATACTCTTTATACAATAGTTTTATCAAGGAGTTATCCATCAACTATAAAGTGGATTTATTGTTCCATCAATACAATGAACGGCTGTTCAACACCATCTTACGCGAATCCATGGGCCGATACAACAAATACATTGTGATGAACTTTGACAATGAGAAGTTATCTCCCCACCTCTACAAGATAGACTCGTCCAAACTGCTGCTGTTGGATTTCGGGAAATTCGACAAAAAGGATTATTCGTACGTATGTCAGGATTTCGACGATTCCTTTTATCATGCGTTGGCCGCATTGAAAGAACATTTGAGGAAATACCGGAAACTAATACTTTTATTTCCCGAAGACATCAAGCACCCCCGAAGCAGTTGCGAATATTTCAACCGTTTCTGTCTGGATCATCGCATCGATTCAGCCATTATAAAGAACATAGACGGAATACAAGTCTGCAAAGGAGAAGTATATATCGCTTTCCGCCAGATAGATGTAGTCCATATTATCAAGCAAAGCCGGGCTGAAAGGCTGAAATGCGGCGAAGACTTCGGACTGATAGCTTATAACGACACACCTGCCTACGAGGTGATAGACCAGGGCATTACCGTTTTAAGCATCAATTGGGAAGAGTTAGGGCGGAAAGCCGCCGAATTCGTACTAACCGGTAAAGAAACCAAGATATACCTCCCTACCGAAGTACATTTAAGAAATTCCATATAACAACTAAATACCTATTATATCATGAAAAAGTATCCTAAAATCGGGATTCGTCCCACTATCGACGGCCGCCAAGGCGGTGTTCGCGAAAGCCTTGAAGACAAGACTATGAATCTGGCAAAAGCAGTTGCCGAGTTGATTTCATCCAACTTGAAAAACGGTGACGGAAGTCCCGTGGAATGTGTTATAGCCGACAGTACCATCGGCCGTGTAGCCGAAAGCGCTGCTTGTGCCGAGAAATTCGAACGCGAAGGAGTAGGTGCCACCATTACTGTGACCAGCTGCTGGTGCTATGGCTCCGAAACGATGGATATGCACCCACACTGGCCGAAAGCCGTTTGGGGATTCAATGGCACAGAACGTCCGGGAGCCGTGTATCTGGCTGCCGTATTAGCTGGACACGCACAGAAAGGCCTGCCTGCCTTCGGCATTTACGGACACGATGTACAAGACCTGGACGACAATACCATTCCTGCTGATGTATCAGAGAAACTATTGCGTTTTGCCCGTTCCGCCATGGCTGTAGCCAATATGCGCGGAAAGAGCTATCTTTCTTTCGGCAGTGTCTGCATGGGTATCGCCGGATCTATCGTTGATCCTGACTTCTTCCAGGAATATCTGGGCATACGCAACGAAAGCGTAGATGAGACAGAAATTCTCCGCCGCATGGAAGAGGGAATCTATGACCACGAAGAATATGCCAAAGCTATGGCGTGGACAGAAAAATATTGCAAGCCCAATGAAGGCGAAGATTTCAAAAACCGTCCCGAAAAACGCAAGACCCGCGAACAGAAGGATGCCGACTGGGAATTCATTGTAAAAATGACTATCATCATGCGCGACTTGATGACCGGCAATCCAAAACTCCGCGAAATGGGATTCAAAGAAGAAGCCATCGGGCATAATGCCATCGCAGCCGGATTCCAGGGACAACGCCAATGGACGGACTGGAAACCCAACGGTGACTTCAGCGAAGCATTGCTCAACACCACTTTCGACTGGAACGGCATTCGTGAAGCATACGTACTGGCTACCGAGAATGATGCATGCAATGGCGTTGCCATGCTATTCGGCCATCTGCTGAGCGGCTGCGGACAAATGTTCTCCGACATCCGTACTTACTGGAGTCCCGAAGCGGTGAAACGTGTGACTGGTAAAGAGCTTACAGGAATGGCAGAAAACGGTATCATCCATCTTATCAATTCAGGTGCGACAACCTTGGACGCTACCGGTGAAAGCCATAACGAGGCGGGAGAACCCTGCATGAAGCCCAACTGGGAAATGACTGAAGCCGATGTAGAAGCTTGCCTGAAGGCCACCACCTGGTATCCGGCAGACCGCGACTATTTCCGTGGAGGCGGTTTCTCATCCAACTTCCTGTCCAAAGGCGGCATGCCTGTCACCATGATGCGTCTTAATCTGGTAAAAGGCCTGGGCCCTGTATTGCAACTGGCAGAAGGCTGGACTGTAGATATTGATCCGGAAATCCATCAGGTACTGAACATGCGTACAGACCCCACATGGCCCACCACTTGGTTTGTGCCTCGTCTATGCGACAAACCCGCATTCCGTGATGTCTATTCGGTAATGAACAACTGGGGGGCCAACCATGGTGCCATCAGCTATGGTCACATCGGACAGGATCTGATCACCTTGGCGTCTATGCTGCGCATTCCTGTATGTATGCATAATGTAGAAGACGACAAGATTTTCCGTCCGGCAGCATGGAATGCCTTCGGTATGGACAAGGAAGGTTCCGACTACAGAGCATGCGCAACTTACGGACCTATTTACAAATAGTTCATAAATTGAGAATTGAAAATTAAAAAATGAGCAGTGGCTTTACGCCTGTCCTTTTTTAATTCTCAATTCTCATTTCTTAATTTTTAATTCTCAATTTTCAATTTACGAAATGAAAGATACAAACCAATCCATTCTACACAAAGACGGAATCAGCTACGTGCTACCTTTTATATTGGTCACCTGTTGCTTTGCCTTGTGGGGATTTGCTAACGACATCACCAATCCGATGGTGAAAGCGTTCTCAAAGATTTTCCGGATGAGCGTCACTGATGGCGCATTGGTGCAAGTCGCCTTCTATGGCGGATATTTCGCCATGGCTTTTCCGGCAGCCATGTTTATCCGTAAATACTCTTACAAAGCCGGTATCCTGCTGGGGCTGGGACTTTATGCCGTAGGAGCCTTATTATTCTTTCCCGCTAAAATGACAGGTAGTTACTATCCGTTCCTATTAGCTTATTTTATCCTGACCTGCGGACTCTCCTTCCTCGAGACCAGTTCCAACCCTTACATTCTATCCATGGGAACAGAAGCCACCGCCACCCGGCGTCTCAACCTGGCACAATCATTCAACCCCATGGGCTCACTGCTGGGAATGTATGTCGCCATGCACTTTATCCAAGCCAAGCTGAACCCGATGGACACGGCGGAACGCGCCCAATTGAATCCGATGGAATTCGCGGCGGTAAAAGATGCAGACCTGTCCGTACTCATCGCCCCTTACCTGACGATCGGCATTGTCATCCTTATCATGTTCCTCATCATCCGTTTCACCCGGATGCCTAAAAACGGTGACCAGTCTCACAGCATCAATTTCGGCCCCACTTTGAAACGCATCTTCTCCATCCATCATTACCGTGAAGGCGTGGTGGCACAGTTCTTCTATGTAGGGGCGCAGATCATGTGCTGGACTTTCATCATCCAATACGGCACGCGCCTGTTCATGTCGCAAGGCATGGAAGAAAAAGCCGCCGAAGTTCTTTCACAGGAATATAACATCATAGCGATGGTCATCTTTTGCATCAGCCGTTTTGTATGTACCTTCATCCTGCGCTACCTCAATCCGGGTAAATTATTGACCATACTTGCCATTGCGGGCTGCTGCTTCACTGCCGGAGTCATCTTCTTCCAGAATATCTGGGGCATGTACTGTCTGGTAGCTGTTTCAGCCTGTATGTCATTGATGTTCCCCACTATCTATGGCATCGCCTTGACAGGACTGGGAGATGATGCAAAGTTCGGGGCAGCCGGCCTGATTATGGCCATTCTGGGAGGTTCCGTACTTCCTCCGCTACAGGCAAGCATTATTGATATGAGCACCATTTGGAATATGCCGGCTGTGAATGTTTCGTTTATTTTGCCGTTCATCTGCTTTGTGGTCATTACAATTTATGGACACCGCTCCTACCAGCGGGGGAAATATTGATTTAAACTCCGGCTGACAAAGTGATAATCAGTATTTCAAAGATTATGAATTTATCAGCCGGATATCACGTCAGGAGGCATCCATTTACACGTACATACGCGAAAGCCCGCACGTACGTATGCGTAAGCGTATACAGACGCATGTGCAGGGCTTCACGTACATACGTGTAAAAATGTCTTTCTATTCATCACAATGCATCCACTTTCGGATACCTAAAAATTCAACTCCAGCTGCGGGTCTTCCCCCAACAAATTAAAAGTCATCCGATGATACGGTGTCGTGCCATGCTCACGGATAGCCGCACGATGCTTTTTTGTGGGATATCCCTTATTATTGCTCCAATCATAAAAAGGGTATTCTTCGTGCAGACCATTCATGTAGTCATCACGGTAAGTTTTCGCAAGGATAGATGCAGCAGCAATAGAAAGATATTTCCCATCTCCTTTCACCACAGTGGTATGTGGTAAATCCTGATACTTCTTAAAACGGTTTCCATCAATCAACAAGTGCTGTGGACGAAGACTCAGCTGGTCAAGGGCACGATGCATGGCTAGGAAAGATGCATTGAGAATATTGATTCGGTCTATTTCTTCCGGAGTCACCACTCCTACCGCCCATGCCAGCGCTTCCCGCTGCACCACCTCCCGAAGGGCATAACGCTGGCACTCGGTAAGTTTCTTGGAATCATTCAGCAATTCATTCTTAAAGTCCTTTGGCAAAATAACGGCAGCCGCATATACCGATCCCGCCAAGCATCCCCTGCCCGCTTCATCACAGCCGGCCTCTATCAGGTCTTTATTCAAATAAGGTAATAACATAACTCGTCTTTATTATTGAACAACAAAGATAGGAAACAAAAATGAGACCTGCAATCCGCCACTTCTATACAATATTTCCTCAACTAGAAAACTGTTTATGGACTAAACGATGTATCTTAATAACTTAAGAAGACAAGCCTGCGCCAAATATATTTTATGCAAAATGCTGCCAACATCAATAGGGTTAAGGCCGTATTTGCTGAAAAACAAACCAGCCAAATGGTTGGCGGATAAATCGGATAAAGATCATAGATATTCTTTATAAAAGAGAAAATCATTAGGCTATCTCAAAATAAACCCCTACTTTTGTTTAACAAAATCACTACTTTTGCTAAAAACACGCTTGAGTTATGAAAGAGAAACTACTTATATATATCATTCTTTGCCTGGTAAATATCTCATGGGCCAATGCTAGCGAAAAACAACAAGAGGCCGAATTACTGATTAAAAAATCGGTTGACGCCTTATACAACAATCCCAAACAAGCCAGCTACTATGCTTCCAAAGTCATTGAATTATTTCCCGGCGAGAGCCGGAGTGACCAAAAGGCAAAAGCAATATTCTATTACAGCCAGGCAGAAAAACTATTAGGCAATTTTGATGTAAGTATCAAAAACCTATATGACGCTATGGAATATGTAACCCCGGGCAATAGGGAGTTAAACGGACAAATTTATGCACTGGCAGGAGCTCTTTACTGTAAATTGACCGACTATAATAAAGCCATTGAGATGAACGAGAAGGCCACCTCTATCTTTAAATCCATAGGAGATTCCGTTTCCATTGCCTTATGTTACAACGACCGCGGCATTATCCACTACTCCATGAATGAATTCAATACGGCCGGACAATTCTTACGGCAAGCACTTGCCATCAACCGAAGCCAGAAAAATCTGCGGGGAATTGCCGCCAATTTAAACAACCTGTGTTATATGAAGGGGATTTTAATGAGAAAATAGGTTTTATCAATGAAGCCATTGTCATCAACAAAAATCTGAACTCCCAATGGTCGTTGGGAGAAAATTATAATAATATGGGAAAGCAATATTTCTATGCCAAACAATATGGCAATGCCTTGCAAGCCTTGCAAAAAGCATACGAAGTAGCCTCTTCCATCAATGCCAAGGAATTAATATGCGACAATTATGAATATTTGTCTTGGGTATATGAAGCTCTTGGAGACTATAATAATGCCTATAAATGCCTCATGCAACTATATACCTTGAGCAAAGATCTGCAAAGCGGAAGCAAGCTACGTATTGTAGAACAAGAAATTTCGCATAAACGATACCAGAACCAACAGAGGAAAGCGGAAATAAGGGAACAAACCTACGAAATAGAATTGCTGAAACGCAACTTGTTTATATTAATGGTTGTTTTCATTTCATTGGCAGTACTCAGCATATTCCTATATAAATGGTATAAACGCAAAAAGAACATGCAGCTAATGGTAGCCCGCTATAATCTGGAGCAGTCAGAGCATGAACTGGCTGAACTTAAAGTACGCCAACAGGAACTGGAGCTGAAGTCCGTACAAAATGCCTTGGACAACAGCCGGCAGGAAGCAACCAGCTTCGCCGTATTCCTGCATAGCCGTAATGAATTGCTAGAGAAAATCAGAGAAATGATAAAGCAAGGATACAAAATGGACCAGCAGACACTGATCCCTCATTTGAAGAAAGTCAATGCCTTTATCAGCCAATATCAGAATGGAGACAAGAGCAACAGCACCTTATTGATGAATGTGGAAGAAAAGAATCAGGAGTTCCTTCAGCGGTTATCCGAACGGCATCCCAATTTGACACAAGGTGAAAAATATCTGGCTACACTGTTACGGGTCAATCTTTCTACCAAAGAAATCTCAATGCTCACGGGCAATGTTCCCAAAACAATCAATATGAACCGCTACCGACTACGCAAATCCCTGAACTTGTCTTCAGAAGAGGATTTAACAGACTACTTGCAAAACATTTAAAGAACCTATATTTTTATTGCTTTTATCAAACAGAGATTTGTAGACATCATCTTTTACGTTATCCCATTGAGTAACAAAGTATTATATTTTTTTATTGTAGATAAAAAAAGGAGAATATTTCTTTCGTTGTAGTTCATTTGTAGGACATAATAATTAGGAATTCGCACATACAACTCATTATTTAGCGGTGTGAAAAACAATTATTAACCTTAAAATTTATTCACATGAGTAAAAAGAACTATTTCAAGGAAAGAATCATGCTACTGGTTCTGCTCTTAGCTTTTATGACTCCTTTCGGTGCGTTTGCACAGACTATCCAACTGACCGGTCTGGTAACCGATGCCTCCAACGACCCCATCATTGGTGCCAGTGTAGTAGAAAAAGGCACAACCAATGGAGTTATCACGGACTTTGACGGTAACTTCGCATTAAGCGTGTCTCCCAAAGCCACTATCATTATTTCTTATGTGGGATATGCAACACAAGAAATCCCTGTAAACGGAAAAAACAATATCCGGGTGACATTGAAGGAAGATACCGAAATGCTGGATGAAGTTGTAGTGGTCGGCTATGGTACCATGAAGAAAAGTGATATGACCGGTGCCATTTCTTCTGTAGATGTAGACGAACTGGTAAAACGTACCACAACCAATCCCGCAGAGGCATTACAAGGTAAAATTGCCGGTGTGAACATCATGAAAGCCGGTGGTAATGCAGGTGCAGGTGTACAGGTAAAAATCCGTGGTGTCAAAACTTTCGGTGACAACCAGCCTCTTTATATCATTGACGGTTTTCCCGGTGATATTGAAAATGTAAATCCGCAAGACATCCAGTCTATGGAAGTACTGAAAGATGGCGCAGCCGCTGCAATCTATGGTTCGGTTGCTGCAAACGGTGTTATCATCGTCACTACCAAAAACGGTAAAAAGGGTGACATGAAGATTGATTTCAGTACTTATGTAAGTTTCACTGACGTTTCAAAGAAACTGGAACTACTCAATGCAGAAGAGTACAAAGCAATGCATAAGCAAATGTACGAGAACTGGAACTCCCATGTGGCCAACCATAAAGATTTATATGACCCCAGAAACAATGGGGCATGGAAAGACAAACTGATTGATCTGCCCGCATACATCACGAACAATACCGGTATAGACACAGACTGGCAAGACGCGATGCTACGTAGCGGACTGGCGCAAAACTATATGTTCAGCGCCAGAGGCGGTAGCGAAAACGCACAATACTCCGTGTCGTATAATCATCCGATGAAAAAGGTATTTTCTTAGGCAACGATTACCGTCAGGACAATGCCCGCCTGAAGGTACACATGAGCAAATATATCTTTGATATTGATGCCAACCTAGCCTTCAAATTCACAGACAGCAAACAACCTGAATATTCTTTAAAAGAAATGTACATGATCACTCCATTGGTACCCATCTACGATGAAAACAATGAATACGGATTCGGCTTGACCAACTTTGACGGACTGCCTAATAACCGTAACGTCATGGCAGACCAATATTATGAAAAATCTACAGATAAGAAATACCACACAACAGCTAACATTGCATTAACCATGAACTTCACAAAATGGTTAAGTTTCAAAACAAGTTACGCTTATCGTGGAGAACATGAACGTCAGACCTATCATACCCCCGCATACGTTGCGGACGAAAAAGCCAAACGCGACTACCCCTATCACAGTGAAACAACAGCCTACTGGGAAGAACATGTATGGGACAACGTATTGAATTTTAATAAAGAATTCGGAAAACATAGCATCAATGCCATGGCTGGTACATCCATTACTGCACGGAAGTACACTTGGAATTCCGTTGGTGTGGAAGGTAAAACAACAGTGTATAAAGTAGAAGACGGAAACCTGGTAATCGGTGAAACTCCCGGTGGCTTTTTAGACCCTAGTTTTTCTACTATCGGTGCCGGAGCAGGAGGTACATTCGATGGTGACGGTACAAAATGGGAATACAATCGCGCTTCTTTCTTCGGACGTTTAAATTATAACTACAATGACCGATACTTGCTACAGGCTACCGTCCGATATGACGGATCCTCTAAATTTGGCGCTGACAACCGTTGGGGATGTTTCCCGTCCATCGCTCTCGGATGGAGAATCAGCGAAGAGTCCTTCTTTCCCAAAGATATATTCTTAAACAATTTAAAACTACGTGCCAGCTGGGGACGTTTAGGTAATGAAAATGCATTAGGATACTATGACTTCCAAGCCTTGATCAGTACTTACAACACCATGTACCAAGGTTACGTAAAAGGTAACGGCGACAATGCGTGGGCCGGAAGTATTGCCCGCGGGCTGGAAAACCGTTCTCTAAAATGGGAAACTACAGATACAAAGAATATAGGTGTTGATTTTGGAATGTTCAATAACAAACTAACCGGTGCGCTAAATTATTATCATAATCAAACCGAAGAATTATTGATCACAAAAGCACTTCCTCCCTCAGCAGGTTTAGCCAATCCTATTCTGAATGTCGGCAAGATTCGCAATACAGGTTTTGAATTCGAGGTGAACTGGAACGACCGCAAGGGCGATCTGGATTACAATATCGGATTAAACTTCAGTACCACCAACAATAAAGTTGTGGCTTTGGCCGATGACAACCAAGTGCTTTATGGTGAAGGATTGAAGTACGGGACAGAACACTTCCCTACTCAAACCCGCGTAGGCAAGCCTATCGGAGCATTCTATCTTTATAAAACCGGCGGCATTTTCCAAAGTAATGAAGAAGCGAAGAACTATGTAAACGCAAATGGAGAAGCTTATCAACCTTATGCAGATGCCGGCGACATTAAATTCATAGACAGCAACGGTGATGGAAGCATCGATGAGAACGATAAAGAATACTGTGGCTCTGGTATTCCAAAACTTGAAGTCAACCTCAACTTCTCTGCATATTATAAAGGATTCGATCTTTCTATGGTAATAGGTAGCGCATGGGGACACAAAATCTACAATGGTAACAAGTATTTCTACGAAGGGATGAATTCCGGTTCCAACTTCCTGCAATCATCTTTGAGCGCATGGACTCCTGAACATACAAACACAGACGTGCCACGTGCCATCTACAATGACCCCAATGGTAACATGAAGGAATCCGACCGCTTCCTCGAAAAAGGCGATTTTGTACGTCTGCGTCAGTTGCAACTAGGATATACGCTTCCTAAAGGCTTATTGCAAAAAGTACTCATCGAAAAACTACGTTTCTACGTAAGTGGCGAGAATCTGTTCACCATCACCGGATACGACGGAATCGATCCTGAATTCTCACGTGCCAGTGTCTTGAATACCGGAATTGACAAATTGATTTATCCGTTTACCCGTTCCTTTACAATAGGAGCCCAACTTTCATTCTAATCTAATTAAATCTATACGAATATGAAGAAATTAATACATATTGCAAGTATTTGTTTTGCATCACTGTTTATCAGTCTTGCGAAGACTATTTGACCGTCAGTTCTCCTGACCAGCTGACTTCCGAAAGTTTCTGGCGTGACCAGTCGGATGCGGAAGCAGGCATATCGGCCGCCTATTCACAATTGGAATATTATATCGACACTTGGGAATTCGCGGAAGTAAAATGGCCGGTAGAAGCTTACCGGGAAGATATTGTTGAAATGGGAAATGACGCCCGCAACTATCCCAACTGGGTAGAGCTCTATAATTTTACTTATACCAACGGCAACTCTCAGTTCAGCAGTTACTGGTCAAATAACTATAAAGGCGCCAGTTTTGCCAACCAAGTGATAGAAAAAGTTGCAGAAATACCTGATGAAAGTATAAATCCGGTCATCCGCACACAGATTGTTAACGAAGCACACTTCTTACGTGCTTATTATCACTTGAAACTAATCTTGAACTGGAAAGAAATCATTATCCGTGATAAGTATATTACCAACCAGGCAGACCTGAGCAAACCTCTGTCTTCACGTGAGGATGCTTGGAATTTCATCATTGAAGATTTTAAAACCGCTACCGCTTTGCCCGCATCATACGATGCAGACAACATAGGCCGCGCAACTTGTGGAGCTGCCAATGCTTATCTGGGATTTGCTTACCTGACCTGTGCATACGAACAACCCGAAAAGAAAACGGAATATTTAGCCGCAGCTTTGGAAGCCTTGAACAAAGTCCAGGGATATGAGCTTGTGAAACAATTTGCAAGCATGTTTGATGCCAGCAATAAAAACAGCAAAGAATCTATCTTCGAACTCCAGACATCTATGAGTACCGCCAACGGCGCAAGCTACCGCACTCAGCTTCATCGTTGGATCGGAGTTTCAGAATTATGGGGATGGGACGAGATTCTGCCAAGCCAAAAGCTGATGAATGAATACATGAAAGAAGGAGAAAACGCCACAACAGGACGCTATGATTCACGCTTATATGAAACCATATTCTTCCAGTGTGACTATTATAATGATGGAAGCGGACGTGTGTACGGGTATGAATATAATGACTGGTTCTCCAATGAAGACGAAAACGGGAATTATATTCCTTATAACCGTCCGGCTTTCCGAAAATTCATGCCTACTGACTATGAGGCACTTTCCAACAACCGGTGCGCCATCAATGTGCCTCTGATGCGCTATGCCAATGTGCTGCTGATGAAAGCCGAGGTACTGAACGAACAAGGACATCCGGAACAAGCCATTCCTCTGATTAATCAAATCAGAGAAATCCATGGAGATATGCCGCCCATGACAGGGACTTCACAAGAAGCAGTACGCAGCCAGATAGAACACGAACGTATGCTTGAATTCCCATTGGAGAACTGGCGCTGGTATGACCTCCGCCGTTGGGGCAAACTTAAATCAGCACTGGAAGAGGTAGGACGTACATTCAATGAAGAAAAGAATTCATTCTATCCCACTCCTCTTACAGAGTTGAATGCAAATGATGCCTTAAAATAAATATTCTCTTTTTGGTTAGATATAATTAGGCAACAAGGCGGTTTTCGCTACGGTGATACCGCCTTGTAATCTAAAAACAAGTATCTTTGCCTATAAATAAAACGACATAGATATGTTTACAATTATTGGATTAATGCTCACGGGGATGCTCCTTGGCTTCCTGCTTCGCAAGCAGCAGCTTTCAGGAATACACAAAATCATCACCGTTCTTATTTGGTTACTACTCTTCCTGCTAGGTATAGATGTAGGCGGTAATCAGGAAATCATCAATGGCCTGCACACCATAGGAATGGAAGCCATTGTCATCACTCTGGCAGCTGTACTGGGCAGTGTCACAGCAGCATGGGCTTTATGGTACGTGCTTTACAAAAGGAAAAAGGAGGAACAAGCATGAAAGGAAGTTTGATTATCGTTGGTTTCTTTATACTAGGGGCCATTTGCGGAGTATATCACCTCATTCCATACGACTTTACACAAAGTAAACTGAGTTTTTATGCACTGTGTGCGTTGATGTTCAGTGTGGGTGTAAGCATCGGCAATGATCCACAGACCCTACGCAATTTCCGGTCATTAAATCCCCGCCTGATCTTCTTGCCGGTCATGACCATATTGGGAACCTTGGCAGGATGTGCAGTTGTTAGTCTGTTCCTCTCACATCGCTCGGTAGCAGATTGTATGGCAGTAGGTTCCGGTTTTGGCTACTACTCGCTGTCCAGCATCTTTATCACAGAATATAAAGGTCCGGAGTTGGGAACCATTGCATTATTATCCAATATCACACGTGAAATTATCACTTTACTTTTTGCCCCGTTGCTGGTACGTTGGTTTGGCAATCTGGCACCCATTTCGGCAGGAGGTGCCACTACGATGGATACGACACTGCCCATCATTACCCGCTATTCCGGTCAAAGTTTTGTAGTGGTTTCTATATTTCACGGCTTTGTAGTAGATTTCAGCGTGCCTTTTCTAGTGACTCTTTTCTGTTCCATTTAAAAAAATAATAACCATGAAACACTCTCTTAATACTTTTCTTACACTGTTGTTTGCTTGTGCTTCCGTCTGGGGGGAGAATGTCCCCTGGCAGAATCCACAAATAAATGAAATAAACCGCGAGGCGGCCCATGCACACTTCATTCCCTTCACCAATGAAGCCAATGCGCTGAAGCAGCAGGCACTGCCCGCCGCCCAACGTTTTGCAGTAAACCCTGCAACAGAACGCCGCATCTCGCTAGATGGTACCTGGAAATTCTTATTCTCCAAGAACAATGATGCATGTCCGGCCGATTTTTATAAAACCGGTTACAACACCAGACGCTGGAAAGACATACAGGTTCCAGGAAGTTGGGAACTGCAAGGATTTGACTCACCTATCTATACCGACGTAGCTTACCCCTTCCCCGCCAATCCTCCCCATGTTCCGGCCGATTATAATCCGGTAGGTGCATACGTACGTGAATTTACCGTGCCGGCCAACTGGAAAGGAATGGATATCTTCCTTGATTTTGAAGGAGTAGAATCCGCCTTTTATTGCTGGGTCAACGGCGAATTGGCAGGATACAGCGAAGACAGTCGTCTTCCGGCGCATTTCAACATCACTCCGCTCTTGAAAGCCGGAAAGAACAAATTAGCCGTTAAAGTATTCCGTTACAGTGACGGTTCTTACCTCGAAGACCAGGATTATTGGAAATATAGCGGTATTGAACGTGATGTCTATCTCTATGCCCGTCCGCAAAGCCGTGTACAAGATTTCAAACTGGTAGCCGGACTGGTTAATAATTACAAAGACGGAGATTTCAATCTGGATATCACATTGCATAAGCCTCAGCCGGGAGAAACCGTAGAAGTGAAAGTAATGGATAAAGGGAATGTGATTTACCAAAATAAAAAGGAAATAACTTCCGCTACAGATACTTTATTTACTCAGAAACATTTATTTCCGGCCATATTGTCTTGGAATGCCGAAACTCCCAATCTCTACACATTGGTAGTCAGCACCTACGACGCCCAAGGAAAAGCATTGGAATCATTCACGCAACCCTTTGGTTTCCGCAGCGTGGAAGCACGTAACGGAATGCAATTGGTAAACGGAGTTCCCGTATTATTCAAGGGAGTGAACCGCCACGAGCACGATCCCCATCATGGTCGTACCATCACTGTGGAAAGCATGATAAAAGACATTCAATTGATGAAGCAATTCAATCTGAATGCTGTCCGTACCTGCCATTACCCCAACCGCTACGAATGGTATGCCCTGTGCAATGAATACGGTCTGTATCTGGTAGATGAAGCAAACATTGAAAGTCATGGAATGCAGGCGCATAAAGATGGCACACTGGCTAATAACCCCGATTGGGAAGTACCGTTTATGCAACGCATGAGCCGCATGGTGCTGCGTGACCGCAATATTACAGCCATTGTTACCTGGTCAATGGGTAATGAATCCGGTTATGGAAAACATTTTGAAACTTTATACGACTGGACTAAGAAGTTCGATCCAACCCGTCTTGTACAATACGAAGGTGGAGGTTATGATGCCAAATCCGACATTTATTGTCCGATGTACGCACGTGTCTGGGCGCTCCGCCGCCATGTAAACCAGCGCGACGCCCGTCCGATGATTCTGTGTGAATATGCTCACGCCATGGGTAATAGTGTAGGTAATCTGCAAGACTATTGGGATTTGATTTATAAATATGATCAGCTGCAAGGCGGTTTCATTTGGGACTGGGTAGATGCCACCTTTGATATCAAAGACAAGAATGGAAACAATATTTGGGCTTACGGAGGCGATATGGGCTTCGTGGGTGTCCCCAATGACTCCAACTTCTGCGCCAACGGACTGGTAGCCGCCGACCGTTCACTTCATCCACACATCTGGGAAGTAAAGAAAGTATATCAATACATTCATTTTGAACCGGTTCCTTTTACTACAAAACAGATTAAAGTCACCAACTGGCATGACTTCATCGGACTGGAAGATTACAAGCTACGTTGGGCGGTAGAATCAGACGGGAAAGCGGTACAAAGCGGTGAGATGGATTTTCCGACAATAACCGCTCGTTCTTCCGCTCTTGTTACCATCCCGATGACTCTGATTCCCAATGATGGAAAAGAATACTTCCTGAAACTGGAAGCATTTACCAAAGAAGAGATGCCTTTGATACCGAAAGGACATCAAGTAGCTATGGAGCAATGGCAACTGAATCCAGAAGGAGAACGCTTGCTGAATGCCACATGGACTGCCCGTGAAATAGCGGACAAAACCGTAAATACAGAACGTACCCCGGATGCCATCACCTTGACAGGAGGGAACTTCCGTGTCGTATTCTCTACTGCCGATGGTGAAATGACTGAACTCTTATATAATGGAAAGAATCTGATAAAAGAAGGCTTGCAGCCCAACTTCTGGCGTGCATTGACCGACAATGATGTCGCCAACAACCATCTGAAACGCTGTGGCATCTGGAAATTTGCAGGCAAGAACGCCAAGTTACAAAGCATCGACCTGAAAGAAGATTCAAGCAAGAAACAAGCAACCGTTACTGCAAATTATAGACTGGAAGCACAAGAGTCCACTTTGCAGACTATCTATCAGATACTCCCGAATGGAGTTATCAAAGTAAGTATGCACTTTATGCCTGGCAACAAAGCTCTTCCTGAAATGCCACGTCTAGGCATGCGCATGATCCTGCCGGCAGAATATGATGTGATGACCTGGCTGGGGCGCGGACCACAAGAAAACTATGCCGACCGCAAGACGGGGTATCCCATCGGGCTCTATACGGCAACAGTATGGGAACAGTTCCATCCGTATGTCCGTGCACAAGAGACCGGTAATAAAACCGATGTACGCTGGGTAGCCTTGCGCAATAAAGCAGGAGAAGGCCTGTTGATCACCGGTGAAGAGCCACTAAATGTCAGCGCATGGAATTTCCCGTTGGAAGATATTGATTATGTGGCATTCAATACAGAACGCCGTCATGGAGGAAGTATTATGAAAAAGGATATGGTATGGCTGAACATTGACCACCGACACATGGGTGTAGGTGGAGATAACACCTGGGGAGCCAAGTGCACCCTGAATACACCATCACTCCGCACGAATGGCAATACAGCTTCACCATACAACCTTTGAGCACTCAAGACGATGCAGCCGAAAAAGCGCATAAGAAATGGTTTTAAAAATAATAACGAAATGACATGAAACATAAATTTACCAAAATCATTCTTCTCACAGCAGTAGTTGCAGGCTTTACAGCTGCCTGCAACCCTGCCAGTGAGACTATTCCTACAGGCAAAAGATATGAATTCAATAACATACTGGATATAGCCTATACCCCCGATACACTGACACGTTGCCGGGGTTGGTTTACAGACGCAGGCTCCTGGATGGGATTCACACTCCCACAAAAAGAGGTTTGGGTAAACGGTTTCTGCGGCCCCTTCAGTCTGGATATGAACCGACGTCAATGGATGGCGCAATCGGCTGTCACCGTAGGGTACGCCAATCAGACAAATGCCGTATTCACCCCGGATTCCACCTGTTATTTTCCAGGCGAATTATACCTCTCGGCAAGTTCGGAAGAAGGCAAAATCATTCAACGCTTGAATTTTCTGGATGCTTCTACCGCACTGCTCCGCATTCACTCCGATGCCGGAAAAGAGCTTTCTTTTACGGCCAGCCAATGGGGGAAAGAAATCCAGGTACGGACTGACCAGAATACGGTCATCGCCCGTCATCCGTCCGGCGAGATTGTAGCACTGACTTTCACACCGGATGTAAGCGTAGAGAGTAGCGACAATAATTACCGGGCAAAGACCAATGGCAGTGAGCACGACACCTACGTAGCCATTTCTTTCTATACTGGAGAGAAAGAACTTTCCGCCGGATTACAAAAGGCGCAATTAGCGCTGAGCAATCCACAAGAAGAACTTAAAGCCAATAAAGAACGTTGGGAAGGTTATCTCAACAAGATTCTTCGCAAAGACATGAAGCCCGAATATGACCGTATTGCCGTAAAAGCCGTCGTAACACTCATCAGTAACTGGCGGACTCACCGTGGCGGATTGCTGCACGAAGGTATTGTTCCCAGCCATGCCGTATACTACTTCGTAGGTTTCTGGGCTTGGGACACTTGGCGATTCTCTGCCGCTTTGGCAAAATTCGATCCTGAACTGGCCAAGGACAACATCCGCGCCATGTTTGACTACCAACAACCGGACGGCATGATTATAGACTGCATTTATACCGATCCAGCCGAAAACAATGCACGCGACAGCAAACCCCCTCTCGTATCATGGGCTGTAGACGAAATATTCACTCACACCAATGATACGGCATTCATCAGCGAAATGTATCCCCAACTGATGGCATACTACAAATGGTGGTACAGCAAACGTGACCATAACCACAATGGCATGTGTGAATATGGTTCTACCGACGGCACATTGGAAGCGGCAGCCTGGGAAAGCGGTATGGATAATGCCATCCGTTTTGATGATACCAAAATGCTGAAAAACTCAGGAGCCGAAGATGCATGGAGCATGGATCAGGAGAGTGTTGACCTGAATGCCTATCTGGCTCTGGAATGCAAACTATTAAAGAAATTTGCAGGTATTCTGGGAGTTACTTTTGACGGTCCGGATTACGGCAGTCAAGTAGCCGACTATTTCTTTGACAAAGAGAAAGGCTTCTTCTTTGACCGCCGTTTAAAGGACGGAAGCTTTATACAAGAACCGGGATGCGAAGCATATACTCCGTTATGGACAGAGGTTGCCACTGCTGACCAAGTAAAAGCCATGCTGCCTTTACTGGCCGACACAGCCAAGTTCTCTACATACATCCCCTTCCCCACAGTAGCAGCAGACAACCCGAAGTACAATCCGCGTGGCTACTGGCGTGGCCCTATCTGGTTGGATCAGACTTATTTCGCTATCCGCGGTCTACGCAACTATGGCTATAACAAGATGGCAGATGAATATACCCTTCAGGTATTCGACCGGCTGCAAGGATTGAAAGAAGGTGCCCCGATACATGAAAACTATGGCACACATACCGGCGAGTTATTAAAAGCGCCTCATTTCAGCTGGAGTTCATCACATTTGCTGATGTTATATGATGATTATGGAAAATAAACTCTCTCTTTTTACCTTAATATAAATAATACCAAAGGGGGCTGCACTCGTGATGAATGCGGCCCCCTACTATACTGTTACAATTTAGAACATCCTGCTGACGCGCTCAATGCCGGCAGCCAGCACATCTATTTCCTCTTTGGTATTATATAAGCCGAAAGAAGCACGCACTGTTCCCTCAATCCCCATACGAATCATCAAAGGCTGTGCACAATGATGCCCGGTACGCACAGCAATGCCCAGGCGGTCAAGCAACGTACCCATATCCAAATGATGAATGTTTCCTACCAGGAAAGAAATGACACCACTTTTGTTACCGGCCTCTCCGAAGATACGCATCCCGTCTGTTTCTTTCAGACGCTGCATGGCATATCGGGTCAGTTCATGCTCGTGGGCGGCAATATTCTCCATACCAATGGCAGATACATAATCCAATGCCTTTGCCAAGGCAGTAGTTCCGATATAATCGGGAGTTCCCGCCTCGAATTTAAACGGCAATTCATTAAAAGTCGTTTTCTCGAAGCTGACACTTTGTATCATCTCTCCACCCCCCTGGTAAGGTGGAAGTTTATCCAGCCACTCTTCCTTTCCATAAAGCACCCCCACACCGGTAGGTCCATAGACCTTATGTCCACTGAAAGCAAAAAAGTCGGCATCCAAATCCTGAACATCCACTTTCATGTGAGGAACACTCTGCGCCCCGTCAATCAGAACGGGAACGCCGTGTGCATGGGCAGTCGCAACCATCTCTTTCGCCGGATTGACAGTGCCCAACACATTGCTTACATGAGCGAAACTTACCAGCTTGGTCCTTTCCGAGAAAAGTTTCTCGTATTCATCCAACAGTAATTCTCCTCTGTCATTCATGGGAATCACTTTCAGCACGATTCCTTTACGCGCAGCCTGTAACTGCCAAGGAACAATATTACTGTGATGTTCCATAACAGAAACGATCACTTCATCCCCCTCCTTCATCTGGCTGTCGGCAAAGGAGGAAGCCAACAAGTTGATACTCTCTGTCGTGCCCCGAGTAAACACAATCTCATTGCTACTGCGTGCATTGATAAAACGACGCACCGTCTCACGAGAAGCCTCATGTAACTCCGTAGCCTGTTGGGACAAAAAATGTACTCCACGATGCACATTCGCATTGACCGAATAGTATTCATCGGTTATGGCCTCAACCACACAACGCGGTTTCTGAGTGGTAGCTCCATTATCCAGATAAATAAGCGGCTTTCCATACACCTCCCGACCTAATATCGGAAAATCTTCTCTTATTTTTTGTATATCGTACATGGCGTCCTATTTACATATCGCACATCCCTGACATTTATTCAACTCACCACGGAAACGTTTTTCCACCAACAAATGCAAACGATCCTTTAATGCATCCAGACGGATCGTATCTATTACTTCATTAACAAAAGCAAACATAAGCAATAAACGTGCTTCCTTCAGACTGATACCACGTTGTTGCATATAAAACAACGCATTTTCATCCAACTGACCAACAGTAGCCCCATGAGAACACTTTACATCATCCGCATAAATTTCCAGTTGTGGCTGGGTGTACATGTGGGCATCACGAGTAGCACAAAGGTTACGGTTGGTTTGTTGGGAATTAGTATGTTGCGCCCCTTCACGTACCAGGACTTTTCCGGCAAACGCACCCACTGCCTGATCATCCAATACATATTTGAACAGCTCATTACTGATGCAATCGGAAACCTTGTGGTCAATGAAAGTATGATTGTCCACCTGTTCATTCTTATCGGCAATGACCATACCACACAGACTGATCTCGGCTCCACGTCCGGCCAAAGTTACTTCGGTTGTATTACGCGTAGTACCGTTATGCAAAGTCATGCCATTCAAAAGCACATTACTGTCTGCTTCCTGATTCACATAGAGGTTATTGAAACGCACTGTGCTAGTATGGGTTTCTTCCAGTTCATAAAGATCGAAAGTCGTATTTTCTTTCGCAAAGACCTCAATAACCTGAGTAGAAAGGAAATTCACATTATCCATGGCATGGTCGCAAATCAGCAGACGAGCCTGCGCACCTTCTTCCAGCACAACCAACACACGGCGGTTCACCATAAAATTAACATCGGCACGCAATATGTTCACCAGCTGAATGGGCTTTTCCACCACCACGCCTTTCGGCACATACAGCATAAAGCCGTCCTGGGCAAAAGCAGTATTGAAGGCGGTCACACCATCCTTGGAAGTATCTGCCAACTTACCATAATATTGCTTGACTAAATCCGGATATTGTTCAGACAGTTCTTTCAAGCTGCCAAGCAACACTCCTTCCGGCAATTGCGCCTTCGGCAAAGCTTTACGATAAAAAGCATCGTTTACTACAAAATAAAGAGCGGTACTCATATTAGGTACATCGCACTTGAACACTTCATACGGATTCACCGGAATGTCGAGTCTGTTCAAATTCAAACCATAATCCGGCTCGAACAACTTGCTTACATCCGTATATTTATACTTCTCCTGTTTGCGGGTAGGGAAACCTAACTTTTCGAAATCTGCGAAAGCTTGCGCACGGGGAGCGTTCAGCACCTCGGCACTATGCCGGCAAATCATCGCCTCACATTGAGAAAAGAGATCAATATATTGTTGTTCTGCTCTCATAATCACTTTCTTCTTTAGGCATCAAATTATTATTCTCCCAACTCGGCTTTTATCCAGTCGTAACCACGCTCCTCCAGTTCCAAAGCCAATTCGGGACCCGCAGTTTTCACAATACGTCCTTTATACAATACATGTACAATATCCGGTTTGATATAATCCAGCAAACGTTGATAGTGTGTAATGACGATACAACTTGTTTCGGGAGTCTTCAATTTGTTCACGCCCTCGGCTACAATACGCAACGCATCAATATCAAGACCGGAATCCGTTTCATCCAAAATGCTCAACTTAGGCTCCAGCATAGCCATCTGGAAAATTTCATTTCGTTTCTTCTCACCACCGCTGAACCCCTCGTTTACCGAACGGTTTGCCAATTTATTATCCAGCTCCACTACAGCCCGTTTCTCGCGCATCAGCTTCAAGAACTCACTGGCTGTTAACGCAGGAAGCCCTTTATATTTACGTTGCTCGTTTACCGCCGCACGCATAAAGTTCACCATACTGACTCCGGGAATCTCCACCGGATATTGGAAAGACAAAAACAGCCCCTCATGCTACGATCCTCAGGACTCAAAGCCAACAAATCTTTTCCTTCAAAAGTCACTGAACCCTTCGTTACCTCAAAAGCCGGATTACCTACCAACACGGATGAAAGAGTACTTTTACCAGAACCATTAGGTCCCATAATGGCATGAACTTCACCCTTCTTTATGGTCAGATTGATACCTTTCAATATTTCTTTGCCATTGACACTGGCATGTAAGTCTTTTATCTCTAACATAATTCTATTAAATTCTTAGTTCTTCATTTATCCTACGCTTCCCTCTAAAGATATAGCCAGCAGTTTCTGTGCCTCCACCGCAAATTCCATCGGAAGTTTATTCAGTACTTCTTTTGCATACCCATTGACAATCAATCCGATAGCATCTTCTGTAGGAATACCGCGCTGATTGCAGTAGAACAGTTGGTCTTCGCTGATCTTGCTGGTTGTCGCCTCATGTTCCACCACAGCTGTCTCGTTATGGATATCCATATATGGGAATGTATGAGCACCGCACTGGCTTCCCAGCAACAGAGAGTCACACTGGCTGTAATTACGGGCATTGTCCGCTTTCTGAGCCACACGTACCAAACCACGATAGGAGTTCTGGCTCTTTCCGGCACTAATCCCTTTACTAACAATGGTACTACGGGTGTTTCTGCCCAAATGAATCATTTTAGTCCCCGTATCAGCCTGCTGATAGTTATTCGTTACTGCCACCGAATAGAATTCAGCAGTAGAATTATCTCCACTCAGGATGCAACTGGGATATTTCCAAGTAATGGCCGACCCGGTCTCCACCTGTGTCCAACTCAGTTTGCTGTCCACACCTTTGCAATGACCGCGTTTGGTCACAAAGTTATATACTCCTCCTTTGCCTTCGGCATCTCCCGGATACCAGTTCTGTACGGTAGAATATCTCACTTCCGCACGGTCGTGCACCACAATCTCCACTATGGCTGCATGTAATTGGTTCTCATCCCGCATAGGGGCCGTACATCCTTCCAGATAAGAAACATAACTATCATCATCCGCAACAATCAGTGTACGTTCAAACTGACCGGTATTGGCCGCATTGATACGGAAATAAGTGGAGAGTTCCATAGGACAACGCACTCCTTTCGGAATATATACAAACGATCCGTCACTGAACACCGCCGAGTTCAAGGCTGCAAAGAAATTATCCCGCGGCCCGACCACCGAACCCAGATACTTCTTCACCAAATCGGGGTGTTCACGCACCGCTTCACTGAACGAACAGAAAATGATTCCCTTTTCCAACAAGGTTTCTTTAAATGTAGTCTTGACGGAAACAGAATCCATGACAGCATCTACTGCCATACCGCTCAACGCCATTTGTTCCTCCAGGGGAATACCTAGTTTATTGAAAGTTTTAATCAGCTCCGGATCTACCTCATCCATACTTTTCGGCCCTTCTTTTTTCTTTGTAGGATCCGCATAATAGGATATAGCCTGATAATCTATTTCAGGAATAGTGAGGTGCGCCCATGCAGGCATCTCCATTGTCAACCAGTAGCGGTATGCTTTCAGGCGAAACTCCAGCAACCACTCCGGCTCGTTTTTCTTTGCAGAAATCAAGCGGATAACATCCTCGTTCAATCCCCGTTCTATAATATCTGTGTGAACTTCTGTGGTGAAGCCATACTTATACTTCTCCTGCGTCAGTTCTTTCACATATTTATTGGGTTCTTCTTGCATATTTATCTTATATTTCTATTAATTGTTCTGTTACATTCTTAAACACCGGAAAAAAGATGCCGGACAAGTCTCTCATAGGATAATATAACACTGATTCCTTCTTTTTTGTTGCACTGATCATCTCATCTTTCGGGTCTATATATTCTATCACATGAATAGCTAACCCTATCAGTATCATATACTTCAATGCCCCAAGTCCGCTGCCCAGCCAACGATTCAGCCACCCCAGATGCACAGCATCCAATGCTTTTGTCAACAAAGAGGCGACAAACGCAAAACCTAAAGGCACAGCCACCCAGATCAATATAAAAGCCAAAACCTGCGCAATGGTAGTCGATGTACCTAAAGCAGGTGCCAATCTTTCGGCAACTGTACCAAACAAAGCACGGGCAACCAGCAATCCGGCTATCAACCCTACAATAGATGCCATCTGCTTCACAAAGCCCTTCATCAATCCCATAATGACACCCATGCCAGTCACAGCCAGTATGATAATATCTATTGTTGTCATCTCTATCATTCTTATAAAAAGCAGTAATGTCATTCTGAACAAAGCGAAGAATCTGCCAGCCCACGCGCTGGGCGAGGTGCCAGATCCTTCGCTATGCTCAGGATGACATTACCATCTATATTCTCAGGCTTTATTACAAAGTCTGTTTAACCTCTACTTCTTCGTAAGCTTCAATAATATCACCTACCTTGATATCGTTACAGTTTGTCAGACTGATACCACATTCAAAATTAGTACCTACTTCCTTCACATCATCCTTGAAACGTTTCAATGCATTGATAGTACCGGTAAAGACCACAATACCATCACGAATCAAGCGTGCCTTATCAGAACGTTTTACCTTACCAGTCTTCACCATAGCACCGGCAACCAAACCAACCTTGGTAATATTGAAGACCTCACGCACTTCGATGGTTGCAGTAATCTGTTCCTTCAAAGTAGGTGCCAGCATACCTTCCATGGCAGCCTTCACTTCTTCTATCGCATCATAGATCACAGAATATTTGCGGATATCCACACCTTCCTGTTCAGCCAGTCGGCCGGCAGAGCTTGAAGGACGAACCTGGAAACCTACGATAATCGCATCTGATGCAGCGGCCAAGGTCACATCCGATTCGGAAATCTGACCGACACCTTTATGGATCACATTAACCTGTACCTGTTCTGTAGACAGTTTTATCAATGAGTCGCTCAACGCCTCAACAGAACCGTCCACGTCACCTTTAACAATCACATTCAATTCATGGAAGTCACCCAAAGCCAGACGACGGCCCACTTCATCCAATGTCAACAGCTTCTGAGTACGCAAGCCCTGTTCACGCTGTAACTGCTCACGCTTGTTAGCGATGTCACGAGCTTCCTGTTCCGTTTCAATTACATGGAAAGTATCACCTGCCGCAGGAGCGCCATTCAAACCAAGAATCAACACCGGTTCAGAAGGACCAGCCTCCTTAATGCGCTGGTTACGTTCGTTAAACATAGCTTTCACCTTACCGTATGAAGTACCCGCCAACACAATATCACCCATGCGGAGCGTACCGTTTGACACCAGGATCGTAGCTACATAACCACGTCCCTTATCCAAGGTGGACTCAATGATAGAACCAGTAGCCTTTCGATTGGGATTTGCCTTCAATTCCAGCATTTCTGCTTCCAGCAATACTTTTTCCAACAACTCATGTACCCTGTACCTTTCTTGGCAGAGATATCTTGCGACTGATACTTACCTCCCCATTCTTCCACCAGGAAGTTCATGGCAGCCAGTTCTTCCTTTATCTTATCCGGATTGGCGTGCGGCTTATCCACTTTATTAATAGCAAAAACGATAGGTACACCGGCAGCCATAGCATGATTAATCGCTTCTTTGGTCTGTGGCATCACATTATCATCGGCTGCTACAATAATGATAGCAATATCCGTTACTTTCGCACCACGGGCACGCATGGCAGTAAATGCCTCGTGACCCGGTGTATCCAGGAATGTGATATGACGTCCGTCTTCCAGTTTCACATTGTAAGCACCGATATGCTGGGTGATACCACCCGCCTCACCAGCAATTACATTCGCTTTACGAATATAGTCCAGTAACGAAGTCTTACCATGGTCAACATGTCCCATTACTGTTACAATCGGAGCACGCGGCAGCAAGTCTTCCTCGTTATCCTCCTCTTCTGTAATGGCCTGCGCCACCTCAGCACTTACATATTCTGTCTTGTATCCGAATTCTTCTGCTACCAGATTGATTGTTTCGGCATCCAGACGCTGGTTAATAGAGACCATGATGCCAATACTCATACAAGTAGCGATAACCTGGGTAACAGGAATATCCATCATACTTGCCAACTCGTTCGCAGTAACGAACTCGGTCAGCTTCAATATTTTGCTGTCCTCCTGTTCCATCTCCTCCTGTTCCATCAGGCGGTTCTGCACATTCTCACGTTTCTCCTTACGATACTTGGCAGTCTTGTTCTTAGTCTTGTTAGTCAGACGCGCCAACGTTTCCTTAACCTGTTTTGCTACATCCTCATCACTAACTTCCGTTTTTACAACAGGTTTCTTGAAGCGGTCTTTATTAAATTTACCTCCACCTTGATTGTTATTATTAGGTTTGGAGTTATTGTTTCTATTCGGTCTGTTAGCATTATCGTTACGTTGGTTATTATTACCTCCAGCATTTGTTGTACCGGCAGCATTTATATCCACACGTTCCTTATTTATTCTATTACGCTTTTTCTTCTTGGCGGCATCGTCGTTGACCGAGTTTTTAGAAACCTTGTCATCTCCCTTACGGATTTCTTTGATAATAGCATCTTTCATCTGCTTACGCTGTTCCTGACGCTGTTTATCCTTCTCTTCTCTTTCTTTCCGTTTTTCTTCTTTCGATTTCTTTTTCGGACGAGTTGACTGATTCAATGCAGCCAAGTCAATCTGACCCACTACATTAATTTTCGATTTAAATTCAGTAGGACGAATTTTAAATACATCGTCTTCTTCTTTTTCCTGAACGGGTGTTGCTTCGGGTGTTTCTTTTTCCATCTCTTTCACCTGGGGTGTCTTTTCTTCCATCTTTTCAATTTTAGGCTCTTTCTTCTCTTCCTGAACAGGAGCCGGAGCGGGTTGAGGAGCCGGTTCCGGTCTCTTTTCCTCTACCACCACAGGCTTCGGTGTTTCCTTTTCGGGTTGCGGAGTTTCTTTCCTCTCAACCACTTTTTCCACCACGGGTTCCGCTTTCGGAGTTTGTTCAATAACTTTCGCCGCAGGTTCTGCAACCTTCGGCGCAGTTTTCTTGTTCAAATTGTCCAGATCTATTTTACCCACTTGCTTCAGTTTGGGTCGTGCCTCTTCAGGAATAACCGTTTTCACCACCTCCTCTTTCTCTTTCTTGGGTTCAAAACCTTCGATAGAGATAGAAGCCTTATTGCGGTCTTTGTTCTGTCTTTCCTGACTAAATTTTTCAGACTCTATTTTTAAATTTTTATCTGTGCTGAACTCTTTCACAAGTACAGCATATTGTTCTTCGGTAATTTTCGCATTAGGACTAGCCTCAATGGTATAGCCCTTTTTCTGCAAGAATTCAACTACCGTCGTTATTCCTACATTTAAATCTCTTGTTACTTTGTTCAGTCTAATCGTCATACTCGTTTTTTAATTATTAACTACGAGCCGGGACTGAAGAATTACTCTTCAAATTCAGCTCTTAAAACTCTCAACACGTCATCAACCGTGTTTTCTTCCAGGTCCGCTTTTTCTATCAACATCTCGCGTGGAGCATTCAATACAGCCTTAGCTGTATCCAATCCGATATTCTTGATGGCTGAGATAACCCACTCATCAATTTCATCCTTGAATTCATCAAGATAAATATCCTCATCCATCGCGCTCTCATCCAATTCGCGGTACACATCAATCGTATATTCGGTAAGCATACTGGCGAGTTTGATATTCATCCCCCCTTACCGATTGCCAAAGACACTTCTTCCGGTTTCAGATACACTTCTGCTTTCTTCTCCTCTTCGTGCAACACGATAGAAGAAATCTTAGCCGGACTCAACGCACGCTGAATGAACAACTGAATATTAGAAGTATAATTAATCACGTCGATATTCTCATTACGCAGTTCGCGTACAATACCGTGAATACGTGATCCTTTCACACCTACGCAGGCACCTACCGGATCTATACGGTCGTCATACGACTCAACGGCTATCTTAGCACGTTCTCCGGGAATGCGCGCAATCTTCTTGATCGTGATCAACGTCATTGATTTCGGGCACTTCCATTTCAAACAGGCGTTGCAAGAACACAGGTGAAGTACGGCTCAGAATAATCTTCGGATTATTATTTTTATTATCCACACGGGCCACTACGGCACGGGCCGTTTCGCCTTTACGGTAGAAGTCACTCGGAATCTGCTCAGTCTTGGGCAAAAGCAATTCGTTACCTTCATCATCCAGCAGCAACATTTCTTTCTTCCATATCTGATAAACTTCCGCACTGATCACCGTACCCACCCTATCAATATATTTATTATACAAGCTATCTTTCTCCAGCTCTAAAATCTTTGATGCCAGTGTCTGACGCAAGTTCAGGATGGCACGACGGCCAAATTTGGCAAAGATCACTTCATCAGTCACTTCCTCACCTACCTCATAAGAAGCATCAATCTTCTGTGCCTCGGTCAATGAGATCTGCATGTTTGGATTCGTCAAATCCTCATCTGCTACAACTTCACGGTTACGCCATATTTCGAAATCTCCTTTGTCAGGATTCACAATAACGTCGTAATTTTCATCAGTGCCAAACATTTTCGCGATCACACTACGGAAAGATTCTTCGAGAACGCTTACCATAGTTGTTCTATCAATATTCTTTAATTCCTTAAATTCCGAAAATGTATCAATCAAGCTGATTGTTTCCTCTTTTTTGGCCATAATTATTTAAAACTAATTAAGTATTTAGTGTATTTTATCTCATCATACGCAAAAGTAACATCCTCTTCCACCAGCTTGGGACGTTTAGCTCCCTCCGGTTTCACTTTCTTTTCAATAGTCACGGTAAAGTTCTCTTCATTCGCATCCTTCAATACACCTTCCAGTTTCTTTCCCTCTTTAGTCAGGATTTCCACCTCCTTACCAATGTGTATCAAATACTGTTGCAACACCTTGAAAGGTTGTCCTATACCGGCCGATCCCACCTCCAGTTCATAATCCTCCTCTTCACGGTCCAGTTTAGACTCAATGTAGCGGCTAAGTTCTACACAATCGTCAATCCATACTCCTTCGGCATGGTCTATTTCTACCACAATTTTGTCTTCCGGACTCACAGCGACATCTACCAAAAAGTAATCTTTACCTTCCAGCCACTCGTCAACAATCCGGGTTACTACATTTTTATCTATCATTTATCCACTATTAAGAACAAAAAAAGGGCTTAATCAAGCCCCACCATTCATCCATTTCGGTGCAAAGATACAAATTATCTATCAGTGCTACAAAATATTCTATTAAAATTTTGTAGTTTTGCAGAAACTTATAACGCTATGGGTAAAAACAGTTTAAATACGAACAAGCAATTCATGATAGGTAACGGCATGCTGGCTTTTGGAGTCTTCGCCGTCATCATCATTTTTTTGTATATGTCCTTCCGTTTCCAACGCAAAGCGGACCGGGTGCAGACTTATGAAGGAGTCTATAACATAGAGCTGACCAACAGTTTTGCCGGAGACAGCATAGCGGTGTATCTAAACGACAGCCTGCTGCTGGACCAGACCATGCCCGACGCCAACCTGAAAGTGGAAATAAAACGTTTTGCCGAAGATAATGTACTGATGGTCGTAGATAACAAAACAGACAAGACCACACCTTTCAACCTGAATCCGGAAGGCAGCCGGGTAGAAGTTAAGAAGAGTGGTGATGTGATTTATATTTTGGAAAGAGAAGCCGATTCCCTTTTGGAATAAAGGGAAACAGCGACAAAGCCGATCAATACGATAAAGACACCTACCAGAGCCGGATACCGATAACCCAATCCGGCATCTATAGGTAGCCCACCGGCATAGGCACCAATGGCATTACCCAAATTAAAAGCGACTTGTACACAGGCAGCCCCCATCATTTCCCCTCCACGCGAATTACGGAGCAACAATAATTGCTGTGGAGCCGAAACGGCAAATAATCCTGCCGTACATATACACATCAATATCACTGCCAGCCACGAAACAGAAGCGGCAAAGAAAATAGCGAGCAAACCGGAAGCCATAATAATTTGTGTATATTTTACCACACGGGCAGCCCCATACTGATCAGAAAACTTTCCCCCCATCAGGTTCCCTACAGTCATACTAAGACCTGCCAATACCATAATAAAAGTCATGCTGTTTTCACTGAAACCCGCCACGTGCGTCATCAAAGGAGTGACATAGCTATACCAACAAAAGATGCCTCCGTTCCCGAACATGGTCGTAATTATCAGCAACCATGGAGCCAGATTCTTCAAAAAACGGAACTGCCCTTTCAAACCTGTATCCGGCAAAGCAGCCAGTGAAGGAACCCATTTCCAAATATAGAACAAGGTGATCAATCCCCATACCCCATTAAAGAGAAAAGGAATACGCCAGGACATTATATTACTCATGAACGTGCCCAAAGGGACACCAAAAAGATTGGCAATTGTCATACCCGAGACCATCAATGCCACCGCCTGCGAACTCTTTCCTTTATCCGCCACTCTTTCCGCAACGATAGAACCGACCCCAAAGAAGGCACCATGGGGCAATCCGGAAATAAAACGCATCATCAACATCATCCAATAATTCACCGAGGCGGCAGCACACAGGTTGCCACAAATATAAATAACCATCAAGCCTAACAGAATATGTTTTAGCGGACGGGTACGCGCCACCAAAACCATCCCCGGTGCTCCTACGCACACACCTAATGCGTATGCCGAAATAAAATGTCCTGCTTGCGGAATACTTATATGTAAATCCTTCGCCACATCGGGCAAAATGCCCATCATTACAAACTCGGCAATACCCAGCCCCAATGTGCCGAATGCCAAAGCCGTCAAACTCTTCTTCATACCTGAATAAAAACAATCCATTAATTAAAAAACGTGCAAAAGTAATGGTTATGTTTTCAGGTATAAGTGTTTTTAGCACACTTTGTGCTAAAAAGAGATGATTACTTGCTTTATGTCAATGTAATGTTGCCACATGCAAAGGGTATCAAGCATTTTGTCTTCAAAACACAAACAAACTTTCCAACAAGAACAGACCTACCAAGTCAACAAAAAAACGCACATTTCCACACGTACATACGCATGGGCCTTTACATACGTATGTGTGATTCTATACGGGCGTATGCGCAGGCCTACACGGACGTATGTGGTTTCCTGCGTGACCTGACGCATGAAATCCCACACGTCCGGCCAAAGAACAGGATGTTTTTTTTAAACATCAAGGGCTTTAAAATAAAGATAACGGCCTTTTAAAAAAAGAACAAGAGCTTTTTAGAAAAGACCACGGGCTTTCTCAAAAACGTCTTGATCTTTTTTACCACTGGCGGAATCCGCTAATATCCCGTGACAGTACAAACTATTCATGCACACTTTTTGCGAGAGAAAAGCCTGCAAAACGCCCTACTTTGTATCAGACCGGAACAGCCTGTGTAAAAAAGGATATATGGCTGACGACAAACATGTTATACGGAAATATGCTTCAAAACGCAGTGAGGGCATGGGAAATAAGTGAGGGCATAAGTGAGAGCAATATTTTTTACCATCATCACATAAGTCGTTTATAATAAACCTGTTACACGAAAAGTGAGGGCATGAGGGCATAAACATCCCGAACCTCCTGGTGAAAAGGACTTATACTACAGGGTACTTCCGGATATGCCTCACACTTCCTCCATCCTTACCAGCTCCCAACCGCAGAACTGCATCACGATGCAATGAAGACGAGTGCCGCTGCACAGCTGCCGCACCTTCTCACCCTTGGCATAGCCGTGAATCTGCTCCACCGCAGCATCCCACTGGGATGCAGACTGGGCATCGAATTTATCTTTCGGAAGGTATTTCAATTCCAGAATGTAACTATGCTCTATCTCGGAATAGCGTTGCAGGTCAGGCATCAGGAACATATCGCAGAAGCCGTGGTTCAACTCCACCTCGGGCATAGTCAAGTAATAGGCATTGATGCTCAGGTAGGCGGTGAAAAAACCTTGGATATTCCTCTCCCCCTCTATGCTGCTGCGGACGGAGGAATTGTTCTTATAGGCACAGGCTATAAAGTCCAGAGCCGAATGCCAGTCACCATCAAAAGCCATTCCGTCAAAAAGGTCTTTCAGACTATTCAAGTTAAGGTTGTCCCCGGTCTGGAAGTCTTCCAACAAATATTCATAATATTGCTTGCGGACATTATTGTTGGGAATCCCCAGTATTACCCGGTCTCCACGAACCCCAACAATGGTAAGCATACCGTAATAGAACAGCAGACTGGGGAATATCTCGGGTTTGGTAAGCTGGTCGGCAGAGAATGAGAGATAAAGATTGGTCAGTATCTTCCCTTCCTCGGTAATCTTGCGGAGCACCCCCTTGCGGTTGCCATCCAAACGGTCCAGCTGAATCAGCCTCTTCATCTTGCTGTAGTCCGTCTTGGTATTAGGGTCAATCATCTGCTTAGGAGATTCTCCTGACTGAACACGGTTACGAAGGTAGTAAAGCACCATGTCACAATTGAACATCTTTGGATCACACTTCAAACTTTCTTCAGCAAAGCAATAGTTGTCATACCAAGCTTCATTTCCTGAATCATCGCCTCCACATCGCCTTCCAGCTGTCCCGCTTCTTGATAGTAACGCATCATGGCACGCACATCCTCCTCCGAGAAACCCAACATGCCGTTGAAAAGCGGGTTCGTGCTGATGTTCCAGCCGATATTGAAGCCGCTGGTCAGATCGTCCAAGGTAACAGGGCTGACACCCGTCATGAAAATACGGTCGAACATGCCCTTGTAATTCTTGAAGGCATCCCGATAGAAACCGCTGGCATGTGTGATGGCATGATAAATCTCGTTGCCCTGCTCATTCAAGACCACATTCGTAAAGTTGTCATACTCGTCTATGATAAGGTAAAGGGGATAGCCCAGGCGGCGGGCTTCGGCATCCAGCATGTGCAACTTGTCAAGAGCCTTT
Source organism: Phocaeicola sartorii JCM 17136 = DSM 21941 (assembly GCF_000614185.1). Taxonomy (GTDB): domain Bacteria; phylum Bacteroidota; class Bacteroidia; order Bacteroidales; family Bacteroidaceae; genus Phocaeicola; species Phocaeicola sartorii. Next base: position 37,321 of record NZ_BAKM01000011.1, on the reverse strand, counting down.
CCGGCAGAACGGAACCCCACGATGAACTCATCACTGTAGTATGCCTGATAGCGGTCCAGGAAGCTATTTAATTGCACCGCACTGTAAGCATCAAAATTCCGGGAAAGCTCGTCCACCCCTCCCCCTATTTTCGAGAAATCCAGATAGAGCATCTGGTATTTCCCTTGCAAGGGTGTGGGATGCTTTCCTATCCATAAATCACCGAACAGCTTTTGAAAGTCATCTTTTTGGGAAAGGTCATAATAGCTGCGGAGCATATCCAGAAAAAGGCTCTTGCCGAAACGACGGGGACGGATAAAAATCAGGTAATGAGGCTGGTCTTCCAACATGGACAGATACATAGTCTTGTCCACATAATAACAGTTCTGTCTCATCACGTCCGCAAAATTGGACATTCCGTAAGGCATGCTTTTTATCGCTTCCATAAGCTATCTTCTTTTTTGAGTTTAAACAACCGACAGACAAAGATAGTTGTTTAAAATGAATATAACGAAAGGAAAGGAAAAAATAAAGTTGCTTTGATGCATGGTTCAAAGCAACTTTCATAAAAGCCGGAACGCATGAAAACATTCCTTATTTTTTCTCTTCTTCAGCAGAAGACAGTGGCGTACTGTTCTCTTTATAAGCAGCAAATCCTTTCACCTTTGTCCGTTCCTGATTCGCACTTTCCGAAGCGGCGCTACCCAATTGCTGCAAATTTTGCTTGATAGCATCGTGGGTAACAAAGAAATGATCGAGCATCGCTTTCAGGTATTCGTCCAGCTGACCTTCTTTGGGAGTAAAGACCGTATGGCATTTGGAATGAAGCCCCACGTTCTTCTCATCCTCATCCGCCGTAAAGACAGTGGTCACCAAAGAATCCACATTGACCAGATTGACAATCTCTTTTAAGTAAGGTAAAGCCGGATTATCCATACTGATAGACGCCCACCATGGATTCCATATCATGATGAACCGGGCCTCATCCTCCACCGCAATATAAAAGTCATCGCCTTGATATTTAAAGACGATATGTCCTTCTTCATTGGTTTCCGGCTGACAACCTATCTTTTTGAGCACAGCCATAACCAGCTCTTCCGTGCCGATATCCTCCAGTTCTTCTTTAGTCATACGCTCCAGACGGGCTCTACGTTTTTTGCGTTCATGGCGAATACGAAGGACTAAAAAGGCAAGCGGCCATAATGCCAATGCTATAACAGCGATGAGAATGGTGAGGTCGGTCATATCTGTTTGCTATTTAAGGGTTCAACATCAAGATACAGATAGTTGCTACACTATGCTAAACAAATATAGCAATTATAATCTTAAAAACATCTATCTCCATCGATTTATTTCAAATGTTTCTTTATCCAAAGCAAATGCCCGTATTCTGTATCATCAGAAGTCCAGTGCTCATTGACCGGAGTAATCAACGCCTCTTTCGGACAGTTCAATACATTATAGACAATGTAACTGGTAGTAGGCGGACAAGTATTGTCATTAAATCCCCATGTCATATAAACAGGAACGGTAATCTGCCTGGCAAAATTCACCACATCATAATATGCAAGAGTCTTTATCTTGGCAGGTGTATCCATATCTACCGTGTTCTTGAAAAGATGAGGATATCCCCCGGCACGGCCGGCTTTGTAACCTGCCATATCACTTAAAGCAGGATGGTTTGCCACACATGCCGTAACACGCTTGTCAAGTCCTGCCGTTATCAAAGCCAAAGCTCCCCCTTGGCTTCCCCCCTGCACAATAACATTCTTGCCATCCCATTCAGGCAATGAAGTCAGCAAATCGATGCTGCGGACACAAGCCAGATAAACCCGTTTCATATAATAATTCTCGCGACTATCCAGACCATTTACCAAGTAACCGTTCTCCCGGCTGCTGAAAGCGCGGCTTATCTCGCCGAAAGTGTCCTCATCCAGTTCCGGATTCAATCCGTGTATTTCTATCTCAAAGCGGATACAGCCCTCTTCCGCATAATATTTATGCCGCATAGGCCCTTTGATCGTCTTGATGCCGGCTCCCGGAGGACACAGTACTACCGGATACTTTCCTTCCGCCTTAGGATAGAACAGATAACCATAAATACACTGGTTCTGCTTATTCAGCTGAAGTCTGATCAAGTAACAGTCTATCTTGTCCGTAGAATATTTCTCTACGTACTCTTTGGTATAAGTCAGAGGGAACTGAGCTGCTTCCACCTTAGTCTTATTCCAGAATTCATTAAAATCAGAAGGCAACTGGGTATAAGGTTGAAGCTTCTCGGGAGAGAAACCGACTTTGATATGATGGGAATAAGTTTTGTCTCCTACCTTAGCCGTCAGACGGCAATCACGGAAACCGGGATCTTTCATTGTCCCCATAGAAATAACCGCTTTCCCATTTTTCAGTCTTACAGTCCCCTTGGCATCCGAAGGCATCATGTCACCTCCTAGTTCGTATGAAACCTCCACACCATCTTGTGGAATACCATATTTATAGAACTGAACCTCGATATTCGCTTTCTCGCCTGTCTTGTACAACCAGTCGGCATGATCGGGCACAGTCACCCAAAGCACATCACTCCGATAAGGATAATTTTCGGCCGCTGCTGAAAGAACAAACAGAACAGCCCCAATAAGCATACTTAAAAATCTGTTTTTCATTGTAATTCTATTTAGTGGTTCTAAAAATCAGTATCAAATTTACGCAACTCCGCACGCAAGGCATGAGCCTTCCTCCTGTCATACTATCCAGCAGTTCCCAAAAACGAGGGCCGTGATTCATCTCCTTGGTATGAGACAGTTCGTGCAGCAGTACGTAGTCCATTAAATGAGGAGGCAGCAACATCAAGTAACAGGAAAGATTAATACTGCCCGCCCCCGAGCAGCTTCCCCATCTTCCCTTGCTGCCGGTAATCTTCACACGTTTAAATGGCAGATGATACTGTTCGGACAAAGAGGATAAAAGAGGAGGCAGATATTCTTGTGCATTTTTCTTCATGGCACGGATGATGGCATTGCGCACCAGTCTTTGTACTTCGGGCAAAGAAAAATCCACATTCCGCGGACAGATAATCTTGACACCCTCCTCGGTAAAACGTACGGAAAAGCAAGTAAAGTTACCCTGTTCCAACCATAAACGGAAGCAGGGAGTATGAATACGGAAGTTCAGGTCGATCGGCTTTTTGCCCACCCTTTTCCAATCCTCCAACAGGCGTTGCCTGTATTGCTCCACCACCTCCAGCACCTTGCTGCTCAAGCTGTAAGGAGGAACAGTAACATGTAGTCCGTCGGGCTTCACCCGCATAGTGACATTACGTGCCAGCTTGTGTGTACGAACCACAATACGATCAAAATCTTTATCCGGAAGTACTCTCTTAGTTGCCATACGGATACAAAGATACAGCTTTCCAATAAAAAAATGCAGAGATTTGCAACTTTCCAAAAATCTCCACCGTCTAATTAACAGAAACCGATTAAAAATACATATTATCATGAGAACAAAAAACATTTATTTTTTCAGTCTTCTGCTGGCAATCACAATGACGACAGGCTGTATCCATGTATCATCAGGCCCGAAGCCCAGCAAGAATAAAATTACCAAAAAATATAGCGTAACTCCTTTCAACAAGATAGAGAACAGAGCACCTGCCAACATTGTCTTTACCCAAGGGAATGTGGCCAAAGTAGAAGCCGACGGTCCGGATAATTATATTTCACAGCTCATCGTCATGGTCAAAGACAGTACGCTGAGCATCAGTATGGATAAAGACAAATTCAAAAACTTCAAGAGTTCAAAAATCAATATTTCAATTACCAGTCCGGACTTATGCAGTATCAAGCAGAGAGGGGTAGGAAGCATTTACCTGAAAGACAGTGTGAGAGTAAGGGATCTTTCTATCAATGCGGAAGGCGTGGGGAGTATTGAAGCAAATGCATTAATGGCACGTACCATCAAAGTATCTCAGGACGGAGTGGGAAGTGTCAATTTAAAGGGACAGGCCGGCCATGCGACCTATTATCTGGAAGGAGTAGGCAGTCTGAAAGCGAAAGACATGATTGTTTCTGATGTCATAGTTGAACAAAACGGTGTGGGAAGTGTTTCCTGTTATGCATCCGGGACGATAAATATCAGTGCCCAGGGAGTAGGAAGTGTGAACTACTACGGTGCCCCCCGGGTTACCGGACTAAAGAAATCCGGAGTCGGAAGCGTTAAGAGCAAATAACTCATTTCATAACTCTCTCTTTACATTAGATTATCTACCAAGCAAAAAAGGATTACTGCTCACGCGGTAATCCTTTTTTAATTATTTAGTTAGTTAATTTAAAATTTGAGAGAATTGAAACTTCACAGCCTCGAATTAAAAAGTTGTTTTAATAAGCACTAACTATCATATTTATATAAAAGCAAATGAAAATGTTTTAGTTTGTTTTCCCTGCACCGGTATCATCAACGGTAATCTTTGCCACCGTATCTGTAGACAATACAGGTTCGTATGCCACTTGGGGATCGGTCGTAGAATCCTGATACTCATCGTGTACCGACACCGCATCACTATCACCACCTTCCACAGCGTGTTGCACCACTGTACCCATGAGAAACAATACGGCAATCATTGCAGCCGCTTTAAACAGAGGCATAAAGCGTGTACGCATAGTGAGGCGTTGCGCTTTTACCACCGGTCTTTCTATCCGGGCCAGGATTCTGGCATCAAAATCATCGCCCAAGCCTTTCTCCCTCTCCACATCCTGATAAGCAAACAGCTGCTTATAACGGAGTAAATGAGCAGGCACTTCTTTCTGACGAAAGAATGAACGTAATATTTGCTCTTCTTCCAATGAAGTTTCGCAATTCCAGTAACGTTCCAAAAGCTGTTCAATATATTTATAATCCATAATCCTCTATTTCAGTGTATCTTTGTTTTATCTTCTGCCGGGCACGGAATAGGGTTATCTTCACCTGTTCTTCCGTAATCTGCAAAATGTCCGCAATCTCTTTATAACTCTTTCCTTCGACATCCCTCAGTTGCATGATTGTACGCTGCCTTTCGGGAAGTTCATTGACCAGACGGTGAACCAACTGTATTTGTTCGTCCTGCTCCAGCTGATCGTAAGGTGTCAATGTATCAGGCATTTCACGCACCTCGGGGGTCAGCTCCAGATTTTGGGCCTCCATCTTCTGGCTGCGGTCAATCGCCAGGTTACGGGCAACGGTCAGGCAATATGCTCGATGGATTCAAACTGCGGCCATTCATCCCGCTTGTTCCATACTCTGATCATCGTATCCTGCACCACATCCTCCGCTTCAGCGCTATTCAGCGTAATACGAAGCGCCAACCTGTAGAGTTTGTCCTTCAGGGGCAGAATGTCGTTCCGGAAACTGATCTCTCGCATTGCTCTGTAATAATGACGGGTGAGTCACACTAAAGTTACACCCACCCGCCTGTTTTTTTGAATTATTTTTTAATTACGGTACCACCTTCTTTATGAATGGCTGATGCTAAGGTTATTACCACTTGGCTGACACCAGCGTCAATCGCAGAAAAAGAGTTCTCCAGTTTGGGAATCATCCCTCCCTGAATAATGCCTTGCGCCACAAATTCCTTAAATTCCACAGGAGTAATCACAGGGATTACACTGTCATCATCATTTTCGTCACGCAGCACGCCCTTTTTCTCAAAGCAATAAACCAATGTCACATCAAACAGGGATGCCAGTGCTTTAGCGGTTTCTCCGGCAATGGTATCGGCATTGGTATTCAACATACTTCCCTTGCCGTCGTGCGTCAGTGGAGCCATGACAGGCACAATGCCCTGACGGATCAACGTTGCCAGAAACTCAGCGTTCACTTTTTCCACATCGCCAACAAAGCCATAATCCACATCTTTTACCGGACGCTTTACCGAACGGATCACATTCATATCGGCTCCGGTCAGTCCGATGGCGTTCACCCCTTTTGCCTGAAGGCCGGCTACGATATTCTTGTTCACCAGTCCGCCATATACCATGGTGACCACTTTCAGCGTTTCTGCATCCGTAATGCGGCGGCCATTCACCATTTTACTTTCAATTCCCAATTGGGACGCCAGTCTGGTAGCAGAGCGCCCGCCACCATGTACCAGCAGTTTATAACCCTCTATAGCAGAAAAATCAGCCAACAACTGACTGAGTGTTGACTCTTCCTCTACAATTTTTCCACCTACTTTTATGATAGTCAGTTTTTCTTTCATGCTATTATTCCAAATAAGTATATCCGTACAACCCGGAACGATAATTAGAGAGGAACTCCTTTCCTTCCTCTACTGAAATCTTTCCTTCTTTTACTGATTTGGTCACCCAAGTCTCCAATGTACGCACCAGTTTCTTCGGGTTATATTGTACATAGTCCAAAACTTCGGCCACCGTTTCACCATCAATCACCTGATCAATGGAATATCCCTTGTCATCCACCGTGACATGCACCGCATTGGTATCTCCAAACAAATTATGCATATCGCCCAGAATCTCCTGATAAGCGCCAACCAGAAACACACCTATATAATAAGCATCTTTCCCCTTCAACGAATGTACCGGCAGATCATGCGACACATAACGGGTGGAGATAAAATTGGCAATCTTTCCATCCGAATCACAAGTGATATCTTGCAGGGTAGCATTCCGGTCGGGTTTCTCATCCAGACGCTGGATAGGCATGATAGGGAATATCTGGTCTATCGCCCACGAGTCCGGCAACGACTGGAACAACGAGAAATTACAAAAATATTTATCAGCCAGCAGTTTGTCCAGCTTGCGGAATTCATCGGGCGCATGTTTCAGCCCCGAAGCGATCTGATTGATCTCACGGGTCACCGACCAGTACAGACGCTCTATCTGGGCACGGGTCTTCAGATCCACAATGCCGTGGCTGAATAAATCAAGCGCCTCCTCACGTATCTGCTGTGCATCGTGCCATGCCTCCACCATACGGCTCTGATTCAGGTTGTCCATATCTCATAAAGTTCATGTACCAGTTCGTGATCACTTTCACCCACCTCGAAATCCTCATCCATTTCGGGCAGAGTCGCAGTTTCCAGCACCTCGAAAATCAGCACGGAATGATGGGCGGTCAGTGAGCGTCCGCTTTCGGTAATAATATTCGGATGAGGAATTCCATTCTTGTCACTGGCATCCACCAGCGTAGAGATAGAGTCATTCACATACTCCTGAATAGAGTAGTTCACACTGCTCTCACTATTGGCAGAGCGGGTTCCGTCGTAATCCACACCCAAACCTCCGCCGATATCCACAAACTCCACCTTGAAGCCCATCACATGCAACTGTACATAGAATTGAGAAGCCTCACGCAGAGCCGTCTTGATGCGGCGTATTTTAGTCACCTGACTGCCGATATGAAAATGAATCAATTTCAGACAGTCCTTCATATCTTTCTTTTCCAGAAAATCAAGCGCTTCCAGCAGTTCACTGGATGTCAAGCCAAATTTACTGGCATCTCCTCCGCTATCTTCCCATTTGCCACTTCCCGAAGAAGCCAGTTTGATGCGGATACCTATATTAGGACGCACATTGAGCTGTTTTGCCATTTTGGCTATCAGGCGTAATTCATTCATTTTCTCCACTACCAGAAAGATACGTTTTCCCATCTTCTGTGCCAGCAGAGCCAGTTCAATATAACTTTCGTCCTTATATCCGTTACAGATAATCAAGGAATCCGAATCTGTATTCACAGCGATCACCGCATGGAGTTCGGGTTTGGAACCGGCTTCCAGTCCCAAATTGAATTTCTTGCCATGGCTGATGATTTCTTCTACTACAGGACGCATCTGGTTTACCTTGATAGGATAAATGATAAAGTTCTGAGCCTTATACCCATACTCATCAGATGCCTGCTTGAAGCAGTTCGCGATTTTCTCAATACGATTATCCAGAATATCCGGAAAACGGATCAGCATAGGAGCTGCCACATCCCGCAATTGCAGCTCATCGACCAATTCTTTCAAATCGACCTCAACGCCGTCCTTACGAGGAGTTACCACTACATGACCTTTGTCATTGATACCAAAGTACGAAGTTCCCCACCCGGTTATGTTGTAGAGCTCTTCCGAATCTTCAATACGCCATTTTCTCATTTCTTCTTCTGTGCAAAGAGTGTGTATTTACTATATAATTATTTATTCAATTGCTTTCTCAAGCTGTCAACAGAGTTCTGAATCTGTCTTTTATCCTCCAGTTCATCGGCCTTAAACAAATGTTTTGCCTTGGAATAAAACGGAAGCCTTTTCTGTAACGCCTCACAGATAAACTTCATCAGTTCCTCGTCACTTTTATTTGCCAACAACGGACGTTGCTGCCTGGCTACCCTCAGGCGGCGGAACAACACGGCAGGTTCTACATCCAGAAACACCGTATCACCGCAATCATTCATATACTCCATGTTATCAAAAAAACAAGGTGTCCCCCCACCTGCCGAAACAACCACATCCTCAAATTCGGCCACTTCGTGCAACATTTTACGCTCCAGTTCGCGAAATCCGCCCTCTCCTCGCTCCGAGAACAGCTGTTGAACGGTTTTGTGGTAGCGTTCTTCAATATACCAGTCCAGATCTATGAACTCCAGACCCATTTCACGGGCAAACGCTTTACCCAAAGTCGTTTTGCCCGCACCCATATATCCTATTAAAAATATACGTGTCATTTTTTTGCTTTTGCAGTGCCCTTCGCCTTAGAAGCCGCCTTACTCCGGGCGGATTCTTTAGATGTCTCGGGTTCCTCTTCCATATTCACGGATTCCCTGTTTCTTGAAGCCGCCTTCGTTTTACGGGTTTCCGCCTTGCTTTTCTGCAATTCTATCACCTTGAAACAAGCCTCCAGGCTTAAATCCGCCGGTTCCACATTCTCCGGAATCTTATAATTCTTTTTCTGATAGCTGATGTAAGGGCCGTAACGACCATTCAAGACCTGCATATCAGGGTCAGCATCGAATACTTTAATAAACTTCTTCTCCTGCGCCTCGATCTTATTCTTAATAAGCTCCACAGCCTCATCCAAGGTAATCTCCATCGGATCAGTTCCTTTAGGTATAGAGACAAACAGTTTGTCATAGCGCACGTATGGCCCGAAACGCCCTACTCCCACCGTTACCGTATGACCGTCATAATCGCCCAACGTGCGAGGAAGTTTAAATGCCTCCAAGGCTTCTTCCAACGTAATGGTTTCCATAGACAACCCTTTTGCCAACTGCGCAAAGCGTGGTTTCTCCTCATCATCGGCAGTACCGATCTGAATAACCGGGCCGAAACGGCCGATCTTAACCGATACCGGCTTGCCACTTACCGGATCTGTCCCCAATACTCTTTCACCCACCTTATGCTCGGTCTTAGAGTGAATGGTCTTATCTACCAACGGATGGAAACCTTTATAGAAACTACCCATCATACCCGTCCATTCCTTTTCTCCTTCAGCCACTTCATCGAATTCTTTCTCCACATTCGCTGTAAAGTTAAAGTCCATGATATCAGGGAAGTATTCCATCAGGAAATCGTTTACCACGATGCCGGTATCCGTAGGCAGCAGCTTGGATTTTTCATTTCCCGTCATCTCCGTCTTGGTAGTTTCCGTAATCTTACCACCTTTCAGTTTCAAGATATCATACGAACGCTTCACCCCTTCACTGTTCCCTTTCTCCACATAACCGCGTTGCTGCACGGTAGAGATAGTAGGCGCGTATGTAGAAGGGCGACCGATACCCAGCTCTTCCAGTTTGCGCACCAGGCTGGCTTCCGTATAACGGGGCGGACATTGAGTAAATCGCTGAGTCGCCAGAATTTCTTTTCTTATCAATTTCCCCCCTTTGCTCAGAGGCGGCAACAGACGGCCCTCGTCTTCCTGTTCATTGTCATCATCGTATGATTCCTTATACACACGCAAAAAACCGTCAAAAGTAATCACTTCGCCGGTAGCGATAAATTTCTCGCTGCTGTTGCTGATTACAATGGTAGCCGTTGTTTTCTCCAGTTCCGCATCCGCCATCTGTGAAGCGATAGTGCGTTTCCAGATCAGTTCATACAACTTCTGCTCCTGACCGGTTCCGTTTACCTTCTCATTCTCCATATAAGTAGGACGGATAGCCTCATGCGCTTCCTGTGCCCCTTTGGTTTTAGTGGCAAACTTACGAACTTTGACATATTTTTCTCCCATCAGAGACAGAATAGTCTGCTTGCTGGCATTCAAAGCCAAGTCTGAAAGATTCACCGAGTCCGTACGCATATAGGTGATTTGTCCGTTTTCATACAGACGCTGCGCCACCATCATGGTCTGCGCTACTGTAAATCCCAGCTTACGGGCAGCCTCCTGCTGCAACGTAGAAGTAGTAAACGGGGCAGCCGGTGATTTCTTCACAGGGCGGGTTGTTATATCTTCGATAGAGAACTGCGCATCCTTACAAGTTTCAAGGAAAGCCTGTGCTTCTTCCTTGGTCTTGAAACGGTTGGCCAATTCCGCTTTCACTTCAACTTCATTTCCATCGACATCAGGCACTTCGAACACCGCCGTAACACGATAAGACGGCTCACTGACAAAAGCGTGCACCTCACGTTCACGTTCCACAATCAAACGAACGGCAACAGACTGCACACGTCCGGCAGAAAGGGCAGGTTTCACCTTCTTCCATAGCACCGGTGAAAGTTCAAAACCTACAATTCTATCCAAGATACGGCGTGCCTGCTGTGCATTTACCAGATTCACATCAATGTCACGCGGATTCTCGATGGCTTTTAGTATCGCTGTTTTGGTTATCTCGTGGAATACAATGCGCTTGGTCTTCTTAGGATCCAATCCCAAGACTTCAAACAAGTGCCATGAAATAGCTTCTCCTTCACGGTCCTCATCGGATGCAAGCCATACCATATCAGCTTTCTTTGCCTCCGCTTTCAATTCGGCTACCAATTTCTTCTTATCTGCCGGTATCTCGTAAGTCGGCTCAAACCCATTCTCCACATCGATACTAAACTCCTTCTTCTTCAAATCCCGGATATGCCCGTAACTGGAAAGGACTTTATAATCATTGCCCAAGAATTTCTCAATGGTTTTAGCCTTGGCGGGTGACTCCACTATTACTAGATTTTTTGCATAATACTATGTATTCCATTTTATTTTGGGGCAAAAGTAGAAAAAAGCAGAAGCACACCTATATAATAAGGTATGTTTCTGCTTTTTTTCTTAAAAAATTCCTCTCCAGGTCTCTATTTAACTAAAAAACCAAAGAAAGACCGGCTAGAACATTCAGTTTTTCAGCAGGATAGCCATGCTCATAATAATATTGTTTATTCAGCAGATTATTCACGCGGCCGAAAACAGACAAATCTTTCAGGAACGTATAACTGGCCCCCACACTCAGGTCACTGATATTGCCCAGACCTAAGTCCCAGCTGCCATTCCCCTCTTTTATCACATATTCTTTCCGCTGTACATATTCGTAACCTAAATTAATCTTCAGTCCTTCGAAGACTTTAGCCTCAGCATAAAAATTCAATTCAAACTTGGGCTTGGTCATTAAATACAACTCTTCGTTTTCATGATCCGTCTTCCAACTATAAAATGTACCTTTCAATGAAGCATCGAACCAGTCCTTATAGCCGTATTTCAATTCAGCGCCTCCATAGGCGGTTTTCGCTTCATCCTGCAAGAAATGAGTAAAATAATATCCGTCCACATCCACCAGATTGCAGGACAACTCATCTTTGCTGATCCGGTATCCGCCAAAGATATTAAACCACAAGCCATTTACCGGAGACGCTTTAAAGCCCAATGAAGCATTCAGCGGCACATAGGTGGAAGGCATCCGGCCATTTAAAGACCAATAAGGCGAGAAAGCATTCAACCGACGGTAATCATTCAATTCACGTCCTCCCAGTGCATGCAGATAAAGCACATAACTATCCGAGAACAAGTATTCGGCTTTCACATCGGGAGCCACATCAATGCCGCTGTCCTCTCCCGACTGCCAGTCCACATGAGCACCGACACGAACACGCCAGTCGTCACTTTCCAACATATAATAAGGATTCAGAGCCAGTGAAGTATAGTCACTCATCCAACTGCCCGATGAATAAAACAGGTTATCCATCTCAAACCGGATGCCCACCCGCTGTTCTTCATTCAACTTGCCCCATACATCTCCTTCGGTATGCACAATCTTCTCCTTGCCTGTAGATGCATTATCAGAATAATCCAGCGGATATTTGATACCAAAATACTTCAATCCGGTCTGCAAGGTAAATTGCAAAGGAAGCGATTCATCTCTGGAAGAAACACCTATATGGAAGTCACCCAGAGTATGATGTTGCTTATCTGTACTCCTATTAGGGGTTATGTTTATCTCGTAATCAGGCATATAATTAAGCACTTGGGATTGCAGGCCGCCACCTAAATTCAAAGTCACCTTACTGAAATCATGAGAATAGTCCAAGCGGAATTCTGTAGAATAAAAACGCGATTTCCAATCCTCAGCATTCCAATGCTTCAGTTTTCCGTTCCTGCCATCCAGAGACGCTCCGACCTTCAAGCGGTCGTTCCCGGTGATATCCCATACATACCCGGCCTTGAAATCCACGTTCCCATAATTACCATATCCGGCACGGACATATCCGCGTTTTGCCTGGTTCACAGCCCATTCGCGGGTAATGGGAGACATGCTTTCATACGTCCAGGCCGAAACAGGACGCAAGGCTGTAGCATATTCTATCCCTTTCTTCACTATGGCCGGCTCCTCCACCTTAGGAAGCACATTAATCTTCGAGGCATCCATGATATGGGGATTATACTCATTCTCTACCACCACCGTGCGATTCAGCGTACTATCTTGCTGTGCGTATGCAGCAGACAGAGGCAGAAATGCCAACATAAAGGACAAGGAACAATGACCAACGGACAATTTCTTACTTATCATATTCAGCACTTATTTTTTAATTTTTAATTCTCAATCTTTAATTTCTCAAGTCTGCTTTCAATCATACCGGCAATATCATCATCCGCCTGATAGTTCTGTTTCAATGAAAGCAAATACTGCTTGGCATCCAAGTTACGTCCTAGCTTCATGTACACATCAGCCAGCAATACAAAACTGCGTGCCAGCCAGTAGGTATGCGGTGTACTTACCTCAATGTAATTCAGCACTTCCTGCTCTGCCTTATCCGTTTGTCCGCCGTCGAAGTAAATCTGGGCCACTTTATATTTGGCCTCCGCTCCATATACATTACGGGTATCTTTTGCCAAGACCTTCAGATCCTCCATGGCTGCCTCCGTCTTGCCGGCATCCAGATAAGCTTTTGCACGATAATAATGTGCCTCGTTAGACAATTCCGGTGCCAGTTTGGTATCAGCCAGCAAATCGGTTGCGGCAAGGATAATCTCCTCCCCATTTCCCAGCATGTGTGCACTGCGCAACATGCCGGTTTTGGCTAGTTGGCGACGTTCCATAGAGGCGGCTTTGTCTTTCAGTTGCTTGTAGATAGTCAAAGCCTTTTCATAATTCTTTGCCGTGTAAGCCATTTCGGCACCCATCAACATGGCATCTTCAGAATATTTGTTGTTGGGATATTCCAATACTTTATCCAAGTGTTGGGCTGCACTTTCAAATGCTTTCTGATTATAGTCTATCAAACCGATATAATAATTGGCATTCAGGCTGAAAGCCCCTTCGGGGAAAGTCTGCAAATAACGGGTAAAGCTGTTGCGGGCTTCATTGACCTCCCCTCGCATATATACCCTTTCGGCAGCCACATAAGTCAATGAATCACGCTCATTCACATCAAAGTTTGCGCCACCGGGGATGGTTGAAGCAAAATCAGCATACTCGTCCACCTTGTTCAAATCAATATAGATGGATTTCAAGTCACGCTGGGCCAAACGAGCTTCCTCACTGCCCGGATAACTGGCAATAACCTGCTTATAAGCCTGAATAGCCTCAGGATACTTGTCATCCTGATAGTACAACAAACCTATTTCATTGGCCGCACGGCGTGAAACATTACTTTCCGGGAATTTCTTCACCAGAATATGGAACCGGGCAATGGCATTGGCATTATCCTCCATCTGTACAAAGGCACGTCCCTGTTCGTAGAGGGCATCATCCATGTACTGTGATTCGGGATACTCTGCAATCAGGCGGTTCAATGTCTGTACTTTTCCGTTATAATCACGTTGCAAACCACGTACAAACGCTTCCTGATACAAAGAGTAGTCACCCAGTGACGGGTCAATCTCCACTGCACGGGCATAGTCCTGGCGAGCCTGTTCAAAGCGGCGGTCATAGAAATGACAGTCACCTATACGGTTATAGGCATCCGCCTGCATGGCACGTTCATTGGCACTTCCCCTGTCCACAAAACGAGTAAACCAAGTGGCCGCGCTCCCATAATTTTTCTGTTTGAAATAAGTATATCCCAAGTTATAGAGAGCCAGACCGTATTCCTGTCCGCTCTTGTTGGTGGCAAATTCCAGATACAAGCGGTAATCATTACCCGCCTGCGGGAAACGGTCCAGACGGTAATTGGACTCTCCCCTCCAGAAATAGGCGTCCGCCTTTGTCGTCTGATTGTATTGCCCCACAGCCAGCGATTGGTTGAAGAAATCCAAAGCCTCCTGAAAACGGGCGTTCGCAAAAGCCTGTGTGCCCAGCCTGAACAAAATCTTCTGCTTGGCCTCCATAATCCGTGTGCCCGGATGCTCAATCTTTGCGATGGACTTTAAAGCCGCCTCATAACTGCGGGTATTCATATACACCTCTATCAAATAATCATTGACACGCTCCGTATAAGGAGAGTTCGGGAACTCGTTCAGAAAACGTTCAAACACGGTAACCGACTCGGCAAATGGAGAATAAGACGTTTCATGAATACACAAAGCATAGTTATAAAGAGCCTGCTCCTTTACCTTCGGGTCAAAATCAGAATTGGCAGCCTGCTCGAATGCCATGCGGGCCTGATTCCGTTGCTTCAGATTCAAGTAAGCCAGCCCCATGTGGAGGTAAGCATTCTGTGACAAAGCATCACGCACCGAAGTCATTTCTCCCAAAGTAGCGGCAGCCTTGGAATAAACACCGGTATAATAGTAGCTCATACCAAGTTCATACAAAGGCTTACGCTGAGGATGGGAAACACTTCCGCGGTATCTCTCCAAAGGAGCTGTCGCCTCCTGGTAATCATTCAGTCCGAAACAAGCCTCACCCAAAATCCGTTCCATCTGGGGGACATCCTTTTTAGCCGGATATTGCTCCAGATACGCCTTCGCCACAGTACGGGCCTGCTGATAATTTCCTTTCAACAACTCAATCTCTCCTATATAATAAGGAACCAACGCTCCATATACGGCATCATTCTGCAAAGACTGGAAACTCTTCAGCGCCTTGTCATAACGCTTCTCCACATAATCAATGTAGGCCAGATTATACACAGCATCATCCTGATACAACGGACTTACCTCTTTCAGCAAGGTAAACCATACCGCCGCTTCACGCAGATTATCCTCCTTCAGATAAGAGGTGGCCAGACGCATGGCACAGTCATCCCTCTCTTTATCGGGCAAAGCCTCCAAATCACACGATCGGAACAAAGCAATAGCCTCCTTATATTTCCCTTCTGTAAAATAAGCAGAGGCGATCAGTGACAGCACTCTGTTCTTGTGACGGGAATCAGGATATTTGTCCAGATAAGCCTGCAACAGTTCCATGCTGTCCCCGCCTTTCAACTCATATTCCCGGCATACCCGGTTATATTCCTTGTCACCTGCCACATCCTTGGGAGTGATCTGCTGTGCCATTCCCTGCAAGGAACAGCCTCCCATCAATGCAGCCATCAATAAGGTTTTTCTTTTCATATCTTATCATTAAAGTTTATGTTCTTTTAAAAAACGTCCGACTCCCTCGCGCACGGAATCCAGCCCGAACTCTTCGGGATGCACCCTGTCCAACGGAAGCCAGAAAGACTCTGCCACATCATCCATCGCCTTTATCCGGCTGGTATCTTTCACTTTACACAGAAAGAACTGGTCCAACGTATGTACCAGGAATCCCGAATAAAGATACGTATTAGGGAGTGAGAACTGATAGACAGCCTGCTCCACTTGCAGGCCGGTTTCTTCCAGCACCTCACGCGCCACACCTTCCTCACCGGTCTCATGCATATCAATAAACCCGCCGGACAGGTCCAATGTTCCCTTTGCCGGTTCTTTTCCTCTGCGACACACCAGCAACTCATTCTTATCATTCAAGATAAAAGCTACGGTGGCGGCACTGGAATTGAAATAATACACAAAGCCACAATCGGCACAACGTTTCGATTTCTCATTGTTCACTTCGAAGCGCGGCGAACCGCATTTCGGACAATAATTGAATAGTTCCAACGGATGCATCATTACTCCTTTCTAAATATAGACACCGCAAAGATAGCGTAAATGACAGATAATTCATTAATTAAATCTAAAAGAAGAATGAGAAAACACAATTCTTAGTACATTTGTTAGCAAAACAAAACGTAAATTCTTACATGGAAATTGCCATTATCATCGCACTTATCTTACTGAACGGGGTATTCGCTATGTCCGAAATCGCCTTGATCTCAGCACGTAAAAGTAGTTTGTCCAACGATATCCGTCATGGAAGCTCCACAGCGCGTATTGCTTTAAAGCTTGCCAATGACCCGGACAAGTTCCTATCCACCATTCAAATCGGAATCACCCTGATTGGTATATTGACCGGTATTTACTCCGGCGACGTACTGGCCGCCGACCTTGGTAAAATACTGATTAACGCCGGCGTACCCGCACGTATGCCTATTTATTGGCTCAAATCCTGATCGTCATTCTAGTCACTTACCTCACCATCATCTTTGGCGAGCTGGTGCCCAAACGTATCGGCATGAGCGTCTCCACCCGTGCCGCCAAGTTATTGGCACGCCCCATGTACTGGCTGTCCATCATCGCCTCTCCTTTTGTATGGCTGCTTGCCAAAAGTACTTCCCTCATCTTCAACCTGCTGCATATCAACACTGCCGAGGAGAAAGTGACCGAGGAAGAAATCAGATCCATGATAGACGAAGGGACCGAGAACGGCGAAGTGCAGGAAGTGGAACAAGACATTGTAGACCGTGTCTTCTCCCTGGGCGACCGCAGCATCAACACCATCATGACCTATCGCAGCGACATCGTATCCATTGACATAGACATGAACAACAGGCAACTGTATGACATCGTATGCCAACACCTGTACCAAGTTTATCCTGTCACACAAGGAAACACCCTGGACAATATTATCGGAGTAGTCTATCTGAAGGATCTCTTCGGAAAGCTGAACAGTTGCGAGTTCAATCTGCGTGATGTCATCCGTCCGGCCCAATACTTTCACGAAAACATGGATGTATATAAAGTACTGGAACAAATACGCCAGCACAACATCAAGTACGGATTAATCTGCGATGAATTCGGCAGCCTGCAAGGCATCATCACCATGAAGGATATTCTGGAAGCCCTGGTAGGTTCCTTGCCCAGTGACTCGGAGGATCCCGATATCGTTCCCCGCAAGGACGGAAGCTGGCTGATAGACGGCCAATGTTCCTTCTATGATTTCCTGAGTCATTTTGAAATGGAGGATTTATACCCCGATTACAACTACAACACCCTGAGCGGCCTCATCCTGCAACAACTAGGGCACATACCCAAGACCGGTGAAACCATGGAATGGAATGACTTCACACTGGAAATAGTCGATATGGACGGAGCCCGGATAGATAAAGTATTAGTGACACTAACCCATAAAAACGAGGAGGAAGATTAACATGCTGCAAAGAGATTACATTATGCGGTTGCTCCAGCAATTTTTCGAAGCACTGGAAAAACTAGTAGAGGAAAGAGACAAAAAGAACGGCCCCGAACTGCAATTGCAGCTTCAAAGCATTTATCGAGCCTATTTCAATCATCCCCCCACCTTCTATTATAACCAGGATGCGGAATATATACTGAACGAGATGGGGCAGAACTATGGCGGAGAGGAATTGCTCACCCGCATTGACATGTTATCCGAACTTCTCCATCAGGACGCCTTGCTGAAAGAACCCGAAGAACAAAAACATTTGTTACGGAAATCACTGTTCCTGTTGAAATATTTAGATGAGCATAGCGACACCTTCTCATTTGAAAGAAGAGGGAAAATCGGCGAAATAGAGAAAAAGATAGGTGATTAGCGTCCCTTCTTGCACTTTTTTTCAAAGAAATCCTGTTTTTTCTTGCAAAATAGTAGATAAATTAAAAAGTATTCCTATATTTGCTTACAGATTGATAACATTAAAATCGGTATATTATGGAGAAAATTGATAGTCTCGACAGACAAATTCTAGAAATTATATCCCAAAATGCCCGCATCCCGTTTAAGGATGTCGCAGCAGAATGTGGAGTTTCGCGCGCGGCCATTCACCAGCGTGTGCAAAGATTAATTGATTTGGGAGTTATTATTGGTTCCGGATATCATGTAAACCCTAAGAGTTTAGGTTACAGAACCTGTACCTACGTAGGAATAAAGCTGGAAAAAGGATCTATGTACAAAAATGTAGTGGCAGAGCTGAAGAAGATTCCCGAGATCGTGGAATGCCATTTCACCACAGGCCCCTATACCATGCTGACCAAGCTTTACTCTCGTGACAACGAGCATTTGATGGACTTGCTGAATTCAAAGATTCAGGAAATCCCCGGTGTCACAGCTACCGAGACCCTGATCTCTCTGGAACAGAGCATCAAAAAAGAAATACCCATTCAAAGCTAAGAAAGAATGGAATGGCTGAATGAATACCATTTGGGCGGTATCGTAATCGGCATCTGCACCTTTTTAATAATCGGTCTTTTCCACCCGGTAGTGGTCAAGGCCGAATATTATTGGGGTACACGGTGCTGGTGGATATTTCTGGCACTGGGTATAGCAGGCATTATAGGTACCGTGCTTATCAGCGACATCCTGATCTCCTCTTTGTTGGGTGTCTTCTCTTTCTCTTCTTTATGGACCATCAAAGAGATATTCGAACAACGCGAACGCGTGCTGAAAGGTTGGTTTCCGATGAATCCGAAACGGAAACACGAATACGAATAGAAACGATTCTTTCCAGCCAAGCCCTTTGCAACCCATTAAAGGGCTTTTATTTCCTCTTCAGAAAGCCCCGTAGCTTGTGCTATGATCTCAGATGACACCCCCAATTCTTTCAAATTCCGCGCATTCCTCATACGCTCTTCCTCACGTCCCTCTTCACGTCCCTCTTCACGTCCCTCTTCCCGGCCTTCTTTACGTCCTTCTTTACGTCCTTCTTCCCGGCCTTTCTTCAGTTGGGTTTTCATCACACTGTACCAATCACGGAAATTCTTCAAACTTTCCCAATACTCACTTAGTTCCTTCCGGGAGAAGCGGGCTATTTCGGCAGTCTCGAACAAACGGTCGAACACACGGTTCTGAAGGGCACGCGGACGCTCGAACAGAGAGGAAAGGTTACGGAGCACGAACAGCCACTTGTCAAACATGGTTTCCAGTTCGTCCTCTCGTTTGCTGAACTTCGGCATTTCCAGATAGATGAAGGCAAGCTTGTCATAAAATACTTTATGCGTATGAAGATCCACCAGTTTCACTTCATGATGGAAATGTTCATTATCCGTATCGTCAAAAGAAAAATTCAGGATACCAATCACATAGACTGCTTTCAACTCATAATCCCACGGACCGCGCTTGCCCTGCTCGCGGATGGGGAAAGTGGAATAGTACAAACTCCGGTCCTTGAAGAACTGCTGCTCGCCGCGCTGCATCTCCACCAGGAACTTCTCTCCCTTCTCGTTCTCGCAATACACATCGAATATCGCACGGCGGTCATATTCCTGCGTGCCCAGGTGCTCCGTATTCATATAGGTGACATCCTTCACCGTCTCCTCCCCGAACAGCAACGCATTGAGAAAACTGATGAGCAGTTCCTTGTTCATGGCTGTACCGAACAGCAGTTTGAAGCCGAAATCGGTATAAGGGTTCACGTATTTGTCCTGTATGCCTTCTGTTCCCA
This sequence comes from Phocaeicola sartorii JCM 17136 = DSM 21941, assembly GCF_000614185.1. Lineage (GTDB taxonomy): Bacteria > Bacteroidota > Bacteroidia > Bacteroidales > Bacteroidaceae > Phocaeicola > Phocaeicola sartorii. Next base: position 17,271 of record NZ_BAKM01000011.1, on the reverse strand, counting down.
TAACGTAGTCTGTATTTATTAATTCATGCAATGAGACAAAGATAGTCATTATCCTGCAATTACCAGCAGAGAAAGAAATTTTTAACTCCCCCATCCCAACCAGTAACTGTCCAGCGGATACATTGCCACGACATGGCATCTCGTTTTGATTAGACGAGAGCAAGATAGCATTCAAGAGAATGATCCCACTGAAAAAAGTAAGATATCTTCGTGAGCAAAGTAAGATATGTTCCCAAGCAAAGTAACACCGCTTACTTGGCTCACGAAGTCCACATACTTTTCTTTACAACAAAACAGACCTCACAGACATCTCATGCCAGTGACAATCATTTCAATGAATTACGAGAGATTTCGTAAAAGACAAAAGGTATCGGCCTCTTGCGATTAAGCAAACCGGGAAAGCTATCTTTCATGAATAGGAGGATGGAAATTCGCACTATGTAGATGCAGCCTGTCGGGGCAACCGTAACTTCGATATGCTGCAAAGAATCGTACACGCCATTTTCGCGTAAGCGTCTCCGGGATTCTAATATCATACACGTCCCGTGCCTGTAACATATAAAACAAAAATTACTTCACAACTTTATCCCCGACTCCGTACTCTGCAAACTCTTCCTATTCCTATATTTGAAATTCTTTCCTTGCATATAATAATTGAATCCTAATGAAAAGCAGAAACTTCGGTCCTTCATCCTGCCGGATGAGAAATTGTAATAAGTTCCTTCGTGCGTAGTGGAATCATACCCCAAAGTGCCCAACAAATACCTCATATTTCCAATAATTCCCAAATGTTTGTTCACACGCCAAGTTACCGTCAGTTCCGATTCAGACCCATAATGTTTTCGTTTGTTATTCACACCATAGCTGAAAGGCCGATAATTCCCATAAAGATTCCATGACAATCTTTTATAATGTCCATACGTATTAAGATTAACATAAAGAGAGCCCTTTCCATGCTGATGAGTATAGAAATGAGTATCATACCCTATATTTCCACCTACACCTCCCCATTTTTGATTATTATAGTTCATATTGATACCGGCATCCAGTTGCCGGAAAGTATCCGTGTTTTTATATGTCTGCGTATATATATTGTCCTCTGTATACCCTATCGGCACAATCCGGTCTACCGACAACCTGTATTTCACAAAAGGTTCCACATAAAATCCATGCTGATTATACATATAGCAAAATCTAAAAATATGATTCCGGGCAGGCATTAAAAAAGGATTTCCCCGAGTCACTTCCAAACTGTCGGTAGAAGTGTTGTAGGGATTCAGATACATTACCTCAGGAGACAGATTGGAAAGATTATAATTCAAACGTACAGAGTGTATGCCATTAAATTTATAAGTTCCTGATACAGCAGCAGTCAATTTGCTATAATCGTGTTTCACTTCACCTGCTTTCTTGAAAATAAGATCCGTACCTAACGAAAGCATATAAAAAAAACTGCTCTTGATATTTCCATTCATCGAAACATAAGCATATTCACTCCATTCCCTATGATAGAAAGTAGGATATCCCGCACTAATCTGTTTAATACGGTCTTTCAAAAAACGAGTATAACTTCCGAAATCAAAATTCTGGCCGAGCCAATCAAAAGAATAATCCAGTTCCAATCCTCCGGACCAGCGAAAGTTGTCAAAATCATATTGATTTCTATACTCCAAGGATGGATATTCCTCTTTTCTAATCCCTTTCATATCATTCCCATTCATGTTCAGATGCAGAGTCGTTTCCAATGTTTTACTTTTATGAAAGGTATGCTTATGATACAAGTTAAAACTTCCTACATAACTGGTTGATTTATTATCCACAAAAGATTTATATGCTTCTCTCTCTTTATTTTGGATCAGAATTCCCCCACCCTCCTCTTCACTTTTAGAAGAATAATGGTAATAGATGGCACTCATAGCCAGATAATCTTTGGGCGAACAAATCCAGTCACCGTTCAAAGCCACATAAGGATTACTTATATTAGAACGTTTTTTACTGACAGCGGTTTTCTCATACCCCGTATTCTGTTGTATCGTATTCCACTCCGAATCATCATGATGAAAATAGAAATGAGAAGCATTCAAGCTTAAAGACGCCTTGCTGTTGCCTAATTCATAATAACCTCCCGTATACCCAAACAAAACCGGAATCATGTGGCGTGTATTCATATTGTATGTCTGATAAGCGGCAGTTTTTTGTTTCATCTTAATATTGACCACACATTGTACCCCGTCTTTCAGGTAGCGTGCAGAAGGGTTATTGATCACCTCCACCGCCTCCACCTCTTTCGGGTCAATGCTATTAATGCCCGAATTGACCTTATGTCCATTTATCAAGATTAAAGGAGTAGCCCCATCCACCATCTTTATAGAACGATCCGATTCATTCACCACCAATTTGGGAATTTCTCTCAATGCCTCATAAGGATTCTGTTTTTTCCTGGCTTCTGCCGACAAATAAAAGATATCACTATTTGCCGTATGAGAGATCAGATGACTTTTGTCGGCAACAATAGAAACTTCTTTCAACTGTATGTTTTTCACCGGATAAATCACATAGACTATCCTTTTATCACCTGTCAAATCAAAGATTTCCTCTACCGGCTGATACTCGGGGCACGACAAGCTTAAAGTGTATTTCCCTTTGTGCAAATCAGTAAATTTATATCTCCCTTTCGAATCTACCAGTGTCATGCCTACCAATGAATCGGCCTGTTGCAAGGTCACAACCGTTTCAGGCATCACCAAAGATTTATCATTCTTTACTGTCCCTAACAAGGTGTATTGGGAGAAAACAACCAACGGGCAACAACAGACTGCTATCAGTATGATTAGTTTGTCAAGGCGTGCTTTCATACATATTCATTTTAAGTAGTTCGTTATTAAATCGATACTCCACATATTCATCCATACTCAATTCCATATTCCTCAATTGGCAATACCTTAGAATATTCCCTGGAGTTTCTAACAATTTTTGATTGCAAGGTCCCCAACACAAAGGTAATAATTTACATGATATACAGTACTCATTATCATACGTTGTTTGCGATAATCTTTTCTCCAACTTTAGGTAATCCCACTTGATACAACCATTATCCTGCAAAACTCCTTCTCGCAATTCATTGGTAAAATCTCTACCACTACATTTATATACATCTCCATTATATGAGATAATAGCCTGGTCAACTTTACCGGATTTACATGAATAACTTCTTCTAGCCAAGTTCATGTATGAAACTGCAAAACCATTTACCATGAATAAATTCAAAACATCTTTTATTTTATAGGATACTTCTTTTTCCGGTGAAGTCTGCCAAACTCTTTCCATGTGTATACCTATTTTTCTTCTATCGATATCAATAATATCTTTTATAACCTCTTCAATATGATTTAATGTATCATTATCATAATTGATTCTCAAATTTATATAGGTATCATAATTATTGGTTAACTGATGAATAACTTCTATAACCTTATCATAAGTACCTTCTGACGTATTAAAATATCTTTTTATCGAATTATGTTTTTCTTTATATCCGTCTATTGAGATTTGAAAACTTGCATGTAAATCTTCAAAAAGAGAAAGATGCTCTGAATGAATACAAGTTGCATTAGTTACAAAAAAGAAATGTACTCCTTTATTATGCTCTTCCGCTTTACATTTTATCTGTTTTAGCAATGGATATAATTCTTTCTTAAAATACAATAATGGCTCACCACCAAACAATTCAAGATTTAGAAATTTAATATCATCACGGCACAATATACTATCCACATAGTTTAATATCAAGTTTTGGGTTATCACATTTAAATGACTATTCTTAATATGTTTCTCAAAACAATACCAACAACGTAAATTGCAATCTAAAGAAGGCAATAGTGTCAATTCATATGTTCCATTTATACCAATAGCCTTACTATGTTCATTTTTCAATAAAGCAAGTTCATTATCCTGCTCAATCAAAAAACCACTCTTAAACAAATATTCTTTTTGCCTATCACTAATCTTATCATATTCTTCTGCTTGAATTAACTCGTATAATTCAGCTGACATAAAAGAATATATATCATGAAATGTGTTAAAACAAATCACACCATGTTTCTTTTTTACATATATGTTATATTTACTTGCTTTCATAGATTATATATTTAAAGATAACCCAAATAAAAGAAGATATCTATAAACTAACTTACTCATAGATATCCTCCTCTAGTGATTACTTAATGCCATTATAGAATTAAATCAACAGTGATGACTACAGATATTATTGACCTTCACAGCCATTTCCTGCTTGTCCACCGCCTCCACCACTACATCCACAACCAGCACCAGAACTACAATTACATCCGCAACCTGCGCCAGAACTACAATGGCAACCACAACCAGAACCCGAGTAACAGTCACAGCCACAGCCTGCACCACTACCAGCATCATTTCCACCACCATCATTACCTCCTCTGACTAAAAGCATCTCATCATCAGACAAACTAATTTGATTAATAGGCAGTAATGACTCTTTAAATGAGACAAATGTTTTATTCATAATAAAAAGTTATTAAGTTATATGCCAGTAACTAACATATTCAAGAAAAATACCATTTTTACATATCTTCTTCTGGATCATATCCTGCAATATCTATCCAATACCATTCACCTGCTATATAAATCCACTCACCTCCTTTTATAGAAGATAACTGCAAATTTGAAAGCTGTTCTATTTCCATATCAATACCTCCTTTTTTAATTCACAAAATTAAAAAGTTAGCATAAGAAAAATATTAATCATTATGTAATAACCTGGTAATTAATTTATTTTTTTTTGATTACCTTTGTTCCTATTCTAAATTTATCTAACAATGAAAAAACTGATATACACACCTATATTAATCACTACTATCGTTTTATTCTGTTTACAAGGATTATGGTTAAACAAAATACATCATGCCTATATGAAACAATCCATGCAAACAATTCAACAATTGCTTTCATTAAGCATTGCTAAAGAATCAAGCTTACGCAATTATTCCTTACCTCAAAACCCTAAAAATCCTAGAATCATCTATCGGCATGCAAATCAAATTACAGAAGAAGAACGTAAACAATTAAAAGGAGATACTATAAATTTAAACTCATTGGCTAGCAGAAATATAAGTAACAATATGGCTGAAGCCATATTACAATTACAACAAGACGGATTAATTAAAAAGAATTCATTTATCCAATTAACAAAATTAGATAGCATTTTCCGACAAGAATTAAATACAGCAAATATCAACATTAGCCATCAAATCCTGCTATACGATAAAGATACAATTGTAAAACAAAGCATCGGAGCATTACCAACCAACGCCCTATTTATAAAAAAAACTCAGCTTTACCCTATTGGTACCAAGGGCTTACAATTCATTCAAGTAAAAGCAAATGTTCCATTTTCCTCTTTCATACAGGAGATGCTACAAATATTAATAGAATCCATTCTACTCACAATTATCATTCTAGGATATGTTATCTTTTTAGTCATAACCATTCACAAAAAAGATAAACTGTTTAAAAGACGGGAAGCAAGCGTAAACGGGACTATTCACGATTTAAAGTCTCCTTTAAACAGCATTATCACATTAATGAGTTTAATCAAGAAAAAAGTACCTGATATCCACACACAACAATTAGTGGAAAACACCGAAAGACAAGCACGAAAACTTGTCAACGAGATAGAAGCGCTACTCATCACAGCCCGTAAAGACCGGCAAAAAGTTTATCTTCAAAAAGAAGAAACAGACTTGGTACTCTTGGTAACCGAAGTTGTTCAAGAAGTTTCCATGCAACATTCCCATCAGCCTCATCAAATAAAAGTAGAATCAGAGTTGAAAGAGTTAAATTTCATGCTAGATCCCTTATATGCGAGAAACGTTATAAGAAACCTTGTAGAAAATGCTCTGAAATATTCTGATGACGGAGTACAAATCATTATCAGTATCTCAAAAAAGGAAACCCAAGCAATACTTACCGTAAAAGACAACGGTTGGGGAATAGCTCCCAAGTATCAAAAGAAAATATTTACTCAATTTTTCCAAGTACCCAGAGAGCAAATGACACATCAAAGAGGATATGGCATAGGACTAGCCTACACAAAATATATAATGGAAGCACATGGTGGCAACATCTCTGTAGAAAGTATTCCTGAAAAAGGTAGTCTTTTTATTTGTAAATTTCCACTTAAATGATTTCCTTTGTTCAAAACACATTTCACATTATCTTAAAACATAAACTATGAATGCAATTAAAGTCCTGTTGGTTGATGACGATATAATATTGAGCAGTATTATAACAACTGCACTTAAAGATGAAGGATATGAAGTACATTATCAAAGTTCTTTAACCGGAATCACCACCATCCTCAATGAATTCAAACCTGACATCATGGTATTAGACGTTGAAATAGGAGCAAGAGACAGCATAGACAATGCATCCGAATTAAAGATGGCATCTCCCGGCACTCCCATTTTATATATATCATCGCATACAGAAAGCCACGAAGTGACCAGAGCCCTAAAATCCGGCGCCGTAGCCTATTTGAAAAAACCTTTTAGCGTAGAAGAACTGATTGCCTATGTGGACAGACACGCCCATCCTGTTTCCAATGTCCTTATAAAAATCGGCTCTTTGGAATTAAACATGCAAACACGAACCCTTTACCAAGCATCAAAAGAACTTAAAAGACTAAGCAAGTTGGAGTTTTCCTTACTCAAACTTTTATATAGCCATAAAGGCGAAATTGTAAGTTATGAAAAAATAGAAGAGCTATGGGAAGATGCTATTATGAATGAGCACAGCCTTTACAATTACATCGTAAAATTACGAAAGATACTGGCTGCTGATCCCGATATATCTATTTCCACCATTGGAGGAAACGGGTATATGCTGCTTGTCCCAATGTAACCAAAATAGTTCTATTTAGTTACCTGCTTATTACACCATCATTAACAATGATGCAAAAAGGTTTCTTTATTTTTGCATTCAAAGATAGAAAAACAATCATGAAAGTATGGTTATTATTTATATTCGGCATAGTTCCGATCATCTCCCAAGCACAAAATCGCATGATCTCAGGAGAGGTGACGGACAAAGAATACAATCCCATTGAGTTTGTAACGATATCTCTTTTATCGGCAAAGGACTCTTCTTTAATAGCTGGAACCATCACAAACGAAAAAGGGAGATTCACACTTTCATGTAAAGAAAAAAAGGATTATATTGTTCGAGCATCTCATATAGAATACACAACCACCTTTATTTCTGCCGGGCAATCCATAAACGACATGGCATTCGTGCTGGAACCTTCCATCATCAGCATGAATGAAATAATAGTAAAAAGCAATTTCATCAAGCACGAGTACGACCGGATAATCGTAAACATGAAAGGAAATCCCGTAGTGAAAGGAAGAACTGTAAACGAAGCATTAGGAATGTTGCCCGGTGTCATAAACATGAACGATGAACTAAGGCTGAATGGGGGAACCGTGTCTAAAATATACATAAACGGCAGAGAACTTCATGACCGCACTGAATTGTCAAGTCTGCAAGCCACGGACATAGAAAATGTTGAAATTCTGCCGGAAGCCGATTTACAACATAATGCCACAACAAAAGGAGGAATCATATATATATATTTGAAAAAAAATGCAGATGGCGGAGGCAATGGTTCACCCTCTTTGCTAGGAGAGATGAGAAAAAGAAATAGTCATTGGGAACGTTTGAGCCTTCCATTAAGCCTTCGGCTTGGGAAATGGAACTTTTACAACAATCTAGTTCTTTCTAATGCAGGAGATCCTTACATCACGGAAAATATAACCCATAACAGCCACCAGAATATCCATATTGTAAACCAGAATGTAGACCGTAAAAATATAAGAAGAATCAATGAAACATTCAGCATGTTATATGATATAACTACCCTGCAAAGCATCGGACTTAACTGTATGGTAAAACAGGCTGGAAGCACACTAAAATCTTCTTCTTTTTCCGAAATACAAGAAACAGAAAAGGAATATACCTCTTCCTACCATAGTAAAGGGAAAGGGGATGACAAAATATATCAGGCTAGTTTGAACTATAATTGGAAATCAAAAAACGGAAAGAATACTTTGCAAACAGTTCTTGATTATTTGAGAAGTGACGAAACGAAAGAACTGAATCACCATTATCTTTATCAGTATCCGGATAAAAACGAAGAGAATAATAAATGCAGCAATAACGGGACTGTTTCTGATTTATGGAAGGCAGAGATAAATTATATCTTCTTGCTCAACGAACATTCCAGATTGAAATGGGGTGGCTACTATTATAATAACCATACCGACAACCAGATGTATTACGCATATCAGAGTGAAGAAGGGTGGCAGAAAGAAGATAAAAGCGGGCTATTTACCTATAAAGGCATAGGTTATGCAGGCTATGCAGAATATGTATGGCAATGGAAGAAATTTACATTAAATGGCGGTATACGGGTACAAGAGGATGAAGTGAAATGTATTTCCAATAACATAGCAGGTGACAAACGCACATATCGCAATCTGTTCCCCTCCATCAAACTGGGTTACCTTTTCTCTGAAAAGAACCAAGCCTCTTTATCCTATTCAAAAAGAATGGGAAATATCCCTTATAAGAACATGAATCCAGCTATTGTCTATATCTCTGAATATTCTTATGCTAAAGGGAATCCCGATTTGGTACCTACCACCGAACATCGTATCCGACTATTGTTGAGTCTGTCAAATACTTGGAGTATAAGCTACGCTTATGGAAAGCGTAAAGATGACTCATATCCTCTGGTCTATCAGGATAAAGACAATCCGATCATTACCTATACTATGCCGACCAATATAGGCAAGTCTTATCGACATGCTTTTTCAATAGGTTTCACTAAGGCCCTGTTCAGCTGGTGGACTACCAATGCCTCCCTTGATGGCGACTACACCAAAGAGGTCTCACCCGAGCAAACCTACCATGTATTCCATTGCCTATTCTTTTGTGACAACAGCCTTCGTTTCACAAATACTTTCGGTGGAAGTTTTAACTTTATGGCAGAAAGAAGAGCCCGTAGAAGCGAAACAATATATCACAGTGTATACAATATGAATGCCGGTCTTTACAAATATTTCCTGGATCAAAAGTTCTGCATAAATTTATCAGTTTACGCTATTTTGAATAAAAGAAGAAATCTGACCACAATTACCAATGACAATCTAAGCAGAATAGAAGAAAATAATAAGACCCCTTATCAAGGAGCGTGCTTAAACCTTATATATAAGTTTGACTTTGGCAAGAAAGTAAAGGTAAAACGTGCGGAAAGCATACAGACAACAAGTGACAGTTATTTGCGCAAATAATAAAAAGGAGTAATCGAAAAGCCTTTAAGTGAGTAGAAGAATACTTTAATTCGTTCACATTATGAAAGAAGATCGTTTTTTAAACGTACCAGGTGAAATACCTGTCCTCACAAATGACGAGACAAATCAATTAAAAGGAGGATTTAAGAAAATTAAAACGAATACATCTGTCAGAATGGATTCGGGAGATAAGAATATAAATTGTCATGGTCATAGTGGCGATATGGGCAGTGATGAAAGTGAAGATACTAACCTCAATTGCCAAGTATCATGCCGATGCAATAATTGATTTATAATGAATTTCATTGTGAATCCAATTTCCTAATCATTTAGAGGAAGTTGTATCAAAACAACGTATTGTTATGAAATGGAGCTTATATAACTTTATAATTAGAAATGGTTCTGATTATTTATTGTATAATAGTTTAACTAATGAGTTGATGGCTTGCGTAGGAGCCATCAACTCGTTATTAAACGAGTACAAAAATAATATAGACGGGCTTAAGCAAATACATCCGGAATTATATAATTATCTGGATGCGCAAAAGTTCATTGTATCAGACGAAACAGATGAAACAAAACAATTCATAGAACATCAAAAAGCCACTGATACTTCGAATGATTCGTTACGGATCATTATTAATCCAACATTGGATTGCAATTTAAGATGTTGGTACTGCTACGAAAAACATAGAGAAGGTAGCACTATTCACAATGATATGGACTTAGCTATAAAAACGTTCATAAAAAAGGAAATAGAGGATAAGAGTTTAAAATCACTCAGTTTATCTTTTTTCGGTGGAGAACCTTTAATGCATTTTAGGAAACAAGTTCTTCCTCTTATTTTATACACAAAAGAACTTTGTATAACTCATAAAGTAAAATTAAAATGCAGTTTCACCACTAATGCTGTATTACTTACTCCCAATGTAACCGAACTCTTAGCTAATACAAAGTTAGAATATCATTTTCAGGTACCTTTTGATGGAGATAGGGACTTTCACAATTCAATTAAAAAGCATCCCAATGGAACCGGAACTTATGATACAGTTCTACAAAATGTAAAATATGCAGCAAGTAAAGGATTTGCTTTTACTATTAGATGTAACTATACAAATAAGAATATACTATCTTTCAAAAAAGTTATAGATGATTTATCAAATATAGATTCAAAAGATAATTTAGTATTCTCACTACAAAGAATATGGCAAGAGGAGGATTCATCAGAGCTGGACAATAAAGAAAAGGAAGTATTATTATACCTCAAAAATAAAGGACTTACAAAACCAACTGAATATAAGGGAATATTTCAATGCTATGCTGATAAAGAGAATTGCATTGTCATCAACTATAATGGCGATATTTACAAATGCACAGCAAATGATTTTCTGCCGGAAAAGAGGGAAGGCATACTTAATTCTAATGGGGTTATCACCTACAACTCGTTATATGAAAAAAGAATGAAAGCTAAGTATGCGCTTAAGCCGTGTTTGGAATGCAATATTTTACCTATATGCATGATTTGTACCCAAAAACGTCTAAAGATGATAAATGAGGAAAAATGCATCTATATTGAAGAAAAAGATAAACCTGATATCATACGCGACCATATTCGACGGATTTATAAAGAAACAGATATAACTTAATCATCATGTTCCCTTTTTACAAGCAGCACGACAGCATGCAATGCGGCATCACCTGCCTGCAAATGATATGCAAATACTACGGGAAAGAGTATTCCCTGGAATCTCTTTCCCGTTACTGCTTTGCCACCACCGAAGGCGTATCCCTACTGGGCATCAGCGAAGCGGCAAACAAATTGGGACTACACACCATTTGCGGACGGATAACATTGGAACAGTTGCCCCAAGCCCCCCTGCCCTGCATCCTGCACTGGAGCCAAAACCATTTTGTCATCCTCTACAAAATAAAGAAAGGAAAGAAATTCCATATTGCCGATCCGGGAAAGGGACTTTTAACCTATACAGAAAAGGAATTCAAAGATCACTGGATCAGCACACAGTCTAAAGGGGAAGAAAAAGGAATAGCCATGTTTATCCAGCCCACACCCGCTTTCTACGAACTTTCGGGAGAAACGACGAACAGAAAGCGCTCCTTTAAATTCTTGTTTGGTTACATAAAGCAATATCGCCGATATTTCGGACAAATCATACTGGGAGCTTTAACGGGCTGCCTGCTACAACTTATCTTCCCCTTTCTTACACAAGCCATTGTAGATATTGGTATCACCCATCAGAACCTGGAAATCATTTACCTGATCCTGCTGGGCCAACTCATACTGACCATTAGCCGCACCTGTGTGGACTTTATCCGCCGGTGGATATTGCTCCATATCAGCATGCGAATCAATATCTCCCTGGTATCCGACTTTTTCATCAAACTGCTGAAACTGCCCATGTCTTTCTTCGATACCAAACTAATGGGAGACCTGATGCAACGGATGAACGACCATAACCGGGTAGAGAAATTTCTTACCACACAGATGCTGAATGTAACCTTCTCCCTACTCAGTTTCATTGTGTTCGGTTGTGTACTGTTTGGTTACAACCTGCCGATATTCCTCATCTTCCTCACAGGAAGCATCCTGTACGGGCTATGGATTGCCGTCTTCCTGAAAAAGAGAAAAGCGTTGGACTATGAACTGTTCGAAAAACAGGCCGTGAACCACAATAAGACTTACCAGTTCATCACCTCCATGCAAGAGATTAAACTACAGAACTGCGAACAACGGCGCCGTTGGGAATGGGAAGATGTGCAGGCAGATCTGTTCCAGGTCAATATGAAATCACTGAAATTACAGCAGACCCAGGAAGCGGGAAGCATCTTCATCAACGAAGTAAAAAACATCATCATCACCGTGCTGGCAGCAACAGCCGTCATTCACGGACAAATGACACTGGGAATGATGCTGGCAGTGCAATACATCATCGGACAACTCAATGCACCAGTGGAACAACTGATGAACTTCCTCTACTCACTGCAAGATGTGAAAATAAGTCTGGAGCGCATCAACGAGATTCACGAAATGGAGAACGAGGAAAGCAACAAGGGCGCACTAAGCGCATTTCACGACCGGAACAAAAGCCTGTCTTTCAAAAACGCCGACTTCAAATACGATCCGCACAACCCGAACAAGACACTGGACGGAATCAATATAACCATTCCCGAAGGAAAAGTAACCGCCATAGTAGGAACCAGCGGAAGCGGAAAGACAACGATGATCAAACTATTGTTGGGCTATTACCCCTTGCTGGCGGGGGAAATAACCATCGGTAACACAGACTTGCAGAAATATAATTTGAAATGGTGGCGCAAACATTGCGGAGTAGTCATGCAGGATGGAGTCATTTTCTCGGAAAGCATCGCCCGAAACATTGCAGTAGATGACGGCGAGATTGACAAGGAACGCCTGCTCCAAGCCGCACGCATTGCCTGTATAAACAATTATATCCAATCCTTACCCTTGAAATACAACACATTGATAGGACAGGACGGAATCGGGCTGAGTCAGGGACAGAAACAAAGAATCCTGATAGCGCGTGCCGTTTACAAGAATCCCGATTATATATTTCTGGACGAGGCGACCAATGCGCTGGATGCCAATAACGAACGTTCCATCGTAGAGAACCTGATGGAATTTTATAAAGGAAAAACAGTAGTCATCGTGGCACACCGGCTCAGCACGGTAAAGAATGCCGACCAGCTCATCGTAATAGAAAGAGGTAAGATAATAGAGACAGGGACACACCTGTCGCTCATTGCCAATCAAGGGGCTTATTACCACTTAGTAAAAAATCAGCTGGAGTTAGGAAACTAAAAAATAAAGGAGGCAGAACAATGGAAAACAAAGATTATGAACAGATAGAGCTTCGCAGCGAAAAGGTGAGGAATATCATAGGGCGTATCCCTCCCCTGCTCATTCGTTGCGGCATAACAGTTATCACAGTGCTGCTCGCAGGTCTGGCAGTGGTGGGGTATTTTTATTTCACTTATTACTACAGGGCATAATGATAATGATATTGATAATATAACCAACTCTATTTGCCACTTCACATGAACAAAGCAACCATAAAAACAATCACAATCTCAATGATCATTCATTGCCTGCCGATAATGTCATCCGCCCAGCAAATTGATATATTTGAGCCAGCCATATTAGAATGTGAGTATTATAAAAGAATGGTAACGGATACTCTTGATAGGGAAAATGACTTCAAGGCAGATTATGTAAGATTACGGATAGGAAAACAATCGAGTATGTTTTACAGTCCGAAAGACTTGTCCTATGATTCATTAAGCTACGACAAACTAGCTAAAGCCAGGCTCTTTTTAGAATGCTCCAAGAAAAATCTTCCTTCGCCCGGAGGGCTGTTCAGAGAGCGGCTTTACAAGAATTATCCATCAGGAAAAATAACCGTATTCAATCATTTTGCACTAATGCATTGGACTTATACCGAAGATTGGGAAAAGCCACAATGGGAATTACTGGACTCCGCAAAAACAATATTAGATTATCCCTGCCAGCTGGCCGTCAGCCAATACAGAGGACGTACTTGGTATGCGTGGTTTACGTTTGAAATCCCTATCAGCGACGGGCCATGGAAACTCTGTGGACTGCCAGGACTGATATTGGAAGCACAGGATGCACATAAGGATTATACATTTACTATAACAGGACTCTGGCAAAAGGATATAGAACCGGTCGGGATCTATAATTATGCAGAATATGACTGGGCTAAAACAACAAGAAGCCTGTTCCTACAGACATTGTATAAAGAGATACACACCGACCAGGCAGCCCGAGCAAGGCAGATGTATGGACTTAAAGAAGGAAGAGCAAAAAAAACAGAGTTGCGCCACCGGAATTATGAACTGGAAGAAACAGACTATCCGCATGGTAAATAGAAACGAGAAGAACGATGAAACAAACGATTCTGATACTATTGGCATTCCTTTTTACATTACCCACCTTTTCCCAAACCGCTCTGACTGGAAATGTAATTGACAGTGAGGATAATTCGCCGCTGCACGGTACACTGGTGGTACTGAAAGACACCCAAAAGAAGCACATCATCAGATATGCACAAACCGATGCCGCCGGTAATTTTACCCTGACACTGAAAGAAGGGGAAGTAACACATTGCTCGCTCCATTTTTCCATGATGGGATATAAACCGCAAGAGATTCTCTTGACGGAAACCAGCCGAAGCTTCAGAATAGCCATGCAGCCGGCAGTAATACAAATAAAGGAAGTAACGGTCAAAGCCAAGAAGATCAGAGAAGAAGGAGATACCCTTATTTACAACGTGGCAAGCTTCACGGACAAGCAGGACAAGACCATAGGCGACGTGATGCGTAAAATGCCAGGAGTGGAAGTAACCCAATCCGGCAAAATAACCTATAATGGAACCAGCATCAACAAATTCTATATAGAAGGAAAGGACTTGCTGGAAGGAAAATACGGCATAGCCACCAACGGAATCTCACCGGACGATGTCGGCTCAGTAGAAATAATGGAAGACCACCAGCATACGTGTCCTGCAGGGAATCAGCCTGTCTACCCAAGCAGCCGTCAACTTGCGTCTAAAAAACAATGCAAAAGCCCAATGGATAACAAACGTACTGGCCACAGGAGGAGTCTCAGCCCAACCCGAAGGAGGATTATGGAGCATAGAGGCATTTACCATGCAGATGAAACGGAACAAGCAGAACATTACGCTGTACAAGACAAACAACATAGGCAAGAACCTGGAAAAAGAGGTGTCCGACCTTACCATGGAAAAGGACGCATCCGAGTTGTCGGACTATATACAGGTAACTGGAATCTCCATCCCCAACTTGGAACAAAAACGTACTCTCTTCAACCGTTCCCATCTTTTCTCTACCAGCCAGTTATGGGGACTGGGAAAGGACCGAGAGATAAAAGCGCAAGTCCATTATCTGAATGACCGGACAACCTCAGAAGCCTCTTCCAGATATACCTATTATCTGCCCGAAGAAAACAAAATAGTACTGGATGACCAAAAGGCACTGGAACATCTCCACCAACTTTCTGCCGAACTGACTGTAGAGGCCAACCGCTCCACTTCCTACCTGAAGAATATCCTGAAGACGAACCTGCAATGGAGGAATGTGGATGTCAACACCTCGGGCACTCTCCCAAACATGCAACAAGCTGAAGTCCCTGTTTACAAAATAGGGAACACTTTCAATCTCATCAAGCGATTCGGCAAACAGACCGTAGCCTTCTACAGCCGGAACAACTGGCAGCTGAGGCCACAGTCACTGGACGTGCAGCGAGGAATACGCTATCAGCAGAAAACAAGGGAACAAGCTTTCTTCACCCAGGAATCTGCCAGCTATGGAATGAACTTCAAGCACCTGACACTCTCGATGAATGGAGGAGGAACAGCCATGATCCGTGATTTGAACAGCTATCTGCACGGCCTTCCTGATTCGCCGGGCATCCCAGCCAATGGATGGGCTACCCGCTATGCCAACCTGTACGCCATTCCCAAACTGGAATACAAGTACCGTCGTATGGACGGGACACTGGAACTTCCGGTACATTATTATCACTACACTTTTGCCCATAAACTGTCCAAAGAAAACGACTGGACAAGTGCTCCATCCTTACGGATCAGATGGAATGTGACTCCCCACTTACGCATTTCTGTCAGAGGACAGGCCACCTCCAAAGCAATGGACCTCCATTCCTTGTACAACGGATTGATACTGACAGATTACCGTACACTCTCTTCCGGAATAGAAGAATACACCACTACCTCCGGACAGTCCCTTAGCGGAGCATTAAACTTCAAACAGCCGATATGGGGATTATTTGCCAATGTCATGGTTATGCGTTCGTGGAACAGTGCGTCTTTTTTGCAAAGCCAACAGTTTACAGGTGACTACATCATGAAATATTATACCAAATCGCCCCATAAGGGCAATACATGGACAGCACTAGGCACAGTGAGCGGCAATATAGAATGCCTCAAAGGAATGGCGGGAGTGACCTTCCTTTATAGGAAAACCAACCGTTCCATGCTGTCCGAAGGAAAACTGACGGACTATTCTACAGAAAGCTATAACCTGACGGGGCGTCTCAACGGACGTATCGGACAATTCGCGAACTGGCAGTATATCCTTGACTATGGCCAGAACAACCTGCACATCAACCATCAACCGCCCCATAGGCTAAGCCGTTGGCAGCATACGTTTTCTATATTTGCCGCTCCATTCAACCGCCTGAGCACTCAGCTAAGTGGAGAATATTACCACAACGAAGTAGGGGAACACCAATATAAAAACATGTTGCTGCTTGATGGAAAGATATCCTACAGCTTGGGCAAGCATATTGAGTTATCGGCCACACTATCCAATCTGTTCAACCACCGGACATACGGCTATTCGCTTTATGCAGAAACAAGTGTCGTGAAACATGAACGGAAGTTGCGCGGACGGGAGTTCCTTATTTCTTTTTACTTAAAAAAATAACAGTCCAGCCAACAGGAGGCGTCTTTGGGATATGGCCGGAACAAATCCTCACACTCCCAAACCTACCGCATGGGAAACTGCAGGATTCAGCCACGACCTGTGTCCCCTCGAAGAATTCCCGGGCCGGCCTTACACAAACAATTACAACTGACTGACCTCTTCGAATGTCAATCCTGTAATCTCCATAATATCTTCTATAGGAAATCCTTTTTCTTTCATTCTCCGGGCATTTCGAAGAACACCTTCTTTAATGCCTTCCGCACGACCTTCTTCACGGCCTTCTTCACGACCTTCCGCGCGACCTTCTTCACGACCTTCCGCACGGCCTTCTTCACGACCCTCCGCACGACCCTCCGCACGG
>NZ_BAKM01000012.1 GCF_000614185.1 Phocaeicola sartorii JCM 17136 = DSM 21941 | reverse complement strand
CTCGGGAAAGGCTTCGCCTTCGTCGCGCGACAGAAACGTATCTCGTTCGACGACAAGCATTTCTACATCGACCTGGTCTTTTACAACTACCTGGCCCGCTGTTTTGTTTTAATAGACCTTAAATCTGGGGAGCTGACCCACCAGGATTTGGGGCAGATGCAGATGTATGTGAATTACTACACCCGTGAGTTGATGAACCCCGGAGATAACCCTCCGGTGGGAATCGTCCTCTGCGCGGAGAAAAACGACGCGGTCGTCCGTTACACGCTGCCCGAAGATGAAAAGCAGGTCTTCGCCGCCCAGTACATGACCTATCTTCCCACGCAGGAGGAGCTGCAAACACTCTTGCAGGAAGTGTGACAACGCTCACGGGCATATGAAAAAAGCCGACGGAAGTACATATTTCCGTCGGCTTTTCGTTTACATCTTGATCCCTTTCTTCGTGGGGCCGTTCTCTGGCGGGCTGCCCACGCCCGCGATCACGATGCGCCCCCCGGAGGCGTCGGCAATCTGCCGCAGCCGGGAAGGGATACGGGTCGCCGTGTTGTCTTCCCCCGGGAGCTCTTTCGCCGTGTCATGCCGCCCCTGGCACACGCCGTTCTCTTCCTCCGCCTCCTTTCCCTCGCTCTCCTCTATCGGTTTGAGGCTTTGCTGTATCCTGCGGTCTATTTCCGTCAGGTCAGCTTTCAGGGCCGTCAGTTCGGGTTCCTTGCGCCAGGAACTTTCCACCACTTCCCGCAGGACGGGAATATCTTTCTCCAGTTCCTCGTTCTTTTTCCGGAATTTCTCCAGCGTCGGCTCGATGGTCGCGAGCGCGTGGATGAAGTTCATCGCCGCCAGCCGCGGGTCGGAGGCGATATTCCCGTAGTTGTACTGATATAGATAGTCCCCTTCACCCCGGGCATAAAAACGGTTCTGCACCAGGTCGAGCCCGTCTTTCTCGGTCGTTTCGCTCTGGACGAGCAGTTCGAACCCGTAGAGGCTCCCGATGGGTTCGAGCCTGTCGAGCGTGCGTGCCGTTTCGGCGATACGGTTGAGCTGTTTCCCGATGAGCCTGGGGTCGGAGGTTTCCAGCCCGTTCAGTTTCACGGGATTGCGGTACGAGCCGTCCTCGTTGAGCTCGACACGGGCCTTGAAGTGTTCCAGATCCTTGCCGATACGCCGTATCAGGTCGTTGTTCTTCTCTATCTTCTCCGTGATCTGCTCCAGCTTGTAGCGGCTCGATGATTTGCCGCGCACGAATGCCTGGCGTTCGCTTTCGAGCGTGGCGATCTTCTTCTCCAGGCGGGCCTTGTCCAGCAGGTCTGTATTTCCCGAGAGGACGGCTACATACTCGGAAAAATTCATGCCGCTCTTCTCGTCGATGACCCCCTCGTCGATGGTACGGCTTCCCATGTTGTTGGTCTTGAGCTGGCGGATGAACAGTTGCTTGTTGTGCAACAGCCCGAACTTGTAGGCGTCGAGCGACTTCTCGACGGCGTATAGTATCACGTCCACCTTGTTGTCGGCATGGAGTTTGGCGATCTCGTTCCCGGTGCGTATTCCCCGCCCGTCGCGCTGCTCCAGGTCGCTGGGACGCCAGGGGCAGTCCAGGTGGTGTATCGCCACGCAGCGTTTCTGCGCGTTCACTCCCGTCCCGAGCATCTCGGTCGATCCGAAGAGTACGCGGATTTTCCCGGCGTTCATACCGGCGATCATCTCCTTGCGCGCTTTTTCCGAGGTCGCCTCCTGGATGAACCGCACCTCGCTTTGGGGTATGCCGTAATCCTCCGCGAGTTTACGCCGTATCTCGGAATAGACGTTCCACCCCGCTCCGGGTTTGTAGGTTCCCAGGTCGGAGAATACGAACTGCGTACCTTTGTACGCCTCGAAACGGCGGTAGTAACCGGCAATCATACGGGCGCAGTGGCTCGCCTTGTTGTCCACGTGGTCGCTGTATAGTTCGGGGTCTATCATACGCATATCGAGCGACATCTTGCGGGCGTAGTCTGTGGCTATGAGCATTTTCGCCTTTTCCTCCCGCTCCGAGAGCGGCAGGCGGCCCAGGATCGTGGCATCGCCCGATTTGGCGAACTGTACCAGCCGTTCTATGAACTCCGTCTGCTGGGGTGTCGGCGGGATATTGTGCAATATCTCGTTCTTTTGCGGCCGGTCTATCCCTATATCCTCCGCCGAGCGGTAGTCTGTAATCTCGGAGTAGAACATGGCCAGTTCGGGAACCTTGATGAAATATCGGAACCGTTCTTTCTGCACGACCTCGTTGGTCACGGAAAACTCGTAGTCGATGGTTTTCTTGGCAAATATGGCCGCCCAGGCATCGAAGGTGCGGATATTCTGACGCTCCAGCTCCTTCGGGCGCAGGTACTTGAAAAGCAGGTACAGTTCCGTGAGCGAGTTGGAGATGGTGGTTCCCGAGAGGAACGTCGCCCCCAGGTCGCGGCCCGTGCGTTGCTGTATGGTACGCAGCGCGAAAAGCATGTTGAGCGCCCGCTGCGACCCCTCGGGATTTCCGAGGCCCGCCACCCGGTCATGGCGGGTCGTGAAGGTCAGGTTCTTGAATTTGTGGCTCTCGTCCACGTAGAGGTGGTCGATCCCCATGAGGCGGAAGTCCACGGCGTCATCCTTGCGTGTTTCCAGCGCGTGCGCCACCTTCTGCAACTTGGCTTCCAGGTTGGCCTTGCGTTTCTGACACCCTTTCATCATGGCGCGGGAAACGTCCTCGCCTTGTGCTTTGAGCACTTCGAGGTTCTCCTCCACGCAGTCCAGTTCGGCCTGCAATATCTCCTGCTGTATCTCCGGGGACTGGGGTATCATGCCGAACTGTTCGTGCGAGAGGATCACGGCGTCCCAGTCGTTGTTGCGTATCTCCCGGAAGATGCGCTCACGCTTCCGGGGCGTGAAATCCTCCTTGCCCGGGTAGAGGACTTTGGCCATCGGGTAAGCGGTGCAGAACGTCCTGGCTATTTCATGGATGTTGGCTTTCAGCCCGATAATCATGGGTTTGTTGGCCAGTCCGAGGCGTTTCTTCTCGTAGGCCCCGCAGCACATGATAAGGGTCTTTCCGCCGCCCACCTCGTGGTCGATTATCCCGCCGCCGAGCAGTTTGTCCATCCATATCGCGTCCTTCTGGCTGTCATACAGTTTGTCTATCCCCAGCCCCTTGAGGTCGAGGCCGGGGAATTCCTGGTGCGTCCCGTCGTACTTCGGGCGCACGTAACAGTTGAAAGTGCGGTTATAGAGGTCTGTCAGGCGGTCTTTGAAATCGGACGACTGTTCGCGCAGCCATTCGGGGAAAGCCCCCCGGATCTCGTCTATCTTGCTGTTGGCGAGCTGTATGGCCTCCCCGTCACGCACTTTGACCTCCCGCCGTTCGCCGTCCACCCATTTGAGGACGGTCTTGGTGATGTCGGGCGAAGTGTTTTGCAGGGCGTGTTTCAAAAGGTGCAGGCCGTTGTACTTACGGGTCTGCGCGCTGACGGCATACTGCTCCGTGATCTTCACGTTCGTCGCTTTCGCCTTCACGCCGTACTCGTCCAGGTTGGAGGCGAAGGTGATCTTCACCTCCGTATCGAATAGCGAGGAGGCGAAACGCTCGTAAACACCTTTTGGAATCCAGCGTTCGCCCAGGTTGAAGTCCAGGTCGTCGAAAGCGATGGGTTTGGGCGTCGCCTCGCGCAGGGCCTCCAGCGATTCCCGGGCCGGGGCGTGGTCGGGATTCTCCCGCAGGAATGCCTCGATCCGGTCGGCTTTCCCGATGACATTGCCGGCAATAAACTTGTCGGCAACCTCGTAGCCGTCCGTTTCCGGGTTATAATAGATACGTCCTTTCAGTTCCCCGAGTATTCCCTCCACGGTAGTTCCCGTGAGCGAGGCCATGTAGCGCGGTTCCACCCGGCCGTACTTGTTCAGGCTGGCCACAAGGGCCTCCGAGGCGTCGTCGGCGTGCGTGATCTCATCGGGGTTGAAGGCCACGGGACGCTCGAAGATGTCGGCTTTGCGTGCCTTGCCGTCGGTGTAACGCTCCAGCGATAGAATCTCCGTCCCCCGCGCGTCCATCTTGATCAGGTCGAGGTTGCGTTTGTCGTTGAGCCGTCCGAAGCGTTCGGTGAAATTGTCGTAAAGCCGGTTGAGCATCTCCCGCAGGGCGGGGTTCGCTGTCAGCGTTTCCGCCTCGTTGTTATAAAGGTGGTAATAGGCATCGCGTATCTCGATATACATGGAGGCTTTCGTCCGTTGTGCAGGCGTGAGTTCCAGCGGGTGGAACATGGGTTGCAGGGATTCAATCCCCCGCAGGTAACCGACCCGGTTTTGTCCGTCCGTGACGAGTGTCCCCTCGCGGAAATAGGGGGCGACCTCCCCCTCAAACGGGCGGGGTTTCATATCCGCCTCCCGTATCTGTGGCGTTTCTTTACCGGGTTCTTCCTTCTCCGGATTGTCCGGCGTGTCGAACAGGCCGCCCGTTCTCGGCGTACCGGCGGCTTGTTTCCGTTTGCCTTTCGGGGCTTCCGTCGGGGGGCGTACCGCCTGCCGTTCCCGCTGTTCCGGGGTTTCCTGCTGCCGGGCGTTTTGCCGGTGCAGTTCCGCCCTCCGTTCCGGGGTAAGCGACATCATCATCTCGTAAAAGCCGTTGATCGGCGGGTTGTCCTCCCAGTTCAGGGAGGCATACAAGTCTTCGGGATCACGTTCCGGTGGCGTCGCTTTCGGCATTTCGCTCTTCTGTTCCTCTGGAGAGGAGGCCGAAGCGAATAACGAGGGTTTTCGGGGTGTCTTCCGCTTTGCTCCCCGACGATTGTTCCTTTTTCTTGACATACCGAGTTCGGCCTGCCGCCGCTCCTCGGCGCTGAAGCCGAACAGATCATAGAGCGTCAGCAACGGTTCCTGCTGCACGTTTGCCGGTTCGGCAGCTCGGGTGGCAGGTGCGGGAGGCGCCATTTCCACCGTGTCGAAAAGCGACCCGGCGAAGCCCTCCCGCGGTTTCGGTTCCGTTGTTCTGCCCATGTGCTGCACGGGTGTATCCGCCATACCGAAATCTTCGGGTTTTGGCGGGTGCTGCTCCCACAAGCGATTCTCCCGCTCTTTCGACCAGGCCCCGAAGTCGGCCAGATCCTCCCCGGTCGGTTCTCCGGCGGGTGTGGCGGCAGAATCCGATAACACTTGTCCGGGTTTGTTTTCGATTCGGGTAATCTCCCCGGTTTCGGTATCGACATGGTAGCCCTGCGCCGCCATTTCGGCGACGACGCGGCGTTTTTCCTCCTCTTCCCGCTGCTGCTGAAGGTTACGGGCGTCGGCGATAATCTCCTTGACGATTTCTCCGGCAAGGCGGGGCTCGTGTCTTCCGGCACGCTGGCGTTCCTCCTGACGGGGACGGGACAATTCCCGCTCCGGTGTACCGGGTGTCTGTTCCGGAGCATGTTCCAGGCAATAACTCTCGTTGAAATGCCGGTTGAAATCCTCCGAGAGCATACGCCGCATCTCCCGGTCTATGCCGTCCACGCCCTCCGCGTGGGTGAACTCCATCGCCGGTTTGCCGTAGGGGTCTTTGCCCACTTTGGCCTCGGTATGGATCACCCGGTCGAACGACTGGAAAAGGTTGTTTATCCGGATGCCGTTCGACAGCTTGCGGGATTCGATGAAATCCCGCTGCCGTCCGGACAGTTCCCCCGTGGCGGCTTTCTTTTGCAGGATAACCAGGTCGCTGCCGACCTCCGTCCCCGCGTATTCTGTAAAGAGGTTGTTCGGCAGCCGGATGGCCGATACGGGCTCGCAGCGGTTCATCAGCCACTCGCGCACGGGGCGTCCCTGCTCGGCGTTCAATACTCCCTGCGAGGTGATGAATGCCACCAGGCCGCCCTCGCGTACCATATCGACGGACTTCATGAAAAAATAGTTGTGCAACGCCCGTGTGCCTTGCCGCCGCACGGGGTCGGTATGGGTGGAGAAGAACGGGTCGAAGAGCGCCACGTCCCCAAAGGGGATGTTGCTCACGGCCACGTCGTAGTAACCGGCGTATTTGGGTTCGATGCGCTCGAATCCTTGCACCCGCACCCGTTTTTCGGGGTGCAGCTGCTTCAGGATCAACCCCGTGGCGGGGTCTTTCTCGAAGCAGGTGATCTCCGCGTAGGGGTCGTGGGCATCCACGGCATTGACGAAAACACCCGTTCCCGCGCTGGGGTCAAGAATACGTTTGGGGGCGATCTGCGTGTTCCATATCGCCCCCACGATGGCGTCTGCCACTTTCAGGGGCGTGTAAAAAGCTGTCAGGACAGAGTTCTTGATCCCGTCCATGTAGCGCTTGTATTCCCGTTCGTCGGGGGTGTTCGCCCTGATGACCTCGTGCAACTCGGCCACGAGCGTTGCCATGCCGTCCTTGTCCGGCTTCCCGGACGGGGCTTCCAGCACCTCTTTTATGGCGCCGAAACCGCTGTATGCGCCGAGTGTCCTTTCTTCTTCGGGAGTCGGCGCACGCCGTTCCCTTTCGAGCGTGAAGGCCGTCTTCAGCGCATCGATGTTCCGGCGGAGGTGGTTTTTCTTATTGAAGGCCATCTTCGAGGAGTATTTGGACGGTTCCCGTCAGTTCGGTGTATAGCGATTCGTAGTCGGGCGTGCCGGCGAAGTCGTCCCGGAGGTCATACTTGTCCAGCACCCCGCGGCAGAGGGGCAGCAGGTGTAGAGCCACCTGCCGGGCGGCCTCTTCGGGAATCTCTGCCTCGAACTCCCTCCAGAGGATGTGTACCAGCGTGTTGTAGGGTGAGAAATGCAGTCCCCGGAAGAGTTCCTCGCGGGCAATTTCTTCGGCCTCGATGTGGTTGCGTCCCGAACGGATCGCCTCGCTGTACGCTTGGGCGGCGCTGTCGGCCCGCTCGGCGATGAATTCACCTTCTGCGATGAGTTCCGGGTGGCTGTCCTTGAGGTAGGACAGTAACGAAAGTCCGTAGTAGGACAATTCCCCAGTGGGGGTATGGTGTTGCTTGTCTGGCATGATAAGAATTTTTAGTGGTCGTTGATAATCGGAGAAGAGAAAGGCGCCCCGGGTTCCCACCCGAAGCGCCGACCACTGAAAAAATCCTTATCAAACAAGCATATCTCGTTATGACAGGTCTTTTCCAGTGGCAAAGGTAACGATTATTTCCGTTTGTTCCTCTTTCCCTGCTTGGGAGTATTGTGCGGCTCGAAGACGAACGAGGTCTTAAACTGGTCGTCGAGCGCGAGGGCCGCGTCGAATGTCCCGCCGCCGCTTTTGGCGAAGCCCCGGATCGTGCCGGTCTTGCCTTTGGTCAGCAGTTCTGCGAGCTGCTTGTCGGTCAGCTCCTTGCGGGCCACGGTACGCCATACGGCCAGCCCGCAGTCGGGATTCTGGCACTTGGCCAGCTTGGGATAGAACACCACGGGCCTGCCACAACGCGGGCAGGCGACGCCGCCGCGCTCCGCGCCCTCGATCTCGGCTTCCAGCAGCTCTTTGGCGATCTGCGTGGCGAAGACCTCGATACCCCGGTGGAACGTCGGGGCGTCCATCTCCCCGGTGGCGATCTTCGAAAGGGCCAGCTCCCAGCCGCCCGTCATGGCGACGTCGGCGATCTTCTTGTCCTTGACCACGGCGTACACGGCCAGCCCCTTGTCCGTGGGCACGAGCGACTTTTTCTCCCGCCTGATATACTCGCGGGAAAAGAGCGTTTCGATGATGGCTGCACGTGTCGCCGGAGTACCGATACCGGCATCCTTCATCGCCTCGCGCTCGGCCTCGTCGGAGAGCTCGCGTCCGGCGGTTTCCATCGCCGCCAGCAGGCTCGACTCCGTGTGAAGGGGGCGCGGGCGGGTCTGCTTCTGCTCCGTGTCGCATCCCCTGACGGGCAGCTCGTCGCCCTGCACGATGTCGGGAAGGAGGGTCGTGTCCTCCTCCTCTTTCTCCTCGGCAGGATCGTTCATGACGGCCCGCCAGCCCTTATCGACAATGATGCTGCCGCGGGCCGTGAAGCCGTGCCCCGCGCATTGCAGCGTCAGGGAGGTGTTCTCCTTCACGCAGACCCCGGAAAAGGTTTCGAGCATCCGCCCCGCGACCATCTCATAGACGATGCGGTGGTCGGCATCCAGTTCGGAGGGGAGGTTCTCGGTGGGAAGCAGTGCGTGATGGTCGGCGATCTTTTCGTTGTCCACGCTTCGGCGGGAGAGAGATGCGGTATCCATCCTGCCCGCGTATTCCGCGAAACGGGAATAGCGTGTCATGTTCCCGATGAGTGCCGGAATTTCCTCGGCCACATCTTCCGATATATAGCGTGAGCCGGTACGGGGATAAGTGATGAACTTCCGCTCGTAAAGCGACTGGGCGATGTCGAGCGTCTTTTCCGCCGGGAAGCCGTGCCGGCTGTTGGCCTCCTTCTGGAGTGTCGTCAGGTCGTACAAGAGGGGCGGCTGCTCCCTGGCCTCCTTGCGCTCGACGCTCACGACCCGCACCGTTCCGGCGCCGACGACTTCGGCGCGGACTGCCTCCGCCTTGTCCCTGCCGTCGAACTTCTCCGAGGAGAGGACGGCGAACGCCGTGGCTCCCTTTGCCGTGGAGAGCTTCAGCCGGAAGTAGGTGGCGGGCTTGAACGCCTTGTTCTCCAGGTAACGCGAGCAGATGATTGCCAGCGTGGGGGTCTGCACCCGTCCGAGCGACCACACGCCCCGCCCGGCGGCCACGGCGAGTGCCTGCGAGGCGTTGATGCCGACGATCCAGTCGGCCTCGCTGCGGGCTTTGGCCGAGAGGTAGAGGTTGTCGTACTCCTGCCCGGGGCGGAGCTGCTGCAACCCCTCGCGGATGGCCCGGTCGGTCAGGCTGCTGATCCACAACCGCACGAAAGGCGTGCTGCACTCCAGGTAAGAGTAGATGTAGCGGAAGATCAGCTCCCCTTCGCGGCCCGCGTCGGTCGCCACGATGATGCGTTCGGCCATACCGAACAGCTCCCGGAGGATACCGAGTTGTTTCACGACGCCCGGGTCGTCCTTGTACTCCTTGCCCTCGCGGACTTGCCGGGGGAGGAGGATGAACGATGGGGGCAGGATGGGCAGGTTCTCCCGGCGGAAACCCGCGATGCCGTACTGTTGGGGCATCGCCAATCCGACCAGGTGGCCGAAGGCCCAGGTGACGGCGTAGCCGTTTCCCTCGATAAAACCGTCTTTGCGGTTCGTAGCTCCCACGATGGCGGCGATCTCACGCGCCACCGAGGGCTTCTCTGCGATAATTACTTGCATGATAATTCGGATTTTTTCAGTGGTTGTTTTCTTGTTCTCGTTTCTCTTTTTCCAGGCGGGCGATCAGGCGGCGGTCGTAATAGACATGGTTGCCGTTCCCGTCGTAATACCGCCGTTCGTCGTCCGCTTCTTCCGGCGGGAGGCGCCTGCCTGCCCGCAGGTACAAGGCGGCCAGTGCCGCGTTCAGGAGCAGCAAGGCCCCGGTCAGCACGTAAAACCATTTCATACGCTACGCCTTGATGCCTTTGGAGGTACTCTTTTTGCTGCTGCGGTAGTTCTTCTTCTGCGCCGGGGTCGGCTGCTGCTGTCCCTGCTTCAGGGGCTCTTTCACGTCTTTGACCGCCTCGACGGTCTTGCCCTCGGAATTGACGGCGACCTGCGTGCGGCTCTCGTCGGCGGGCTTGACCTCCGCGCCCTGCCGTTTGGCCCGGTCGGGATTCCAGCGGAAGAAATCCATCTTGTTGCGCTCGAAGTTGGGCTTGACCCAGGCGTTGAACGGCTCGCCCTGCCCGTCCTTGACCATGCCCTTGATGTAGAAAGCCTTGACCTCCGTCCGTTTGGCGGGGTCGTTCACCGCCTCCGTCCACTGCTCATAAGCCTCTTTGGGCACGGGGGCTTTGAGGATTGTCCGGTGAATCGTGAGCGTGGACTGCCGCTCGGCGGCCGTCGTTTCCTGCTGCCCGTTTCTCTCGGCGGCCTTCTGGCGGTAGATCTCCTTGTTCTCTTGGGCGTAGCGGTTGCGATCCAGTCCGTCGTAGGTAAAGGAGTAGTTGCGTTCGGCCGCGTCGATCTGGATGTAGGCGTCCCGCTTGTAGCCGCGCGGGTGGTGTAGCCTTCGAGCAGCACCTTGCCGCCGCCGTAGAAATCCATCTGCTTACCCTCCGAGAGGTCGGCATCCTTGATGCGGGTGCGTTTTTCGAGCAGCGAAACGGGCATGGGTTCCAGCGTGTTCGTCCACTTGTCTATCGACACGTAGCAGGGCGTGAGCTTGCCCGGCTCCAGCTCCAGGTCGATCACCTTGCCGGCATGGCGGGTGTTCATCAGGTTCGTCTTTGCCTCCTCGTCGAGCAGCACCCCGTGGAAGGGGGCGTCGAGGTCGGGCTGCTCCTGCCAGTAGTGTGGCACGACACGCAGCGAGCCGTCCGCCTGCTCTTCGAGCGACACGCGCCCTTTGGTGGAGACACGAAGCCCGTTCTCCAGCTCGGGGTTCATCTCCACCAGCCCGTTGGACTTGTGTCCGTAGGACATGGCCTTCAGGTGCGGCTCGATGTCCTCCATGCGGATACCTTTCTTCTCCATATCCCCCAGGTCGATCCGCGTGACGTCCAGCGGCTCGAACTTCCGCTCCTGCGTCTGGAGCCGCTCGGAGGGGTCGATACGGTAGTTTTCCAGGATCTCCGGGTCGAAGTCGATGCGGATAAGTTTGTTCAGGGCGTTCTCCGTCATGATGAAGATGCCCGTGTGGGCCGGGTTCTGGGCCTGCTCCATGAATTTCTTGAAGAAGGCTTCGAGGGCCGAATCCTGCGTGTTCACGTTCAGCAGGCTCGCCACGTTCTGTTCCGTGGGGTCGGCGGTGCGGATCGTACCGTCCTGATCCGCGCCGGTAACGGCTTGCAGTCGTCCGTCGTCGGCATTTTGAACGAGCATGACCTGTTTGGCTTCGTTCTTTACGTTTTCGTCCATAATTACGAGTGTTTTTAGTTAGCACCAATAGCGATGCGGGAACGAAAGTAAGGGGAACCGGCTGAACGTAAAAGAGTTGGAAAGGCTATGGAAGCATTGGCACAGAAGTGGCCGCTTGTGGCGCAGGGCGGAGGAAATCGGAGAAACGGAGTGCCGGGAAGGACGGATTTGGCAGAGGGTATTTTCGTGGCTCCTCACCTTATTTGTCAGGTAGTCGGGATCTATTGTTAAATGTCAATAAAGCGCATGGATAACCCGTGTTTTTTTATAAATTTGCGAAAACAGGTTTCAATATCCGACAAAATGTGAGGCATGGAAATATACACCCCAAAAAACAAAATCAAACTTTCTCCGGTGATAAGAAACGGGAGAAAGTTTGTAGAAGTGACTTTCGGCAATGACAATGACATCCGCTTGTCATTATCAAAGGAAGAAAATGTAGAGCTTGTCGGTGGTAAGGCTTATCTGCCGGCAGAGAATTTCGTGCTTGCCGAGTTCTTCGACCGCTATGTGGAAATGGCGTTTATCGACTATTCGGCCGTAAAAGAAACCGCTCCACGAAAAGAGGAAGACAAGCGGCCATCGCTGCCGAAAGGTTATCTGGAAAAACTCCAGCAGGTACGTTACAGCGATCACACCGTAAGAGTATATACCTCGTATTTCCGCGATTTCCAACAATATTTCGAGGGGTGTAAGATTGAGACGGTTACCCCGGACGAGATAAACGCCTACCTGCTGTATCTCATCCACGAGAAAAACATATCCTCCTGCCAACAAAACCAGCGTATCAACGCCATCAAGTTCTATTACGAGAAAGTTCTCGGCCAGGAACGGCGATGTTACAAGGTGAACCGTGCCAAACGGGAGAAGACGCTGCCCGACGTGTTGAGCAAGGAAGAAATAAAGAAGATACTCGACGTGACGGTGACAGACCTGCGCTTCTTCTGCATGTTCTCCATACTCTATTCCGCAGGACTCCGCATCAGCGAGCTGCTGGAACTGAAACCCGGCGACATCAACGAATCCCGCTCCCTGATACGGGTGCGGCAGGGTAAATGGAAAAAAGACCGCTACACCCTGCTGTCAAAACCGTTGATGAAAAAACTGACGGAATATAACAGGCTATATAAACCGAAAGTGTGGCTCTTTGAACACAGACCGGGAGAACCTTTCACCGAGAGTATCGTGTCGAAACGGTTGAAGCTGCGGCTCGGGAAGCGGGAATCACGAAACGGATTTATCCACACCTGCTACGCCATTCGTTCGCCACTCACCTGCTGGAGCAAGGAACCGACATCAAGATTGTGAAAGAGCTTATGGGACATAACAATATCAAGACAACGGAAAGGTATGTTCACATAGCCGACACTTTCAAAAGCAATATCAAAAGCCCGTTGGACGACCTGTTGATGGAGGAAGACGAGGTCTGATACTCGAAGAAAATAACAGCCAAATCGGCTGATAGTATAATGTTCAAGACAATAAACAACTAATAATCAGATAGTTAAACACTAAAATCGAGCTAAAAAAGAGATTAAGCGCAAGTGATGGCAGAGACGTTAAATGACATATACACAGACGGTTGCGAGGTAAAAAAGTACCGCTTGTCCGATTTTTTCAATCGGTGGTGGGACGAGTACGCCCGGTATCCGGCAGAGTATATCACCCCCGAACAATACAA
Source organism: Phocaeicola sartorii JCM 17136 = DSM 21941 (assembly GCF_000614185.1). Lineage (GTDB taxonomy): Bacteria > Bacteroidota > Bacteroidia > Bacteroidales > Bacteroidaceae > Phocaeicola > Phocaeicola sartorii. Next base: position 115,581 of record NZ_BAKM01000012.1, on the reverse strand, counting down.
GGCGGCAAACGCTATCCGTGTATGCCGTACCGCCGCTTTGGGGATAGATACCTATGCCTGCCCCGAATGTGGCGAAGTCTGGGAAATCTACCATAGCTGCAAACACCGTTTCTGTCCGTCATGCGGCTGGCGTGACACGCTCAAATGGGCGGCACGCATGAAAGAAAAGATGTTGCGAGTTCCACACCGCCACGTGGTCATGACCTTGCCGCATATCCTGTTGGATTTGGTGAAGCGCAACAAGAAAGAGATGCTGAACATCCTGATGCGTACTTCGGCAGACACCCTGAAAGACTGGATGATGCACAAGTTCGGCTTGAAAACCGGGGTGATTGCCGTGCTGCATACCTACGGGGAAACAAAACAGTTTCATGTACACACGCACACGATTATGTCGTGGGGCGGCATCGACAGCGGCGGCAAGATAGTCATTCCTGAACATGACTACGTGCATATCCCCTCTATCCGCAGGGTGTTCCGCTACAAGTTTGAAAATGCGCTGATAGAACTGTTCGACACGGGCAGGCTGGAGCATGATTTCCACGACCGCATGGAGTTTATGGGCTTCATCAAAAAGGTGGCGAACAAAAAGGACTGGATTGTGCATTTGGAGCCACCTATACAGATGCCGGAGCAGGTGATACAGTATGTAGGCAGGTATTCCAAACGGGCGTGTCTGAGCGAGTACAAGATTACGGCAATGGACGGCGAGAACATTTCATTCCGCTACCGTGATTATAAAAATTCGCCCGACAGGAGAAACCCTGTGGAAAAGGAACTGACGCTGCATTATCGTGAGTTCTTCCCCCGGTTGCTGCAACACGTCCCCCTGCGCTATTTCCGCATCGTGAGGTACTACGGCTTCTATTCCAACAAAGGCAACCTGCCGGAAGAATACTTCGGACGGGATGAAAACGAGATTGAGGAAGCCGGGCTGCATCAGGAAGAAAGCGGGTATGAAAACCCGTATTTCTGCGAATGTTGCGGACGAATGAGAGTTTACAGCCACACCACGGTAACGGGTGGCGGCATGACATACACGGTTGTACTGGAGCATTGCGACATACACCGGAAAAAAGCGGCATGACAGCAACATGGGATAGCTATGCCCTGCCGTGAACAGAAACAGAAAAATCCCATAAAACGAAAGAAAGGAGAACCGAAAAATGAGTGAAATACGGATAAGAGCAGTAAGAAAACGAACGGAGTGCAGACATGAACTTCACACCTCTTCTTGTCAGGAACTGCGGTTAAAAATTGAAGTTCTATATAATATGTAATTAAAGAAAGAAAAAAGAAAAATTGTCTCGAACATAAGGATGAACCGCCCTAAATGGTCGGTTATCCTCTAAACATTATCCGCAGTAATATAAAAAGTATGGAAAAATATAGTTATAACAGTGCAATAGATTTTTTTGAGATAGACCCAACAGCACTATCTGATGGTTTGGCGTATGCGGAGAAGAATGGATATACGGCATTACGGATTCGTTGTCTAAATCATAATGTTGGTGAACGGTATATTTTGGATTTTTCTGATTTTGCAGACAGACTATTTGTTAGAAAACTAATAATCGGAAATTGTTTTTTAATTAAGAAAATTCTTAATGTTGATGCTTTATACACTTTGCGCAATCTTGAATATTTAAGTATCGACCAACCAATAAAGTTGGATCTGTTGCAATTCAGCAACCTGAAAACACTTTATTTCACTGGTGATAATAAATTAAAGAATATAGAGGCATTGATAAATCTAAGAGATTTATTGATGACTTCTACAACACATCAGGATTTGACACATCTTGAAAATTTGCGAAACTTGGAAACACTACGAATATGTGGAGGGAGAATTACAAGTTTGAAAGGTATTGAAGCATTTAGAAATTTAGAACGACTGGATCTGCTGTATTGTCGTAAACTTATAGATGTGGATTCTATAAGCAAACTCGCAAACCTTAAAAAATTGCACATAGAAAAATGTGTGCAATTAGCTAATTTTTCTTTTTTACAAGGAAATCAAACCATTCGAAACTTGTTTGTAGAAAAGATAACTAATCTTGGATTTATTTCGTCTATGTCAAATCTTGAAAAATTCTCTTTTTGGAATTGTATAGACGGAAATTTAGAACCGCTAATTCATATTCCATGTCGAATTTATTTTTATCCAAATAAGAGACATTACAGTCATACTTTGGAACAAATAAATAAGATGCGGATAACAAATGGCTTAACATCTTAAAGTAAGTTAGCCACCAAACATTATAAACCAGTAAAAAATATGATTGAAGCACTGAAAAATATAGGATTCGTCGTTACAGAACGATTGGAAAGAAAAGAATTAAGCTCTGATTTACAGAATCGGTATTCCGAACTTCCTGTGGAGTATCAGGAGTTTTTGCAACGGTTTCAGACAATCACGAATGAAAGTGATAATGTTTGGTTTAATTCCATAGAGGACTTTAACGGAGAAAGCGATAGCGGATTCCGTTGGAACGAATTTGAGCTAATGGGGCTTGATGCATTGAAAGATGACGAGGAATCCTGCGATATGATTCGCCAATTCTGGGATAATCATATCCCAATTCTTATGTCTGTAAAAGACGGATACCGATATTTGAGCATAGATTTGTCGCCAGAAAACTATGGTAAAATCTATTACGGAGTTGAACCGGAATTTGAGGAATCGGCAGAAATGGTTTGTGATAGCTTCAATCATTTGTTGGAAATGTTGTCTTCTAATGAGAAAGAGGATATACTGACAAATTTCAAATAGGTTTATAACAAGCGGCTTAACCTCCCCGAAAGGTCGGTTAGCCGCTGAACATTACTAACGCAGAAAAATAAAGAAAGATGAAATATTATACTGTAAAAAATAAAATAATGCCTTGGGGTAGTTATGGTGAAATGCTATGGCAAGGCATTTACGGCTATGATAAAGATACAAATTCTCACATGGTTTTTAGAACGGGAGCGTTTTGTCCCTCTATCTACCGCTCTCAATATAATAGAGAAAGCCCTGTGTTAATTGTCAAAGAGAATGTTTTACAGTATATTACAGAAGCAAATCTTACGGGCTTTGTTCTTCAACCAGCGAGCAAGGAAAAGATTGTGAAATTGGATTGGGAGAACTGGGATTTACAAGCACCTGAGCCTCTGGTATATCCGTCTGGAAGTATGGATGCGGAAGAATATATTACACGGCGCAAGCATAACGAGGCGGTAGCGGAACAAATAGGAAATTTATTTGCGTTGATACCTCAAAAGGACGGACTACTTTATTGCGAGCAAGAACGTAGTTCTGCCAAGTTAGTAGAACAAAGCCTTTCAGGATTAGATATTTTCATTGATAGGATTTTTTACGACTTCTGCTCTGAAATTTATGTTAGTGAAAAGGCTAAAGACGTTTTATCTAAACATTATTCTGATCTGCTTATTTTCCAAGAAGTCCCAATGTTTGTTGCAGATGAAAATCTCTTGCTTCAATTAGAACAGATGACTAAACGTAAAGAATATAAGAAGCAACGAGAAGCGGAAATGACAAAAAACGATTGGCAAAGGTGGTTTCGTTTGAAAGATGATGCGAGAAAGTTAATAGAAGGATTTTCCCTGCTGAAAACAGAATCCGCTAAATCCAAACGAAAATTGAATATCAATGATAAACTAAATTCTGCCAATGAAATATATCCTTTGGAATATGAAAGTTGGATGCAAGAGTATTGGAGTAAAAAATAAAGCGTTAGTAACAAACAGCAAACCGACTGAATAAGCGGAACGCTGCCAAACATTATCAGAACATAAAAAAATCATGAACTAATCAAATAAAAAATATGAGTTGGTCTATCATTTTAATAAAAACGCCCTTGAACGATGAATCCAATTTGTCGGATGTAGATGAAACATTGCCTATAACAGATAGAAATGCGTTTGTGGATTGGATGCAGAACACCTTTCTTATTTCTGATGATAATTTGTCGGATAGCACAATGATACTGCAATTAGACAATGAGTGTGGCGTAGAGATTTCTTGGGACGATAATGAAAGTATTGAAAATATACACCTATGTTTTCATGGAGGTGAAAATGAAGAAACAGTCTTTCACTTCGTGAAACAATTATGCTCGCATTGGAATTGCAGGGCTATTGACGTAGAAGCAAGTGAATTTATGCTTTTATAAAAGCATTTATTTAGTTCTGATAACAAACAGCAAACCGACTGAATAAGCGGAACGCTGCCAAACATTAGATGCACGAAACAAAAATGAATATAATAAAATTCCAAAATGGCAGTTGGTGTTTTGATGAGTATTTTGATTACTTGAATAAGCACCTTGAAGAAATACCGGTTGAAATTCGTGGATTTCTAACCGATTATTCTCGCTATTCGCTATCTGATAGCACAACACTACATGATAGTATTCTTTTAGATGTTAGGAGTAATCTAACAAAGAAAGGTCAATGTGCCATCATTAAATTGGAAGGCCCTTATTCAGATAGAATTTTTAGTTTCCGATTTCATGGAGTTTCAAAAATTGATTTTGGCAAACAAAATTCTCTTATAAAGAATATTGATTTGATTGCCTTTCAATTTGAGATTTTGAAAAACGATTTATTTCGTATGGAGTTTATCTTTGATAGCAACTCCCTAAAAATTGAATTTAATAAACTTATAATATCAGAAACAAAAAAAGTAAGTGCATCTAACAAGCGGATAAATCTCCCATAAGGTCGATTATCCGCCGAACATTATCGTTTAATATGGTAAGTAGAAAAGAAACAGTAAAAAGTTGTTGTGTGAATATACTTGATGATGTAAAAAGAATATTAGCGCAACCTTTTGAATGTAGGAAGACTTCTCTTCCTGATGGTGCATTACATAATGTACAAAAAGACTTGGAAAATATGATCAATGCGATTGATAAAGATATTTACTCGTTTACACCAAGCTATGGAAAATATCTAATAGATTGTTGGCTTGGAGATGAGTTGGTAAATAAACTTCTTGATGTTTCTTATCAGTATGAAAAACTTACTAAATTGAAATAAACGATAACATACGACTAAATCGCCTTGAAATGGCGATTATCCGTCAAACATTAGCAACCTATAAAACGAAAAGGATATGACAACAAAAAAATATGCAAATTATATTGAGAAACAAACGCGAGCAATATACAACGTAATGCTCGAACCTATTTTTGATGAATTTATTATTCATTTGAATGGGAAGAAAATAGGTGTCTTGTATCAGAATCAATGTTATCTTTTACTTACTAATAAAGCCAAAGAGCTGTTACCAGACGCCCCAATATGCCGCCCATATAAAAATCTGCCGGGAGAAAAGGATTTCATATTGGTAGAAAATACAGATGACGAAGGCTTGCTTTCCAAGTTATTCAAAGAAACTTATAATGAATTACATTCTTGGCAGGATTTAATGTGCGATTTTTCATATATTTTTACGGTAAATAGGCTATATATGGAGCACATTGAACGATTATATGATGAGTTCGTTGTTTTATTATCTTCTTGTTGGGATAATGGTTTTTTGAAAAATCGTCCAATAGATACAAAAGGTAGAATTATAAAACTTGAATTTCGTCGGAACGATTTAACACCAGATGGAGAAAAATTTTTCATGCCTTTTGTAACTAAATTCTTTTCATACACTGATAGGACAGCAAAGACACCTTCTGAAAAATTGATTACTAAATGGTTGAATGAGGTGAAAAATAAATAAGAATAGGTTGCTAACAAGCGGATTAATCTCCCTTAAAGGTCGATTATCCGCCGAACATTACCCACATAATAATATAAGAATGTTTAGAACACAAATTGAAATATTTACTCCTCACAGTTTTGGAAGGATTCCAAGACGTCCCGAAGATGGTTACATGGCAGAAGATGTGACAGAATCCGTAATTCAGCAAATAATCGAGGAGAAACTTATAAAGAGAGTTCAAATAAGCGATTATATTCCTAATACGGTTCTCGAAAAGTTGAATCGCATATTTATATCACGTCCTGATATTTCTTTTCGTGTATATGGAGGGGCTGATAAAACCTTTGGATATGGGAATGATTTCAATGGTTGGAATCTGGATTTCCTGCGATTTGTTCCGGATGTACAGAATATCGTAATAGACGGTTTTGAGTATAAGAATACTGATTTATCCATTCTTTCAAGTTTATCTAACATTAAATCCTTGAAATTGGAAATTTATGATTTAAGGGATTTTACTTTTGTCAAGACATTGCCAAGTCTATTGGAACACTTGTATATAGATGCTGATTTGAAGAGTGGCAAGCCTGTGTTTGACTGTCAATGGCTTTTACACCTCAAAAATCTGCAATCCCTTTTTCTCGGGAAATTAGATAAGAATCTTGAAGTTATTGTAGGTTTAAGCCAGTTGGAAAAGTTAGAACTAAGAGCTATCAAGAATAAGGACTTGTCATTCTTAAAACAGATGTCTATTAAAGACTTGTCGATTTTGTGGTGTGATAGTTCAAAAATAGACTTGACTGTTTTGAGTGATTTTAGAAGTTTGCGCCAACTGAAACTTTTTAGAATATCCAAATTGGATGATATTTCATTTGTCAGTACTCTTATCGGACTTAAAAAGCTCGAATTGATTTGGTTGGCTAATATCACTAAGATGCCAAACTTAGCCAATCTAAATGAATTGGCTGAAGTTTATATTGACACCTTAAATAGATTGGTTGATATTTCAAGTCTCGTAAATGCTAAAAAGTTGAGAAAGGTAGTTATGTTAGGCGTTAAAAGTATGACAAAAGAATCTGTATATGCAGTATTGGATAATCCGAATGTAGAAGAATTACGCTGTTTTGGCGGAAAATCAGAAATAAGTGATATACAAATAAATCGAAAAAACAAAGAATAAATATGTGGGTAACAAGCACCTATTCCGCCTAACGGCGGTAAGCTACAACCCATTAGCAGTTTAGAATTAAATATTATGGATAAAGAGCAATTCAAATCAATAGTTCATCCATTAATGAAAGCGAATAGCTTTCGTAGAAAAGGAAATTCGTGGTATAAGACTACTGCCGAATGTATAGTCGTATTCAATCTCCAACACTCTTTGTATGGAAAGATGTTTTATATAAACTTAGCGGCTTTATTACGTAAAGGAGATGATTTATTGTTTCCTAAAGAATATCAATGTGATATTAGAATGCGCTTCCCAATAATGGAAATTGAAGGGTATTCCACACAAATGATATTAGATTTAGAATCGACTATTGATGAACAGTTGCGTTCACGGTTAATTGAAAATATCATAAATATTTCAATGCCCATTTTACAAAAATTAGAATCAATAGACGGGATAATTGAACTATATGGAGAAAAACCGGAACTTAATAATATTTATCCTTTTAGTTCAATTCTGTATAGGAAAGAAATGAATAACAAGTTAAAGGATATTTAGAAAATAAACTGCTAACAAACAGCAAACCGACTGAATAAGCGGAACGCTGCCAAACATTATCCGCAATAAGCATAAAATTATGAGATACTTAAAAATTATGGGAATATTTACTTCTATCTTGAGTTTATTGAGTTGCGGGCATGGAAATAAACGAGTAACGCAAAACGACGGTATAAACTCTAATATTCCGGTTGCTGCCCAGATTACGATAGACAAACTGCCGGATGTGTTGAGAAACGTGCAGGCAGGAAAAACAGATTATGATTTTATAGGCATTTGTTCTAATGGTGTGGACTGCATCTATTTTGTGCTGGAGAACGGAAAGTTTTACATAGATTTTGAAGCTATGTGTAAAGAGCAGCTTCCCTACATAGATACCTTGAAGCAGTTTGCAAAGGAACATAATTATCCTATTGTCGAAACGACCTATAACAATACTCCAGTCGATTACGAACATCTGAAATATGCACCTGTTATCAGCCTGAAAGTTCATGCTGACATAGATAGTATCGTAAAGGTCGGCAGACAGATTGAGCAGACCATTTTCAAAAATAGTGACCGGACCATTTACGAAATAGTGCCTTGATTTTGCTAATAAAGACACGAAGATTTAGAAAACAAACAGCACTACCGCTTTAAGTGGAACGCTGCCGGACATTATCCACGTGATATAATTAGAATGAGGAAACAGGAATATAAGGAGCAAGAACGACAACGGCATTATTATTTCTTCGACTACCTGTTCTGGTTGGGAGAAATGGCGCAGTGGCATTACAAGGGCGAGCCAAGACGACCCGATGGGGAATCCATGCTGATGCTTTGCATCATGATATTTATCTATGAGCCGATATTCTTCACAGCCGCTCATTTCCTTTACGGCTCCCCGGCATTCGAGTGGTTTACAGTCGCCATGATAATTGGGTTACTCGTAATCCTCCACTATATCGGGCGAGGTCGGATATACCCGTTTACACGAAGGAAAGCGGTCATGCAGCACTATGAAGGACGCAGGTTCAGCCCCTTCAGATGTTACTTCTTCCTGTTCTCGCTCGGTTTTCTGCTTATTGCCGAAGCATACCTGTTGCCAAGCGCACTGATGCGGATAAGCGGGAAAAAGGCAAAGGTAGAGAAAACGCAGGTGGAAGTACCGCAAAGGTGGAGGGATTATCTTCCACTGTATTTCAAAGTAGGAGCCCGTCAGGAAGTTCCCCACGAAATCTTACAACGCCTGATAAATCAAAACAGCCGCACATCCCGCTACGGACAACCTGTCTATATCATGCAGGTACGGGCAACAAAGGGGGATATGGGCGGAGAGTTCCGTGTTGGGTTGTTGAACCATGCCACGATTGATGAAATCCAAGACGGCAGACGCACGTTTATAGAATGTACATGGGTCAAGGGATATACGCCTGACAGCATAAGGATTCTGCTGACCGGGTGGTATGAAGTGAATAACGCCGGACTTTGCCCGGTGGACTCTCTGGAATGGACGGAGGATATGGAATTTTAATAATCAAAACATACCCAATAAATAGAATGAAGAAATCTATCATAACACTGTTTTTAGCGGCTGTATCCGTTGTGAGTTGCGAGCCGCCCATGCCGCCGTCGGACGAGGAAATGATACGGCACTTCAACACGCACGAGGCGGCGTTCCGCAAGGTGTACGAAATCATGGCGGAGAGTTCAGAAGGCAGTTTCCACTATCCGCCGCTTTCTCCGGAAGAGGTCATTATACTTGATTCAATAGAGCAAAGTGATATATCCTATGAATCAAATGACGAACAAGACATTCCGGTATATGGGCTGTTAAAGCCAGACCGAGTACTGCTCGATTCCTTATTGGCAGAGATAGGATGTGGTCTCGTCCTTGTTGACCGTCAGGAGCGGGAAACGGCAGATTCGGCAAAGTTGAGCCTCGTAATGCCGTATTACTCCAATGGTCTTGCCATCAGCGGGACAAGCAAGTCTTTCGTCTATGACCCCGGATTGAGCAATCACCCCGTCATCCGCATCACCGAACAAGGCGACCTGAACGAGATCTACCGCAGGACATACAACGACACCACGCTGTACAAGCCCATCAAGGGGAACTGGTACATCAAGTTAGATCACGAAAGATGACGGCCCGGGGGTCGTATCAAAGTATGTATCACTTTTTGTCAAGAGAATGATACATCATAAAACAGATAATGGCTGTCGCAAGGAAAAATAACAGAGCCGCAAGGGCTTCGTTAAACCCGCACTTGGCATAGTGAGACATCACGGCTTTGCCCCGCCATTTGTAAATCCTGCCGACGAGCGACATCACGACAAATGTGATAATGCTAAAAACGACACATGGCAACCATGACGGCACACCCGGAAAAAGCCGGATAGTTACAATCATCATAGGGAATATCAAAAGAGCGAAGATATAAATCGAGAGCATCATTTCGCCATCGACCCTGCCTGTTCGCCTTGCCTGCTTCCTTTTCTCCCCCACCCACCAGAGGTAGTCCCAGAAATAAAAACGCCGTTTATGTTCCTGCCGTTTCATCATGCCCAATGTATAAATCCGAGGTGAAACATCAGCACGACATTCGCCACGGTCAGGGCGCCGGCGATAAGGACTATTTTGGCGAGCTTCCTGCCGGGATGTTTCATCTTCCCATAATGTTCACGGAGTACTTTATGTCGCCCGGCTGTGTAGCGGAGTTGGCAGAACAAGCCGGGAAGAAAGCAGAGAATCATTACTACGGCAAAAGCAATCATCCAACTGAAAAGGTGAAATAGCAGCGGTATTCCAAGCGGTAAGAGTATGGGAAAGAGCCAGCAAAAGAATAACAGCATTCTCCCGTTGAGATTGTTATGTTCCCGCTCGCTCCATTCTTCGGCCACATACCACATATAGTCGATGAAGCAGAACCGGTATTTGCGTTTGTCCTTTTCCATACCGTCACTTCCATATAAAGAACATCGTCAGGCAGCTGTCAGAGCCACGCCGACCAGTACCATCTGAATCCGTCGGTGCGTTTCAGGCTTGCAGCCGTCGAACATCCACAGCTTGCCGCCAAACTGCCAGCGACACGCCCATTCCCAACGCAGCAACAGCCCCACCAGCACAGGGCAAGCAGTCCGGCAACAAACAGCAGCCCGTATTTCGGGTGAGCCTGCGCCCACTCGAAAAAAGATTCAACCTTGCTGTTCATCGCCTCGTATATATCGGTAATCGCCATAGGCTTATGATTAAAAGGATTCCGAATACAAAAATAATGTTTTCCGTCCACTTAATCACCACGTTATGCCGAGAAACATTGCATCAAACGCTCCCCGTCTGCCGTAAAAACAGTAATTTTGTGAAAACAAGCTGGGAGTCCTAATGTATGAAAATTTATATGGGCAAAATTCTAACGATAATTATAGCAATGCTATTATGCGGTTGCAGTTCCATGAAGCATTACAACGTGTTTCAATATGACAACGGCAACGACCCCGTACAGGAAGGTCTGTACCGCATCGTGGACAAGAGAGGGCGCATAGGGTATGCGAACGAGAACGGCAGGACGGTCATAACACCCCGCTTTGCCTTCGGCTTTCCTTTCAAGGAGGGCAAGGCAAAGGTAACGGACAAGGGAGCGATGAAAGAAGTGCCCGGTTCGGGCGGAGAATACCACTATTGGGAGAGCGACGAATGGTATTATATAGACAAGGCCGGAAACAGAACGGAATAGGCAGTTCAAAATACCGTCTTCTCCGCTCGTTGTACCGTTGCGGAAAATGAAAACAAGCCCCCGTTAAGATAACGGAGGCTGTTTGCGGGGACTCGTATTCATTTAGTTCTGCTCCGGCAGGAGCTTGCAAAGCACCGGGTCGTTCTTTATTCGTTCCAGCTCCTCGGCGACGATCCGGCCGGCCTCGGCTTGATGCGTTCGTAGTTTTCCTGCACGACCTCTTTCATGTGATCCGTCCCGTTCTCGTCGGTGAAGTCGGTAATCTGGGGTATCTTCTCGTACCGGGCCGTTTCCGCTTTCACTTTTTCGTTGTCCACGACAATCTCGCAGTGGAAAATCTTTTGTTCGATTCGCTCGTCGAAGTTGTCCGCCACGGCCCCGACGAACATCCCCTGGGTGAGCGTCGAGATCTTCGAGGCCGGGATCAGGCTGTCCAACTGCGTGGATATGGAGGTCGATTTCTCATTGCGATTGATCGTCATGCTCTGCCGCTTCTGCAATACCTTGCCGAAGCGCTCCGAGAGCGTCTTGGCCGTTTCGCCAACGACCTGCCCGGAGAAGATGTTGCCCACCGTGTTCATCACGACGGCGGCCTCCTTGTCCCCGTAGTCCCTCTTCAACTGTGAAAAATCCTGGAAGCACAGCAGCACGGCGACCTTGTTGCTTCTGGCCGTGGCGATCAGGTTGTCGAGTCCCTTGAAGTAGATCGTCGGCAACTCGTCGATGATGATGCCCGATTTGAGCTGGCCTTTCTTGTTGATGAGCTTCACGATGCGGGAATTGTACAGTCCCAACGCCGCATTGTAAATGTTTTGCCTGTTGGGATTGTTCCCCACGCAGAGTATTTTGGGATCGTCCGGGTTGTTGATGTCGAGTGTGAAGTCATCCCCCGACATGACCCAATATAGCTGGGGCGAAATCATGCGGGAAAGCGGAATTTTGGCCGATGCTATCTGGCCCTGGAGCTGATCCTGAGCGCCTCCGATCCAGGCATCCATAAAGGGGCTGAGGTAGTTTTCGAGTTCCGGGTAGGATGTCAGAATCGGGAAAATATCCTCGTACCGCTTGTTCAGGAACTCGATGGCGTGCGGGAAGGTACAATACCGCCCGTTGTCGTAGATGCGCAGGAACCAGATCACGGCCGCGAAAAGGATAATGGGGCTTTCTACAAAAAAATCGCCCTGTTTCTGCACCCAGGTTCGGTTCAGGTTGAGCATGATGGTATAGGCGCTCTCGTAGGCGTCCGAAATATCGGTCATGAAGTCCGGGTGAATGGGGTTGCAACGGTGCGAGCGGCGCGGGTCGTCGAAGTTTATGACGTAGAACGTCGGAACCTTCTTGTAGCCCCGCCGGTTATTCAGCAGGTGGTTGTAAGCGATTTCCGAAAGATCGGGAAATTTGTAGTCGTAAACGTATTGGGTATAACCCTTTTCGATTTGCTGTTTAATGAATTGATTGACAACGCAGTAACTTTTCCCGCTGCCCGGACTGCCCATACATATACAAGCTCTCTGCGGATTTACGACATTGACGAACCCGCTGTTCCACTGCTTGTTATAGTAAAACTTCGTCGGCAGATTTATGGAGTATTCGTTCTCGATCAGGCGGGTTTCCTGTTGGAAGGATTCGTTCTCGTTGTTGAAGGGGTCGTCCATCATGTTGTTCTTCAGCAGGCGGGACATCCACACGCCGCCCATCAAGAGGCAGATATACCCGGCCGATAGGGACAGGATGTAGAAAGCGGCGTTCGCCACCGCCGGCAGCAGCAAGTCCAGCAGCCACCAGTTGAAGAAGAACAGCACGCCTCCCGTCGCCAGGGAGGCGATGATTTTCCGCCACGTGATTTTCTCCTCTTTCACGCCTTTCGTCCCGAGGCACGAAAGGGCGAGGAACACGACGGCGAAAAGTTTTGTCCATAGTATATTCCGGAACAGCCCCGCGGTGCGGTCGAAGTTCAGCAGAATCCTATCGACCACGCCGATATTGATTCCCCACTCCCGTATCTGCCCGTAGCAGAACCAGTAGATGTTGATCACCACGAACAAGATACTCAATGCCCGCATGAAATCCATTGTTTTTGCAAGACCCCGAAGGTCGTCTTCCTGTTGCATAACCGTAAAATTTAATAAATGAATGATAATTGAGATGTTATACTTTCCTCCGTCGTGAGGTATTCCGCTTCCGTTGCCCGTTCCGTCCGGCAGGCGCTTGTTTCGGGGACAAGCCCCTCGTGCTTTCCCCGGGATTCCGTTTCCCGCCGAAGCGCATCTCGAAGGCGTTGGCCGAGTATGCCTTTCCCAGCCGTGATCCGTTCACGACCGTCCGTGTTTCGTGGTCAATGAACGTCACTCCCACGATGCGGCCGTTTTCGTTGCGTCGTATGTAGAGATCTACCCGGGCTTCCCGCAGGCGTTCCCGCAGTTCTTCCTCCGTGGGTTCTCCCCGAAGCGCTTTATCGACCCGGTCACGGATTTGCCTCCCCGTGCCGTCCTTCCCGAACCGTTCGGCGCTGCGCTCCATGTGCCGTTCCAGCCCGTCATACCCGACCTCTTTACCGAACAGTGAGGATTTGAGCGGCGCGGCCACTGCCTTGTCCCCGTTCTCGTCCAGCAGCGTGTAGAGCAATCCCCGGTAGGGGGTTCCGTTCCGCTCTCCCCGGACTTCCTCTATACCTATATTATATAGGGACAGCAATGCCCGGAACTCGCCGAGGGTCTGGAAGCGGTATGCCGCCACGGCCGGTTTTATTACCGCCGCCACCTGCCGTTTCAGGTCTCCCCTCGTGTAATCGGCGGGGACGATCCCTTGCCCTTTCTCCCGCCTTCTCCCTTTGGCGGGATGCAGTCCGTACTCCCTTTCCAGTTCCTCGGTAACGGCCACGCTGCGTTCGTTGCGCCTGCTGTCGTTTATCTTGCGCCCGTCCTGGGCCACCTGCACCGACACGATATGGATATGCTCCCGTCCGATGTCGGTATGCTTGAATACGATATAAGGTTGTCCTCCCCAGCCCATGCGCTCCATGTAGGCCCCGGCTATCTCCGCGAGCTGCCCGTCGTCGAGGCGGTCTTCGGGAGCCGGGTTGAGCGACACGTGCACGACGGGTTTTTCCGTCCGGTAGTGCGAGGGCATCCAGCGCAGGAGGTCTTCTGCCGCCGCGGCCACGTTGAAGCGGCCATCCGCCGGCTCCCTCACGATGTGGGTCAGCAGCACCTTCCCGTCGCCCCGATCGACTTTCTCCTGGTTGTACGCCAGCGCGCCATACACGTCTTTTCCGGTGGTGATATTGGCTACCATCGCTGTCTGAACTCTTCGGAGAGCGACACGACCTGCTGCCCGACGGCCGCCAGTTCACGTGTCGCTTTCTCCAGTTTATAGAGCAGCGCGAGTGTTTTCTTCTCTGAAAAATGCGCGTGCAGCTCCTTCACCACCTGGTTATAATTCGTTCCTATGGCACGGAATTGGGCGTGGAAAGCGGTCAGCTTCGCCACGTATTCGAGCGTTCCCCGGTCGGTCTTTACCACTCGGAACGCCTCGTTGAACACTCTCGCTTTGATAAAAGCGGCTTTGGACAATAGCCCGGACTGCTCGTAAAGGTCGAGGAAACGGGCATGTTCCACGGCTGAAAAGTTTACCGAAAAGCGGTAAACGGCCGGGTCGTTTTTCGCGGGTCGTCCCCCTTTGCCCCCTCGGGGCTTCCTGTTCTTTTCCATCGCATCGAAATTTTAAGGAGAGGCCAGAGCCCCACCGGTTCCTGAAAATTCCGATCCCTTCGCGGCTTGCCGTCTTTCTGAAAAGCACCGACTCCGGAGGTGCTTTCTCCCCCTTGCGGGCAAGCTGTTTTCTGCTGCAAAACGAGAATCGTGCAGCAGAAAACACAGCTTGCTATTTGCCCTTTGCAAATACCTTCTGCCCGCTCGCGGACAGAACATTGAAAGAGCCGCCGTAAAACGGGGCAAGGACGGCTTCATTAGCGTCGGGATCGTTCACGAGGCAAAGATACCGACCTATTCAATCGCTTGTACTATAAGCGATTATGCCACTTGAGTCCACTTTGACGCCACATGCGGCCATAGCGGAAAAAGAGCATACACCCCGTGTTTTTAAGGGTTTACTTTGCACGTGAGAACGGATACGGGCAATGACACATCCCCCTGTCCGCACACGTGCGGACAGATGCAGGAAACACCGTGTGCAGAGGAAAAAGCGGGTCTTTGTCCGGATAAGCAAATGCGGTTGCGCATGAGTATAAAATCGGACACGCGCCCATGCACCGGCATACCGGCGTAACAGCCTGCCAGCGCACCAGCATATATGCGTGCCGGCATACCTGCATAAAATCTCATGCCGTCACTTGCCCGGATACGTGAAGAGATGAACGATTACCCGATTGTATAACTAAAAACGCATGGAACAATGAAAGAGAAAACGAAATTCGTGGCCTTCTCCACCCAGAAAGGCGGAGCGGGCAAAACCACCCTCACGGTGCTGGCAGCCTCTTACCTGCACTATGTAAAGGGTTTCAATGTCGCGGTCATCGACTGCGATTATCCCCAACACTCCATTGTGGAGATGCGGGAACGTGACCTGAAGCTTGCCCTCGAAGACGAACATTACAAGAGGCTGGCTTACGAACAATTCACCCGGCTTCAAAAGAAAGCCTATCCTGTCGTGGAAAGCAACACGAAAGAGGCGTTGGCCGATGCCGACTACCTCCTGCCGCAAGGTGATTTCGATTATGTGTTCTTCGACCTTCCCGGTACGATCAATAACGAGGATCTGATTCATTCCCTGGCCGGAATGGATTATCTCGTCGCCCCGATCAGTGCCGACCGGGTTGTCATGGAAAGCACCCTGAATTACGCGGTTGTGGTCAAGGAGCATATCATGGGCCGCGAGAAGTCCCGGATGAAAGGGCTGTATATGTTGTGGAACATGGTGGACGGGCGTGAAAAGACAGAGTTATATCAGGTTTACGAGGCGGTAATGAAAGAGTTGGATCTTCCTGTCCTGAAGACCTTCTTGCCTGACACCAAGCGTTTCCGTCGTGAGCAGAGCGCCAGCCGCCGCTCTGTCTTCCGTTCCACGCTCTTCCCGGCAGACCGTTCTTTGATCCGGGGCAGCAACCTGGATAAACTCGTGGATGAATTGATCGAACTGTTAAAGTAGTATCTCATGAGCGGAAAAGAACATGACGACGGTTTGGACGCTTCCTTCATCATCAGCCAGGCCAAAAGCCGAAACCGGCCATTGCATCCTTACACGCCGGAAAAAGAGGAGGAGGCATCGGCTCTATCGGAACCGTCCGGCGAGGCGGCGGCCTCGCCGGCTACGAAAGAGGAGGGACGCCGCCGAAGAGGGAAAGGCCAGGATTACGAGCGTCTTTTTATCCGGAACGCCCCCTCCAATACCCGAAGCGGCAAAACGGTGTATATCCGCAAGGAGTTTCACGAGCGTATAACCCGGATCGTGCAGGTTATCGGTAAGAATGAACTCTCGCTGTACAGCTACCTGGACAATGTGCTGGAGCAGCATTTCGCGACCTATCAGGAGGAAATTTCGGAACTCTACAAGAAACGGAACTCCGATATTTTTTAGTTATGAACCCAATATTTACAACCCATTAAAAACAATCCATCATGTCAGACAAAGCAATGATTTTATCTGTTATCCTGGCGGCCGTCCTTTGCGTGGCCGTACCCTTCATCTTTCGCGTGTGCCGTTACCGGCGCAGGATGAAAACCCTTATCGTCCCGGACGGCCCTTCGGGGGAGGTCACCGTGGGGACTGTCCCCACCCCCGAGGCCGAGTACCTGGCCCGTTACATCTGCCTGCTGCGGCTGCCTTTCGCCGGAAACAAGCACGTGAAGATACGTCCGTCGTACCACGAGCGTATCCGTGAGATCACCCGTGTCATCGGTCGTGGCGACGTGACGATCACGGCCTACGTGGACAAGGTTCTCAAGGCACACCTGGACGATAACCGTGAAACCATCGAGCGGCTTTTCGAGGAGCGTGAGGCCGTGTCCTCCCGGCAACCCAAATCGGAGGAGCGATGAACGGGTCGTTGTGGCTGCTGCCCCTCCTTGCCGTGGGGTATGCCTTGTGGGCGTTTTTCCGCCTGCGGCGGATGGAACGTAACGAGCCGGCAGACGGGACCGTTTCCGAAGACACGCCCTGCCGGCAGGAGATCATCGGCAGGAGCCGCTTTGTCCTCGACGTGCGCCACTCCCGGCCACAAGCTGCCGTAGAATCTGAAACTGAAAAAGTTACGGAAAAAGCCGATATATTTGTGCCCACGAATGTACCCGAATACCCCCGGCAGATTCCGCCGGAAGACCTGGATGAAGTGTTCGGTGTCGCCCCCGAGGGGGAGCCTAACGAACCTCTGGAAATCGACTTTCCGCTGTACGATGAATCTTTCCCGGATGCGGACGCGGAGGAGCCGGATTATGACGAGGATGAAGACGACACCGAAGAGCTGCCCCTTTTGGGCCGCTCGCTTGCCCAGGGGGTCAGTTTTGAACAGATGGGCGAAGCCTACCGCCACGTGGTACATGATCCACCTTCAACAGACGAGCAAAGGGAGGAAACGGGACGTGTCCTCCTGGGCCTGAAGCAGACCGACATGTTCGAGGTCATCGTTTCGGGCCGCCCCGACGGGAACGACAGGGTAAAATCCCTGATCGACACCTACCTCTCGGCCTTTCACCGGCGTATGTCCGAGGGGTCTGCGGAAAGCCCATCTCCGCGGGGTTCGGTTCCCTCGGGTTTCGACGTCCGTGAGTATGTTTAACCCAATAATGACATCACGATGAAAGAAAAAGACTACGGGTAGCGCGTGAGGTTACCCGTGAACCACTGAAAAAATCCGAATCAAGAAGTTTAACCCGGTGCGGGGCCTATCCATCCCCGCGCCACCATTCAAAAATTATCGAGTTATGAGAAAGAACAAGATTCTTCTTCCGGCGGCATTTCTCTTTGCCGCCATCTCCTCCGCTTTCGCGCAGGGCAACGGCATCGCCGGCATCACGGAGGCTACCAACATGGTAACCAGCTACTTCGACCCCGGCACGAAGCTCGTGTACGCTGTGGGGGCTGTGGTCGGCCTTATCGGGGGCATCAAGGTCTATAACAAGTTTTCAAGCGGTGACCCCGACACGTCGAAGACCGCCGCGAGCTGGTTCGGCGCGTGTATTTTCCTGATTGTCGCCGCGACGATCCTGCGCTCTTTCTTCTTGTAGTCCAACCTGTCATGCAAACAATTATGGAATATGGAATCAACAAGGGAATCGGCAAGAGCGTGGAGTTCCGGGGCCTGAAGGCGCAGTACCTCTTCATCTTCGCGGGCGGCCTGCTGGCCGTCTTCGTGGTGTTCGTCGTCCTCTACATGGCAGGGGTCGATCAGTGGGTATGTATCGCTTTCGGCGTTGCGGCGGCTTCGGTGCTGATCTGGCTTACCTTCCGCCTGAACGCCCGTTACGGGGAACACGGGCTGATGAAGCTGCTCGCCGTGCGCCGTCATCCCCGCTACCTGATCAACCGCAAGTCCCTGCGCCGGCTGCTGAAAAGAAAGGGGGGCCGCGTATGAGAAACATCTTGAAAGCCACCACGCTGGAAAGCAAGTTCCCGCTCCTGGCCGTGGAAGGCGGTTGTATCATCAGCAAGGACGCGGACATAACGGTCGTCTATCGGGTCGAACTCCCGGAGCTGTTCACCGTCACGTCCGCCGAGTACGAGGCGATCCACG
Source organism: Phocaeicola sartorii JCM 17136 = DSM 21941 (assembly GCF_000614185.1). Lineage (GTDB taxonomy): Bacteria > Bacteroidota > Bacteroidia > Bacteroidales > Bacteroidaceae > Phocaeicola > Phocaeicola sartorii. The sequence goes on along the minus strand of NZ_BAKM01000012.1, from coordinate 96,670 downwards.
CCGCCTGGTGCAAGGCCCTGAAGGTCTTGCCCGAATACAGCGTGGTACACAAGCAGGACTGGTTCATCCGCGAGCGTTACCGCCCGGCCACGGGCGAGGGTGACATGAGTTTCCTCTCCCGCAGTTACGAGCGGCATTTCAACGAGCGTCCGTTCCTGACCCACGCCTGCTTCCTCTACCTGACGAAAACGACGAGGGAGCGTATGCACATGCGTTCAGACTTCTCGACCCTCTGCCGGGGCAACCTCATTCCCAAAGAGGTGAACCGGGAGTCGGCGACAAAATTCCTGGAGGCGGCGGAACAGTTCGAGCGTATTCTGAACGATTCCGGTTTCCTGACCCTTGTCCGCCTCACGGGGGACGAGATCACGGGTACGGCGGATTGTCCGGGCCTGCTGGAACGGTATTTTTCCCTCTCGCTCTCGGAGACGACTTCGCTCCAGGACATCGAGCTGGGGGCCGAGGTTCTGCGCGTGGGTAACAAGCGGGTATGCCTGCACACGCTCTCGGACACGGAAGACCTGCCGGGGCGCGTGGGTACGGACACCCGTTACGAGCGTCTTTCCACCGACCGTTCGGACTGCCTGCTGTCGTTCGCGGCCCCCGTGGGTCTTCTGCTTTCCTGCGACCACCTTTACAACCAGTACGTGTTCCTGGAAGACAGCGACGCAAACCTGCGTATGTTCGAGAAACGTGCGCGTAACATGCAGTCCCTTTCCCGCTACTCCCGCGGGAACCAGATCAACAAGGAGTGGATCGACCAGTATCTCAACGAGGCGCACTCGTTCGGTCTTCAATCCGTCCGGGCCCATTTCAACGTGCTGGCCTGGTCGGACGACGTGCAGGAGCTCCGGCATATCCGCAACGACGTGGGCAGCCAGCTCGCTCTGATGGAGTGCCGTCCGCGCCACAACACCGTGGACGCCGCCACGCTCTATTGGGCGGGTATGCCGGGCAACGCGGGGGATTTCCCCGCCGAGGAATCGTTCTACACGTTCATCGAGCCCGCGGTCTGTTTCTTCACGGAGGAAACCAACTATAAATCCTCGTCCAGCCCTTTCGGCATCAAGCTGTGCGACCGCGTAAGCGGCAGGCCCCTGCACCTGGACATCTCGGACGAACCGATGAAAAAAGGGATCATCACGAACAGGAATAAATTCGTGTTAGGCGGCTCCGGGTCGGGTAAGTCATTCTTCATGAATCATTTAGTCCGCCAATACTGGGAGCAGGGCACGCATGTCGTGCTGGTGGATACCGGTAACAGCTACCAGGGTCTTTGCGAGCTGATCCGGCGTAAGACCAAAGGTGAGGACGGCGTGTATTTTACCTATACCGAGGACCATCCCATCAGTTTCAACCCGTTCTACACCGACGACTACTATTTCGACGTGGAGAAGAAAGACAGTATCAAGACGCTGCTGCTGACACTCTGGAAAACCGAGGACGACAAGATCACGAAGACCGAGAGCGGCGAGCTGGGCAGTGCCGTGAACGCCTATATCGAGCGTATCCGCGCCGACCGGAATATCGTACCGTGTTTCGACAGTTTCTACGAGTACCTGCGGGACGACTACCGCCGCGAGCTGGAGGAGCGGGAGATCCGGGTCAGCCGCGAGGATTTCAACATCGACAATATGCTCATCACCCTGCGGCAATACTACAAGGGCGGGCGTTACGATTTCCTGTTGAACTCCCGGGCGAACATCGACCTGCTCTCGAAGCGCTTCGTGGTCTTCGAGGTGGATTCCATCAAGGAAAACAAGGAACTTTTCCCCGTGGTAACGATCATCATCATGGAGGCTTTCATCAATAAAATGAGGCGGCTCAAGGGGGTGCGCAAACAGTTGATCGTGGAGGAAGCCTGGAAGGCGCTCTCGACGGCTAACATGGCTGAGTATCTGCGCTATATGTACAAGACCGTCCGTAAATACTACGGTGAGGCCATCGTGGTGACGCAGGAGGTCGAGGACATCATCTCCAGCCCGGTGGTCAAGGAGGCGATCATCAACAACTCGGACTGCAAGATCCTGCTCGACCAGCGCAAGTTCATGAACCGTTTCGACGCGATTCAGTCTTTGTTGGGACTGACCGACAAGGAGAAGGCGCAGATCCTCTCGATTAACCAGTCCAACGACCCTTCCCGTAAATACAAGGAGGTCTGGATCGGTCTGGGCGGTGTTCAGTCTGCGGTCTATGCCACGGAGGTCAGCGTCCCGGAGTACCTGGCCTACACGACCGAGGAAACGGAGAAGGTGGAGGTACAGCGGCTTGCGGAGCAGCTGGACGGTGATATGGAACTGGCGATCAGGCAGCTTGCCGAGGGCAAACGCTAACGGGAGGAGAGGCCATGTATCGCAGGTGTATCGGATCAGACCCCACGGCGGCGCGTTTGGATTTCGCGCTGTACGAGGTGGCGGGCGAGTGGGAAAGCCGCTCGGGTTCTCCCCGGGTTCGCATCTACCGCAACCCGGGACGCCGGGGCGGCGGTTTTTACGTGGAGGTGTCCTACAAGGACGGGACACGCTTTTCCCGTCCCGTGAGGAAGTATTGGGGAGGCATCCGCTACTTCGACCTCTACGGGTATGTCGCCCTGGCCTACGATGCGGGGCGCGAGGTGCTCCAGCTCTCCGCCTACGGGGATTATTACCGGGCGTCGGAATGACCGCCCAAGTATTCACGAATTAAATAATGAAAAGAATGAAACGATTGATTTTAACGCTGTTCGTGGGGCTTCTTTGCTTCACGTACCAGGCAAAAGCGCAGTGGACGGTCATCGACCCGTCGAACCTCGTTCAGAACATCAAGAGCGCGGTTCAAAGCTCGACCACGGCGACCAACATGGTCAAGTCGCTGCAAGAGAGTATCAAGATTTATAACCAGAGCAAGGCTTACTACGACGCCCTCAAATCGGTGCATAACATCATCAAGGCGCCCGTAAGGTGAAGCTTACGCTCGAAATGGTCAGCGAGATCACGGAAATCTACACCTCGGGATTCAACCGTATGGTTTCAGACCCGAACTTCACGGTGGACGAACTGGCGGCGATCTCGGCAGGTTACGCCCGGTTGCTGGAGGAGGGCGGCGCGCTGGTGGCGGAACTCAAGACGGTCATAACCGGCGGCAACGGCCTCTCGCTCTCGGACAAGGAGCGGATGGACGTGGTGGATCAGGTTTACACGAAGATGCTGGAGTACCGCAACCTCACGCGCTATTACACGCGCAAGACCATCTCCGTGTCCTTCATCCGCAGCCGCGAAAAGGGCGACGCGCACCGGGTGCTGGCACTTTACGGGAACCCGAACGACAGATATTGGTAACCTGAAAACGGAGGCAGTCATGGATTTCGACAATTTACACCAGGTTCTCCGGAACCTGTATCAGGAGATGATGCCGCTATGCGGCGATATGATCGGGGTGGCGAAAGGTATCGCCGGCCTGGGTGCGCTCTTTTACGTGGCTTACCGGGTATGGAAGGCGCTGGCCAGTGCGGAGCCTATCGACGTGTTCCCGCTCCTGCGGCCTTTCGCCATCGGCTTGTGCGTGATGTTCTTTCCCACCGTGGTTCTGGGGACGATCAACGCCGTGATGTCGCCCGTGGTGCAAGGCACGCACGCCATCCTGGAGGGGCAGACATTGGATTTGCAGGCATACCAGCAACAGAAGGACGATTTGGAAGCCGAGGCCCGCAGGCGCGAGGGCAAGGCTTGGTTAGTGGACGACGAGGTGTATGAACAACGGCTTGCGGATATGGGTATCACGGACTTGGGCGAGATTATCAGCATGTGGGCCGAACGCACGTGGTACGACATCAAGGCCGGTTTCCGGCAGCTTGTCCGGGACTTCTTCGAGCTGCTGTTCAACGCCGCGGGGCTTACCATCGACACGCTGCGGACATTCTTTTTAGTCGTGCTGTCGATTTTGGGGCCCTTGTCGTTCGCCCTCTCCATTTACGACGGTTTCCACTCGACGCTCGCAAGCTGGATTTCCCGCTATATCAGCGTGTACCTTTGGCTTCCCATCGCCGACCTGTTCTCCGCGGTGCTGGCCAAGATCCAGACGTTGATGCTCCAGGCGGACGTCCTGGCCCTGCAAGACCCCAACTACATTCCCGACAGCGGCAGCGGTGTCTATATTATCTTTTTGATTATAGGTATCATAGGCTATTTCACGATCCCCACCGTTGCCGAGTGGGTGATCCAGTCGGGCGGAGCGGCGGGGCTATGGGCGGTATCAACAAGGCCGGGGCATTCGCCACGGGCGTCGCGGGCGGTATCGCCGGCAACATGATCGGCCGCACGTTCGGGCGTCGCGGCGGTGGCGGTTCCTCCTCCGGTAACGGAGGAGGTGGCGGCCCGGCTTCGGGCAGTGCCCCCAATGGGCGCAACCTGGCAACACAAGGTAACAGTAATCATTCATAACAATTTGGACAATGGAATTCAAGTCATTAAAAAACATCGAAACAAGTTTCAGGCAGATTCGGCTTTTCGGTATCGTGTTCCTCTGCCTTTGCGCGCTGGTATCCGTGTTCAGCGTGGTCGCGAGTTTCCGTTTCGCCGAAAAGCAACGCGAGAAGATCTACGTCCTGGACGGGGGCAAGTCGCTGATGCTGGCGCTCTCGCAGGATTTGAGCCAGAACCGCCCCGTGGAGGCGCGCGAACATATCCGGCGTTTTCACGAGTTGTTCTTTACCCTCTCGCCCGACCGTGCGGCCATCGAGAGCAACATCAACCGCGCGCTGTTCCTGGTCGATAAGAGCGCCTTCGCCTATTACCAGGACATGCAGGAGAAAGGTTACTACAACCGTGTGGTGTCGGGGAACATCAGCCAGCGTATCGAGGTGGACTCCGTGGTGTGCGACTTCAACGCCTATCCTTACCGGGCCATGACCTATGCCCGGCAAATGATTGTCCGCGAGAGCAACATCACCGAGCGTTCGCTCATCACACGCTGCGAGCTGATCAACTCGGGGCGTTCGGACAATAACCCGCAGGTTTCATCATGGAGAAATTCGAGATTCTGGAGAACCGCGATTTGCGTACATTAAAAAGATAAGGCTATGGCAAAGAAGAGAATAAAGGCTTTCGGGGAGTGGATCGAAGACCACCTGCGCCGCGCTTGCGGGGCGCTCTCGCCCGATAAGCGGATTATCGTGATCTTCACGCTGCTCTTGTTCTTTTCCGTCTTGTCGCTCTACTTTACCGTGTCTTCCATCTACGCTTCGGCAAGGGAGCCGGGGAACGGATGCAGATACGGCACATCGAGCGGCTGGAGCTGGAATTAAGACAACGGCAGGAGGCCGACAGTGTAAAACATCTAAAAGATTTCAATTATGACGACGAACGAAAAACAGAATAAACAGCCGGAGGCGGGGAAAAAGGGACTCACGCCCCGGCAGATACAGATGCGGAAGAAGATGGTGGTCTTCCCGCTCTTTTTCCTGGCCTTTGCCGGGTGTATGTGGCTGATCTTCTCCCCCGGCGAAAAAGAACGGGAGGAGCCTTCGGCAGGTTTCAACACGGAGCTGCCTCCCCCGGAATCGGCGGGTATCCTCTCGGACAAGCGCGATGCCTACGTGCAGGAGGAGATGCGGCGCAGGGAGCGGGAAAAAGTGCGCTCCTTGCAGGATTTTGCGTTCGGGATGGAGGATGAGGAGGAAGAGCCCGTCATGCCCGCTGCCGTGCCGGATAAGTTCTCCGACCCTGTCGGCGGTTCGCCGGGAGCTTTCCGGACCTCCCGTGCCGCCTATGCCGACATCAACCGCCAGTTGGGCAGTTTCTACGAGGATACCGCCGGCGAAACGGTGGAAGAGCGCGAGATGCAGGCCCGCATCGAGGAACTGGAACGCCGTCTGGAAGAACAGCAGGCGCAGAAAACGGCCCAGGAGGAGCAGGTGGCGCTGCTGGAGAAGTCCTACGAGATCGCCGCCCGCTACATGAACGGCGGTCAGGCCCCGGAACCCGCGCGTCAGAAAGCCTCCGTTTCCGGCAAGGCTTCCGTGCAGCCCGTGCGCCAGGTGCGCCGTAATATCGTGTCGCTGCTCGCCGCCCCGCTGCCCGATTCGGTCTTCGCCCGTGAGTTCGTCAAGCCCCGGAACTGGGGTTTCAACACGGTGGGGAGCGACCTTCGCGAGCCTGAGCGCAACAGTATCCGTGCCGCCGTGCAGCAAACCGTGACGCTCACCGATGGCGGGGAGGTTACTTTCCGGCTGCTGGAACCGATGATGGCGGGAGATCTGCTTATCCCCTCGGGTACGCCCGTAACTGGGGCGGCGAGGATCAACGGCGAACGGCTGACGGTCAAAGTCAGCGCTGTCCAACACGGCGGGGCGGTCGTTCCGGTCGATCTGTCGGTCTATGACACGAACGGCAACGAGGGTATTCCCGTGCCGGGGTCGGAAGAACTCAACGCCGTGAAGGAGATCGCCGCCAATATGGGCGCGGGCATGGGCAGCAGTATCACGATCACGGACGACGCCGGTTCGCAACTGCTTTCCGACCTGGGGCGCAGTGCCATCCAGGGCGTGTCGCAATACGTGAGTAAGAAGATGCGCTCGGTCAAGGTCACGCTCAAGGCCGGTTACAGCGTCCTGCTGCTCCCGCCCCTTCAATAAGGGTAACAAACGACGTACTTCCGTACACCACTGAAAAAATCCATTTTTATCAACAATCAAAAATTTATCGAGTATGAAAAAGATTCTTCTGGCACTCGCTTTTATCGGGTGCATGTTCGCTGCCCACGCGCAGGAAAAGCCCTCCACGGGCGATTTGTACGACGGTCTTACCCGTCCGCTGACCTTCAACCGGGTTATCCCGCCCTACGCGCTGGAGGTGACGTTCAGCAAGACCGTCCATGTGATTTTCCCCTCGGCCATCCGTTACGTCGATCTGGGGTCTTCGGATCTTCTGGCGGCGAAAGCCGACGGCACGGAAAACGTGCTGCGTGTAAAGGCGGCCCTGCGTGATTTCTCGCGCGAGAGCAACCTTTCGGTCATTACCGAGGACGGGGCCTATTACAGCTTTAATGTCAAGTATGCCGACGAACCGGTGAAACTGTCGGTCGAGATGGCGGACTTTATACATGACGGGGAGGCGGTAAACCGTCCCAACAACGCGCTGGACATCTATTTGCAGGAGCTGGGCTGCGAATCTCCGCTGCTGGTCAAGCTGATCATGCAGTCCATTTACAAGAACGACCGCCGCGAGATCAGGCACATCGGTTGCAAGCGTTTCGGGGTACAATACCTCCTCAAAGGTATCTACGTGCATAACGACCTGCTTTATTTCCACCTCCAGCTGAAAAACTCCTCCAACGTGCCCTTCAACGTGGACTACCTGACGTTCAAGGTTACGGACAAGAAGGTGGCCAAACGCACGGCCATCCAGGAGCAGGTCATCCGGCCCGTGCGGGCATACAACAACGTGCAGGTCATCGGCGGCAAGCGTACCGAGCGCATGGTCTTCACGCTCCCGAAGTTCACGCTGGCCGACGACAAGCAGCTGGTCGTGGAACTGCACGAGCAGCAGGGCGGGCGGCACCAGACTTTTACGGCGGAGAATGCCGACCTGGTGCGCGCACGTGTTATCAACGAGTTAAAGGTAAAGTGATATGAAACGGGCGATATTCATTCTCACGCTGGGGTTATGCCTCCTCCTTTCGGACGGGGCGCACGCCCAGCGTGCCCTGCCCGCCATGCGCGGGCTGGAAATACGGGGTGGCATGGCCGACGGCTTCTACACCCGGGACAGCCGCAACGAAACAGGCTACTGGTTCGGGCTGGCCATGAGCCGCTATGCGAAGAATGCCGACAAGTGGGTGTTCGGCGCGGAGTTCCTGAACCGTTATTACCCCTACAAGTCGGAACGTATCCCGGTGGCGCAGTTCACGGCCGAGGGCGGCTACTATTACAAGTTCCTCTCCGACCCGTCCAAGACTTTTTTCTTCTACCTCGCGGCTCGGCGCTGGCCGGGTACGAGAGCGTGAACTGGGGCGAGAGGCGGCTTTATGACGGCTCCACGCTCCTGCACCGTGACCGCTTCCTCTACGGCGGGGCCGTCACGCTGGAGGTCGATGCGTACCTGACCGACAGGATTATCCTCTCGCTGACGGGGCGCGAGCGTATCCTATGGGGAACTACAACGGGACATTTCCACGCGCAGTTCGGCCTGGGCGTGAAATTCATAATCCATTAAACTTGCAAGCGACATGAAAAAGATAAAGACAGTATCGGCCCTGGCGGTTTGGATCGCCGTTCTCGGCCTTTTATGCGCATCCTGCGACAACGGGCTGGATATACAGCAGGCGTACACGTTTTCTCTGGAAACGATGCCCGTCCAGAAGCGAATCTCCATTGGTGAAACCGCCGAAATCCGCTGCACGCTCGTGCGGGAGGGAAGATATGACGGCGCGCGTTACACGATCCGCTATTTCCAGCCCGACGGGCGCGGCGAGTTGAGGATGGACGACGGTACGGTGTTCCTACCCAACGACCGCTATCCGCTCGACCGTGAGGTATTCCGCCTCTATTACACCTCGCGCAGCGACGACCAGCAGGTGATCGACGTCTATATCGAGGACAACACGGGGCAGACAGTGAAGACCTCCTTCACGTTCCAGAACGAGAACGGGGAGGAAGAGCCCGAGAGATCATAAAACAAGTGTAACCAGGAGAAACGCCCGTTCGACGGGCGTTTCCCGTAATATGAAAAACCATGACAGAACAAGAGAGAAAAGATATAGCCTACCTCGATACGGGGGTGTACGAGAACCCGTGGCGTGAGAACCTTTTCGAGACGCTGCCCGAGGAGCGTAAGACGGCGGAGGTCTGCCGTTTCGCCGTCAAAAAATCGGCTTTTAACATCGAGTTCGTGCCCGAAGCGATGAAAACGCCGGAGCTGTGTTCGGCCGCCGCCGGTCACCGGGGCGAAACGCTGAAATTCGTCCCCGAGGATCTGAAAACCCCGAAGATGTGCCGTGCGGCCGTCGAGAGCAACAGCTACGCGCTGCACTACGTTCCCGAGAGGCTGAAGACACCCGGGCTATGCCTGGCGGCCGTCAGGCGCAACGGCCTGGCGCTGGAGGCCGTTCCCGGGAAATTGCGGACGCCGGAGATATGCCGTGCGGCGTTGAAGGCCGTGCAGAGTGGCGACTACGAGCTGCTGCGGCATATCCCGCACCCCGATATATGCCTGGAGGGGTTGAAAAAGTTCGGGCTGTCGCCCGCGAAAAACTTCGAGGTCTTTGCCGCTCTCGACCCCGAGGTCATGACCGAGGAGCTGGCCCTGTACGGCGTGGGGATGGACGCCGCCTGCCTGTCGCTCGTACCGAAAGAGCTACGCACGGAGGCGGTCTGCCTGCGTGCCGTGGGCGGGGACGGCATCCTGCTCCATGAAGTCCCCGAGGAGCTGCGCACGGAGCGGGTCTGCGAGGCTGCCGTGTCCTCGAACTACCTGGCGTTGGAGTACGTGCCGGAGCATCTGAAAACCGACCGTCTGTGCGGGATGGCGCTGGAGCGCGATTCCCTGGCCATCCGCTTTTTCAAGCCCGAACAACTCACGCCGGAGGTCTGCAACCGGGCGTTGGCCCGTACTGACGACCTGCGTGTCCTCCGCTATATCCCTTCGAGGAGATACACCTGAAAGTGTTGGGATTCTATTGCACGAATTACGATAAGACCTTCGATTTTTTGGAAAACATGACCCCCTGGTTCCTCACGCCGAGGGTGGCCCGTGAGATCTTCGCCCTGGAGCCGGAGCTGTTCTTCCGTTTTCCCGACTATGCCAAGACCGAGGAGATGTGCCGCCGGGCCGTCGGGCACGACGGGAGCTACCTGCAATACGTCCCCGAGAGGTTGAAAACGCCGGAGCTGTGCATGGAGGCCATACGGCGCAGCCCTATGCCGTGGCCTACCTCCCCGAGCATATAAAAAGCCCGGAACTGTACATGAGCCTGGTGCGGGAGAATCCCCAGAACCTGAAAGGCATCCCCCGCGAGCAGCGGACGCGGGAGATGAGCCGGGAGGCTTTCGAGCGTACCTACGGGAAGGACAAAACCGATTTCTCGGTTATCAGCGCGTTGAGCGACCCCGCCCTGGTCTTGCAGGTGTTCCGCGAGCAGGACGACCCGCAGAAGATACACCGGTTGATGAGTGTCCTGCACCTGAACCGCCGGCTTGTAACGGAGGAGGTGGCGTTGGAGGCCGTTCGCAAGGATGCGGGGGTGCTGTACGACATTCCCCAGACGGCCATCACGCCGCTCGTGGCCGATACGGCCGTGCGGGGCGACCCGAGGATGATCCAGTGGGTTCCGAGGGAGCTTCGCACGGCGGATCTGTGCCTCTATGCCGAGGCCGCGCACCCCGAATTGCGGGTTTACGTTCCCGACGAGATTGCCAATGGGCGCAACATCTACTCGTTCCACCGCCAGGTGGACGCCAAGCTGCTGCAACCGCTCGAATACGAACAATACAAGACCCTCTACTCGGGCGGCGCGGTGCGTGTGAACAACGTGTGGACGTCGGTGGCGGGCGAGATCGACTGCTGCGAGGTGCGTTACGACCGCAAGGCGGAGAAACTCAAACTGCGGATCGTCGAACCGCCCGGGGAGAAGAAGGCGCAGCCGAAGGTCGCGCCCCGCAAACCCGCCCGGGGGCCGAAATTGTAGGAGGGCAGGTAGTTCTTTGGCAGGAAGGTTGTTAAAAATCGCACGTATTGTCGCCGATACCCGGATGAAATCGTTATATTTGCAATCGAATCCTCCGGCGGCGATGCCGCCGGGCGATTTACATACGGAAGGAACACATTATGGTGGGGCATTGAAAACAGCCAAATTTTAATCCGCTCGCAAAATAATGGGTAGTTCTCTTCTTCATCGTCGTGTCTATATGCGTCAAGCGTATGCGATAGCGGCGTGGGGAGAAATTATCTATCGAGTGGATGGGTGCTTGGCTGTACCTCAATGCCGGTATTTAACGTATTCTCACGCCTTTTTCGTATGGTATTTGTCCGAACCTAAAGAAAAGCGATATGGAAACGAAATCGACAAATGAGGTAAAGGGTGGTTACGACCGGGTATCGGCGAGTGAATGCCTGGGGTCGCTAATCGAGTTGCACGGGATTGTCATGGAAGACGATCTGTTCGTCATTCCCGATGCGGATGGCACGGCAGTATTATACAATGACGGGAAGATACGTTTTGACGAGATCGCGACATCGAGGTCGGCTCGGTGTTCGTGGGCATCCTGCTCCGCAACGGCTATCTGTTCTACCTTTCCCGTACCGAACCGCTCAAGACGTGCATATACACGCATGGCGGGTGGGGTTCGATCTCTGAAATTTCTCCCCGTGGCATTGCCGGACATATCGGGCGTGAACTGCACGGGAAGCTGGGCGACCATACGGCGGTCGATTGACGGGAAACAAAAAAATCGGACGGTTGTTATCGTCCGATTTTTCGCGTCGTATTTTCACGGCTGTTGCCTGTCGTGTTCCCGTTTCCGCCTTTGCAGGGTGAGCAGTTGCCGCAACATGTAGGCATGGTTTTCCCCCACGGTATGCCCCGAGGGCATCAGGTAGGGACTTGCGAGGCACTCCCGGCATTGGCGTACCGCCTCTTTTAAGTCGGTAACGGTTATTTCCGTTCCCGTGATGTCTTTAATCTTTGTTTCCATTCTTGTCTTGTTTTTTGGGTTCGTACCAACTGTCCCGGTAATTTTCTCCCACGAGCGAGAAAATTCTGCTCATGCCGCTTTCAGCGGCGAAATTTTTGGCTTCCCATATACCGGAAAACTCGCCCAGCAGCCGGTAGCCGATGAATAATTTGTACTTGCGCATGATTTTATCGTTTTTCCAGGTTGATAATCGGTGTGTTCTTTTGCAGCCATTCCTCCACGCTGTCCATGTTGTATTCGGATGTGATAACCGCCGTTCGGTCGTCGATTTCGGTGAAGCGCGTAGTTTCATAGCCGTCAATCCATTGTTTCAGCGTGGCAACGCCCCACGCCTGCGGGTCGTCGAACATGGTGTCGATCCGCCCGATACCCTCGCCGAAGGTTACGACCAGCGTTTTATAGGAGATTTCCTTGTTTACTTCATTCGTTTTCATGTTCTCGCTTTTTACGGGCGGCTTTTGCCGCCCCGAAATTTTTAATCAGACAAGTTCCACTTTAACCCTGCTCATGTTCGCCCAGAACACGCCGTTGCAGTAGTAGGCGTAGCCGTTGTGCCAGTTGCTCCTGCGGCGTATCACGTCCTGCTCGGGTGGCCGTATCTCGATACTCGTGGTGTAGATGTTGTGTCCCACGGTAATGACGAGGTTGCACCTTCGCCATATCTCGGAATGGGTTCTGAACCCGTTTTCCCCTCGACGAGCGCAAGGGCCGTCTTGACTGCTTCCTGAACTTCCCAATCCCATTCCCCAAAGGGTTTGAGCGGGCGTGCCATGTAGCTTTTATAGATGATTTTCATTGTTTTGTTTTTTTGTAGGGCGGCTTTCGCCGCCCCGATTTTTATGCTGTCATTCGTTTCCTTATAAGGGACATGTTCCCCTTCATCAGTTTCAGTATTTGCCCGTGGTATGGGGTGTTCTTGTTACACACGCCCCTGCTCTGCACGACCTCCATGCGTTTTAGGGACACCTCTATCGTTTCGATGCGTTTGCCGTCGATTGTGGCTGACAATATGAGCGAGTCGGCCTTCAGGTAGTATTCGTTGGTAAACACGCAATGGTGCATGGCCTCGCCCTCCTGCCGTATGGCTTCAACACTGTCCAATACCTTGATGCAAATTTCCCCGTCGGAAAACTCCACGCCGAAAAACCGCCCTTTGGCTTCGATAAACGAGGCTTCCTGCTCCAACGCCTTGCGCCGTTCCTCCTGCCGCCGTTCCTCCTGCATGTGCCGCCGTTTTTTTGCCATGTAGAGGTCATGCGCTGCGGGTAGGTCTGCGGGACACACGAAATGGGCGTTGTGCAGGTCTTTCCCGAAAAATCGCAACAGGTCGATGTAGTCGCACCATTCCGTCGGTTTCCCGATAGCGTACCCGTTACGGATGGCGATACGGATGGCCGGCCAATAGTCGGCGATATTGCGGGAGGAACGGGCGAAAAATTGCACGAGTGCCGTTTGTCCCGCTTTAAGCAGCGTTTCGGCCTTGTTCTCCGAGAGCAGCAGGTGGATAAGGTCGAAAGGGGTTACATCGGGGAGTTGTTTGCCGTAGCCGCTTCTGCGCAGTTCGGGGATAAGCCGTTGCCGAGGATAGATGCGTGTGGGCGTGATGTTGTATTTCCCGTCGTTCTCCGCCCGCAGTTCCAATGCGCTCGACCAACTCCACCCGTGAACGAAGAAGCCCATCGGGCGCAGCCGTGCGAAGGTTGCGGAGCGTCCGTCGGGGGCAATCCACCGCTGTACGGCTTCGATATGAGTGTAAACGGGCGTCTGTCCCACTTTCGCCCAACACTCGATATATACGAAGCGCAGGACTTGAAAACCCTTGCAGCGGGTTACGATGCACAAATACTCGTAATCGTTGAACTTGCGGCGCAGGGTGGTTTCCACTTTCAGCGGGGTATGGCAGTGCGGACACTCGCACCCTGACAGATTGTCCGTGAGTTCTCCGTTTTCGCTCTGCCATGTGTGGCCGCACTCGGTGCAGGTGATAAGTCCTTTCGGCGTGCGGCGTCCGATATGCTCGATGCAGTTCTTGTACCCCCATTCGATTTGTGCGGGGGTAAGCGGCGGCAGGTGTTTGCTTGCCGCCACGACGTTCTGTTGGAATTTTGTTCTCGGTTTCATAACTAAAATAGACTGGGCATTAGTTTGTTATCTTCGATTTTCTTGGGTTTGGACTTGACTTTCGCCAACTTGGCGTAGGCTTCGCTCTCGGCCTTCCGTATGGCGTTCCGCCGTGCCTCGGCTTTTTCCTCCTCGGTCAGTTCGACGGTGTGATTGACCACTACCTTGCAACTGACGGGTTTGCCGATGTCGATGTCCTCCTCGTCGTAATAGTGGAGTGCCATAGAGTATATTTCCTCGTCGGCAAACCCGTTGCAACCGCTCTGCCGTACTTGGTTGATGATGAAAGTGCAGCAATCGTCAATGTTCTTTTTCGGGTTGGCGTATCGGGGTGCGAAAAGTTCGTCCTCCCGAGCCCGTGCGTCGAGATAGTTCTGTATCGTCAGTTTGAAATAATCTGTTCCTTGTGCCATGATTTTTGGGTATTGTGGGGCGGCGAGCGCCCCGTGTTCAACATTTATTCGTCCTTTCCGAGAAGCCGCCGCACCTCGTCCTCTTTGGTCTTTTGGAAAATCCATCCCGCTCTCTTCTGCCCGTCATGCGTCAGCCGTGCGTTGAAGCGTCCCCCGAGTGCGTGAAGGGCGTCCTTGACGGGCTTGGTGTCCCCGAATACGGCTATCGCTTTTTCGGAATAGTCCACGATGATAAACCCGCCTTGCACGCTCGTTTCAGTGCGTTCTGTCCGTTTTTCGTCTTTCGGCTCGGGCAGACATATATTCTCCTCGTTTCCTGCGATATATGCCAGTCTGTCGATGTAACCTTCACGGGTGTAGTGGGTCAGTTTGCAGACACTCCACCCGTATTTCGGACTTTTGCCGAGCGTGAAAACGGGATAGCGGTGTTCATTCTTGGGGTCGTATTCGGAGAGGTGCGCCGTTTGCGGAAAATTGGCCGCCGCCTTTCTCAACTCCCCGAAGCCGTTGCGGGAGGTGGCCGAAAAACCGAGAATGACGGTACGCACGCTTCGGGTGGTCGAACACTCGTAAGAGGGGTCTGTGTATTCCGTTTCGTTGAGTTCGGCGATGATTACGCCCTGCACCCCTTCGGGCATGATGCGGCGTAACCTCTGCGCCCCTATTTCCGCTATGCGGTCATGCTCGGCTTTCTCTTTGGCGGCGGCGATGGCCTGCGCCGTGGCTTGCTCCTCCGCCTGCCCCACGAGCAAGGCCACCTCGAAAGCGTCCATGAACTCGGGGTTCACGTCGTCGTAATACCTGCCGATACCGAATGTCTGCGAGAGGGGGCGCAAAATGTCCGTGCGGCTGATTTCCTTTGTTTCGGTATCGACCATGTGGTACACATAGCCACGGGCGGTGTGTTCCACCTTGTAAACGACGTAACGCTTTCTGCTCGCACCCGCACCGATACCGATGATAACCTGGTTTTCCTTGACTACCTGCACCTGCGTGTCCGTGGTAGTCGCTCCGAATAATGAAATGTACTTTGTCATACCTGTAATAATTTAGAAGATGTGAGTGAATAGGAAATAGAAAAAGCCGGTTAGAGCCACGAGAGAAACAAGGCAGGAGAAAATACCCCGCAGGATGTCATAACAGAACGTGAAGCCCAAAACGACCCAAATAAAGTCGATGCCCCACACGTGGAAGCCCAAAGCCACCGCCCCGACCTTTACCGCCAACCCGACCTTTGCCTTTATGCCAAGTGGAAGGTTGGAGGATTTCTGTTTCCATTTATTTTTCTCTTCGTTTCTCATAACCTTTGACTTTTTTTTTATGCCGTAGCGGAGCCGGTATGGATGGAATCTGTTTCGGTAGCATCAAAAGGTGTCGGGGATAGCTGCTGCAAGATTTTGTCGGAAAATACGCTCGCCCGCAGGGAAAGAGGAAGATTTTGCGGCAAACCGCCCCGCGGCCCGATCTTGCAGCAGCGTGAGCCCCGTAACTACCTTTGCTACAGACAACAGATTTCCATACCGCGCTCCGCGGCATAAAAAAAAGAGAGGAAAAGGTTATGGGAGAGAAACGGGGAGAAAACGATATGCCGTGAACGCTCGCGAAAGTCGGTTCACGGCTCACCCTGCATGGAATGATAAATCGCCCGCGAACATTTCCTTTCACGGGCGATTGGCGTATCGGAACGTGCCGATCCCGTATCGGCGGAGGATCGTTTCCGCCGGACGTGGCGCCACTCGCTGCCACTTTTAAGACGGATACGTCCATATGCCACTGGCTGCTAACAAGATACTGTCCATTTGTGTACTTTTGGGCATCCGGGAAACAAAAAATGAAACAGAACATGGAAATAATAAGTATGGACGTGAAGGCTTTCGACGCGCTGGCAGGGCACGTGGAAGCCATTGAAAGAAAAGCCGAGGCGTTATGCCGCAGGAGGAGGACGTGAGTTTGAAAAAATGGCTGGACAACCAGGATGTCTGTGACGTGCTGGGTATATCGAAACGTACCCTGCAAACCTACCGGGAGAAAGGGTTGCTGCCTTTCAGCCGCATCCGTCACAAAATCTTCTACAAACCGGAAGATGTCGGGAAACTGCTGCAATCGTCGCACTATCCTAATACCGCCGCGTTATGAGCCATTATTTCATCGACAAGCACGATCCGCGTGTGGCGGATCTCTTCCGGCGCTTGGAAAAGGCCGGCAAGGCACTGGATAAACTGGAATCTTCCGGAGGCCGGACACTCAAGGGAGAGCGGTTCGTCACCGACGAGGAATTGTCCCGGCTGCTGAAAATCAGCAGGCGTACATTGCAGGAATACCGCACGGCGCGGATCATTCCCTATTATTTGATTCAGGGCAAGGTACTATACATGGAATCCGAGATACAGAAGCTCCTGGAAGATTCCCGGAAGAAATGTATCGGGGGACAGGAATGGGTATAAAAGAAGAACGGCCTTTATTTTGGCCGTTCTTCTTTTTTCAGTTCAATATCGTGTTCATGCCGGGAAGCTGCCAGACGACGGCGGTCGTCGTGGCCTTTCGGACAAGCCACCGGCGGAAGGCTTCGGCATTCCCGGATTTTAAGCGGAAAGCCAGCGCGGCGATCATTTCGAGCGAATACAGCTCGACAATACCGCCGTCACGGTTGCGCTCCCGGCGGTAAACCCGCTCCTCACGGAGTATGCCGCTTTTGAGTATGGAGCGGATGTTGCTCCCCACGGCAGGAACGAAAACACCGAACAGGTCGGCAATCTGGTGGCGCGTGAGCCATACACGGTTCTCCGGCATGTGGATTTCCACCCGCCCGTTTTCAATGCAGATAGGTTCTCTTGTCGTCATAGTCATACAAATTTATCGATTTTTATTATACTGTTCAACCGTTTACCGTTATAATATTTTCCGTTCCCGGTTCGTCCTCCTCGTAGAGATTTATTTTCCGGCCTTTGCTCTGTTCTTTCAGCCGTTTCATATCCTCGTCCACCTTGCGGTCGGTCACTTTGGCGTAAATTTGCGTGGTGGAAATACTCTTGTGTCCCATCATGCGGCTGACGGTTTCGATAGGCACACCCAGCGAGAGCGTGATATGTGTCCCGAAATTGTGCCTCGCCTGGTGAAATGTCATGTCGAAGCCGTATGTCCGTCCCAGTTCTCTGGTGAGCTTAATGAGATACCTCCGGCAATAGAGGTTGAAAATCCTGTCGCTTCTACGCTCGTGGCGGTATTTCTCGATGATCTGCAACGGCACGTTCAGCAGGCGGATGGCCGAGGGCGTTTCGGTCTTCTGGCGCCGGATGTGTATCCAGTACGTTCCGTCGTCCGATTGCGTGATGTCTTTTTCGGACAAGCGTTTCAGGTCGGCGTAGGACAACCCCGTGAAGGTGGCGAAGAGAAACCAGTCCCGCACCCGCTGAAGATTGGGTTTATCGACGGGAGTTTCCATCAGCTTTTTGAGGTCTTCGAGCTTCAAATGGCGGCTCTTGCGCCGGGGCAGTTCCGGGTGCAGCTTCCCGTAAGGGTCGCGCCGGAGTGTGCCCTGACTGACAGCCCGCTTGGTCATTTTCTTCAACCGGTAGAGATGCTCGTGTACTGTCTTGGGTTTCATTCCACGATCTGTACGCAGGAATATTTCAAAATCATCGTAGAACTCCCGGTCAAGACTCCGCAACGCTACATCCTCCTTTTCCTTCCTTTTTTTCACGAAGGAGGCTAAAATATTATAGGAGTTCTCGTAACTTTCATAGGTTTCTTCCTTGCGATCCACGCCGACACGCTTGCGGAACTCCTCGTTATGCTCGCGGAACAAGGCAAGGAGAGTGAACGGTTTCTGCCCGATTCCTTCCACGGCGTTTTTGACCAGCTCGGCCGTCACGAAACCGAGGCTTTTACGAATATGGCGGTAATGTCCGGTGATTTTTTCGGTCAGTTTCTCTATTGCCAGGTTTACCGTTCGGGCGTTCTCGCTTCGTCCGTTCGCCCTTTTGCTTTCCGGATTCCAGAGCGATGGATCGACAAACGCGTTGATGTTGATCGGGGCCGATTTGGCGTCGATGCTTACCTTGCATAACAATTTACATGTTCCGTCCTTGCGGACTTTCGTGCGGTTGATGTAGAACAGCAGGGAGAACGTGCTGCGGCGTTTTATCTCTTTATTATTCGGTTCCATAGTCGTTGTGAATTTGATTGTCAATGATAGATTAAATAGCTACCGAGAAGCGGCCGGCAATCTTTTCCTCTAAAGACCGGGTATCCATGTCGATCTTGTCATCGGTCACTTTGGCGTAAATCTGCGTCGTGGAAATGCGGCTATGCCCCAGCATTTTACTGACGGTTTCAAGCGGGACACCATGCGAAAGCGTGATCTCGGTGGCGTAGGTATGGCGTCCGCAGTGAAAGACGAGTTTCCGTTCAATTCCGCAAATGGCGGCAATACGTTTCAGTGTCCGGTTGAGTTCGTTGTTGCTGTACATCGGCAGCAGTTTTCCTTCCGGAGCCATATCCCGGTATTTGTCGAGGATGAGCAACGGTATGTCGAGCAACGGCACTTCATAGTCGATTTTCGTCTTCTTACGGGCGGTCTTGATCCATACCTCACCATCCTCTGCCACTTCCAGATCCTTCACCGTCAGACGGCACATGTCCCCGTAAGGGATACCCGTGTAGCAGGAGAAGAGGAACAGGTCGCGGATATGGTAGAGTTTCGGGTCGTGCAGGGGTGTGGTCATCAGCCGTTGTAACTCCGCGGCGGTAAGGTATTTCTGCTCCCTCTCGGGGCGTTCGGCTTCATACCCCGCGAACGGGTCGGCAGTGATAATCCCTTCCGCGATGGCTTCCCCGACAATCGTGTTCAACCGTGTGACAAGCAACACGATAGTTCCCGGGGCAAAGCGGCGCTCCGTGCGTAGGTAGAGGTCATAGTTGTCGATGAATGAACGGTTCAGAGCCGTGAAAGAGACATCCGACAACTTGTATTTCTCCTGGATGAAAGCAGCCACACAGTTACAAGCATAGCGGTAAGATTGCGCTGTTCCCTTTTCCCGGTTCACGCCGACACGTTTTTCGAAATGTTCGATGAACGTCCGGAAATAACCCAACAGGGTTTCCTGCCCGAAAGCCGTCCCCAACAACAGATTCCTTATTTCTTCAGCCGTTACATTCTCACGGGTGGCTGACAGCTCATCATAAATGGAAATGGCTGAAGCTCGCAAATCGTCCAGTTGCCGGTTGATTTCCCGCGCGGCGTTACTTTTACCCGTGGCACGTCCGGATGCCCACAGGGCAGCGGGTACGGACATTTTCGCGCTAAAAGCCGCTTCTGAAAATTTGCCGACAGTAAGTTTCGCCATGACCGGGCAATGTCCCTCGTCATTCATTTCGCTCTTTTTGAGGTAGAACGTAACCGTTACATCCGTCTGTTTCATAACTCTATTTTTTATGTTGCAAAATTACTTGATATAGAGTTATTTACAGTTGTGAAAATTATAGCGGAACAAAGAATAAAACCCCGGATGCCGGTAACATAACCTGTATTTCCATGAAAAACGGAAAAAAACGGTTATCTTTACGGGCAAAATATAGGGTTCTTTGCATGGTGAACGGTAAAACCGCAGGTGGTCAAGCGTTATTTTGCCGGATTATCCGGGGCTAAAAAGGGCAACGGATAAGTAGCAAATCTTTCTCTTAACCTTTCATTATCCTGCATTTTAGCGATTTGGAAAGGTATAGAAGAATTTGGCTTAACTCTCCTCAATACCAAACACTTACTTTATTTATCCAAATTTTGCCGTTTTTTTGCGAGTTCTTCCTATCTTTGTCAACTGAATAAAAGCTATATCCATGAAAACAAACAAAAGTTTACTAATATGCCTGGCCTTCATCGCACTGACAGCCTGTAGCGCCGGCTCAAAAAAACAAACGAATCGTATGGAAAATGAAAACCGCACCTTGGTGAAACTGGAAACCACTATGGGAAATATCACAGTGGCCCTGTATAATGAAACGCCGAAACATCGTGATAACTTTATCAAACTGGTAAAAGAGGGAGTCTATGACAGTACATTGTTCCACCGGGTGATCAAACAATTCATGATCCAAGCCGGCGATCCGGACAGCAAAAGCGCATCGGATACCGCCATGCTGGGCAGCGGTGATGTGGGCTACACCATCCCCGCCGAGTTCAATCCGAAGTTCTTCCACAAAAGAGGGGTCTTGGCAGCAGCACGCCAAGGAGATGATGTGAACCCCGAAAAGGCTTCATCGGGTTGCCAGTTCTATATTGTTACCGGACGCAAGTTCACCGAGCCGCAACTGCTGGGCATGGAGAACAAAATGAACGAACAGCGCGAAGAGGCTATATTCGACAGCCTGGCACGCCAGCACATGAAGGAAATATACAAGATGCGCAAGGCGGGAGACAATGCCGGATTACTGGAATTGCAAGACTCACTGGAGGCACAAGCCCGTGAACTGGCGGACAAAGAAGAGAAATTCCGCTTCACCCCCGAACAAATCCAGGCATACAGCACCATAGGAGGCGCCCCCCACCTGGACGGCTCTTACACCATATTCGGTGAAGTGACCGAAGGAATGGAGGTAGTAAACAACATTGAAATAGCAAAAACAAACCGTGCAGACCGCCCTGTAGAGAATATCCGGATTCTCAAGGCAAGCATTGAGTAATTTACAAGCCGAATGATTAACATAAACCGATACACCTTGTCCAACGGACTGCGTGTGATACACAACGAGGACAACACGACTCAGATGGTGGCACTGAACCTGCTGTACGATGTGGGCGCACGCGACGAGGACCCTGATCATACCGGATTCGCCCATCTGTTCGAGCACCTGATGTTCGGAGGCTCTGTTCATGTGCCCGACTATGACACTCCGGTGCAAAACGCCGGAGGCGAGAACAACGCATGGACGAATAATGACATGACCAATTATTACATCACCCTCCCCCGCCAGAATGTGGAAACCGGATTCTGGCTGGAGAGTGACCGTATGTTGTCCCTCGACTTCAACCCGCGCAGCCTGGAAGTGCAACGGCAAGTGGTGATCGAAGAATTCAAACAACGGAACCTGAACCAGCCATACGGCGACGCCTCGCATCTGCTACGCGCCCTGGCTTATAAGGTACATCCGTACCAGTGGCCTACCATCGGCAAAGAAATCAGCCACATAGCCCATGCCACCCTGGAAGAGGTGAAAGCTTTTTTCTTTAAATATTATGCGCCGGACAACGCCATTCTGGCGGTAACGGGGCATATCACTTTTGAAGAGACAGTGGCACTGGCCGAAAAATGGTTCGGCCCCATCCCGCGCCGCAACGTAGTGCCCCGCTCACTGCCGGCGGAGCCCCAGCAAACGGAGGAACGCCGGCTGACAGTGGAGCGTAACGTGCCTGTAGACGCGCTCTTCATGGCATTCCATATCTGTGAACGGCGCCATCCCGACTACTATGCTTTTGATATGCTGAGCGACTTGCTGAGCAGCGGACGTTCCTGCCGCCTGGTGCAGCATCTGGTGCAAGAGAGACAGGTATTCAACAGCATCGACGCCTATATCTCGGGCAGCATTGACCAAGGATTGTTCCATATCACCGGCAAACCCGCCCCGGGTGTCACGCTGGAAGCGGCCGAAGCGGCCGTATGGCAGGAACTGAAAGCATTGACGGAAGAAAGTGTGGATGAGAACGAACTGGAAAAAGTGAAGAACCGCTATGAAAGCGAACAGATATTCAATAACTTGAATTACCTGAATGTAGCTACTAATCTGGCTTATTTTGAACTGACCGGCAAAGCGGAGGATATCAATCAGGAAGTAAGCAAGTATCGCTCGGTCACTGCGGAGCAGATAAAAAAAGCGGCACAAAAAACATTTGTGCGGGAAAATTGTTCCACACTTTACTATAAAAGTAATTTATCCGTATGCTAATTTGCCAATATGCCAATTAGCACATCAGCAAATTATGAACCATGCAACATTATAAAACACTTTTCTCTTTAGGCCTCCCCATCGTAATCGGCCAGATAGGCGTCATCATTCTGGGTTTTGCCGATACATTGATGATAGGCCATCACAGTACGAACGAGCTGGCCGCCGCCAGTTTTGTCAACAACATGTTTACCCTGGCCATTATTTTCGCTACCGGATTCTCGTACGGGCTGACCCCTGTCGTAGGAAGCCTGTTCGGACGGGGGGAAACCAATGTCGTGGGACGGATGCTGAAGAACAGCCTGTTTGCCAATACACTGCTGGCGGTATTGCTCACGCTCATCATGTGGATACTCTACCTGAATATCCACCGGCTGGGACAGCCCGAGGAACTGCTGCCCCTGATGCGTCCCTACTTCATCGTTTTGTTGATCTCCCTGTTGTTTGTGTTGCTTTTCAACGGCTTCAAGCAATTTGCCGACGGCATAACCGATACCCGCGTCTCCATGTGGATCTTATTGGCGGGAAATGTGATGAACATCATCGGCAATTACATTCTGATCTACGGCAAACTGGGAATGCCCGAAATGGGACTGCTGGGAGCGGGAATCTCCACACTGGCCTCCCGCATCATGATGGTGATCGTATTCGCCGCCATCTTTTTCGGTACCCGGCGTTATCATATTTATAAAGAAGGATTCCTGCACCATGCGCTCAACCGGGCGGACTTCCTCCACTTGAACAAACTGGGATGGCCCATTGCCATGCAGATGGGAATGGAGACCGCTTCGTTCAGCCTCAGCGCCATCATGGTGGGATGGATCGGGACTACCGCCCTGGCGGCACACCAGGTGATGCTCGCCATCTCCCAAATCTGCTTTATGATGTATTATGGCATGGGAGCCGCCGTTGCCGTGCGGGTTAGTAATTTCCACGGACAAAACGACCGGATGAACGTCAGACGCTCGGCATACGCCGGATTCCATATCATGCTGCTCATCGCACTGATAGGAGCCTTGCCCATCTTCCTGCTGCGTAACGAACTGGGCGGATGGTTCAGCGATAGTCCGGCGGTCAGCGTGATGGTAGCACAACTTATCATTCCGTTCATCATCTACCAGTTTGGTGACGGATTACAGATAAATTTCGCCAATGCCCTCCGCGGAATCGCAGATGTGAAACCCATGATGTATATCGCATTCATCGCTTATTTCCTTATCTCCCTGCCGGCCGGCTATTTCTTCGGCTTCGTCATGGACTGGGGGATCATAGGAATATGGATGGCATTCCCCTTCGGGCTGACTACAGCGGGAATACTCTATTACCTGCGCTTTAACCGTGATACGAAATTAAAATAAAGCCACCATGAGCCTGCCCAACCGTTCCACCAAGCTGAAAGTTGCATCCGGTTATATCCTGCTGACCGCACTGCTCTTCCTATCCATCGGATATATCTATCAAGAGATGAGGTCACTGACCGGAACCGGCGATGATGAAGCCATCCTGAGCCAACGACGACATGTCACCAATCAGATCATCGGCCAGCTCTATCAGGCGGAAGTCATCGGGCAATCGCTCAGTACGGGACAACTGGGACAATACCACCGATACAAACGTACCATGAAACAAGCCAACACTGTACTCGACTCCCTACGCACGCTGCTGGCCGACAGCATACAACTGGCACGACTGGACACGGTGGAAATGCTCTTCATGGAGAAGGAACGGAACATGCGCAACCTGCTGAGAGCGATTCAGGAAGGCGGGACGGACAAGATTTACAAACAGCATATCGACGAACTGATTGCCGAGCAGGACTCTTTGCTCAGCCTTCCCCACGTACGCAAAAAAGTAATCACACACACCAACTCATACGTCATCCGCAAGAAGCCCAAAAGCTTCTTCAAACGGCTGGGAGAAGTGTTCGCACCCGGAAAGGCCGATTCCACCCAAGTCAGCAACGTGATTCAGGAAGAATATACCGACACGCTGACCGAGGCATACAGCCCGGCAGACACGGTGGCCATCCTGCTGAAAGACATACAGAGCCGGGTGACCGACACCCATCAGGAACGGATGGAAATGGTGAACCGCCGCACCCAGTCCCTACGCCTCAGCGGCTTGAAACTGAGCCAGAAAGTCAACCAGCTGTTAAGCACCATAGAGGAAGAAGAGCAGGCTCTGGCACAAAAAAAACATATACAAGAGGAATACATCCGACAAAGCTCCATCCGCACAATGGCAGGAATCGCCATTGCCGCTGTGGTACTGGCCATCCTCTTTCTGGTTCTGATATGGCGGGACATCACCCGTAGCAACCATTACCGCCGGGAACTGGAAAAAGCCAAACGCCGTGCCGAGGACTTGCTGGCGGCACGTGAAAAACTGATGCTGACCATCACGCACGATATCAAAGCCCCCGTGGGTTCCATTCTGGGATATACCGATCTGCTGGAACGGATCACAACCGAAGAACGCCAGCGCTTCTATTTGAACAACATGCAGAGTTCTGCCAACACCTGCTCGGCCTGGTCAAGTCCCTGCTGGATTATCACCGGCTGGACGCGCATAAAATGGACATCAACCTAGTATCATTCAACCCCCGCCAACTGTTCGACACCATTTATATCAGCTTCAAACCGATGGCGGACTCCAAACAGCTGGAACTGAACTATCACTGCAACGAGTCACTGAACCGCGTGTATACAGGAGACCCGTTCCGCATCCGCCAGATAGCAGAGAATCTGCTCTCCAACGCGCTGAAATTCACCCGGGAAGGAAGCATCACCCTGCAGGCGGCACTGGAAAACGGCCAATTGCATTTCAGTATCAGTGACACGGGATGCGGCATCAGCCGGGAAGAGCAACAACGTATCTTCCAGGAATTCACCCGGCTCCATAACGCACAAGGACAAGAAGGATTCGGCTTGGGACTGGCCATCACCCGCAAACTGGTGCTCCTGCTCGAAGGAGACATCAAGATAGAGAGCGAACCAGGAAAAGGCAGCCGCTTCCATGTATATCTGCCTTTGCCCGAAGGCCCTTCCGTTCCGGATGAGAACCTCTCCGGAGCGGAAGCGGAACACGCACCCACCTCTCCTGATGCAGCCGGAATCCGGTCCACAGACACTCCGGCCGCCCCCCACGAAGACAGCGAGCCGCTCCACCTGATTTTAATTGACGATGACCGCATACAATTACAGCTTACCACCGCCATGCTGGAACGCCCCGGAGTGACTGTGACCTGCTGCCATCATCCCGAAGAACTTCTCAACAAATTGAAGGAAGAGCGCTTCGACGCCCTGCTCACTGACATACAGATGCCTGCCATGAACGGATTCGATTTATTGAAAACCCTCCGCACGCTGGGCACATCATGGGTGCAAACCCTGCCGGTAATCGCACTGACCGCCCGTAGTGATATGGACGAGGCGTATTTCCGTTCGCATGGTTTTGCCGGTTGCCTGCACAAACCTTTCACCATAAACGAACTGTTCACCGCCATCTCCCAAGCCACCGGAAAAGACATCCCTGCCGTGGAAAATTCCTCCACCCATGAAGCACCGGCCGAGGAGAGCCGGCAAGAAGCGTTGAACTTCTCCGCCCTGACTGCTTTCTCGGAAGATGATCCGGAAGCAGCCGCAGAAATACTCCGCACCTTCATCAGCGAAACAAAAAAGAACTGCGAGAACATGAAAAAAGCGTTGGCGGAAAGGAATATGGAAGGCATCACGGCAATGGCTCATAAACTGTTGCCACTGTTCACCATGCTGGGTGCCACCCGTTGCATTCCCGCACTGACATGGATGGAACAAAGACGGGGAACGACCGAAGTCAGCGAAGAAGCGGTGGAGAAAACAATCTTTATAATAAACGAAACAGGTAAAGTGATTGACGAGGCACAAAAGCAGGCCGGGAGTCCGGAGGAGGGAGGAAAAATTAAACCCTGTTAAGTTAAAAGGTATTAGAAATAAAGTCCGTTTTTCGGCACACCATGAAAAAAACTTATTTTTGTACGAATAAAAAAACACATAACGATGTCACATTCCATTCTGATAGTAGAAGACGACCTGACTTTTTCCACCATGTTGAAAACCTGGCTGGGTAAAAAGGGATTTTCAGTTGACACAGCAAGCAGCAATGCACGCGCACGCAAACAACTGGACGCACAATCATACGATCTGATCTTGTCCGACCTGCGTCTGCCCGATCAGGATGGTATCTTCTTGCTTTCATGGATGAAAGAACAGGGATACGACATCCCGCTCATCATCATGACAGGCTATGCCGACATCCAAAGCGCCGTACAAGCCATAAAACATGGAGCCAGCGATTACATCTCGAAACCGGTACAACCGGATGAGTTGCTAAAAAAGATTGACGAGGCATTGCAAGGCAAAGCGTTACCCACGGCACCTCAAGCGGGAACAGGAAAAACACCATCCGCTCCCAAAGCATCCGGACGCAAAATCGTCCCCCACAGCACAACCGTTCTCCCCTCTAATTTTCTGGAGGGGGAAAGCGAGGCGGCACGCCAGCTTTACAATTATGTAGGCCTGGTAGCCCCCACCCCCATGTCCGTGCTGATAAACGGTGCCAGCGGAACAGGCAAGGAGTATGTGGCGCACCGTATCCATCAGCTAAGCAAACGGGCCGACAAACCGTTTATCGCCATAGACTGCGGCTCCATTCCCAAAGAACTGGCGGCTTCCGAATTCTTCGGTCATGTAAAAGGCTCCTTCACCGGAGCGTTAAACGACAAAACAGGAGCGTTCGTGGAAGCAAACGGAGGTACTTTGTTTCTGGATGAAATAGGCAACTTGAGCTATGAGGTACAGATACAGTTGCTCCGTGCATTGCAGGAAAGACGCATCCGTCCGGTCGGCTCCAGCAAAGAGATAGAAGTGGACGTGCGACTGATCAGCGCTACCAACGAAAACCTGCAACAGGCCATTGAAAAAGGAAACTTCCGCGAAGATCTTTACCACCGCATCAATGAATTCACCCTTCGTATGCCGGCATTGAAAGAACGGCAGGAGGACATTCTGCTATTCGCCAATTTCTTCCTGGACCAGGCGAACAGGGAACTGGACCGCCGGCTGACAGGGTTTGACGCTGCTGCCAGCCAAGCTTTACAAACATATTCATGGCCCGGAAACCTCCGGCAATTAAAAAATATCGTAAAACGTGCCACCCTGCTGGCGCAAAGCAACTTCATCACCCTTGCCGAATTAGGCTATGAATTACAGGAACCTGTCAGGTCCGCCGGCACGCAGACGTTCAGCCTGCATGATGAAGCGGCGGAAAAGAAACGCATCCTTGAAGCTTTGAAACAGACAGGAAACAATAAAAGTAAGGCCGCTGTCTTATTAGGCATAGACCGGAAGACCTTATATAATAAGTTGAAACTGTACGATATCCAATAATTTTTCCAACCCCAAGCCACGGCATCATCAGACTGTGCCCCTACCCTTCCGGTACGGACACAGCCCCACAGTCTGCAAACTCGTTTTATCCTGCCGGCTATGTGGAATTATTCCACAAGACATTCCCCACTTTCCACACTTATCCCCATATCCTTTCCATCCGACGCAGCAATTAATCAATTAATTACCAATAGATTAGATCATTAACAAGCTTTCTGGCACGGATATTGTCCTTTTGTTACCAGAGAAAACGAAACAACATAGTATCAACAGTAAAAACCTACAATTATGAAAAAATTATTTGTTGCAGTAGCATTGGTAATGGGATTAGGAACATCCGTAGCATTCGCCGACAACTTTATGGTAGTGGCCTCTGAGACCGTAACTATGACTAATGATTTCACCCCTATTGAAGTGAAAGACCTTCCGGCCGCCGTGCAGGAGGCTATCACCAAAAACTATGCAGAATCTACTATCAAAGAAGCTGCCGTAGAAGCTAAAGAGGACGGAACTAAAACTTACAAGGTTGTTTTAACCGATAAAGAGGGAACTGAAAGCACTGTACTTTTCAGCGAAAGCGGAGAAGTTTTGAAGTAAATGAAAGATGCCTGAAAGTAAGAAAAGGGAATGCTGTGAAGCACTCCCTTTTTGTTTTTTATCTTCAGTCCATCTCAAAGCCGTTCCACAAGTTACCTTCGGGCACCGGTGCCGTCAGCCGGATCTCCTCCTTCGACACAGGATGGACGAACTGCACTGTCCGGGCATGCAGACAGATGCTGCCGTCCGGATTGGAACGCGGAGAGCCATATTTCAAATCGCCTTTAATGGGGCATCCCATCTTGGCCAGCTGGCAACGGATCTGATGATGCCTTCCGGTTTTCAGATCCACCTCCAATAAATAGTAATTCTGAGAATGGCCGATCAGCTTATAATGAAGTACAGCTTTCTTGGAATTCTTTACTTCCTTATCGTATGCATAAGACTTGTTCTGTTTCTCGTTACGCACCAGGTAGTGGACCAGCTCCCCCTCCGTTTCCTTGGGGCACTCTTTCACGATGGCCCAATAGGTCTTTTTCACCTCTCCGTTACGGAACATCTCATTCAGTCTGGGCAATGCCTTGCTCGTTTTGGCAAATACCACCAGCCCGCTGACAGGACGATCCAAGCGGTGGGTCACCCCAATGAAAACGTTACCCGGCTTATGATATTTCTCTTTCAGGTATTGTTTCACCATCTCCGACAGAGGAGTGTCACCGGTCTTGTCTCCCTGAACGATTTCAGAAGAAGTCTTATTGACTACAATAATATGATTATCCTCGTAAACGACTGTCATATTACATGTTCATGCCGCCGTCAACCTGAATCACCTGTCCTGACACATACGAAGACATATCAGAAGCCAGGAAAGTAGCCACATCCGCCACATCTTCAGGAGTACCTCCACGACGCAAAGGAATCTTCTTGGCCCACTCAGCCTTTACTTCGTCAGACAATTTGGCTGTCATATCCGTAATAATGAATCCCGGAGCGATAGCGTTGGCACGGATACCACGGGAACCCAGTTCCTGAGCAATAGATTTAGCCAGACCGATCATACCGGCTTTTGAAGCAGAATAGTTACACTGACCGGCATTTCCGTGAACACCTACTACAGAAGCCATATTGATAATGCTTCCACCCTTCTGGCGCATCATGATCGGAGTACATGCGTGGATAAAGTTGAAGGCAGACTTCAAGTTCACAGCGATTACTGCATCCCACTGCGCCTCGCTCATGCGCATCATCAAACCATCTTTGGTGATACCGGCATTGTTCACCAGAATATCAATAGAGCCGAAATCATCCTTAATCTGATTGACCACTTTCTCCGTATCCTCAAAATTCGCAGCGTTAGAAGCGTAACCTTTCACCTTTACACCCAATGCAGCGATTTCTTTTTCTGTATTCTGGCCGTTTTCATCAATTACCAAGTCTGTAAAAGCGATATTTGCTCCTTCCGCAGCAAACTTCAATGCAATCGCCTTACCAATACCACGAGCGGCACCTGTCACAATCGCGGTCTTTCCTGTTAATAATCCCATAATTTTTGATTTTATAATTATAAAGTTAATTTTATTCCTTGTTCTGTTCCTTACGTCCCAATGCGCCAAACACGATTTTTGCCACGTATGCCCATCCTGTCTCATCGTCCAGCTCCTCACCTATCTGGCCCCGTATATAAGGCGCCTCGATGCCCTTCACACAATAGTGCACAATGTCTGCCACAATATTCACATTGTCTATATCAAAGATTCCCTTTTCCTTTCCTTCCGTCAACACCTGCCGGAACAACTTGGTTTCCGTCCGGTCAAAATTCTTCCGCACCGCCTCCACTCTCCATATATCACGGAAAAAGCCGGCACGCAAAGTCCCGTTCCTGAACACCACCATCTTGATCGAGTCCAGATGTGTTTCTATCAGCCGCAGTATCTTCGTATCAGGAGCAAGATCCTCAGCAGCCACTTTCTCCATGGCACCCGACAACATCTCCAGTTCCGACTCCACCACTGCCATGTAGATGTCTTCCTTGCTCTTGAAATACGTATAGAGCGTGCGCCTTCCTTTCTTGGAGGCCACCGCTATATCGTTCATCGTAGTATCATCCACCCCGTTCTTCGCAAAAAGCTGACGGGCGACGTCTACTAATTTAGCCCTAGTCTTTGATACTGCCATATAAGTTCAATTGCACATTACATATATATGTGAGCAAAATTACATTTTTTCTTTGTACCACACAAACAAATAAAGTATAATCTTAAAGGAAACGTTAATTAACATATCGTGTTTTTCCTATATATCAGCGAGTTAGATAAAAAACTTATTTTATTCAAGAAAAAAGGGCAGGAATAATTTGGAGATTAGAAAAAAAAGCCGTACCTTTGCACCCGTAATCAAAACACAACATCGCGGAGTGGAGCAGTTGGTAGCTCGTTGGGCTCATAACCCAAAGGTCATTCGTTCGAGTCGGATCTCCGCAACATCAAAGAGAAGCAGAATTGCTTCTCTTTTTTTATTTCCCAGTATTCTTTTTATTTCTTATCTTTGATTTTTATTTAATTTTCAAGACACATACGACCATGAAACAAAACATCTTTTCTTATCTCATCGCTTTACTATTCCTCCCTCTGTACGAGATACAGGCAGCCCACCAGCCCGAATTCTCCACTGCCGGATTCTATGAACTGGCAAACTCCGGGCGTGAAGTATATTCCATGAATCCGGCATGGCGTTTCCATAAAGGAGCCGCAACCGGTGCGGAAGCTCCAGACTTTAACGACCGGGACTGGAGAGTGGTCTCCCTGCCCGACGGCATTGAATATGTGCCGACCGAGGCCAGCGGATGTATCAACTATCAAGGCGAGGCGTGGTACCGCAAGCATTTCACTCCGGCGGACACGCTGAAAGGCAAAAAGCTTTTCCTGCATTTCGAGGCCATCATGGGGAAAAGTAAAATCTTCGTAAACGGTAATTTATTGACCGAACACTTTGGCGGCTATCTGCTGTAGTCGTTGAGGTCACCGATGCACTGAACTGGGGGACGGACAATGTGATAGCCGTATGGACAGACAACAGCAACGACCCCAGCTACCCTCCCGGCAAGGCACAGGATGTGCTGGACTATACTTACTTCGGCGGCATCTACCGTGACTGTTGGCTGATAGCCCATAACCCGGTCTTCATCACCGACCCCAATTTCGAAAACGAAACAGCAGGCGGCGGGCTTTTTGTGGCATACGACAAAGTATCCGACACTTCCGCAGAAATCATCTTGAAAGCCCATATACGTAACGACAGCAAAAAGAATTTCAAAGGCGTAGTAGAATATGAACTTCAGCAACCCGACGGCACACAAGCCGCATTTCTGAACGATGTCATTCAGGTGCGCCCAGGCAAAGCGGTCACTTCCAAAGATAAAATTACATTGAAGTCCCCCCTGCTTTGGAGCCCCGAAACGCCTACCCTATACAACCTGATTGTCCGCATCCGCAACAACGAGGGAAATGTGGTGGACGGCTACCGCCGCCGCATCGGCATCCGCAGCGTAGAGTTCAAAGGCAAGGACGGATTCTGGCTGAACGGCAAGCCCTATCCCGCTCCGCTGATCGGCGCCAACCGCCATCAGGATTTCGCCGTGGTAGGCAATGCCGTAGCCAACAGCATCCATTGGCGCGATGCCAAGAAACTGCGCGATGCGGGCCTGAAAATCATCCGCAACGCCCACTGCCCCCAAGACCCCGCCTTTATGGATGCGTGTGACGAACTGGGCCTATTCGTCATTGTGAATACGCCGGGATGGCAATTCTGGAATGACGCTCCCGAATTTGCACAACGGTCTATAACGATATCCGCAACCTGGTAAGGCGTGACCGCAACCACCCCTGTGTATGGTTATGGGAACCTATTCTGAATGAGACCTGGTATCCGGCGGACTTCGCCAAGAACACCCTCGATATTGTCAGTCAAGAATATCCTTATCCCTATTGCTACTCCGGTTGCGACAGCAGGGCGCGGGGACATGAGGTATATCCGGTACTCTTCACTCATCCGGCCAATGCGGAAAAGGACGAGGCCATCAAAAGCCTTGATCCTGAAATAACCTATTTCACCCGTGAGTGGGGAGACAATGTAGACGACTGGAACTCGCACAACTCCCCCAGCCGTGTGGCACGCAACTGGGGCGAACAGGCCATGCTCATCCAGGCACAGCACTATGCCGCACCCCATTATCCTTTCACCAGTTATGATGTACTCTGCCGCGCCCCGCGCCAGCACGTCGGTGGCTGTCTGTGGCACTCGTTCGACCATCAGCGCGGCTATCATCCCGACCCCTTCTATGGTGGTGTGATGGATGTATTCCGTCAGCCCAAATATGCTTATTACATGTTCAAAGCCCAGCGTTCGCCCGAAAAGCAAGACCGCCTTTTCGAAACAGGGCCGATGGTGTACATCGCCCATGAAATGACTCCCTTCTCGCCCAAAGCCATCACTGTTTACTCCAATTGCGACGAGGTGCGGCTTACCTATAATAAAGATGGAAAGACATGGACTTACACCAAACCGGCAACCAAAGAAGGAATGCCCTCGCCTGTCATTACCTTCAAAGATACATACGACTTTATGATAGACAAGAACATGTCTATGAGAGAAAAGAAACAGGACGAGGTGTTCCTGCTGGCCGAAGGCATCATAGACGGAAAAGTAGTCGCCACGCACGAAGTACGACCGGCCCGGCGCCCCGAAAAACTATTGCTATGGATTGACAACGAAAATACCGACTTGAAAGCCGACGGTTCCGACTTTGTAACCGTGGTAGCCGCCATAGCCGATAAAAACGGGAATATCAAACGCCTGAACAACTATTATGTGAAATTCCATATAGAAGGAGAAGGACGCATTCTGGGCGGAGCGGATATACTGGCCAATCCGGCTCCGGTAAAATGGGGAACAGCCCCCGTGCTGATACAATCCACCCTGAAACCGGGTAAAATCAAACTCACTGCCAGCGTATTGTTCGAAGGCTCGCAAATGCCCGCCAGCGCAGTTCTAGAATTAGAAAGCAAGCCGGCGGCGCATCCTCTCATCTATGCCGAAAACGAAGCTGCGCTGATCCCCATGAGCAGCGGCTCACCGTTCGGACAATCAGCTGCCAAATCGGCTTCTGAACTGGAGCAGGAACGTCTGCTGAAAGAACGGAATGCACAAAAGCTGAAGGAAGTGGAAAAACAGCAGGCCGACTTCGGTGAAAAGAAGTAGCCACCGTCTGCCTGATATCACGAGGGCGTCAGAACCCGGTTTTAGAGGAAAAGGACTTTCACTCTGAGACCGGGCACTCTCACTCTCTTTCTTGTATTTCAGCCCAATGATCCTCTTATTCCCCTAATTTATCGAAAAAAAAACAGCTTTCACCGAATAGATTAGAAAAATCGACCGAGAACATTTACCTTTGTCACCTAATATTAAAATAATAAAACCATTAAAGTTTTAATCATAAAACAACAAAACAAAAACGATGATGAAAAAGACAACAACTATTCTCTGTTTAGGCATCGCTCTATGCATGTTGGGGTGTAGCGATGATGACGATCAAGTTACGACAATCTCTACCGTTCCTTTTTCTCTTACGGCATCACTGCCCCCCCGTTCTTCCGATGCAGAGGATACAGGCATCCTGCAAGGCAACTGGAACACCGGCAGCCAGCTGGCCGTAATGAAAACCGGCTCCAGCGGTGTCCCCAAGAGTATTCTCACAAAAGAAGACAACTCTTCTGACACATTCAAGGGCAATCTTCCGGCACTGGTCAAGAATGATAATGAAATTGCCGTATTTTATCCGGCAGCAGCTATCACCGCCACCAGTAGCGACACCCTGAACCAGACTCTCAACCTGAACGGACAGGACGGAACGCTGGCAGGTGTAACGAACTATGATTACTCGTGGGCACTGTGTAAAGCCGGCATGAGCGAGACAGCAGGTTCTTCCGCCTGCGAAATGACCAGTCTGGTCACCATCGGTAAATTCCAGTTCACCGTCAACGGCGGCAATCCTTTGAACGACATTACAAGAATTACCGTAACCGCCACCACCGGAAACCTTTACTCCAGCGCCATAGTGAAACTAAAAGACGGAGAGCTCAGCAGCGCCCAAACAGGAAATATCACGATTAAAAACAAAACCGGCCTTTCCGGAACCACTTATATTTCCTTCTTCCCTTCCGAAGCGCAACTGCATTTCACCCTCGTTACCGCCACCGGTGATGTGTACGAGACAGCTACACCAACAACCATCCAATTGGAAAAAGGCAAAGTGTACAAGGCTCCGGCACTAGATTGCACCCCCTTACCTTCAGCCAAGGTCGGTGACTACTACTATAGCGACGCTACCTATTCTACCGACAAAGATGAGAACAAGACTTGTATCGGTATTGTTTACGCCCTGGATGATGCGGACGCAATCTCTCAGCCGCACTGACCGCCTCTCCATTCGGACGCATCGTAGCGCTAAGCGACAACCAGTCCAGAACCAAATGGATCAGCAAAGCGGAAGATTTAGAAGGTATTGAAAACTACACCACCGCCGACGGTACATTAACCACCGGTGTTCTTCCTTATTATAACGGAACAGCCGATTCTTTCTTCTCCGATAAGAATGAGGAACGCATCAAGGGGGCAACCATCAACGTTGAAACCGGACAACCTGCCACCTGGGTATCAGAAGGAGCCATCAGCGACTTCCATGGGAAAGCCCACACCTCCCAGCTCGGTAAAAACGCTTCCAACTATCCGGCAGGAGGCTACTGCTACCAATACAGTACCAGCGGTAAATCGGCCGGTGAATGGTATTTACCCTCGGCTGGTGAGTTGACTTTATTATGGGAACTTCACAAAACAGGCATCATTTGCAACGACAAACAAGATTGTTTCAGTGATTTCTCACGTGCCGGATATTGGTCATCCTCTGAACACTCTATAGAGTCGGCCTGGTATCTGAATTTCGTGAGCGGTACGATAGTTGCCAACAGCAAGGCCAGCAGCTATTCCACACGCCCAGTCGCACAATTCTAAAGTTCCGACAAAGCGGATCATCTACAAACGAATGACAAATTGACAATAAAGCCCGGTTCATCTATCACAAAATGAACCGGGCTTTATTGTCTACCTTCCCTATCCTTGTTTACCGGAAGACTGTCTGTCCGAAGTCTGTCTGCGCTGTCCTTGCTTGCCTTGAGCCTGCTTCTTCCTGCGCCAATAATCACCATTGCTTTTGCTGCCCCGGTATACCTTATTGGCTTTCGCTTTTTCTTTCAGTTCTTCCGTCTTCTCCTTATGCGCCTGCGTCCCTTCTACGGTCACCCAGGGATGGTCTCTCACAACCGGAATCTGTAATCCGATCAGTTTCTGGATATCCTTTAAATAAGGCAACTCTTCCGACTCACAAAATGAAATGGCCACTCCGTCGTGTCCGGCACGTCCGGTACGACCGATGCGATGCACATAAGTTTCCGATATATTGGGCAACTCATAGTTGATAACATGAGAGAGCTGGTTCACATCAATTCCCCGGGCTGCAATATCTGTAGCAATCAGACTCTTGTGGTGTGATCTTTAAAGTTTGTCAACGCCCTTTGACGTGCGTTCTGCGATTTGTTTCCATGAATGGCCTCCGCCCCGATCTCACTCTTATTCAAGATCTTCGCCAATTTATCCGCACCATGCTTGGTACGGGTGAAAATCAGCACAGATTCTATCTCGGGATTCTTCAGCAAATGCAGCAGCAGATCTTTCTTCTCTTTCTTTTCCACGAAATAAACACTTTGCTGAATGGTATCAACGGTAGATGAGACAGGAGTCACCTCCACCTTTTCCGGATGGGTCAGCATGGAATCTGCCAGCTTCTCTATTTCAGCAGGCATGGTAGCCGAGAAAAACAAAGTCTGCCGCCGGGCGGGTATCAGTTTCAATACTTTCCTGATATCATGTATGAAGCCCATATCGAGCATACGGTCGGCCTCATCCAGCACAAAGTAGTCCAGCCCCTTTAATGAAATGAAGCCTTGTGCCTGCAAGTCGAGCAAACGTCCGGGAGTGGCGATCAATACCTGTATACCTCGTTTCAACGCATCAACTTGTGCCTTTTGGGGCACTCCGCCGAAAATAACGGCATGTTTCACTCCGGTATATTTAGCATACTGATCAAAGTTCTCGCCTATCTGTATGTCTAGTTCCCGTGTCGGAGTGAGTATCAATGCCTTGATACCTTTCTTATGGTCTGATTGATAAAGTCGTTGTATGAGGGGGATAGCAAAAGCTGCTGTTTTTCCTGTTCCTGTCTGGGCGCATCCCAGCAAATCTTTACCTTTTAATAATACAGGAATTGCTTGTTCCTGAATGGGGGTCGGCGTTGTATAGCCGGTTTGTTGTAAAGCCTCAAAATAGGCTCTATAAGATCTAGTTCTTTAAATGTCATGTGAAATTATTAAATTGGGCCTCACGGCCTGTAATCTATTTTATCGGGAGCAAAGGTACAGGAATGATTCTGCCCGGAAGCATTTCCGGGCAGACTTTATGGTTATTTAACTAGCCAGCAGCTGACCTCTACTTACAGAACAAGTAAACATTTCCCCCGAAATCAGTAACGACCAACGCATTGCCCGACAAGGCTACCGACCCGAAAACAGGAGCTCCCACAGCATATTTCCATACTACTTTCCCATTCTCTTTATCAATTCCGTACACAGTACCGTCCGAAGCAGCTACATAAACCGTATCTCCCGCCCATACCGCACTGGTTTCAATGGTAGCGGAAGGTTTACGGCTATAGGGACAGGTATAGATCAAAGCATCGCCAACAGGGCACGTCCATTTTTCTTCCAACGTTTCACGATCCAAGGCGATCATCCCTTTCTGTGCGGAACCAAAAATAATCTCCTTGTCGGTGAGTAACGGTGTAGAAGTAACATCCACATTATAAGGCAAAGGCTTACGGACAATCACTTTTCCGGTAGCCGCCTCCAATATAAAAAAGGATTTATCCGAAATTAGATACAACAAAGCACCATGCATGGCTGGAGACGCCCCCCGGTTACGCAAGCCGTTGTCACTAGCCGCCCAAAGTTTTTTACCCGTCCGGGCATCATTACAATAAAGAGCATTCCATTGTGAACCGGCAACCAACAAGTTGTTACCTAAAGTCAGCGTACTCGTGGTTCCTTCTCCTTGTCCCCACCCCTCATTTTTCCAGAGCTGTTTACCTGTCCGGGCTTCAAAAGCACAAAGTCCCTTTCCAGTTCCCGCATAGACCACTCCTTCAGCGGCCACCAATCCGTCAATGAGGGCCGGCAAACCATTTACAGGCAACTGCTTTTCCCAGTGCAATTTGCCAGTCTCGGTATCAATGGCATACAAAAAACCTTGAGCATCCTGAGCAAACACGATATCACTATCAACCGCAATGGAATTTTTAATAGAATTACGGACAGGATAGCTCCAAAGGAGTGTACCGTCCTTTCCATCCAAAGCATATACATGACCCGCACCTTTCAAGTCCTCGTCCACAGAAGCTACAATTATCTTTCCTTTGTGTATCAGCGGGGAAGTCATATAAAGATTAGCTCCTACATTGCTGCTCCATGCCAGCTGTAAAGGCAGATTCAATGGAGCGGAAGCAGGAGCGGAATGCCTTGCATTGCCTAACAGATTATCCCAATCAGCAGAGAACAGAGGGACTACCTTTTCAGTCCGGCAGATAAAGTTACTTTCTGCTTCGGCTGTCTCTCCGTTATTAAAACGGGCTTTTACCTGCAAAGTAAGTTCTTTACCTACGTATTTATCCGGCAAAGGAAGCTCTCCGTTCCATGACCAATCCGTATGTTGGGTCAGTTTCTTGTTCTTCATCACAGGTTTCCCATCGGCCAGACAAGTATAGAGCACTTCTTTCACCGGTGATACGGAAGAATACACATTGACAGCCACCGGAAGGACACCCGAAGCCATCACTCCGGAAGGCGATGCGATACAGATATTCTTGTCCAGGTAGCTATAACGAAGTTCGGAAGTGAAATCTCCCTTACGGTCTACGTGCATCACACGGAAAGCACTGGTGGAATGGTCTATGCCTCCTTTATCCAAGGAAGAGGTACAAATGCTGTAAACATCCCCCTGCTTCTTTATATAATTAATATGCCAGTGCCCATATATCCATGCTTTCAGGTTATATTCATTCAGGTTAATGCTTCCGGCATTCTTGCTTTTAAAGATAAAAGTATCTTCGTATGTCAGCAAATCATGATTGAAAACCATAATCGGAGTTCCGGGACGGATATGTGCCAGATCATTTTTCAGCCAGCGGCAGACGTCATCGGAAGTATAGCCGGGAGCATGGTCTCCACCGGGCATCGGGGTGACAATATAGTGCACATTACCCGCATCGAAGGAGTAATATACAGGACCGTAATTGTTTTCAAACACCTCTTCGCCATATTTCCCTTTTACCAAATCATGGTTTCCAATGCAATAGAAGACAGGACAATCCATATTTTCGGTATTCATCAGTTTGATATGAGCTTTCAAGCCCTTTTCATAACAGATATCTCCGGTATGAATGATGAAAGCCGCTTGTTCATTCGCTGCATAGCCACGGAGACTGCCCACCCAATCTTCATGATTCTCTGTGTTGAATATTTCAGTATCGGATATGTGGATATACTTATGAGAACCGTCTTTGCCAATCCGTCCGCTATAAGGCATCAAACCAAAATCATAACCAGCCTGTTTCTTTTCTATTTTATGATAATAACGGTTGAAGGTTTTGTAGCCCGAGGGAGTCGTGATAAAAATAAAACGCTCACGCTCATGACCGGGTAAAGTAAAACTACCGTCGGCAGCCGTTTCAACCACATTCAAGCCATCGGATACTTTGATGCCCGCCAGCGTTTTTTCACCTCGGTCAAACACACCGTTCTTGTTTTTATCTACATATACATGGCCTGTGTAAGCAGCCATAACCGGCATTGCGGCCAGCATCAGACACGATAATAAAAAGGTCTTTTTCATTGATATTTATTTCATTAGATTAAGTCTGAACATAAAGAAAATCAAATCCCGGCACCGGACATTTCATGTACTCATGACAGACCGGATTCATTGACTCCGTACAAAGATAGTGAATTATCCCAAAGCCGGTACTATAAAATATACCATAAACAGGGTATTTCCGCCATGAACATCTTCCCCTATCTTTGCATTATAAAACTATAACCCACTAAATGAAAAGATTATGGCAAGAATAAAAAAAGAGCTGACCGAGCTCATCGGAAGAACTCCCCTGCTGGAACTGTCACGTCTCAGCAAAAAGCACGATGCAAAAGCGCAAGTTGTCGCCAAACTGGAATTCTTCAATCCCGGCGGAAGCGTAAAAGACCGTATAGCCTGGCAATGATAGAGGATGCGGAAGCCAAAGGTATCCTGAAGCCCGGAGCAGTTATCATTGAGCCAACCAGCGGCAACACCGGCGTAGGATTGGCATGGGTTGCCAGCGTGAAAGGCTACAAAGCCATACTGACCATGCCCGAAACCATGAGCCGGGAACGCCAGAACCTGTTGAAAGCCATGGGAGCGCAATTAGTGCTGACCGAAGGTGCAAAAGGCATGAAAGGAGCCATAAAGAAAGCGGAAGAGCTACGTGACCAGACTCCGGGAGCTGTTATCCTGGGACAATTCGAAAACCCGGCGAATCCCGCCGCCCATGTGCGTACCACCGCACAGGAAATCTGGAACGACACGGATGGAAAGGTAGATATCTTTGTAGCCGGAGTCGGCACAGGAGGCACCTTGAGCGGAGTGGCGGAAGGACTGAAAAAACAGAATCCCCATATACAGATTGTAGCTGTAGAGCCGGATAGTTCCCCCGTCCTTTCGGGTGGAAATCCGGGGCTGCACAAGATACAAGGCATCGGAGCCGGATTTATCCCCCAGACCTACAATGAAAAGTTAGTAGATAAAATAATCCGGGTGAAAGACGATGACGCCATCCGCACGGGACGCGAATTGTCTCTGACAGAAGGGTTATTGGTCGGGATATCTTCGGGAGCAGCCGCCTACGCCGCATTGGAACTGGCCCAACTGCCCGAAAATGAAGGGAAACAAATTGTAGTGCTCCTGCCTGATACGGGAGAACGATACTTATCGACCGTACTTTATGCTTTTGAGGAATACCCGTTATCATAAAACAAGATGAACATAGCTGCATTAATTTCAGGAGGTGTGGACAGCGCGGTTGCCGTACACCTTCTTTGCGAACAAGGATACAAACCGGATCTTTTCTATATTAAAATCGGAATGGACGGTGACGAAGATCTCACCTGCACGGCAGAAGAGGATATCGAACTATGTACCGCCACCGCCCGCAAATACGGCCTGAGCCTGCATATCATTGACCTGCACCGGCAGTACTGGGACAATGTGGTGGCATACGCCATTGATAAAGTGAAACGCGGCCTTACCCCCAACCCGGATGTAATGTGCAACAAACTCATCAAGTTCGGATGTTTTGAGCAGGAGGCCGGGCATTTATATGACAAGACAGCCACCGGACACTACGCCAGTATCCTTGAAAAAGACGAGAAAATATGGCTGGGAACCGCGCAAGATCCCGTCAAGGACCAAACAGATTTCCTGGCACAAATAGATTATCTGCAAATTTCAAAACTGATGTTCCCTTTGGGAGGCCTGATGAAGAATGAGGTCAGGGATATCGCCCGCATAGCCAAACTGCCCAGCGCACAACGCAAGGACAGTCAGGGAATCTGCTTTCTGGGTAAAATCAATTATAATGAGTTCCTCCGCCGTTTCCTAGGCGAGAAAGAAGGAGATATCATTGAAGTGGAAACAGGAAAACGGATTGGCACTCACAAAGGATATTGGTTTCACACCATCGGACAGCGCAAAGGACTGAGACTGGGTGGAGGACCGTGGTTTGTTATCCGCAAAGATATAAACGAGAATATTATTTATGTCTCACGCGGTTATGACACCGACAAACAATACGGAACCGACTTTGCCCTACGTGATTTTCATTTCATCACAGAGGACTTGTGGAAGGGAGCATCTTCCGTAGATGTTTCTTTCAAGATCCGGCATACAGACACTTTCATGAAAGGGACATTGGCACGAAAGGATAATTTGTTCCGAATCCACAGCCACGCCCCTTTACAGGGAATAGCCCCCGGGCAGTTCGGCGTGCTATATGACAAGAATGCAGAAATCTGTGTGGGAAGCGGTGAAATCACTTTACCTTAAATATAATATTCCACCGCATCCACAATCCCTGCACGAAGGGCATATTTTGTCGCTTCGTGCACATTGTTCACTTCCAGCTTGCGAAAGATATTTTTGCGGTGAGTCATTACCGTATATACACTAAGGAAACGCTCAGCCGCAATCTCTTTCGTGGTCTTGCCCAATGCCATCAGTTTCAGAATTTCACGTTCCGTAACCGTAAGCGGTGAAACCAACCTGTCTTTCTTGTTTTCTTTATGCTGCAACAGCCAAGCTACACGTGTACACATATATTGCAAATGCTGTTTTGCCTTCCGTAACCCTTCCTCTATCTCTGTCATCGGTGCATCTTTCATCACCACGCTGAATGAAGTTCCACTAAAAACCATACGCCGGATGAAGTCCTCACTCAGATTATCGCTGAACAGCACAAAATGTGCTTCTTTAAACCGTTCCTGCAAAATAAGCAAATACTCAGCCGAAGTATCAAATAATGTATAGTCCAGCACTGCAACAGCATTGGGATTATCGACAAGAAGTCTGGTAAGCTCACTCTGACTGCCAGCTTCCTTTATTGCGGCAAACCCTCCTATCCGGACGGCCACCGTTTTCATACCCTCACGGGTAATATCCTGATTATCGACAAGTAGCAATGTTTTCATGCCCATACATATTAACTAGGGGAACTTACTAAAACAAAAAAAGCCTTGCATCATTGTGTGCAAGGCTTCATTCCTTCGGTGGGCGTTGACGGATTCGAACCGCCGACCCTCTGCTTGTAAGGCAGATGCTCTGAACCAGCTGAGCTAAACGCCCGATAGTGCTTTCTCGTGCAATATTCAATTTCTTTCTTCGGTGGGCGTTGACGGATTCGAACCGCCGACCCTCTGCTTGTAAGGCAGATGCTCTGAACCAGCTGAGCTAAACGCCCGATAACCT
Organism: Phocaeicola sartorii JCM 17136 = DSM 21941; assembly: GCF_000614185.1. Taxonomy (GTDB): domain Bacteria; phylum Bacteroidota; class Bacteroidia; order Bacteroidales; family Bacteroidaceae; genus Phocaeicola; species Phocaeicola sartorii. Next base: position 54,356 of record NZ_BAKM01000012.1, on the reverse strand, counting down.
CTTGTTTCAAAAGCGTTGCAAAGATACGGCTATTTCCGATAACTGCAAATTTTACGCACACTATTTTTTCATTTATTTTTCAACACCACATTTAAAACATTGATATACAGACCATACAATATTAAATTAATTCTATAATTCAACAAACACAAAAGGGGGGACTATACCTTATTATATATAGTTCCCCCTTCATGACAAAGTTATTTTAGTCCTGACCAAAACGCTTTACCTGTTCGGCAATCAGTTCCGCATCATCAAAATAATTAATCTTCATCGCCTTGCGCACTTCATCCAACGTGGCAGTCGCAGTAGCACGGGCAGTTTCGCATCCTTTACGCAGCATTTCGTAAATAGCCGGGATATCCTTTTCAAACTCCTTACGGCGTTCGCGGATAGGAGTCAATTCCTCTTGCATAATAGCGGCAAGGAACTTCTTCACCTTCATGTCCCCTAATCCGCCACGAGTATAGTGAGCCTTCAATTCATTCAAATCAGGATAATCGGGCAAATAACGCCCGAAATGCTCTGGTTTGCAGAAAGCATCCAAATAGGTGAAAACGGTATTCCCTTCCAGTTTGCCCGGATCGGATACTTTCAAGTGAGTCGGATCGGTGTACATGCTTTTCACCTTCTTCTCCACCTCGTCGGCTGTGTCCGACAAATAAATGCAGTTACCCAATGATTTGCTCATCTTAGCCTTTCCGTCCGTACCCGGCAGACGCAGACAAGCCGCATTGTCCGGCAACAGGATTTCGGGTTCTACCAGCGTGTCACCATAAATATGGTTGAAACGGCGTACAATCTCACGAGTCTGCTCAATCATCGGCTCCTGATCCTCACCCACCGGAACGGTAGTCGCCTTGAAAGCAGTAATATCGGCAGCCTGGCTGATAGGATACGTAAAGAACCCTACCGGAATGCTGGTTTCAAAGTTACGCATCTGAATCTCAGTTTTCACTGTCGGATTACGTTGCAGGCGGGATACGGTAACCAGGTCCATATAGTAGAAAGTCAGCTCGCACAATTCGGGAATCTGAGACTGGATAAAGATGGTGGACTTCGTCGGGTCCAGACCGACCGCCATATAGTCCAGCGCCACCTCGATTACATTCTGGCGCACCTTCTCAGGGTTTTCTATATTATCGGTCAATGCCTGTGCATCGGCAATGAAAATAAAAGTCTTGTCATACAGTCCGGAGTTCTGGAGTTCGACTCTGCGTTTCAACGAACCTACGTAATGACCGATATGCAATCTTCCCGTAGGACGGTCACCGGTCAATATGATTTTTTCTTTTCCCATATCTCTTAAATATTATCTTATATTAAAATTTACGCAAAGATAGTCATTTTCCAGTATAAAGGCCGAACTTCCCTCCTCATTTTGCATAATTCTTCCGACAAAGAACCCGATTTATTTTGTTATCTTGGAAATTAGTCGTTACTTTGCACAAAATTTAATAGTGCTATGTATCCCAAAGGAACAAAGATAATATAGACATACGAACAAATGCGTTAGTCCTCTTACGAGGATGGACGCATTTTTTTTAATATTTAGCGACTTTAAAACAACTATTATAAAAAGAAACTTTCAATGAAAAAGGATTTAAAGAAAGTCCTGGTATTGGGTTCGGGTGCCCTCAAGATAGGCCAGGCAGGAGAGTTTGACTACTCAGGTTCACAAGCGCTGAAAGCATTGCGCGAAGAAGGTATTCACTCGGTGTTGGTAAATCCTAACATCGCGACTATCCAGACTTCGGAAGGTATTGCCGACAAGGTGTATTTCCTCCCTGTTACTCCCTTCTTTGTTGAAGAAATCATCAAAAAAGAACAGCCGGACGGTATCTTGCTGGCTTTCGGTGGACAGACCGCATTGAACTGTGGTACCGAGCTTTACCTGAACGGTACACTGAAGAAATATGGTGTAGAAGTACTAGGTACCTCTGTAGAAGCCATCATGTACACTGAAGACCGTGATCTGTTCGTAAAGAAACTGGATGAAATTCCGATGAAGACCCCGAAGAGCCACGCTGTGGAAAGTATGGAAGAGGCTCTGAAGGCTGCCCGCGAAATCGGTTATCCGGTGATGGTACGCTCTGCTTACGCACTAGGTGGTTTGGGTAGCGGTATCTGTCCGGACGAAGCTGCTTTCATCAAACTGGCTGAAAGTTCATTCGCATTCTCCAAACAGATCCTGGTTGAAGAATCATTGAAAGGTTGGAAAGAAATAGAATTCGAAGTGATCCGCGATGCCAACGACCATTGCTTCACAGTGGCAAGCATGGAAAACTTCGACCCGCTGGGTATCCACACCGGTGAGTCTATCGTGGTGGCTCCCACTTGTTCGCTGACAGAAGAACAAGTCGCCATGCTGCAAGAATTGTCTATAAAGTGTATCCGCCACTTGGGCATTGTGGGTGAATGTAACATCCAATATGCTTTCAATGCAGATACCAACGACTACCGTGTGATCGAAGTAAACGCACGTCTGAGCCGTTCTTCCGCACTGGCTTCTAAAGCTACCGGGTTCCCCTTGGCATTCGTTGCCGCCAAAATCGCTTTGGGTTACACTCTGGATCAGATTGGCGAGATGGGCACCCCCAATTCGGCATACGAAGCTCCCCAGCTGGATTACCTGATTTGTAAAATTCCCCGTTGGGACTTGACTAAATTCGCAGGCGTATCACGCCAGATTGGCTCCAGCATGAAATCAGTAGGTGAAATCATGTCTATCGGCCGCTCTTTCGAAGAAATCATTCAGAAAGGCCTTCGTATGATAGGTCAGGGCATGCACGGTTTCGTGGGTAACGACCATACTAAATTCGAGAATCTGGATGAGGAACTGGCTAACCCGACAGACCTACGCATCTTCTCCATCGCTTCTGCATTGGAAGAAGGATACAGCATTGAACGCATTCACGAACTGACCAAGATCGACCCGTGGTTCCTGGGCAAGCTGAAAAACATCGTTGACTATAAGGCTAAACTTTCTACTTATAATAAGATTGAGGATCTGCCCGAAGAGGTACTTCGCCAAGCTAAAGTGTTAGGCTTCTCTGATTTCCAGATTGCACGTTTCGTATTGAAAGCCAGCGGCAATATGGAAAAGGAAAACTTGGCTGTACGCACCCGTCGTAAAGCGTTGAATATTCTTCCGGCTGTCAAACGTATCAATACCGTTGCCTCCGAACATCCCGAACTGACCAATTACCTGTATATGACCTACGCTACTACGGGATATGATGTCAATTATTATAAGAACGAGAAATCGGTAGTCGTATTAGGTTCAGGTGCTTACCGCATCGGTTCGTCCGTGGAATTTGACTGGTGTTCTGTAAACGCTGTCCAGACCGCACGCAAGCTGGGTTACAAATCCATCATGATTAACTATAACCCCGAGACAGTTTCTACCGACTATGATATGTGCGACCGTCTGTACTTTGACGAGCTTTCATTCGAACGTGTGCTCGATGTGATTGACCTGGAGCAACCGGGTGGTGTCATTGTATCAGTAGGCGGACAGATACCTAACAACCTGGCCATGAAGCTGCACCGTCAGTCCGTACCCGTATTGGGAACTTCTCCGCTTTCTATCGACGCGCGGAAAACCGTCATAAGTTCTCGGCCATGCTCGACCAACTGGGCATTGACCAACCTGCATGGAAGGAATTGACCAGCCTGGAAGACATGGAAGAGTTTGTAAACAAGGTAGGTTATCCGGTATTGGTGCGTCCTTCCTACGTACTCTCGGGTGCTGCCATGAACGTGTGCTACAACGAAGAAGAACTGAAGGAATTCTTGCAGATGGCCAAGGAAGTTTCTAAAGAATATCCGGTAGTGGTATCACAGTTCATGCAGGATACCAAAGAAATAGAATTCGACGCTGTAGCCCAGAACGGCGAAGTGGTGGAATATGCCATCTCCGAACACATTGAATATGCAGGTGTACACTCAGGTGACGCGACCTTGGTATTCCCGGCTCAGAAGATTTATTTCGAGACAGCCCGCCGCATCAAGAAAATCGGCCGCCGTATCGCAAAAGAATTGAATATCTCCGGTCCGTTCAATATGCAGTTCCTGGCTAAGAACAACGAAGTGAAAGTGATTGAGTGCAACCTGCGTGCCTCACGTTCATTCCCGTTTGTTTCCAAGGTATTGAAACGCAACTTCATTGAGACCGCAACCCGCATCATGCTGGGTGCTCCATACAGCCAACCGGACAAGTCGGCTTTCGATATTGACTGGATCGGTGTCAAAGCTTCCCAGTTCTCCTTCTCCCGTCTGCACAAGGCTGACCCTGTATTGGGCGTAGATATGTCTTCAACGGGTGAGGTAGGTTGTATCGGTGATGATTTCCACGAAGCACTGCTGAACTCCATGATTGCTGTCGGCTTCAAGATTCCTACCAAATCTGTCATGTTCTCCTCAGGTGCTACCAAATCCAAGGTAGATTTGCTGGAAGCAAGCCGTATGCTGTCAGAAAAAGGATATGAAATCTATGCAACTGCCGGAACCGCAACCTTCCTGAACGCACACGGGGTAAACACCACCCCGGTTTACTGGCCGGATGAAAAGCCCGATGCGGAAAACAATGTGATGAAGATGATTGCCGAACATAAATTCGACTTGATAGTCAACATTCCGAAGAATCATACCAAACGTGAATTGACCAATGGTTACAAGATTCGTCGCGGAGCAATTGACCACAATATTCCTTTGATTACCAACGCCCGTCTGGCAAGTGCTTTCATTGAAGCATTCTGCGAAATGAGTGAAAAGGACATTCAGATCAAGAGCTGGCAGGATTACAAATAATCCTTTCCAAACTTAAAAAACAAAGGGGGCTTCCATGTGGACAGTCTCCTTTGCTTTTTTACAAGTTATTCTCGAAGTTTCATCAAGCATTTATGATGCAACCTCCGCAATCCCCTTTTTCCTACACATACGCCCGCATGAAGCTACACATACGTTTACGTAGGCCTATACATACGTACGTACAGGCTTATGCGGACGTATGCGAAATCCTGCACGTACAGAAGGGAGTCATAACCTGACTTAGGTTGTGAATTCTGCACATCCAAAAGATAAGGACGGTACTATTTATTTCAAAGCTTCCGCAACAGCATCCATCAACTTTTCAAATTCTTCTTTCTCATATCCGATGGAAGTATAAACGGCTTCACCTTCTTTATTGAACAGATAGGCACGAGGAATTGACTTCTCTGCAAATAAAGAGAATACCTCACGTTTGGGATCGGGATATAACGGAAAAGTGAATTTCTTCCGTTCATTATAAGTTTTCAACTGCTCATCCGTATGTTCACGGCCAATCACCAACAGTACAAAGTCCTTATTATCTTTATACTTAGGCCAAAAAGTCTTTTCCACCTCAGCCAGTTCCAACTGACATGGCCCGCACCAGGTGGCAAACAAACTCACCAGTACCACCTTACCTTTCAATCCGGCCGAAGAAACATCGCCATACACCGCAGACTTCAGCTGAAATTCAGGTAACTTATCTCCTTTTTTCAATTCCTGAGCATTGACGGCAAACACCATGCAAAGCATCATGAACAATAACCCTAACTTTTTCATTTTCATAGTTCTGAATGTTTAATGATGAAATAACAAAGACAAATATATCTGTTTTTCTTATATTTGCCATCTGAAAATATTATTTTTTAGCCTATGATGACTTTTATTTCATGTGCCAAGACAATGGCCGGACAGAGCAAGATACAAACTCCTGCTACCAGCACACCGCAATTCCAAGCCGAAGCGATACGGAACGCGCTGGATATGTCCCAATTCCCGGCAGAAGAACTGGAACGACTTTTGCGTGTGAACAGTAAAATAGCAGCAGAGAACTACCTGAGGTTCCAGAATTTCTGTTCAGACTCTCCCACCGCTTCAGCAGCCTTATTGGCTTATACCGGTATAGTATATAAACGTATCCAACCACAGGACTTCACCCCAGAAGATTTTCAATATGCACAAGACCATCTGCGAATCACTTCCTTCCTTTACGGATTACTCCGCCCGTTAGACCGGATAAAAAATTACAGGATGGAAGGAGATATCAAGTTGCCCGAACGTGGAGGGATATCCATGTTTGACTGTTGGAAGCCGTTGCTGACCGATACTTTTATCAAAGAAATTAAAGCGCAAGGAGGAATACTGGTCAATCTGGCAAGTGGGGAAATGAAAGATTTATTCGACTGGAAGCGCGTGGAGCAGGAAGTACAAGTGATCACACCGGAATTTCAAGTATGGAAGAAAGGGAAATTAACCACCGTGGTGGTTTATGCAAAAATGTGCCGCGGAGAATTGACACGCTTCATCATTAAAAACCGCATAGAGAATCCCGAGGATTTAAAAGGGTTCAATTGGGAAGGATTCAGCTTTGATGCCGGTCACAGCACAGACAAGCGCTATCTTTTTAGCCTTCTTTCATAAAAAAATATTAAATAGTAGGCCAACTCAAACTTTTTATCAGTGCTCATGTTATTTAGTTGAATTTGGGAAGATAAACCTAGACAATAATTAACTAATAGAAATGAGTATGAAAAAATTAATGTTTTTACTGGCTGCGGCCAGTTTAAGTTCTGTGGCGTTTGCGCAGCAGAAAAGCAATTCACAAAACGTCCTCATAGGCGAGAGTGTAGATGTGATGGAGGTGCCTGTGGATAAGTACAAAGTAGAGACCAACCACTTCTTCGATAATTGGTTCTTCTCGGTCGGCGGAGGGGCACAAGTACTGTTCGGTGATCAGTCCGATCTTGGTAAATTCAAGAAACGTATTGCTCCGGCTCTCCAAATATCAATCGGTAAATGGTTTACTCCCGGTTTAGGACTACGCTTGCAATATAGCGGTTTGCAGTCGAAGAGTTTTTCCAGCGAACCTTCCGTATATTCCAAGCCTCACATGCTAAGCGAGGGATACTATCAGGATAAGTTCAATTACATGAACCTGCACGGTGACATCTTGTTCAATGTCAGTAACATGCTGGCCGGATACAATGAAAACCGCATATACGACTTCGTGCCATTCGTAGGTTTTGGTTTTGCCCACTCCTACGATGCTCCACGCCGTAACTCACTGGCGTTCAATTTCGGTATCATCAACACATTCCATCTGGCCAGTGCATGGGACTTGAACCTGGAACTTTACGGAATGGGTACAGAAAACAAATTTGACGGTAAAACCATCAGCAAAGGCCCCGACTTTATGGCAGGTGCTACAGTGGGTATCACTTATAAGTTCCCACAAAGAGGATTCAAGCCCGCTCCGGATGTAGATGCCATTATGGCACTTACCTCTTCGCAAATGGATGCTATCAATACCGCTTTGGCCCAACAGATAGAACAAAACCGCCAATTAAAAGCACAGCTTGCCAACCAACCTACCGAAGTGGTTACAGAACAAGTTACAGTGAACCAAATAGCTCCGGCTCCTCAATCTGTATTCTTCCAGATCGGTTCAGCGGTTCTCCCTGCCAACTCTACTGTTAATTTGCAACAAATCGCAGAATTGGTAAAGGACAACCCGGAATTAAAGCTGAAAGTGACCGGTTATGCCGACAGTGATACAGGTAGCGCCGCATGGAACAAACAATTGAGTGAAGACCGTGCCAACAATGTGGCTAATGAATTGGTTAAATTGGGTGTAAACAAAAACAATCTGATCATCAGTGGCATGGGTGGTGTCAACACCTTGACTCCTCCGGCATTCAACCGTCGTGTAATTATCGAAGCCCAATAATACACTGCTTTCTGTCAGCAGAAGGTAATCATGCCCGCAATTCCATCTCAAAAATAGAATTGCGGGCATTTATTTCTTAGATAGAATAACCCCACTGGTCTAGCGCGAACTTCCAGTTCTCTTCCACCAACCGGACCGTACGGTCATCATACGTGTACTTATTCTTCTTATATCCTTTCTTTCCGCCTATATATTGACTGATAGCCGGAGCAGCCGCTCCGAATCCGGGAATAGAAAGAGACTTATAGATATGCTCGGTCATAGCCATAGCATCCGCCTCAAAATCCTCGAACTTCACTTCCATCAAATTACCTTCAGGAATGAACTTCTTATCCGCCTCATATTTATGATACAGCTTGGCATAAACGGACAGCACATTCTGTTCCAACACCTCAGGAGAAATATCCTCCAGTTTCAACGGTTGGATCGTATTGGTGAAAAAGTTCCTTGTAGATTCGAATACCGTATATGGATTACGCATCAAATAAATGAATTTGGCATTCGGGAACATCTTGACCAACTCTTTTACACGGCCCGTATGGGGCGGGTTCTTACTCAAAAATTGCGTTCCGCCTGTATTCCAAAGAGAAATTTTAATAAGTTTGGTGAATATATCCTCAAACACTTTCAGTTCCTCGTCGCTGATATCATTGAACAACAAGTATTTATCAGCATATTCCTGTTGATACTTAGGCAGGAACCAGAAGTTATAATAAGTATAAGGCATCATATTGGCCAATGCAAATTCTTCTTCCTGAGGCAAATCTACAGCCAGCTCCATATTATCCGTCGGGCGCTTGTCGGGCATCAGCCAACTCATATTTTTCTTGAAAAAAGGCTGTCCCCACATCATCAGATGAGGGAACACAGTCTGATAGGTAGTATTATACCGAAATGCTTGTCACAAGAGAACACATTGTGCATAAAAGTAGTCCCGCTACGCCAATGTCCGAGTATAAAGACCGGATCATGTTCCAAAGGCTTGTCAGCCAACAGTTTCCTGTATCGGTTTTCCTGTAGGGGTGCCAATGTGGAAAGCAAACGGCATACAGCTTTTGTCAAACGATATTTTCCTCTATACGCCGGATCAATCTCCCTTCCCGCAGTAATCGCCTTGAAAGTTTTCCAATCGGCGCCTACCAATGTATTGATCGGCAGCTTGTTGAATTCAAGTAATCCCATTACTTTTCTTTTTTTTAATGTATGCTGTTATCTTTCTATCTTGACCGCAATGCCTTGACGGTCCAATTCTTTCACCACCTTTTCTATGGCTTCATCATGTGCCTCACCAATCCCCAAAGCCGTCAGGTTCAAAGTAGGAATCTCTATGGCATTCAGCATATCCCTAGCTTCCACCTTGTCTATAATCATTCCCACCGCACTGGTGTTATTGGTTATAGGATCAATCAGAATAAAAGAGCCGCAAGCTTTATTCTTTTGATAAGGATCAAAGAAAAGAGGCTTGGCGGTAGTAAATGTCACACGGGCTATCTGATTCAGCTGCAAAGGCAACTCCTCCTTTTTCAATTTACCATTCTCTACCGACAGATGCTCCATCGTATTCACATCCACTTTATACTTTATGCTATCTATACGGGTGCGTCCTGTATTGGTAGTGTGCTTGATAAAGAAGGATTTGTCAAGATCCATCGCCTCCTCATCCATCCATACCAGCATGGCTTCAAAATTACGGCCTATCACAGGTACGTTATCGGCATGTACCAGCATTTCCCCGCGGGACACATCAATTTCATCTTCCAAAGTCAGCGTCACCGCTTGCGGAGGAAATGCATAATCCAACTCACCCTCATAAGTGACAATGCTCTTGATATGAGATTTCTTGCCGGAAGGCAAAGCCATCACCTCATCTCCTTTACGGACAACACCGGAAGCAATCTTTCCACAGAAACCGCGGAAATCCAAATTCGGTCTTAATACATACTGAACCGGGAAACGGAAATCAGCCAGGTTATGGTCATTCTCGATGGAAACAGTTTCAAGCAACTCCAACAACGAGATGCCTTTGTACCATGGTGTACGTTCAGATTTCCGCACCACATTATCACCATCGAGGGCCGAGAGAGGAATACAAGTCACGTCCGGAATGCCCAACGGCCCTACGAACTTCTTATATTCAGCAACAATCTCATTGAAGCGTTCTTCAGAGAACTCCACAAGATCCATCTTGTTTACTGCCAGCACCACATGCTTTATCCCCAATAAAGATACCAGGAAAGTATGACGGCAGGTCTGCGTGATCACCCCCAGACGGGCATCTACCAAGATAATGGCAAGATTGGCAGTAGAACCTCCGGTAATCATATTGCGGGTATATTGTTCATGTCCCGGAGTATCGGCAATGATAAACTTACGGTTATTCGTTGAGAAATAACGGTAAGCCACATCAATCGTAATGCCTTGCTCGCGTTCCGCTTTCAGCCCGTCGCACAACAAAGCGTAATCTATATGGTCTCCTGCATTCCCCATACGCTTGCTGTCACGCTCCAAAGCGGCAAGCTGATCTTCATACAATTTCTTGCTGTCGAACAGCAGACGTCCTATCAGTGTGGACTTTCCATCATCCACCGAACCGGCTGTCAGCAGGCGCAGCAAGTCTTTCTGCTCATCCTTATCCAAATACTCCTTTATATTCAGTTTATTCTCCATCACCCATTTCTTCATTTTAAATTCCTACTTATCCATTTAAAAATATCCCTCACGTTTCTTCTGCTCCATACTGGCATCCTGGTCGAAGTCGATGACACGGGTGGTACGCTCGCTTTTGGTAGTGGTCATCATTTCCTCTACTATTTTCTCAATCGTATCGGCATCACTCTCCACAGCTCCGGTCAGAGGCCAACACCCCAAAGTACGGAAACGCACTTTCTTCATTTCAATACGGTCCCGGTATTCTTCGGGCAGGCGGTCATCATCAGCCATAATCAGATTCCCGTCTATATTCACCACCGGACGTTCTTTGGCAAAATAGAGCGGCACGATAGGAATATTTTCCAGACGGATGTACTGCCAGATATCCAGCTCTGTCCAATTGCTTAACGGAAATACACGGATACTTTCCCCCTTATGAATCTTGGCATTATAAATATCCCACAGTTCAGGACGCTGGTTCTTGGGATCCCACTGATGGAAACGATCCCTGAAAGAGAATATACGTTCTTTGGCACGCGACTTTTCCTCATCACGGCGCGCTCCGCCAAAAGCGGCATCAAACCGGTATTTATCCAGCCCCTGAAGCAACGCCTGTGTCTTCATTAAATCGGTATGCACCTTGCTGCCATGCGTAAAAGGTCCTACTCCGGCATTGAAAGCCTCCATGTTGCTCTCCACTATCAAATTCCATCCGTGTTCTTTGGCATACTGATCACGGAACTCTATCATTTCCCTGAATTTCCATTTGGAATCGATATGCATCAAAGGGAAAGGTACCTTTCCCGGATAAAAAGCCTTCTCCGCCAAACGCACCATGACAGACGAGTCTTTACCAATACTATAAAGCATAACAGGATTCTCAAATTCGGCCGCCACTTCACGAATGATATGGATAGACTCAGCTTCCAGTTCCTTCAGGTGGCTCAATTTATAGTTTTCTTCCATTTTATAATGAATTATATTTTTTCTCCTCTTTTACCCACAGCAGGAAGCACCAGCTCCAACAGGGCGTTAACCGATTCTTCCAAACTCAGTCTGGAAGTATCCAAAGACAATACAGGATGCTCCGGGGCTTCAAAAGGTGCGGAAATACCGGTAAAGTTCCTGATCTCGCCACGACGTGCTTTCGCATACAGTCCTTTTACATCACGTTTCTCACACTCTTCTAAAGGAGTGCTGACATAAATTTCCAGGAAATCCCCTTCCCCAATGATACGGGTTGCCATCTGCCGGAGCTCATTACTGGGACTGATGAAAGCAGCAATGGTAATAATACCCGTATCGACAAACAGCTTGCCTATTTCGGCTATGCGACGGATGTTTTCCACACGGTCTTCTGCCGAGAAGCCCAAATTATTATTGATGCCACTGCGAATATTATCCCCGTCCAATATACGGCAGAGCAGGCCTCGTTGATGTAATTCACGTTCCAAAGCTATGGCGATAGTGCTCTTACCGGAGCCACTGAGTCCCGTCAGCCAAAGCATTACGCCCCGTTGCCCCAGCAATGCTTCTTTATCTTCCCGGGAAAGCATACGGTCAAATATAGGATAGATGTTCTCTTCTTTCATTCTTTATTTCATTTTGTCTTTAACTTCATCAAAAAGGCCATATCAGTGGTATCAGAATTACCGAAATGATAAACGTCAACACATTCAACGGCAGACCGATACGCACGAAATCCGTAAACTTATAGTTTCCGATACCCTGCACAATCAAATTTGTCTGATAACCGATGGGAGTGGAAAAACTGGCGGATGCAGCAATGCAGATGACCACAAAGAAAGGCATCGGACTTACCCCCAACTGATTGGACAAGGAAAGGGCAAGTGGAAAAGCCAATGCGGCGGCGGCATTGTTGGTTATCAGTTCGGTAAACAAATTCGTGATGATAAATAAAACAGCCAGCAACACATGCGGGCCATAATCATCACTCATGTCAATGATTCCATGTGCAATAATATCCGCCACTCCGGAATTGACCATGGCACGACTGATAGCGAACGCACAGGCAATGGTTATCAAGATATCCCATGATATATACTTGGTATATTTACGTGCCGGAAAAAGTTTGGTCCATGCCATTATCACAGTCGTCACAGCTGCAAAAAAGAACATATCAAGATCAATACCAGGAAGCAGCTCTTCCATAAAAGGGAGTTCGCCCACTGTCGCCCCCACAATCATCAACACCAGCAAAGCCAATGCAAACCAACGTTTCTTCCGGCCGGCTTTCGGCTCGGTATCTTTACCATTGGCCAGCAACACGAATACGGAAGAATCCCCCCATGTAGAGATAAATGAATCATCCGCCCACAAGACCAGTGTATCTCCCTCGCGGAACTTTACACGCGACAAGTTATCGACCATACTGATGCCGCTCCGCTTTATTTCCCTTATCTCAGCACCATAATGACGGACAAAATTAAAATCCCCACCCGCTTGTTGATACCCGGAAAACGGGCACCGATCACCGCCTCGACACGATGAAAAGAAGACGCATCCGCCTCTCCATGCTCGTCGCCTACCGTGTCTTTCCGCACATCCGGCAATAATCTGGAAGAAAAGAGCAGCAAATAAACAATGCCCGTCAAAGCAATGAAAATACCGACACGTCCCAGTTCGAACATGCCGAATCCCTTATATCCGGCATCCAGAATCATACCATCCACCACCAGATTGGTAGAAGTCCCGATAAGGGTACACACCCCTCCCAATATAGTCGCATAAGAAACAGGTATCAGAAATTTAGTTGCCGGCAAGTGGATCGATTCCGCCCAACGTTTAATGATAGGCGCAAAAATCACGACCACCGGCGTATTATTCAGAAAAGCAGAGACAAAGGAAATAACAGGCAGCATACGCGCCTGAGCTTTAAAAACAGAAGTCGTTCCCTGAGGCAGAAGTTTCTTTATCAACTGTCCCAACGCTCCCGACTGCCGGACTCCTTCACTAATCAGAAAAAGCAGCGCCACAGTAATCATTCCCTTATTACTGAACCCCTCCAGCATCTCTTTCGGAGTCAATATGCCGAAACAAAGGAAAAGCACAGTAACAGAAAACAGAATCATTCCGGGACGCATTTTATCAAGGACGAGCGCAGTGACCATCCCTATTAATCCCAAGAATACAATAATCATCTCGAATGTCAGCATCGGTTCCTGGTATTGTTTCGTTTAACGATAAACCAAGGATTCAGCAAGTCCGGCTTATTATACACAAGCGGCTCCTCCTTCCCCACCTGATATATTTCCGCTCCGGACGCCTTGGCTATGGCATGACCGGCAGCCGTGTCCCACTCCATAGTAGGAGCAAAACGAGGATATTCATCGGCAGCCCCCTCACAAACCCGGCAGATCTTGATAGAGCTGCCTACCGATACCAGTTCCACACGAGGATATATCTTTCGCTTTTCCTCAATATAATCTTCCGTTTCGGCCGACAGATGCGAACGGGAAGCGACTATAACAAAAGCGTCACCCACTCTGGCACAAGGCAAACGAAGCGCCGACGCTTTCATCTCTTCCCACGAACGGCCTGCACGCTCAGTCACTTCTTCCATTTTATAGGCACCGTCAACCGGCTCCCCCCAATAAAGCGTTTCTTTGACAGGAACATAGATCACTCCAAAAACAGGAACGCCTTCCTCCACTAAAGCAATATTGACAGTAAACTCCCCGTTTTGTTTTATAAATTCCTTTGTTCCATCCAATGGATCGACTATCCACAACGTATGCCATCGTGCCCGTTCCTCGTATGGCAAATGCTTTCCTTCCTCGCTTAAAACCGGATAGTCCGTCTCTTGCAAATAAGTCATAATGATTTCATGCGCCTTGCGGTCTGCAAGAGTCAGTGGAGAATGATCGGCTTTCCTTTCAATCTGAAAATCAGAAGAGGGATCATTATAAACTTTCAGAATTTCTTTGCCGGCAGCCAAAGCCGCATCTATCGCTTTTAATATATATTCGGTCTGCATAGTGTGTACTTCCATTAAAATGCTTCTGTCATATTGAAATAAAACAAACTTTGGTCATTGGCAAAATTACGTCCGAAGTCCAGACGCACATTCATGCGCGGCTGCACCTCTATGCGAAGTCCCAGCCCGGCATTGGGCAGCACTCCTTCAATCTTGCCCATAGCAGGCCCCATAAAACCGCAACCTCCCCAGCTACAAAGCCCAGATGATGCAACATACGCTTTACCCATGTACTTTTATCCGTATTGAACATCTGACGATATTCGGCAAGCACCACATGCGAGGATTTATCACGATACTGCCCCATATAATATCCGCGGAGATCAAACGGGGTGCCACTCAAAGCATATTGGTTCATGGGAACATCGCCAAACACATTTTTGGTCTGGGCGGTCCAAGCTAGAATTTTTCTATTTCCCACCCTTTTGTATTGGCGGTAGTCCACCTCCAGGCGGTAGAAGTTATTATCTCCTCCCAAAAATTTCTGATACATCAGCCCACGAAAATCCAGATAAATGCCTTTATAAGCATTGGCAGGAATATCCCGGCTGTCGTATGTCAACAGAAATCCCACTCCGGAACTGAAGTTTGAGTAGCCGCCGGCAGTTCCTCCCAATCTTTTATAATCAGGCTGATCCACCAAATATCTGGCAGGCTCGGACATTTTATCATAACTCAAGTCAATCTGGGGGCCGGCAAAGAAATTACTTTTACCCAAACGGAACAAAAACCACGGATTAATCTGGAAACCGCTGTAACGATATTCACTGGTAGAATCACTACGCTCATAATGTTTATTGGTCGTATAGCCGATGCCATAAAAGTTCTCCAGTGTATTCTTGTAAGTGAACTTTCCGAAAATACGGAACTTATCATTCTTAAAAAACAATTGAGGTTTCACCATCAGGTTCAGCCCTCCCTCGAACATCACCGCAACAGCCATCGGCAATACAGAACGTTTCTGCAAGGTATCCGACGGATTCATACGAAAGGTAACAAGAGCACTACCTCCTATCAACGCACCAAAGTCCGGAGTATAACTCGGACCTCCCAATATATTATAATGTATATTGCGCTTGGCTACCTTCTGGCGTCTTAATTCTTTTTTTGAAAGTTGATGAACGGTGGTATCCTCAAGATTACTGCCCACGTCCCTTCCTTGTGCCACCATATTCAAAGAACAGAGCAGGCACAAGACCAAACTAAGTAATGTTATTTTCATATAATAGTTTATTGTCTGCCCTAAGTTCTTACTCAAAAAAACTTTCTAAGGCAAATGAGTTTTCAAAAGTACAAAAGTCCTGCCAAAGAATAACAGTGTATTGGATTTGTTTTTATTTAGTTCAAGAATCTTCACGTTCTTTATAATGAATAACATGCTAATGTGCTGATTGCCGCGCTATGCCCGCGCGGCAATCAGCACATTATTTAAACAGCTTTTCCAAGTCATCTTCATGAATCACGGAAAGAACCGTTTTACCATCCGGAGTGTAATTAGGAGTAGCCACAGCAAACAAGCCATCCACCAGGCCGGTCATTTCCTCATTCGTCAACACTTGTCCGGGAACAATTGCCGCCGCTTTCGCCAATGTCAATGCCAAAATACTCTGCACTTCCTCTCTTACCTTGCCACCTTTTTCCATGGCAGTGTGCACCATATTCCGGATCAAGTCTGTCGGGTTCAGACCGTCTATGCCCGCAGGAACGCCGTTGATGGCATAACTTCCTCCTCCCAAATCCGTCAGTTCAAACCCAAGGAAAGACAAATCCTCCATAATATCCTGCAAAACAACCACTTCTGAAAGTGGGAACTGCACAATATCCGGAAATAACATACCTTGAGAAGTACCTTGACGACGGCTGATCTGATCTATATACTTATCATACAAAATACGGATATGAGCGCGTTGCTGGTCAATGATCATCAGTCCGGACTTTACTGAAGTCAGAATAAAACGTCCCTTAAACTGATAATGCTGACCGGAATTTCCGCCAGCCGGAGAATCTTCCACATGATCATACAATCCGGGAGCTTCTCCGACAAAAGGACTTCCGTCCACCCTATAGTCACTCTCGTCAGGAGAAAGGTTTTGAGAAGACACATGACGCTCCAGCCCCGCATACAACTGCTCCCAGTCCTTACCGGACTTCGAATAAGAAGAAGGAGGAGCGGCCGAAGTATTAAAAGGGTTGTAATCAGGATTATAAGTAGTCTTTGGTGGCTGCACACCTGCGTATGGAGATGCATCAAAGGCCGGGATATCCGGCATTCCCTCCGTATCAAAATCAATAGAAGGCACCGCATTAAACTTGCCTAAAGTTCTTTCACGGCAGCCGCCAATATTTGCCAGATGGCTTGCTCGTTCTCAAACTTTATCTCGGTCTTGGTAGGATGTATATTCACATCAATGTTGGCAGGATCCACTTCAAAGTAAATGAAATAAGACACCTGCTCGCCCACAGGAACCAGCTGCTCGTATGCATCCATGATAGCTTTATGGAAATAAGGATGGCGCATATATCGTCCGTTTACAAAGAAATACTGGCGGGCTCCCTTCTTGCGGGCTGTCTCAGGTTTTCCCACAAAGCCGGAAACACGCACCATCGTGGTATCCACATCCAGCGATAACAACTCCTGATTTATTTTCTTCCCGAAAACTCCCATGATACGCTGACGCAGCTGAAGTGCGGGAAGATTGAACAATTCCGCTCCATTATGGTGCAAGGTGAAAGACACCTCCGGATTAACCAATACAATCCGTTCAAACTCCGTCAATATATTACTCAGCTCCGTTTGGTTCGACTTCAGGAACTTCCGGCGCGCCGGCACATTAAAGAATAAATTCTTCACACTGAAGCTGCTCCCTTTGGGACACGAAACCGCCTCCTGCCCCTCTACCTTGGAACCGGCTATCGTCAACATTGTTCCCAACTCCTCCCCCTCCGTACGGGTACGAAGCTCCACCTGGGCCACAGCGGCAATCGAGGCCAGCGCCTCTCCACGAAACCCCATGGTATGTAGAGCAAACAAATCGGCCGCTTCACGAATTTTAGAAGTAGCATGGCGTTCAAAAGACAAACGCGCATCTGTCTCCGACATACCTTTTCCATCATCAATCACCTGAATGGAAGTCTTCCCTGCATCCACCACCAGCACATCAATGTGCTGTGCGCCTGCATCGATGGCATTCTCCACCAATTCCTTAATCACTGACGCAGGACGCTGAATCACCTCTCCCGCTGCTATCTGGTTAG
Source organism: Phocaeicola sartorii JCM 17136 = DSM 21941 (assembly GCF_000614185.1). Lineage (GTDB taxonomy): Bacteria > Bacteroidota > Bacteroidia > Bacteroidales > Bacteroidaceae > Phocaeicola > Phocaeicola sartorii. The sequence goes on along the minus strand of NZ_BAKM01000012.1, from coordinate 36,696 downwards.
CAACGGAATCCGGCAGCAAACGAATAATATCGCTCATATTTATTCTATCAACTTGCTTATTTAAAAAGTTAACTCACCGGTCACCAAGTAATGCAAAATATACAGCAATACCAGAATGCCCACAAACAAAGCCCCGTATGTCATCGGCTTACGTCCGCTTTCTTTTCTTCGTTTTAAATGCTTGGTACCTTCAACAAACTTTCCACGGATGTCTTCCGGAGAAAATTCTTTCGGGGGAAGCATGCCTAAATCACGTTTGGCATTCTCCTCCAGTTTCTGTAGCTTCTCCTTCCGTTCATCCACATAAATATACTGATGGTTGAAACGGCGGGGCTTTTCCATTTTAAACATTCCCATAGCTATTTCTTTTTATTAAATAAGTTATGATTCGGCAAAGGAACAGCGCTCCGGTTGCTCTTTTTCAATTCCTGACCGGCTTTCTTTCCACGCCAAAGAAAGATATCCTCCTTGTTCAGCGGACGGATATAGTCAAGCCACGCAAAGTTATCCAGCTTCATCTTCTCCGGCGGACGCTGAAGCATAGGATAAAGCGTGCCGTTCGATTTCGGACTCATCGTCATCTTTTTCATCTTCCGGTTCTCCAGAAATATATTCAACAGACTGGTTTCAGAAACATTCATTCCGATCAGCGTGCTGTCGCTTTCCATCGGATAATATACCAGACGGACCGAACCGATCACATCCACCTTACGCATCTCCCCCCCTTGAACCAAGCCTTTATCTCTTTTCCCGTCACCTGATTATAACTGGTAGAATCCAGTCGCTCTACAGACAAAGCCTGATTCAGTATATGCGCCCAGTCTATCGTACTGTCATTCATATAAATCATGATTTTCTCTCCCAGCAGCTGCTGGTTGTTATTCCACAGAACAGGATCATCATACATGGTCAGGCAACTATCCTTGGAGGAAAAGACCAACGAGTCGCATACCCCCTGCACATCCGTGCGATACATACGCACTTTATGATATGCCCTCATTTCCCGGAACATAGAATCGGTATTCAGATAATACGTGTACATCTGCAAGGTATCGGCATGCATAAACAAGCTGTCACCTTGCGAATAATCCACCGCCACCGCTTTTTTAGTAGCGAAAGCATACTTGGTCAGCTCATTGTAATAACAATAATCCCCGGTCAGCATATTCCTGTTTATCGTATCCGTCATGATCACATTGTCAAACGCCTCCCCGTATCCTTTTACACGATCATAGAACAGGCTGTCACCTGTCAGTCGCTTCCCCTCGTTCGTCAGTATGGAACGGTTCAACAGTTCCGCCTGTCCTATCTGGGTATTATAAAATCCCAGTTCCGAATAAATATGGTTGGCGTCACTGACAATGTCGGACGGACCGAGGATATTGGCTATTTTGGTTGCCGTGCTGTACCGCAACGTATCAGAAGTCAATGTAAATTTAGGATTAACCAGCTTCACATCATAGTTGAACACGGATATCTTGGTAGCCGGACTGTATTCCCCCCATTCCGAGGTCAACACATTTTCCTCGTCCATCAACGTCCCGCCCTCAAAGTAGTATCCCAGATTATAAATACGGTCGTAGTTCAGACTATCAGTCAACAAAGTCGTGTTCTTGTTCTCCATACGCACATTATAGCGTACTTGGGCAATCTGGGTATTTCCGTCATAAAACAGATAGTCCCCATACAGAAACAAGGTATCGCCCTGCACCATCTTCACATTGTCAAACGCCTCCAGCGAGTTCGTTTTCTCATAGAAGCAAGCGCTGTCACAATACATATAGATACTGTCATGACGGAACGCGACATTTCCAATCAAAATCTGCGCATCCGGGTCCGGATTCAGCGGACTCTTCTTCAACACATCCGAATGCAACAGATACACCTTGCTTCTGGCAGGCTTCTGCCCCCCTTTTTTAACCGGCTTCACCTGAGCCAGCAAGCAAAAGCCGAACAGGCACAGGACACTTGCCACAAGTATCCTATGCCTGCCCGAAGAGTATTTATTCTTTCCTTTTCCAAGCATATACTTTATACACTACATTTTATTTCTTTACCCAACCCGGATATTTGAAATCGCATTTCTGCCACTTCTCATTAATACGCACGTAGGTATGTTTTTGTTTATCCTTGATCCATTTATCAAGCTTTTCCTCGCTTCGTTTTTCCATCACGATACCTTTCAGGCGCTGGTAGTCTTCCGTAATGGTCGCTTTATGTCCGTTCAAGCGGGTTTTCAATTTCACGATAGCACAAATCTCCTTTCCTTTTGTATTAATCATGGTAAACGGTTTGGAGATCTCGCCCACGTTCATCGTCTCTATCATCTTTGCGGCCTCCTGCGACACCTGCGCCAGTTGCTGCATTTCAAAACGTGCCGTACCGGTCTGCGGGTTCGCCATCAAGCATGATTGTTACGAGTTTCTTTATCGTGAGAGATATAAGTGGCGGCATCATCAAACGTGAATTTCTCATTACGGATATCATCAGCAATGGAATCCAGACGCAACAAAGCCGCTTCCAGATCTTTCTCGTCCACTTTCGGTTTTAACAAGATATGGCGGGTATTGATACGGTCGCCACGTTTTTCAATCAGCTGGATAATATGGAAACCGAATTCAGACTCCACAATCTTGGACACCTTGTTAGGGTCTTGCAGATTGAACGCCACATTCGCATATTCGGGCACCAGTTCGGCTCTGCCCATAAAGCCAAGCTCACCGCCACGACGGCGCGATCCTTCATCTTCCGAATACAGACGCGCCAAAGTGGAGAAAGCGATCTCGCCGGAAGTGACACGTTCCGTATAGTCGCGCAAAGTCTTCTTCACCCGCTCAATCTCCTCTTGTGGGATCTTAGGCTCCATGGTAATGATCTGCACTTCCACCTGGGTCGGGATGAAAGGAATACTGTCTTGAGGAAGATCCTTGAAATAACGACGAACCTCGGCCGGAGTGATCTTGATATCCCCCACAATCTGCTGCTGCATCTTCTGCACCGTTTTTCCGTCACGTATATTCTCGCGGAGCATCTCGCGTATCTGCGTAGAAGTCTTATTATAATATTCCTCCACTTTCTCCTTAGAGCCGATCTGGTCTATCAGCCAGCTTGTGCGTCTTTCCACATCACTGATAATTTCCTGTTCGGAAACCTCAATACTATCAATAGCGGCCTGATGGAGGAATAATTTCTGGATGGCAAGCTGTTCCGGGATAATACAATACGGATCACCATCAAACTTACGTCCTTCATACTGGGCATTCAGGCGCTCATTCTCCACATCCGATTTCAGAATGGCCTCGTCGCTACTACCCATACAACCTCGTCTATCACATTGTCTTGCCCATATACAGAAACAACGGCAAACAGCATCAGCACCAGTGCATAAACTTTGGTACACATCAATTTATTCATTTGAATTCAAATAATAGTAATTAATCTTGTTCCTATCCGAAGCGCGTTGGTATAACTCTTCTTTGACTTTATTTATAAATTCAACCCGCTTCAGGTTTATTAAAATCTCCTTAATCTCCTTCCTTGCAAAATCCAGCGGCCGCTGTTGGTTCTTACCTAGGAATTCCTCCACATGCAGGAAATAACAAAACGCCGTGTCTTTTACTTCTATATTCCGGTTCTTGTCCAAATAGTTCTCATCCGTATCCAGCACTTTCAAAGGAATTTTGACAGCGACATCGGACAACGGCACCCAACGGTCATAAAAATAATCATAACTCACCGCATTGCGCAAGCTGTATTTTTCCAGACTCTCAACCGCATTCCGGTTGTTCTGCTTATACCATTTACGCACACTCGCCAAATCCTGAGAATGAAGAGGCACCTTTATAAACAGCCCTTTCACAAAAGGATGTTCCGTATGAAACAACTCCTTGTTTTTCTCATAATAAGCATTGATTTCCTCATCACTTATCTCATTGGCCAGTTTCTGGTTAATCAGTTCCTCCTGATACGTATGCATGATCAATGCCCTGCGATAGTTCTCCACCAGCTTGGCTATCTTCGCGTTATCAGGAATATTTCCTTCCGCCTTATCAAAAAGCAGCACATCCTCCACCCAATTCTTTATATAGTGCTCCGCAAACAAGACACTATCATCTTTTGAAATATGGAAAGGAACCGCCGTCTGCAAGTCCTCTTTATAGAGATACTCACCGGCTACTTCCACTAAAGGAGTTTTCCCCTTATGGTCGTGCTCCTGGCCACATCCCGACAAAGCACCCGCTATAATAAGTAACACTCCCCAGTTTTTCACGATATTCATATAACATTAAAATAGTGAACGAAGATACTGCAATAATTAATTACTTCCGTTATTATTAACTGTTTTTAAAACCTCTTGGTTAATTTCAACCTTATATTTCCGCTTCAAATCTTTTAACCAGGCATCCTCACAAACAGCCAGATAGTCCTTGACAACCGCCTCTCTTACATCCTCATAGCTTTCAGGCCCTTTCTTCAGCTTCTTTCCCATCACAAAAGTATAGGGCAAATCCGGATCAGGCTGAAAGCCACCGCATTTAAAGACCAGCTTATCAATATACCGGTTAGTCCCTATCTGAAAAACGCCCGCTTCTATACGGACTTGGGAAGAAGCAGTGCCTCCGTCCAACTCATGTATGATCTCCTCCCATTGGGATACCGGCTTTTTCTTCAACAATTTCTTAATGGCCGAAGCTCTCTTTTTATCCTTGCAATGAATCACCGCCCCCCGGTAATGCGGCAATTCCCATACATAGTCCGATTTATGCTGCTTGAAAAAGCGTTCCAGATCGTTCTCGCTCCAGCTCTCATCATCCGATGGATGTTTCTGTGACAAATAGGCAGCAAGCAGACCATCGTGCAATTCCCGCAACTGAGCCGCCAGCCTCTCTTTCTGTTCCTCCGAAAGCTCCCCACAGGTATGGTTGCCGTTCTTCTCCAGATAATCCAACAGTTTTTCCCGTTTTTCCTCAAAACTGATCCCCGGCTTACGGTCTATCCATTTCACTATATGAATACCCATAGGCGAATAAAAAGGAGTTGAAATCTGGTTCTTTTCCAAAGACGCCAGCTTGTCTATCCATTCCTGCATATTCTTGTTCACAGGCATCCACGGCAACACCCCTCCCGCATCCTTGCAAGACTCATCATCCGAGTACCGGCACGCCAATGCCGCAAAATCCGCCCCTTCCCGCAATGCGGCATAAACAGAATCCATCTGCCGCCGCGCCTCTTGTTCCTCCCGGCGGCTTGCATTCTGAGGCAAGTACCTGCTGATATGGGCAATTTTTATCCACTCACTCGCCTGCAAACGCCGCTCGCCCTGCAGGTATAGCCGGCGGGCGTCCTGCTCCTCTCTTCCGGCATCCACCAGATAAGTTTTTAAAAGCTTGCCCCGGCACCACTCCATCTGTCTGCGGAAAGCGGCCAACGTATCAATACCCGTATCGTGCGCATAACGCACTTTCAATTTATAGTTGATGAAAGAAGGCAGAAAGGAATCCGGCGTGCGATGAGGGATTTACGGAAATAAGATTCAAACTCGGAGCGTCTTACCGGTTCACCGTCAATCGATAACACAACTTCTCCTTGCGCCCGCATTTCCAACACGAACACAAGGAGAAGTGACAAAATACCGGCTATTCTACGCGGCATCATTCATACGTTTTTATTGAGGACGGCTATAGTTAGGAGCCTCGCTGGTGATGGCCACATCATGCGGATGACTTTCCAACACACCGGCATTGGTGATACGGGTGAATTTGGCGTCGTGCAATTGCTCTATGTTGGCAGCACCACAATATCCCATCCCCGCACGAAGACCACCTACCAGTTGGTAGATCACTTCATACAATGTACCTTTATAAGGAACACGGGCTGCAATACCTTCCGGCACCAGTTTCTTCACATCGGCGGTTCCGCTCTGGAAATAACGGTCCTTCGATCCGTTTTCCATCGCCTCCAATGACCCCATGCCGCGATACGACTTGAACTTACGTCCGTTGAAGATAATCGTATCACCCGGCGATTCTTCCGTTCCGGCAACCAGCGAACCGATCATCACACTGTAACCACCGGCAGCCAAAGCCTTCACCACATCCCCCGAGTAACGCAGACCACCATCGGCGATCAAAGGTACACCTGTGCCTTTCAGTGCCTTGGCAACATCATACACGGCAGAAAGCTGGGGAACGCCTACACCTGCCACCACACGGGTCGTACAGATGGATCCCGGGCCTATTCCTACTTTCACACCGTCCGCACCGGCTTCCACCAGCATTTTGGCGGCTTCGCCTGTAGCGATATTACCTACCACAATATCAATATTCGGGAAGCGTTTCTTGGCTTCTTTCAATTTTTCAATCACATACATGGAATGACCATGAGCCGTATCAATGACGATAGCGTCCGCACCGGCCTCAACCAAAGCCTGCATACGGTCCAGCGTATCAGCAGTAACGCCCACACCGGCAGCTACACGCAGACGTCCCTTGGCATCCTTGCAAGCCATCGGTTTGTCTTTAGCTTTTGTAATATCTTTATAGGTAATAAGGCCTACCAGTTTACCGTCTTTATCAACTACCGGCAATTTTTCGATTTTATGCTCTTGCAGAATCCGTGAAGCAGCCTCCATGTCAGTAGACTGGTTGGTGGTAACGATATTCTCTTTCGTCATCACCTCATCGATATGCTTGTCCATATCCTTCTCGAAACGAAGGTCGCGGTTGGTCACGATACCTACCAAGTATCTTTCATCGTCCACCACAGGAATACCACCGATTCTATATTCAGCCATCAAGCAAGGGCGTCTCTCACGGTAGACCCTCTCTTGATCGTCACGGGATCATAAATCATACCGTTTTCCGCACGTTTCACAATAGCCACCTGGCGTGCCTGCTCTTCGATAGACATGTTTTTGTGAATCACACCGATTCCTCCTTCGCGGGCAATGGCGATAGCCATTTTCGCTTCTGTCACGGTATCCATGGCAGCAGTCACAAAAGGTACTTTCAACTCGATGTTGCGTGAGAACTTAGTCGTGAGTTCGACTGTTTTCGGTAAAACTTCAGAATAGGCGGGGATCAACAATACATCGTCGTAGGTCAATCCGTCCATTACAATTTTATCTGCAATAAATGACATAGGGCTTTATGCGTTTAGATTTTATTGCGTGCAAATATACGGATTTTATTCAATATGGAAAAATGATAGAATATTTTTTTGTTAAGGTGAAAGAAAATTTAGCAGATGTCCACTTTTATACCATCCTCATATAATGGATTCCAGGTATGGTCTTCATTTACATTTCCCCACACTATTACATAATCAATAGTAGCCATAAACCCAAGTACCCACATAGGGAGTCAAATCAATAGAATAAACAGTGTCTTTCTGGCCCATTACATCCAAAAAGGCAAAACACAAAATTAAAAGCAAAACTAACTTTCTCATAACATTTAAAGCCTGTTTAAATTTTCTTCAATAATAATTTTATCGCTGATATTTTGACCATTTCCTCTGCCGAATCGAATGTCCATTCATCGTTTCGGCAGAGCCTCCTGTCATTTTCCATCCATGAAAATGTTCTTTCCACAATTCATCTTTTATTATAAGCTTGGTCACTTCAAATAAAGATATTAGTGGGCAGGTACGGAAACCTTCTTAAAATTTTATTTCAACAATTTTTAAACAGGCTCTAAATACTCGATAAAAATTTCACAAAAGAGACTATATTCCCCTCAACGCTTGCTTTTTCGAGGGCTGCCATATATTCATCCCGCCTTTCCACCGGAATAATCAACCAATCGTAACCACCCGAAGCCAACATGGTATTCATTAAGAACCGCCCGACACGACCGTTTCCATCCATAAAGGGATGAATATAAGTAAACAGGAAATGACCTAAGACGGCTCTTACACAGGCTTCCTGTTCTTCTTTAAGCAATTCAAACAAAGTGGTCATGGCATCACGAAGTGCACCCGGATTGAGTGGTGTGTGCATCGAATTACGAATATAAACCTGATGAGAACGATAACCGACAATATCGGATGGTTTGATAATGCCTGCCGTAACGCAAGGCATGAACATTTCACTGTGCCATACCGATAAGTTCCGTTCCGCCACATCCGCACTGTTACTACCGTTTAAAATATCGGATACACTCTTTTTGACTTCCTGAAAGGCTTGCCAATAACCACGTGCCGCAAGCGCATTCTTTGAATCCATATCCTCTCCATCCGGCTTCCATGCACCGCTTTTTACCTTGTTTATTAATTCATCAGTAACCCGATATCCCTCGATAGACAAGGAGTGATAAGCATCCAATTTGTATCGGGTTTCCATTCGCTCTAAAAATTCTTTGGCGGAAAGATTACTTTTAAGCCGGGTGAAATTAGCTATTACATCTTCTCTCATATTCTGCCACATCAAGCGCAAACGGACAGCATAGGGAGATTGTGACAAATGAATTTCCATCACCTTTTCAAACGGGTCTTCTTCATAAATAGTATAACCCATACGCTTCATCGTTCCGGCAATTTCATCGGCCATGTCCGTTCGCCCGATATTACGAAATGCTCCAATCACCCTGCCTGCCCGGACTGTTTGCCCTGTATCAACCAATATCTTCAAAATATCCGAGCTATCATGAACCATTGCAAGGGCAGTCCGCATCGTTAGCGCATCGTTGCGATACATGGTAGGCGTAGCTACGATAATAGCTTCCGCCAGTGTATAGAGGTTGAGATTATACGGATTGTTCGTATCAATCTTTAAGGGCAATTCTGCCCCCAAATTGAAAACAGAGGTCGGAGGAATTAACGGAACCATATAGTCGTTGCCTTTAGGTGCTCTTATAAGAACTTGGTTTGGTATGGTGGTAGCACCTGTATATATCGACAATGATTGTTCGGCAGATAAACACCACTCATTGCCGTAGCGTTCATTTGCATATCGGGTAATAAAGTTCCAAAACGAAGCATACCACGCCGTACTGTCGCCCGGCATTGCCCTTGGTCGGTAACCACATACCAACCCTTTATGATGGGTTTGAGAAAATGATTATCAACCAATCTTTTTATGTGTGTCCGGGATAAGTCACTACTTCTGATTATCGTAAAATCATTACCCTGTTGCACTTGTTTCAGTGCATCCAAAGAAGATGCTAACAGTTCTGCTATCGTTGCCATAATCTTGATTTTCTTATGTATTACACGAATATTCTGCTGTTGTAAAACACGAATATACCTCCTTTGTATTACACGAATATTTTGCAAATATAGTCAAATATACTTGGAAAACAAATAAATAGAAGCATAACAAAATGCAAAGAAAGATTTAGAGCCTGTTTTAATTTTGTAGTTTGAAGTAAAAAGAGTGTTTCTTCTTTCCGTCAAAATGATTATTTTTAGTTACCAAGCTTAAAATAATTATGTATTGTACGGATTTAGAAGAAACACAGTGGCAAGTTATCAAGAAAATCTTGAACCTGCAAGAAAGGAAACGAAAATATGATTTGCGTGAAATATGGAATACTATCTTCTACCTGGTCAAAACAGGATGTCAGTGGCGTATGCTTCCTTCTAATTTTGCTCCTTGGGAGCTGGTTTACTATTATTATCGCAAATGGTGTTCTCTAGGTGAATTTGATTTGTTATTGAACAACTTACGTGAAAAAGTGCGTGTCAATATGGGACAAAAAGCAGAATGTAGTCTAGGTAAAATCATATTAACCGATGCCGGTTATCGTGGGGAAATAGCGGACAAGATAAAAACTGCTTTTGGATATATCCTTGAAGTTGTGGTAAGTGGAGATAAGGTAAATGGATTCAAGCCAATAGGAAAAAGATGGATTGTGGAAAGGACATTTTCATGGTTTGACAACTATAGAAGACTCTGCCGAAACGATGAATGGACATTCGATTCGGCAGAGGAAATGGTCAAACTAGCATCTATTAGGATGCTATTGAATAAAATTTTAACAGGCTCTTAAATTGCACAAAGTGTGATTCCCAAATAAACAAAAAATTTGGGATAAGACAAAACATCTATTCAAAGAACAACCCTGAGTTCCACGGTTCTTCGTTTATCGTCACTGGCATGAGATGTCTGTGAGGCCTGTTTGGTTGTAAAGAAAAGTAAGATATCTTCGTGAGCCAAGTAAGTGGTGTTACTTTGCCCGGGAACATATCTTACTTTGGCCACGAAGATATCTTACTTTTTTCAGTGGGATATGATCGTTCATGATACCTCTAGTATCAAGATCTATCTCGGTTGCAAATTGTACAGGAGAAAACGTGAGTGACTAAAATAGCAAAGGTTATGAATTATTCAGGCTAGGTGACTAGACTTAACCACGTCCGTAGTTAATGGATATTGAACTTTCAAATCATCAAAGACACAAATTTTCATCCATCCGCAAAGATAGACCAGACACCCTCTACCGTAAAGCATACCCCAAAGCCTCACCCAATTCTTCCAACGAATATCTCCCCGGCTGCAATTCTAGTTTCTTGGTGTATCTGGAAGGGTCACCGCTTTCATTTCTGTACAAGATAATCAATCTGCTACCCTTTACCCTCATGCTTATTATATCTTCCTTCCAGAGTACCATATCCTTGTATATCTCATGACAACTCGTACTAAAAATTATAACAGCTGGACATACAAATACAAAAAGCGGATAGATGCTAAAACGATGTTCTATAAAACTAGGAGAGAGAACTAACAGCCCCCAAAAAAGACTGGCCGCCACCATCTTAACACTCAAGAAATTGCGAAGCTTTATTCCCAAAGACCGTTTCTTGACCTTTTTGAACTCATATCTGTCACCAGTTATGTATAATGTATCATACCGGAAGTATAATTCCTGTTTTTCATTTTCCATCCATATACTCCTTTCTATTTACGTCTTTCATTTTTTCCGATGATGAATCTCAGTAGAGTAAAAAAAAAGTAAAATAGCCGCAACCCATAGAGCCGCAACTCCTCCGCCCTTGTTTTGCGGTATTACATACCACAATAGACAATAAGTTATTACTACACCAATCACAAGAGGCAACAATTTAATCCTTTTTTCTGCATTTCCTTTTTTCATTTTATAACACATAATCGGATATTCTATGATCCATTTCATTCATACAATACCAATTTGATTTTCATGACTACATTATTCATTAGTTTGACATCGGTAAAATTAGGAATAATACAATGAACCACCTAAAAAGTAATATAGACAAATTGCAGGCTAAGAAACATTTTATAAACAATTATATACCAATAAATTACAAATAGCAGTTCATACAAACGGAGCATCATCTATAGACAAGAACATCAACGGACACGCATCACAAATAGAGCTTGCCCGTATCATCTGCCATAAATTCCTGTATTTTTTTCTTCATCCGGACTATCCACCCCATATTACCACCAAATCTGCTTTCCGTTTTCATACGTGAAAATCCGCTCTTCTTTTCCCTTCGTATGATTATGCAGCCAAAGCAATGCATTCTTGGGTACTTCCACATATACCAATGTGTCGTGTCCGGCTGTTTTTCTACCGAGGCTGCACCATTCATCATTCCAATAGAAAAGTTCATAGTCATCACCCGGTACCACTTCATTACTATCGTGAACATCAGCAGCTATTTTATTAGACTTAGGATATTTGCGATGTAAAGTGACAGATTCCCGATCGGACAAAACAGGGCGATGAGAGCGGATTTCACCTCCTTCATATAAAATGACCGGAGCGGCGAAAGGTTTCAATATTCCCCGTTCGTGAACGACCGGAAGATATGCAATGCCTTTCCCTTCTTCCCTGTAACCATCTATCTTGTTATCTCCCCAAAGAAGTCCCCTTCCCATGTTCCGGAAAGTCACGTTCCCATTCTCCGAACTTGCCAAGGCCACCGGTATCCACCGACTATTATTAAATGTGCACAAGTACGCCTGTTCATTCTTACCGTCCAATGGAAAACTGACATCGGACAAAGGCATATCATATCCTTGTGTCACATCTTCCTCACCGGGAGACCGGTACTGCATTCTATACACTTTAGAAACTTTATAGACCACAAAGTTCTTCCCGTCCGGTCCGTAACCGATATCAACAAAATGTCCGGCAGTGTCTTTCACTACATTCCAACAATGTGCAGAACTCCTGTTGGCCCACGCCTTGACGACATCCGTTGCCGCAGGTATGCCGATAGCACGCAAAGACAAAGTGAGGAAAGCGGTCATGTCATCACAAGTTCCCCATTGCAAACTGTCCATTTCTTCATAACTCATGATATACGGATATTTGGTCATGCCTGCATTATAGCGCACCGGATAACGCATGGCAATGCTGCGGGCTATATCCTGGGGTGCATTCAACGAATCCAGCCAGTGGCCATAACGCTGCAAGGCAGTTCTCCGCCAATGAGACAGAGGTTCATGAGCCACCCGATAAGGCAATACATAACAACAGAAATCATCAAATGAATAATGCTTTGCCACCCCCTCCGATTCCATACCTTAAACGCCGATTCTATATTCTCTATCAAATAGTCACTTGTCATAACTTCTATATCCCTGACTATTTTAATCCGGGATTCGGGTTGGATTTTTGAAATAGAATCGAATACAGCAGCCACAAGCGAACGGGATATTTCCCAACTGACGGGATCGTCCTTATCCAAAGACAACAAAGCCCGTGCGTATGTGTCCGTGGAATCCAAAGGTAACACAGCATATTGATCCGGCATATTCTCAATAAGGAAACAAGCTGCCTGATATTTCAACGTATCATCCTGATAGTATGCCAGTACTTTTTCCAGCTCCGTCCGGTTATCGCCTGCCACACGCAAAGCACGTTCCAAGGCGGTCTTTTCCGGTAAGCAAGAAAAAAACGCGTTGATTAGAAATATAAAAGATAAAAGCCTCAACATTTCATATCCGATTAAGGAACCGTTACTCCTTCGGGTACCAAAAACTTCTCGGCCGGGACTTCTACATTCTCCTGAATTTCCGTAGCCTGCTCGGTAACGATAACCATTCCATTGGATGAAGTCTCGTTCTTCAGCGGAATACCTTTCCATATCCAGACCGTGGAATGGGTGGTTTGTCCTCCATACACTACCTCCAAAGTGTACTTGGTACACTTTCGGCCCAGTATTTCTTCTGTCCCCACTTCCTTTATCTTGTGCAGTTCACGTATTTCATCCGTCAGATTCAAATAGTTGACCGGCTTGACGGGCAAAGTTGCTTTATTGGCCACCTTCATGTCGAGATCAATAGAGATAATCTTATCCCCATCGGCTATTGTCCGGATATGTTTCTCCACATTTGCCACGCCTCCCACTTTCATCGTAAGTTCAGACGCCTCCTTTCTGCCGTAATCGTCAAAATACTGCACGCCTTGCACTTTCTGCCCCATAGTGACCGCCTCTTTCTTGAGGATGGCAGACTTGATTCCATACTTCGCCTCCTAGGCGAATGCCGTTACTGTAGCCGATAGCAACAGAACAGCCAATAAACATTTTACTTTCATAATCATTCTTTTAATTACTTTTTTTGATAGCCCCATCCTAACAAGACAGGCTTTATATCCCATAGAGAATCTATTGAAAAACAGATTCTAACACCTCATCAGGTAACATATCCGACTTCAATTCCACTAGTTTTACAGCACTTGTCGCTTTATTATTTTCTTTCCTATAAAAAATAAGTAGCGTATCGTTCTTGACGCTCATACTTTGTATATCTTCCTTCTGAATAATCAGGTTTCTATGCTTCTCATAATAATCCATCACAGACAAAAATATAACGGGAAATACAACAGGCAAAAATGCAAATGCATTGAGATGTCCACCTAAAACAGGAATACAAAAAACAAAAAAGAGTATAGCCAATATAAGAGTCACCACAAGTTTCATATTAAAGATGCCACAAAGCATTACTCTCCAAGGACGTTTATAGATTCTTTTAAATTCATACCTACCTTCTGTAATACATAAGGTATCATACCGAAATATTATTTTTTTCTCTTCCATATCATATAGTTTTTCTACATCACTAACTTAAACAATTCTGTTACAGCATATATAGACACAACAGGTATAGCAACAGACAATAAGGCATACAGCCATTTAAGATTATATAAATAATGTATTATGCAAGCAACTAATAAATAATAGAAGACAAATGAATAATTCAAAGCTTTTATTACTATTTTATAAGAATCATTCTGTAAGATCAATTGCGTTATATCAACACTGTCTTCAATAGATATACCATCCAACAATAAAACAGCAAAAAGGAGAATCACAGCTGGTATAAAATAAGGATATGCAGCTACAATAAGAAAACTTCCAAACGTTGTCTTTCCATCAAATAACAAAGCCATAAGATGAAATAATAAACATATTAATATCCAAACGATAATACTAGACACAATTGTAAGTCCATAATTTAATTGCACTATTTTCTCCATTAAAGCAACTTTTTCAATACCACCCACCATAAACAGAGTATTCAAGACTTTTACAAATTCTGCAATCATAACACTATATATCAATATAATAGTCAAGCCATACCATTTCGGCAACCTTAACAAAACATTTATTATTTGTCTCATTTCAATCCTTTTATAGAAATATAAACTTCAACAAAAGCTGCACCTAAAGTAATTACAAAAACGACACACAAGTATAGAGCCATTGGATTATAAAATTTTGCAGAGAAAGATTTTTTTCCACGCATAAATCTAATCATTTCCCATGCTATAGCTAATCCCATTGCACCAGATAACCAAAAACCAATCAATTCGAAACTATGCGGCAGAGTACTCTTCAAAATATTATTTAATCCAAAACCTGAATTATAAACTGTGATAAATACATCAGAAGCAGCCAATCCATTTATTGATAAATTTAAAAGTGTTACCAAACCCAATAGAAATCCTCCTAGAATATTTATCATACAACCATGTAGATTATTGCTGGATATCTCCAAAAATGCTTTAAAATATTCTTCTTTATCCAAAGCCTCTGTTATTTGTGAAACAATAATTCCTGTTTGAGACTCACTCGTCTTTGGAAGCGTTGGTAATTCTATCAAAAACATACGTAACAAGAAAGGCATCAACCAAAAGATAAATGAAACAAAAAAGAAATATTTATCATAAGATTTTATACAATATCCATTTTTCATATTACAAATCATATTAAAGTAATAACATAAATTTTTTCTCAATATCAGTGTTATAATAAAATAGACTTTCTACATTAGACAAATGTATTCAAAATACACACATTAAATATTTTTAATACGCATAATATATTCAATCTCTAACGGCAATATTTTATTGAGCTTTTATTTATCATACATTACAATAGGCTGATTAAAGAAGTCTAAAACAACATAAATCCCTATTAATCAGCCTATAAAAGCTAGTATCTAATTACATTTTTTTTTATTCTTTCCGATAACGAATCTCAGTAAAATAAAAAAAAACAGTAAAATAGCAGCAACCAATAAGGCAGCAACTCCTCCCCCCTTATTTTGCGGTATCACATACCACAATAGGCAATAAGCTATTACTGCACCAATCAAAAAAGGAAACAATTTAATCCACTTTTTCCGCATTTGGTCTTTTCATTTTATAATGCACAAACACCGGCACCAGCCACATTCCCCAACCAACAGGAGTCCAGCCTAAAAAACTTCCACCTGTAGCTATTTGCCCTGCCGCTGCACCTGAAAGTGCAGAAGCCGCAGTCCATGCCCCCGATGCACCACCTTCTGTTTCACCAGCCATGTAGCCACAACCAATAGAAACTTGTTGAAAACCTGAATCGGATATTCTACTATTCACCCCATTCATAACACCCAATGACATAACAATAGCTACTAACATTCCTAATATAGCCTTTTTATTCGTTTTCATAATGAACATCATTTTATTTTTTTATTTCATAATTCTATCTCTATTCGATATCATGGCATTTGCACCAGATAACAAATTCAACTAATCCGTTTCCATAGGCAATTCATTTTTAAAGTTAGACAATTCATTTTCTATAAGATGACTCATTTCATCTTTCATATCTTTTGCTGCTGTTGTAGGAACTTTTTCCTTAGTAGCAAGGATATCTTTTGCCCATCTATACGCTTCTGCTTTATTCGATGACTCCATCAGCAATTGCACTAATAAATATTTAGGATATAGACGTGAGGGAACACTATATACAGCAGTTAAATATGACATTTTAGCAGCATCTGTTTCACCTATCTTTTTATAATTATTACCTAATATCAGAAAGATATTAGGCATAGAAGATTTCCGAGCAGCCTTTTCTAATACTTCAACACTTTCTCTATATCTCCCTCGTAAAGCCAATGCGGAACCATAATAGAATAAATAAGTCCCATTATTATTAAAAAACGGATATGCCTTCTTATAATGTATAAGTGCATTATCTATATCATTGGCAAAAACATATTTTTGCCCTGTCCGTAACAAATAATATCCATATAAATTATGAAGTCCCATACCGACAATCAACAGTCCCAATACAGAAGTTATCAAATTAGCCTTAAAGAACTTTATCCTCAACAAACAATCATCCGGACTTGGTTTATAAAACAAAACAGCCAACGACAAAATGAACTGAAGATATATTAACGGTATTTGAAAAGGATAAGAAACACAACACAGCACCAATATAGCTATAAGTGACGCTTTAGCACCGGAAATATACAGAGAACAATGTGTATCTTCTCTCTTAAAAGCAAAAAATAAGATAACAGATAACAGGAATAACCCTATAATACCTTGTTCCACATATACCTGCAAAAATTCATTATATGCACACGCCACATAGTCTGCAACATACCGCTCTTTCTCCGTTCCTCCATTTTTAGCAAAATATTCCATTTGCCATTTGCCATATTCAGCTTCAAATGCACCAATTCCTCTACCCGTTAAAATATTTTTTTGTGGAGCAGCCATAACAACTTTCCATATAAATAAACGTCCAAAAGCTGAATCCGCCTTAAATTGGTATAGCACGTGGAATACTCCAAACAACAAAACAACCGCAACTGAAGCAACAATGAGTTTTCGCACAACTGTATGCAGGTAATAACATATTTTATTATAGATCCGACAATGCTTATTCAATACAAATAGAGACCCAAACAAACAGGCTATCCATGCTCCTCTTGATTGAGATATTATAATAAAGTACAACATAAACAAAACGCATACAAACAAGGCAAAATACAAATTCTCTGCCTTCTTATTCCGCTTATATCCTAACATCAAAGAAAGAACTAAGGGCAATACTACGCTGAAGTATCCTGCATAAGCACCGGGGTTTCCCAATGATCCACCTAATATAAAATAGTCATCACTATTTCCAATCCATCCAAACTGTTGACCAAATCCAAAAACAATTTCAAGATAGGCCCCAATCACTGTTAGCCAACAAACCAGTTTTAAGTAATTTCTATTTTTGCAAAAGATTGGTATAAAGGTAAAAAACAGAAACCAGCATGTCAATACAACATAAATCTTATAATTATCATATACATTCCCTTTAAAAGCATACATTATGAAAAGATAAGCTACAAAAATAGCGACAGCACAAAGACCTTTACTTACATATAGATTGTTACCTGTTACAAACAAGGTACAGCAAAGTAGTGCAACCGCAAACACGCAAAACAGTGCCTGAGATTCCACAAACAAGCCATTTATACCTATATGTAATGATATAAGCAAGCCAAATAATATGATATATATCGCCTGTTTCATTTTTTATTTTTCTTCCTTTTTGAAAAGAGTATAATTATAATATATACCAACAAACCTATACACACTGATACCATCACTTGAACACATGTGATATGTTGCTTGGGGGCAGATTCTACATATTTATAGGGTTGCTGAATCTGAATATTTCGAGTCATTACATCCAATAGTTCTGACAAAGCATATTTACCACCCTCTTTTTGATAACCGGATAATGAAACATATCCGAACTTGGTCAGGAGCAAATCCTGTACACATTCTAACGCCACACTGTCTTTAACTATTGAAGATAAAGTATAAACATGGCAATAACCGTCAAGCTTTTTAGATTCTGTTCCTTTATATGTCACCCTTAATGTATCTGTATTCGGTAGTAGTTTTTTTTTTATTCATCTTCACCAAATCTTCTTCAATTTGTTTAAACGGGAATCCATTAAGTGTTTTTATCGTAGGCAGGAAATTTATCAATATGTAATTCCCTTTGAAATACTCCTGCTGCTGTAAGGGATATAATCCTGCATCAATCGAATATCCCGGAAGTTTCTGCATAAGAACCGACCTAGGAATGGTATCCCATCCTCCGGTATTACAAATGTGTACTTACACGATTTTTGCAATATTTGGATTGTGTATTGCCCATACGTATATATGCCTACAAATGACATCATAATGATAATCCAAATTCTTTGTATAGTATTCCTTGTTCTCATATTTCCTCTTTCTGCTTTTTTATATGATCCAGACTATCTACTCCTGAAATGATCTCAGTATATATTCCATCCGAGATACCTGTTTTCAGAAACCGTTTCTCATATTTACTGCCATTAGCTACTATTTCTACAAAAACAGAATCATAGCTAAACTGAAAATATTTCTCTTCCAAAGCCAGCACGTGGTTTTTCCGCTCCACCACTATTTCTGCATTGGCCGTACCACCGGCTTTTATCATTTGCTTATATTCTTCAGGTATAAACAAACCGGCAGTTATCTCAAAACGCGCGACTCCATCCTGTACAATTCCCTTGGGAGCGACAAGTCTTAATACTCCGTCAATAGTTATATTCTTATCCATAGGAACCGATAATGACAGCTCCATCCCTACAGCAAGTTTCAATATATCAGATTCCAATACGTTTCCTTTAAATACTAACGATTGCAGATCTGCCACTCTAGCCACGGTTGTTCCTTCATTCAATGTACCTCTTGCCATCACAGACCCACCCTCTTTTATCGGAAGCTCCAATATAGTACCTGCGTCAGTAGCCGTTATAATATTGGATATTCCCTTTTGATTATATTGCCCTTTCAACATATCCAACTCCGATTCTACGGATTCATATTCGGACAGAAGAACAGCCAAATTACTTTTCTCGCCCTCATACACCTCTTGCGCTATCAACTTTTTTACATATAAATTTTCCGTCCTCTCAAAACTAGCTTCAGCAGTCAAATACCTGGTTTCCGCTATTTCCAATTCCTTTAATAACCGCCTGTATTCCAACGGATCTTTTACATATCGTATTTGTGCCAATGGCTGTCCTCCCACCACTTCATCTCCAACCTGCACCAACAACTTTTCCAACACACCGGAGATAGTCGATTTTATATCTATTTCTTTAGAAGGCTGTATCACCCCCGGAATAGTAAGTTTGCTCTCAATATTCCGATACTCGGCACGGATAGTAGAAGCGGGTATCTTTCTACCTCCCTTTACCGCCCGGTAAATGACAAATGCCAAGAATACCAAGATCAAGGATAATATAACAGTTCTTACTACTTTCATATTAATTTTCTTCTTTTAGAGCTTCTATAGGGTTCAGTTCCGCCGCATATATTGCCGGCCTCAGCCCGGCCAATGTTCCTGCTATCACTAAGATAAATATGGCGGCAACAGCTGTCGGAAAATCCAGTCCCGGTTTTTCCATCATCGGAGTGTCTTCTGAGATGAAAAGTGCTACAACCTTCAGTATCCCCCATCCCAAAACCAACCCTACATATCCGGCTAAAGAAGTAAGAGCTATGGATTCCCATAAAAACATAGCCTTTATCTGCTGTGCCTTGGCACCTACAGACTTGCGGATACCTATTTCACGAGTACGCTCCTTTGCCGATGAATACATGATATTGCCTACTCCTATTACACCACTGACCAATGTGCTGATTCCCATAAACCACAGGAACTTGCGAATCATGACAAATAAGTCAGTAAATGCCTTTACCTGTTCCTCCATGCTATTAAAGTAAAAGACTTTATCATCACTTGGGGCAAATTGATATTTTCTGGCCATCACATTCCGCACATGGGTATTCACCTCCTTTATTTTGGCTCCTTTCACTGTAGAGAATACAACTGTGCCAAACCGCCCGGCAGTGGCATCAACCTGCTCATAGACCGAATAAGGCATATAAATGACTCTTGCCTCATACGAATTAAGCATCGTATTCTTTATTGTTCCAATCACCCGGAACATCTACTGCCCCATACGGATATACTTGCCAATGGGATTTTCTTTTCTGAAAAGCATATCCGCCACATTTTCACCTATCAATACCACTTTTCGAGCTTCATTCATATCCAAGGCATTCAATATTCTACCATGCTCTACCTCCAACAATTTTATCAAGAAGTAATCAGGATATACCCCTCGCGTCTCAAACCAGCCATTCTTCGTGCCGGCATAAACAGCGTTCCAACGTCCCGTTTCGGGCGACAGATGGGTTATCTCGGGTATTCTTGATTTCAACATATCCAAATCTTCTTTTTGAAATTGTATTTTTCTTCCGCTAGCCGCTCCTTTATATCCCATTGATGTTTCTGACGCATATACATAAGTCGTGCTTTTAGAGAATCCATTAAAGAGTTTGAATATTCCCCGTTCGAAGCCGGAACCTATTCCAACCAAGACTATCAGGATAAAAATCCCCCATGATATGCCTATACCGGTCAGAATAGTACGTGAAGGCTTTCTTTTTACAGACTCATATATTTCACACCAAAAATCAATGAACATACAAGATAGCATTTATTATAAAGAAAAAGCATCGGATACTACCAATTTATTTTTCATGACTACATTTCATTAGTTTAACGTCGGTAAAATTAGGAATAATGCAATGAACAACCTAAAAAGCAGGATAGACAAATAGCAGGTTGAGAAATATTTAATAAATATCTATATACCAGTGGTTTATAAATCAAAACCAATACATCCGAAGCACCGTCGATAGACAAGAACATCAACGGACACGCATCACAGATAGAGTTTATCCGTATCATCTGCCATAAATTCCTGTATCTTTTTCTTCATCCGGAGTTTGGCTCTTGAAACAGATTGAGGAGTAATGCACAGAAAAGTGGCAATAGAAGCATGAGGAAAGCCCAACTGTAACAAGCACCACAACTTCCGTTCGGTGGCACTCAGCCCCACAGCCTCGACACGGCTTTGAAACATGGGACCGAACAAACGGATGACAAAATACTCTATAGCATCCAATTCTTCCGGAGTCAGGGCATAAGCCGTGCCGGGATTATCCAGAAGCTGAATGATAAAGAGGACGGTTTCATAGTACTTCCCACCCTCCATCTTTATATCCTTATATTTCTTCAGCTCGTCCAGCAAAATCTTATTTTGATCCACCAACTTGAGATTCTCCTCCTTATTCTTCTGTTGCAATTCCTCCAGATTCCGCCTCACCTCTTCATTTTCGGCAGACAGGCTTTCATTGTTCTGTGCATAACGGAAAGACAATTCCTCTATTTCCTTATTCCGCTTGACATAATCGCGCTGCAAGGCGAACAAAGTGTTTTCATTCTCCCATATCTGCTTCTGTAACAACAGAATGCACCGCTCTTTCTTCACTTTCTCGCGCTTATAGACAGACAGGATGTAGAGCAAAAGCAGAATAATAAACACAATGACACCACCCATCCGCCATTCATTGTGCTGCTTGTTTATGGCAAGCAATTCCTTTTCATGGGCCAAATCCTGATTGTCATACTTCAGTTGGATCTCTTCCAGTTTCACCGTTTGCGTATGCTCATGGATACTGTCAGCATATAGGTCATATTTCTCTTTATAAGCCAAAGCCTTTTCCCAATCCTTCCGTTTCTTTGCTATCTTATACAGAGAAAGATAACCGCTGGCCTGTCCATACCAATCACTATCATTCTTAATTATATACTCCGCATAATATACAGCGGAATCATATTGTTCTTGGTGTATATATACGTTAGACAAAGAATAAAAATAGGAATAATCACCATCTAGCACTTTATTTCTAGCAGATAGAAGAATATTCAAGGCTCTTTGATATTCTTTCCGCTCCGAATAGATAATGCCCAAATTACGGACAGCAGTCTGTACCTCCACCTTTGAATCAATCAACTCTGCCATTCGTAATCCTTGCAGGGTATAGTGTTCCGCACTATCAAGTTTTGCCAGCAATAAAAAACCATATCCGGCATCCAATAAAGATATGGTATAATTGGTACTGTCCTTTATTCCCTTGAAAGTGCGAACTGCATCTTTATAATACCTCAAACCCTTGGCATACAAACCTTGTCTGAAATTGGCATTTCCCAGATGCGAATAGCACAACGCCTTGTATTTAGGCTCATCCAACGGTTTCATAGCCGTCAGCGCACGCAGATAGTGAGGGACAGCCGCTTCATATTCTTTCGCCTCACTGTATTGCCTGCCCTGATAGAAGAAAGCTTTCGCTTTCCTTAATGAGTCCTCACTATGTTGATAATAATCCAACGCCGAAGCGACAGGGGCATCGGTGATAGAATGGCAGGTCTTGTCCAAAGCCTGTGTCAGCAAAAGATTGTAGTATGCTTTCTGCGCGTCTCCCCGGCAATCATCAGCGGACAATTGCTGTAAAAGAGATAAAGCACTGTCCGGTTGCTGTTCCATATATGCTTCCGCTCTTTCCAAATACTGCTGCCGCATAGGATGCTGATGATTACAAGAGGTCAATGAGAAAGTAAAAACAATCCAAATGAAAAATCTCATTGTTCAAAGTTTAAGGTTTATGCAAATATAGGCAAATATTCTATCCCCACGCAAAAAAGAGCCGGTTAAAAAGAAAGCCGGACCTGCAATGAGTGCAAGTCCGGCTTTCTTATTATCAAAACAATCAAAAAAGCATCAATTCGCCATTTCAGAAATAAACTTGATGCGGACCAACCGGATTTCATCCTCGGTATAGTCATCCCCCAGTTCATCCATCGCATCATCTATCTTGTCTGTAGTAGATTCTTTGAAGTAATCATAGATATCATCCAAATGATCCTCATCCATGATTTCCTCCAAGAAGTAATCAATATTCAGCTTGGTACCCGAATAAACGATAGCCTCCACCTCGTCCAGCAGTTCACCGAACTCCAGTCCCTTTGACACGGCAATGTCATCAAGAGCCACCTTACGGTCAATAGCCTGGATGATAGAGACTTTCAGCTTGGATTTATTAGCGACCGTGCGGACACGCAAATCTTCCGGACGCTCTATTTCATTTTCCTCACAATGCTTCTTTATCAATACGCAGAACTCCTGGCCATAGCGTTTCGCCTTTCCGGCACCTACGCCCGGAATATTCTGCAATTCTTCCAAAGTCACCGGATAGATCGTAGCCATCGCCTCCAAAGAAGGATCCTGGAAAATAACATACGGCGGAACATCCAGTTTCTTGGACAGCTTCTTACGCAAGTCTTTCAACATAGAGTAAAGCACCGGATCGACCGCACAAGAGGCACCTCCCCGAACCGGAGTCTCCTCTTCTTCCTCCTCGAAATCATTGTCCTCGACAATCTTGAAAGACTTCGGCTTTTTCAAGAATTTATGCTTCGGGAGTAACCTTCAACAGACCGTAATTCTCTACATCTTTGCTTAAATAACCCGCTATCAAAGCCTGACGGATGACAGCATTCCACATCCTTTCTTCTTCTCCCATGCCCGAACCGAACACTTCCAGTTCCTCATGTTTATGAGCAAGTACTTCTGACGTTTCCTTACCCAAAAGAATATCAATTATATAATCCGCTTTAAAATTTTCTTTCACTGCTATGATTGCTTCAATCACAGCGCATAATGAATCCTGAGCCTCCACTTGCTTTTTAGGATTTAAACAGTTATCACAATTTCCACAATTCTCCTCTGTAAATTCTTCCCCGAAATAATGTAACAATGATTTGCGGCGGCATATAGACGACTCTGCGTAGGCAGCTGTCTCCAACAACAACTGTTTACCGATTTCCTGCTCTGCCACGGGCTTTCCCTGCATAAACTTCTCCAGTTTCTGCAAGTCCTTGTTGGAATAGAACGTAATACACTGTCCTTCCCCTCCGTCCCGTCCGGCCCTGCCCGTTTCCTGGTAGTAGCCTTCCAGACTTTTCGGAATATCATAATGTATCACAAAACGCACATCAGGCTTGTCAATCCCCATTCCAAAAGCGATGGTAGCGACAATCACATCTATATCCTCTTTCAAAAAACCATCCTGATTGGCAGTGCGTGTAGCAGAATCCATACCGGCGTGATAAGCGCGCGCGTTGATCCCGTTAGCCTGAAGCACCTCGGCCAATTCTTCCACCTTCTTACGGCTCAGGCAATAGATAATACCCGATTTACCCGCATTAGCCTTGATAAACTTGATAATATCCCTGTCTATGTTATTCGTCTTCGAGCGTACTTCGTAATACAGGTTCGGACGATTGAAAGAAGACTTGAACTCCTGCGCGTCCTGCATACCCAAGTTTTTCTGAATATCCATACGCACCTTCGGAGTCGCGGTGGCAGTAAGGGCTATCACCGGCGCCTTTCCTATTTCATTAATAATAGGACGGATGCGGCGGTACTCCGGACGGAAGTCATGCCCCCATTCCGAAATACAGTGCGCTTCGTCCACTGCATAAAATGAGATCTTCACTCCTCTCAAAAAATCCACATTCTCCTCCTTCGTCAAAGACTCGGGAGCCACGTAGAGCAATTTGGTCTTGCCGCTCAGAATATCCGATTTGACCTGGTCTATAGCCGACTTGTTCAATGACGAGTTGATGAAGTGTGCCACTCCGTCCTCCTCGCTGAAATTACGCATGGCATCCACCTGGTTCTTCATCAATGCAATTAAAGGAGATATAACGATTGCTGTTCCATCCATGATAAGGGATGGCAACTGATAGCATAACGATTTACCACCGCCCGTAGGCATCAAAACAAATGTATCATTTCCGGCAAGCAGATTACGGATGATCGCTTCCTGATTACCTTTGAAAGTATCAAATCCAAAATACTTTTTTAATGCGTCCGTTAAATTTATATTCTCCGTCATTGTATCAATAGTTTTTCACGGTTTTTCCCGATTTCTTGTTTTACATCTTTTGTTGCCTAACAAAGTTATAAACAAGTTCTCAAATTACACGAATATTTCGAGTAATATTTTTCAGAAGAATTGCATTTTTTTCTTTCTCTCTCCCTTTATTTCTTGATACTAAGCGGTTTGCAGCCGCGAAATATTTGCCTTTCCCATCTGTTTTTTCGCAAAATCGAGTGTCACTTCGTACTTTTTCGCTTTCTGAGAGGGGATTTCAAACATAACGTCCATCATAATCGTCTCTACAATGGAACGTAATCCGCGCGCGCCTAACTTATATTCAATAGCTTTGTCTACAATATACTCGAATACTTCGGGCTGGAATTCCAGCTTGACTCCATCCATTTCGAACAGTTTGACGTACTGCTTGATGATGGAGTTCTTCGGCTCCGTCAAGATATTGCGCAAGGCAGTTCTGTCCAGCGGATTCAGATAGGTCAGGATAGGCAGACGGCCTATGATCTCAGGAATCAGCCCGAATGACTTCAAGTCCTGAGGGGCGATATATTGCATCAAGTTGCCACGGTCTATCTTCACCACATCTTTTGCCGCACTGTAACCTACCACATGTGTGTTCAAGCGTTGCGCGATCTTGCGTTCAATGCCATCAAACGCCCCGCCACAAATGAACAGAATGTTTTTAGTATTGACCGGAATCATTTTCTGATCGGGATGCTTACGCCCTCCCTGAGGCGGCACGTTCACAACGGAACCTTCCAGCAATTTCAACAGCCCCTGCTGCACACCTTCACCACTCACATCACGAGTTATGGAGGGGTTGTCTCCTTTACGGGCAATCTTGTCAATCTCATCAATAAACACAATGCCTCTTTCAGCTTCCGCCACATTATAATCGGCCACTTGAAGCAAGCGGGTCAGAAGACTCTCGATGTCCTCGCCCACATAACCTGCCTCTGTCAGCACGGTGGCATCCACTATAGTGAACGGCACATGCAATAACTTGGCTATAGTACGTGCCAGCAACGTTTTTCCCGTACCTGTACTACCTACCATAATGATATTGGACTTTTCAATCTCGATATCATCCTTGTCCACTTTTTGAAGCAGACGCTTGTAATGATTGTACACGGCTACGGAAAGGTAACGTTTGGCGTCATCCTGACCAATAATATATTGATCCAGAAAATCCTTGATTTCCTTGGGTTTCGGAAGTTCCTTCAAGTTCAGCTCACCCGGCGCATCTTTTTTCTGATGCATGGCCTCCTGTATAATTTCGTATGCCTGCTCCGAGCAGCTGTCGCAAATACAGCCGTTCATTCCGGTTATCAGAAATCCGACCTCATTTTCCGAACGTCCGCAGAAACTACATTTCCTTCTACTGTTTCTAGGTGTTTTATTATCTTCCAATGTTCATTCCTTTAAATATTCAAGTCTCCCCCATACATCTTCAAGAAAGAAATCTGTATCAGATTACAACAGAAACTTGAGTCGTTTTTAGTACTGTCATTCTTTTCGAATGAAAATAAATACATTATAGAGCAGCCGGCTTGCGTGACAGAACCTCATCAATCATACCATATTCTTTAGCTTCCAGGGCTGTCATCCAGTAGTCGCGGTCAGAGTCCGCCCATACTTTGTCAAAATCCGTATGAGAGTGGTCTGCTATAATGGTATAAAGTTCTTTCTTCAATTTTTGGATTTCGCGGGCTGTGATCTCAATGTCCGAGGCCTGTCCTTGCGCACCGCCCATCGGCTGATGAATCATCACGCGTGAGTGGGTCAGCGCGGAACGCTTGCCTTCCGCTCCCGCAACCAGCAGCACAGCGGCCATCGAGGCGGCCATACCTGTACAAATCGTGGCAACATCACTGTTGATGAACTGCATGGTGTCATAGATACCCAGTCCGGCATAAACAGATCCGCCCGGTGAATTGATATAAATAGATATATCTTTACCAGACTCTACCGAGTCCAAATATAAAAGCTGAGCCTGGAGGGTATTGGCTGTATAATCATCAATCTGTGTGCCCAGAAAGATGATTCTGTCCATCATCAGTCGGGAAAACACATCCAACTGAGTCACATTCAACTGACGCTCCTCCAGAATATAAGGATTCAGATATCCCTGTGACTTGATGACATCATCCAGCACCATACTATTCATTCCCAAATGCTTGGTAGCAAATTTTCTAAAATCATCCATAATCTAATGGTTTAGTTATTAGTAACAAAAAAGGGTTTTCAACCCCCGTTTTTCAAACAAACAAAAGTACAAAAAAATACGGTTAACGTACCTGATACTCTTATCTATAATGAAAATTTATGGTCAAAAACCCCTTTTTTTAGAAAGTTTTAGCAATCACTTACTTCGACTTACTAAGTTATTATTCAAACATTTTGTTGAATTCTTCCATAGAAACCGTTTTGTGGTTCAAAGTAGCCTTGGCTTTCAATGCGGCGGAAAGTTTGCTTTCAGCAGCACGGTTCACCAAACCTTCTACGGATTCCTTCTTCTTCAACATTTCTTTAGCATAGTTTTCAAGAACATCTTCAGGGATATTCAACATTCCGTATTGAGCGAACTGAATGCGGGTAGCTTCCTTAGCCATGTTCATCACATCGGCTTGTTCCACTTTAATGGCGTTATTCTCAAGCAATTGCTCTTTAATCAGATGCCAAGTCAGTTCTTCAATGCTCTTGTCATAGTTCTCAGCGACAAAAGCTTCACCCTTTTCCTCATTATTCAGCAACATGATGCGCTTCAGCAATGCGTCAGGGAATTCCAGCTTGCCAATCTTGTTGACCAAATATTCACGAACATCAACCAAGAATTTGTAATCACTATCTGATTCGAACTGCTTTGCAATTCCTTCTTTAATCTTAGCACGGAATTCTTCTTCGCTGCTTACGGCACCTTCGCCAAATACGCTGTCGAACAATTCCTGATTCAACTCAGCAGGAACCATACGGGTAATCTCTTCGATCTGGAAGCTGAAGTTACCTTTCACGCCGGCCACTTCCTCTTTCTTTATCTTCAGCAAGGAAGACAGTTCCGCTTCATTATTATCGAATGCCACTGCAGGATTGAATACCAGTACATCGTTTACTTTAGCACCGTTGAAA
Organism: Phocaeicola sartorii JCM 17136 = DSM 21941; assembly: GCF_000614185.1. Taxonomy (GTDB): domain Bacteria; phylum Bacteroidota; class Bacteroidia; order Bacteroidales; family Bacteroidaceae; genus Phocaeicola; species Phocaeicola sartorii. Next base: position 8,446 of record NZ_BAKM01000012.1, on the reverse strand, counting down.
ACAGCCTTTTGTTCGTCGTTCTTCATGTAAGCCGGCATCATCACCGCGCCTTCTACCTGAATACCGCCTTCTTTAGTGTTTCCATTCTCATCCAATTCAGCCAACAGACCTTTAATCATGTCCTTGTCTTCATACTGCTCCACTTTATCATATTTTGCAGCACGCTGAGTATACATCTTAACCTGCTGGTCTATCAGTTCGTCCGAAACCTCGATCGTGTAGTAGTCAACGGTATCCGCAGAAGAGATTTCAGCGGTAAATTCAGGAGCCAAAGCGATGTCGAACACAAACTCAAAGTCTTCTTGAGTGTCAAAATCGATGGGTTGCATCTTTTCTTCATTAGGCAACGGCATACCCAGCATATTCACTTTATTGTCGCGGATATATTCGTTCACCTTTTCCTGCATCATTTTATCAACCTCTTCTACAAGGACAGACTTACCAAATTGTTTTTTAATCAAACTCATAGGTACCATACCCGGACGGAAACCCGGGATATTAGCTTTCTGACAATAAGTCTTCAGTGTTTTTTCTACTCTTGACTGATAATCAGCTTTTTCCAGCTTCAAAGTAAGCAATGCGCTCACTTTGTCAACGTTTTGCAATGAAATATTCATTCTGAACTTTATTTATTTAATTATTACTTCTTTCTGTTTTTCACCAAAGAGGTTGCAAAATTAGTGTTTAATCTTTCAATAACCAAATACACAGACTAAAAAATACGAATTGACAGCAGAAAGTATTCATTTAAAATGACCGGCCAAGAGGCAGGTTCAAAAAAAAGAAAAAAAAAGTTGTGTTTCTTCTTGTAAATTCAAAATTTATGCGTTCCTTTGTGCCCCGTCTGGTGATACTAATTATAGCTAGTGATTTTTATTACAAGGTTTTACTTTTGTACGAATAGCACTTACGTAAACTCTCTGTCGTTCGAATCCCCTACTTCATTAATAATCACCATTCAGAGAGTATTTTTTATTTTAATTATTTTTATTTTTTCACTATGAACATGTATGTTGGAAACCTTAACTACCGTGTTAAGGAAGGAGATTTGGAACAAGCAATGGCGGCTTATGGAGTTGTTACTTCTGTAAAAGTTATCAAAGACCGCGAAACAGGTAAATCTAAAGGATTTGCATTTGTTGAAATGGAAAATGACGCAGAAGCAGCTCAGGCTATGAACGAACTGAACGGTTCGGAATTCATGGGACGCCAGTTGGTTATCAAGGAAGCAAGACCAAGAGACTAATTACTTACCTGATACAGTCAAAAAAGCTCTGAACAGATTCAGAGCTTTTTTTATATCCTTATATTCCGTCCTTCTGTCACACATTCCTCCCCTGTCTGTCCTTTTCCGCCAGTTGGAAGTCCTTGCGGCGAAGCACAAAGTTGGTTCCCAGATATTTCTCACGGACAACAGGATTTTCCGCCAGTTCCTCAGGAGTCCCCTGAAACAGGATCTTCCCTTCAAACAACAGATAAGCACGGTCGGTCAGACGCAACGTCTCCAACGCATTGTGGTCGGTGATCAGAATGCCGATGTTCTTGTCCTTCAATTTCCATACAATGTGCTGGATATCCTCTACCGCAATGGGGTCCACCCCCGCAAAGGGTTCGTCCAGCATAATGAATTTAGGGTCAATGGCCAGGCAACGTGCAATCTCCGTACGACGACGCTCACCTCCCGAAAGCTGGTCACCCAAATTCTTGCGTACCTTCTGCAAGCGGAATTCGGCAATCAGGCTTTCCAGTTTGTCTTTTTGATATTCCGGAGTGGTATTGGTCAATTCCAGCACAGAAGCGATATTATCCTCCACACTCATCTTACGGAATACAGAAGCTTCCTGCGCCAAATACCCGATGCCGTTCTGGGCGCGCTTATAGACAGGATAACCGGTTATATCCAAGTCATTCAGAAATATATGTCCCTCATTCGGTACAATCAGTCCCGTTGTCATATAAAACGAAGTGGTCTTACCGGCACCATTCGGTCCCAGCAACCCTACAATCTCTCCTTGTTTCACATCAAAAGAAACATGACTTACCACCGTACGCTTTCCGTATTTCTTCACCAGATTTTCTGTACGAAGCACCATGCGGTTATCTTCGGCCACCGTATTTTGTTGTTCTATTTCCTGTTCCGACATATCCATGTATTTTGCGACAAAAGTACTAAAAAAGTTTAGGAAACGCATAACAGAACAGAAAATCAGAACTTCTTTTGCATTTATATAGACAAAAAAGGCTACTTTTGCAGGAAATTGTGAAAACTATGATGATAAGACCCATAACAACCGTAGGGAAATATATCATGCTGATGGGACGTACTTTTGCCCGCCCGGAACGTATGCGTATGTTTTTCAAGCAATATCTCAATGAGATGGTACAGCTGGGAGTAAATTCCATCGGTATCGTACTGCTGATTTCTTTTTTCATTGGTGCCGTAATTACCATTCAAATCAAACTCAACATTGAAAGTCCGTGGATGCCCCGTTTTGTGGTAGGTTACACCACGCGCGAAATCATGTTGCTGGAATTCTCCTCCTCCATCATGTGTTTGATTCTGGCAGGAAAGGTAGGTTCTAATATCGCCTCCGAAATAGGCACCATGCGTGTAACCCAACAGATTGACGCACTGGAAATCATGGGGGTCAATTCCGCCGGATACCTTATTCTGCCTAAAATTGTGGCTTTGATGACCATGATTCCTTTTTTAGTGATCTTCAGCATATTCTCGGGGATTATCGGTGCTTTTTGTACCTGCTGGTTCGGAGGAGTCATGAACGCCGAAGATTTAGCCTATGGCTTGCAATATAGTTTTCAGGAATGGTTTGTATGGTGCAGCTTTATCAAATCTGTCTTTTTCGCTTTCATCATTTCCAGTGTGTCCGCTTATTTCGGTTACACGGTGGAGGGAGGCTCCATTGCGGTAGGTAAGGCCAGTACGGATTCTGTGGTGATGAGCAGCGTGCTGATTCTATTCTCTGATTTAGTATTAACACAACTTTTAATGGGATGATACAAGTTAAATCATTATATAAATCATTCGAGGGAAAGGACGTATTGATGGATATCAATGCTACTTTTGACAATGGCAAGACCAATCTGATTATCGGCCAGAGCGGTTCCGGAAAAACAGTCTTGATGAAGTGCATCGTCGGTCTGCTTACTCCCGAAAAGGGCGAGATCCTGTATGACGGACGTAACTTCCTCAACATGAATAAAAGAGAAAAAAAGACCTTGCGCCGTGAAATGGGAATGATTTTCCAAAGTGCAGCCTTGTTCGACTCTCTTACCGTATTGGAAAATGTGATGTTCCCATTGGATATGTTTTCCAACGCCACCTACCGCGACCGTGTAAAGCGAGCCCGGTTCTGCCTGGACCGTGTAAACTTAATTGAAGCACAAAACAAGTATCCGGGAGAAATTAGCGGGGGTATGCAGAAACGTGTAGCTATAGCACGCGCCATAGCACTGAATCCTCAATATTTATTTTGCGATGAACCTAATTCCGGTCTGGACCCAAAGACCTCGTTGGTGATTGACGAACTGATTCACGATATCACCACCGAATACAGCATGACGACCATTATCAACACCCACGACATGAACTCCGTAATGGGAATCGGTGACAGTATTCTCTACATTTACCAGGGACATAAAGAGTGGGAAGGAACAAAAAATGATGTGTTCACCGCTACCAATGATCGACTGAATAATTTTATCTTCGCCTCCGACCTGCTCCGCAAAGTAAAAGAGGTGGAAGAGCATGGGAGATAGTGGTTAGTGATCAGTGGTTAGTAACCTGCCGATGTCAACAGCGAAGCTCACTAACCACTAATCACGACTCCTATTTCTGTCTGATAAAGATATTTATCGGTGTTCCTGACAAATTCCATTTGTCACGTATCTTGTTTTCAAGAAAACGTCTGTAAGGTTCTTTTACATACTGAGGCAAATTGGCAAAGAACACGAAAGAAGGAACCTGCGTGTTGGGCAACTGCGTACAATATTTAATCTTGATATACTTGCCTTTATTGGAAGGAGGCGGATAAGCCTCGATCAACGGAAGCATTTCTTCGTTCAGACGGGCTGTCGGAATACGGGTAGTACGTGCCTGGTATACCTCCTTCGCTGTCTCCAGCACCTTGAAAATACGTTGTTTGGTCAAAGCGGAAGCAAAGATGATGGGAAAATCAACAAACGGTGCCAGACGGGCACGAATGGCTTCCTCATAAGTTTTCATCACCTTGGCATCCTTGTTCTCTACCAAGTCCCATTTGTTCACCACTACCACCAAACCTTTCTGGTTACGTTGAATGAGAGAGAAGATATTTAAATCCTGCCCTTCAATGCCACGGGTGGCATCGAGCATAAGAATACACACATCCGAATTCTCAATGGAACGGATAGAACGAATGACAGAATAATATTCCAAATCCTCATTTACCTTATTTTTCTTACGGATACCGGCGGTATCTACCAGATAAAAGTCAAAACCAAACTTTTCATAACGGGTATAGATAGAATCGCGGGTAGTACCAGCAATCTCCGTCACAATATTACGGTCCTCCCCGATAAAGGCATTGATAATAGAAGATTTTCCGGCATTCGGACGTCCTACTACCGCAAAACGAGGGATATCCTCATCCAACAGTTCCTCACCTTCCTTACTGAATTTGCCTACCACCAGATCCAGCAGATCACCCGTACCGCTTCCGCTCAATGCAGAGATACAATAAGGATCACCCAGACCTAACTTGTAGAATTCGGCGGCATTATATTGCAATTCATTATTATCAGTCTTGTTAGCTACCATGATAACAGGTTTCTTTGTACGCCGCAAAATAGAGGCTACAGCCATATCCAGATCGGTAACCCCGTTCACCACATCCACCACAAACAAGATTACATCCGCTTCATCTATGGCAAGACTTACCTGTTTACGGATCTCTTCCTCAAAAACATCATCCGAGTTTACTACCCATCCACCGGTATCAACGACAGAGAACTCACACCCCAGCCATTCCGACTTGCCATACTGGCGGTCGCGGGTGGTTCCTGCCTGCTCGTTTACAATTGCCTGACGCGTTTTGGTCAGACGATTAAAAAGTGTGGACTTTCCCACATTGGGACGTCCTACGATTGCTACTAAATTTCCCATTTTCTTTCTTGTTTACGGCTATCACAGTCGATTTTAATCCATCTGATACCCAAAGTTCTTCAATTCTTTGTCCGAGCTTCTCCAATCCTTATCAACTTTCACAAAGGTTTCCAGATAAACGGACTTTTGGAAAAAATGCTCCAACGTCCTGCGGGCCTCGGTAGCCACCTTCTTCAGCGCCCTGCCCTGCTTACCTATAATGATACCTTTTTGCGATTCACGTTCCACATAAATCACCGCATTGATATGGATACTCTTAGCATCTTCTTTAAATTGCTCCACTACCACTTCTACCGAATAAGGGATCTCCTTATCATAATAAAGCAGAATCTTCTCACGGATAATCTCGGTGACAAAGAAACGCGCAGGCTTGTCTGTCCACTGATCCTTCCCGAAATAGGGAGGTGAATCGGGCAGCAACTCCCTGATACGCTTCATCACCATATCCACATTGAATTTTGAAGTAGCGGAAATCGGAATAATTTCAGCTTGGGGAAGCTGCTCATGCCACGCTTCCACCAACTTGACCAGATCTTCCTGATTGGTCAAATCTATTTTATTAATTAATAATAAGACAGGAACCTTCACACCACGGACTTTCTCTATAAAGTCCGCGTTTTTATCCGTTTTCTCCACCACATCTGTCACATACAGCAATATATCCGCGTCCACCAATGCCGACTCCGAGAAGTTCAACATCGATTCCTGTAACTTGTAGTTTGGTTTCACCACTCCCGGAGTGTCCGAGAATACAATCTGCATATCGTCCGTATTCAAGATTCCCATGATACGATGACGAGTTGTCTGCGACTTGAACGTTGCAATAGAAATACGTTCCCCCACCAGCAAATTCATCAATGTTGACTTGCCTACGTTGGGGTTTCCTACTATGTTTACAAATCCTGCCTTATGCATAATTCTTTCATTTTATTGGCTACAGACAAAAAAAACGCATCGGAATATGGATGCGTTCATTTGTATTTGTAGTTTAATGATTATTATCTCTTACTACCATCGTAACCCCATTTTACATAAACGGCTCCATAGGTAAATCCTGCGCCGAAAGCTGTAAATATCAGGTTATCCCCTTTCTTCAGCTGCTTCTCGTAATCCCAAAGACACAACGGAAGTGTAGCACCGCTGGTATTACCATAACGCTGAATATTGATCATCACCTTCTCCAAGGGCACTTCCAGACGAGAAGCTACCGCGTCAATAATACGCAGATTAGCCTGATGAGGAATCACCCAGTCAATATTATCTTTATTCAAACCATTCTTTTCGGCAATAGTCGCTGTAATATCCGACATATTGGAAACAGCATATTTAAAGACTGTTCTTCCTTCTTGATAAAGGTAATGCATCTTATGATCAACTGTAAAATAAGAAGGAGGACATACAGAACCACCGGCTTTCATGTGAAGAAAAGGAAGTCCCTTACCATCTGTACGAAGAATTGAATCCATAATGCCATAGTCCTCTGTGGTGGCTTCCACCATACATGCGGCTGCTCCATCACCAAAGATGGGACAGGTTGCACGATCCTGGTAATTCACCATGGATGACATCTTATCCGCACCGACAATAATAATCTTTTTATGTCTGCCCGATGCAATAAGTGAGGCGGCAGTCTCCATCAAATACAAGAAACCGCAACAAGCAGCCTGCAAGTCAAATGCAAAGGCATTTTTCAGTCCCAGCTTATCACACAAGATAGAGGCAGTGGAAGGGAAATGATAGTCAGGAGTAGTAGTTGCCACGATTACCGCATCAATGTCATCCGGATTAGAAGCAGTTTTCTGCATCAGTTGTTTGGCAGCCTTACGCGCCATATACGATGTGCCCAATCCTTCTTCATTCAGAATACGTCTCTCTTTAACTCCGATTCGAGTCATAATCCATTCATCATTGGTATCTACCATTCTTGAAATCTCTTCGTTCGTCAAGACATAGTCTGGTACATATCCACCGACTCCTGTTATTACTGCATTTATTTTTTCCATCATTCCAATTTAATTAGTTCATACCTTTTACAAAAAAAAGCAGCCGACAGAGCCGAAGCTCGCCGGCTTTATTTTATAAAACGTACAAACGTGTTTAAAGCTACTGATTATACAGCAGCTTCTTTTTCGATTGCTAACTTACCTCTATAATAACCGCAAGCTCCACATACAGTGTGGTAAACATGCCATTCGCCGCAGTTAGGACAGATAGCTAAAGTAGGAGCAACTGCTTTATCATGAGTTCTTCTCTTTGCAGTTCTCGTTTTTGATTGTCTTCTTTTAGGATGTGCCATTTTTCTAAACTTTAATTATTATCTAATATTTTCTTTAATTCATTCCATCTCGGATCTATTTCCTGAGGTTCTTCGCTGACATCCCCTTCGGGCAACTCCACCGCTATATCATCATCTTCATCGTCCGCCGAAGTGCGCAAATGCTTGCTCAGCTTGCCAACCATACCTTTGTTGCATTTCCCAGGTGCATGTACATGCTTCATGGGAATATTCAAGGCTATAAACTCGTACAAGAACCATGCAATGTTAATATACCCGTCTTCTTCAGGTACGACAACAATATCGCCCTCTTCCGCAAATGAAGAGCCTAATTTTACTTTCAGTTTATCTGAAGTTGAAACAGGCAGTTCCATTTCATCCAAGCAACGGTCACACGGTACAATGACAAAGCCTTCAGTTTGAAAATCCAACAGAAACACACCGGATGTCTTTTTCACATTCAGTTCTACTGTCAGTTTTCCTTTCTGTACTTCTGGTCCATCCAGATCTACAAAGAATTGATTATCCAGCGCAAACTCATACTTAGCAGAGTCCGCTTTCATATTCTTCAATTCAACCTTATATTTATCAAACTTTCCCAAAGCAATACTATATAAATCGGGCGACAAAGATACGAATAATATTCCAATATGTATAATATAAGTGCGTATTTTTCAGAGATAAATTAGACATATACTATTTTTAACGTATAATTTAGCGTTTTTTTTGAAGTATATTTACTCCTTATATCTCATATCAGCGGTTTACAGCATACACTTTTTCCCTTTATACAGCACCATTCCTATAAAAAAGATTCCACATGAAAATTCCCGGCTATCTTACCGGAATATCTCCGCTCATCATAGGAAAGAGCCATCCGTCCCCAAAGATCCCTCTCAGGCTTTTAAGTGCGTTTGGCAGCTGTTCATCCGTCCGGACAGCCTCCGGAGCAGGACCCGGAGCAAGATGCAACGCATCCGTCCTGTGGGATTTTACCGGGCGTATATAAC
>NZ_BAKM01000013.1 GCF_000614185.1 Phocaeicola sartorii JCM 17136 = DSM 21941 | reverse complement strand
ATGTCCATTTCCGCATCCGAAGAGAAATATCCGTTCCTGAGCCCTGCAATGCGTAACTTCGGATACTGCTCTTGAAATATCCTCACAGCACATTCCACTTGTTCCTGACCCGAGGCTACGATATAGAGTGTCTTACGATTTTCCATGAGGTAGTTCAACAATTCGGGAGCAAGGGAGGTCATATCAAAGCTACGTCTGGTCACTCGCTTTCCATACACTAATCTTATGGCAGAAACTAATAAAGAGCCATCGGCAAAAATACCATCGAATTGTTCAAATAGGGATTTGTTTTCTAAAGCGATAAGGTAAGAGACGGGGTTGAGAAAGGTGTAAATTCTGTTTTTTTTAGAAAAGACATCATATAATTCCTCCCTGTTCGTCCTTACAATTTTGCTTATCAGCAGTGACTTCATAGGCAGTTCAATAAACAACTTCTAAATATTTAAATTTATTACTTCATATTCCTTATCGCCTATCAAAACGTAAACCACCCAAAGAGCGTACCCACTGTTTATCAATGGTATAACTATACAAGTTTGTTTTAATAGATTTTCAGAGTTCGTATTCTTTAACTATCAGACGACAGTCTGGAATGGTTTTGATATATTGGCATCCATGCCGTTTTCATAACGACAACATAACCACACGGTAAGAACGAAGCCTCTACCTCCCCTCCATAAAGTTAGCGTCCAAAAATGACGTGTACTCCAAGGAAAGCCGCCACACGGCGGTTCTCCAATAAATAACGTCAAAAAAGATACTGATTTTTAATATTTGTTATTACTCCAGTCCGATTGTCAAGGGTAACAAATGTTCATAATCCCTACGTCCTTTAACAATTTCACTGAAAAATCTCTTGAAATAATCAAGCACAGACACACCCTGCATCCTGCAAGTGGAGATGATGGTATGATATACCGCTGAGACGCCGGCCATCTTGTCACTTCCGAAGAATAACGAGTTCTTACGCTCACCGGCCAATGGACGAATAAAACGTTCGGCAATGGAATTGTCGATTGAATAAGAGCCGTCGTTCAAGTCGGCGAACAGCCGGGTCCAAAAAGTATTCATATAGTTGAGAGCCTTTTCCATCACCTCCCCACGGGTGGATGATTCCCACTGAGTAAAGCATCAAGTTTGCTGCGTAACTTTATGATTATCTCTTTTGTCTTTAAGTTATTCCGGCAAAGCCTTATCTGCCCGGAGGACAATTGGCCTTCTTCATACCCCCGTTCCAGCCTGTAAATTTCACCTGTCAACTCCTTTTCCAAACAAGTATTCTTAAGATAAGCAATCAAACCGCAGAAATAGATAGAGCCTTTCTCCAACCAATTGGTCAGGCTCATACGGCTCAAACGCATCGACTCACCGGATAATCTGTACATTTCACGATAAAGCGGAGTGTCCGGAACATATTTGTTGAAAGCAAGATAAGCCGGAAAAGAACCGGAAGCGTGCGTTCCCAGAACAACGTCAATGATTGCAGGATGCCCACTGAAAGGGAAATAGCCCTCATGGATTTTCCCGTCCGATGTCTTATAGCGAATAACCTCGTAATCATGTTCGACAAGCCTGCTTATCTGCTCATAGGCATATTTACGGAAACGTCTGATGATTTTACACCAGCGGGCAGTTGCCGGATATCACTGTCATGACAAACCCTATTGTCGGCACTCATGGTACGGTAAGAAAGTTCCTGCCGATAAAGACGGGCTTCTTTTGATTTGGCTTCCACGTTATCTTCCTGTGCATGAGCCTCACCCGGCTGCGGCAAAGAGGAACCGAGGGATTGGGGAGTGCCGTCGAAATCATCCTTGTCACGTGTATGATCTTCTTCCACCTCCCGCTTCTTTTTATGGATTCCTTTTTGGCTCTTACCGGCATAAAGGTTCTTATTACGGACTTTAAGCCGCTCTTCCAAAACCGCTATTTTAGACAACAGATTGACGTTCATCTGTTTATAATCGTCCAGCTGTTTTTCGGCTGCAATGGCCGATCTCTGCAAAGACAACAGCTCATCAACCTTGGACAACAGTTCATCTATGTGGGCCTCGTCCCGTTGGATGCGTTCAGAGTCACGCTCACGGGCAGCCATCAGCGCTATTATCATTTTTGATTTTTCGTCAGGGGTCATATCTGAATACGGGTCTTCAAAAGGTGTGGGAGTCTCCTCCCGTTCCTTCAACTTCCTTGCGGAAGAAAACTGTTTCATTCTTTCCAACTCATTCGTCTCTCAAACATACTGTAAGACCGTCGGTCATAGCTGAACAAACGAACCAAATGTAAATCTTTAGACATCACGATAAAGACATCACCATCCTCCGGCTCACGGTTCAACTGTTGATGGATGATGGATAGGACCTTATCATATTTACAGCGCATATCATGAAAATCACGAACAAAGAAAAAACGGTTTAGTCCTGTAATATTCAACATAAGCCCTCCAGTTTCTCCACTAAGCTTTTCAAACCTTCATAGCTTAAATTTTTCTGACTGATATGAACACCATTGCTCATGCGGATATCCACCAGGATTCGAAGTTCGGTATGACAAGAAAGCCGAGAATCCGATTCTGACTTTTGTTCCGGGATTGGCGAAGGACTTTCCAGCATTTCTGCTTCCGTGGAGGGAGCATCCAAAACCTGAACAGGAACTATCTTCTTCCAGGTATCCTTGTACCATTTGGAAAATAGGTTATAAGGAACTTGGTTGGACATACAAAATTTCTCAATAGAAACACCCGCAGGGATACCTTCCAATTTATAGCACAAAAATAGACGCTCAAAATCATTGTAACGATACATAAACTTGGCTTTTGATTTAACGAAAGCAAAGGTCTGGCTTTTTTATCGGTTATCCTATACGTCATTTTTGGACGCTAACTATAGGAAGAAAGGCATCCTGTGGTGAAGACGTTAACTTCGGAAACCTGAGAGAATACTTCTTCTTAAAATCGATGAGTCATTCATTCTCAACAGCTTCATCCTTACAATACTTACGCAGACAACGACCGTCGCCGTTCTGATTGTAATCCTGCATGATCTTTTCGAAAGACCCTTTGCTTTCCATGTAGTTTGATTTTTTTACGGAAACTATGCAGAAGCAGATTAGCAAATATAGTATTCCAATCATACGATGCGGTATATACATATATGCAAAAAACGACTAAATCACATGGCAAATAGTACATAGACTATTCAAAATCGTCTTTTTATAAACTCTGCATATTGTAAATGCTTTCTTAAATAAGAAAAAACACCCACACAAGATAAATACATGCCACCGAACCACCAAAATAAAATGCCGTATGAGCCCATGATCGTAGAGGTAAGCGTTCGCACAGATTAAAAAAGGAATATTATAATAAAAACAGCCCACCCCTTCAAAAAAGCTATCAATTCTATTTTTCAGTTTTGCGTTTCCATAAGAAATCATCCTTTTATGACATAACCTCATCAAACAGATTATACCATTGTTTAGTGATATTTTCTATGGAAAAGTAGCTTGCATCTTTCATTGCCTCTTTAGCCATGTAATTAATTCTTGCAGGATTATCCATAAGATTTTTTAAACGGCCAATGGTATTCTCTTTACAATATGGTTTGGGGGTAATAAAGCCAGATTTTCCATCTCTAATAATATCATAAACGGCTTCATAGCTACCATATACAATAGGAACCACACCATAACTCATGCTTTCAATAATCACCAAACCAAAGCCCTCCAAATCGGAAGTCAATAAAAAGATACTTGCATTTTTATAAAATTCTATAGGAGGCTCCTTTCTGAAACCTTCAAAAACTACATTTTGTATGTTTCGCTGTTTTACGTCGTTAACTAACTCTTTCTTATGCGGGCCATCGCCAACCAGGACTAATTCCCAATTTGGATAATCTTTGTATAGAGACTCCCAAGCATCAACAATACGGTTTACCCGTTTATTTTCGAAATCCATTCGCCCTACATACAATAATTGTTTCTTCTTATTCTTCAAACTAAACCCATCCAAATCTACAGGAATAGTAACAGGATTTCCTATAGCAACCACATCACTATACGCTTTTAATTCAGCGAATTCCACCAGAGGTTGAATAAAACCTTTGGATAAAAGAACATATTTAGCATTGTGTTTTACCGCATAGCGAATACTGCGTTTAATTGTCATTTCGACTAAGTTCAAAACTCCGATAAAAAAGCACTTGCTTAAGACATTCCGTGTTTTAGATATTCTATCCTGAATTTTGAGCACAACCTTCGAAACGTTAGGCGAACCATGAAGTACAGACACCAGTTTACATGAAGTTCCTTTCAGAGCCAACCTACAAAGCATTGTGGTCTTAAAAGGAAGCCCCCACTGGTTAATAAAGACATCAATATGGTTTTCTTTGATTACCCGATTGATGTACGAAACATTATAGTAGCTTAAAACTGGATACTTCAGAAACTGAAGTTTAACTTTCTGATTTAGCTGTTCCAGAAGTTCGTTATTTCCTTGTTCAAAAGAGAATATGGTTACTTCATGCCCATCTTCTATAAATTTATTAGATAAGATTGTTGTAACAACCTCAACTCCTCCATAGCTTGGATAGATTCTATATAAAAATGCGATGTTCATAATATAAAGTCCTGTAGTAACACCTATTTATTAGAGACCTAATGGATTGAAAAAATAGCCCTGAATTCTACCTTTGATATTCAAGTACGATATTTTTACGTGAAACAAATCGAACTTTAGAGCATTGACTATCATTCCACCTACAGGACGAATGAATATCTTAGCTAATGCAAGGCCACTAATATTATGTTTTCTATATAAATAGCCCATACCTCGTGCATAACTGAATTGTTTCTTCAAAAGGCTTGGATTTTTACAATTTGTTATAAACAAAGGATGATGAACTATGATAGTATCATTAAAATAGACTTTATATCCAAAATTTAGCATTAAGGATAAAAGGTAGTCAGACTCTTCACCACTTCCAATGTTATAGGAGGATCCTATACCCATATTTTCATCAAAGCGGAGTTTACTTTCAAACTTAAAAAACATGGTGTACGATATAGCTGAATAGAACGTTTTGATGGACAATTCAGTTGAATGATTAAGAAAGGTAGAAGTGGAAATACCATCTTCACTAACTCCTTTTGCACATACACCTTTATATTGTTTCTGATTAAATATGTCAATTACCTTTTTGATTGTATCAGGTTCATACCAACAATCGTCATCTGGGAATCCTATATATTCACCTTTTACATAACTAAGTCCGATATTTCGAGCATGAGAAAGAGAACACAAATGATAAGGGATATAAGTTAGCTCTACCTTTTCATTCAGAAGATCAAGCACTTCCCGATTGTTTTCTTGGTCTATGAATATCAATTGAATAGAAGAATTATCAACGCCAACCTGGTCATTGAGTGACTTAATAAAACGCGCTAATTCAAATTTTCTATTTTGAGAAGTTTGAACCAATGATAATAGCATGATGATGTATTTTAAATAGTTTATTTAAGTAACTCTATATGTGCCAATTGGCTATTTCTTAGATTAATTGATGCAGACAATAAATATAGAGACAGCCAAAAGACAGAAAATTGAATATCAGGAATAGCAACTAATTGAGAAATAAATACTGCAAAAAGCAACAGCCTTGCGGCTATATTATAATCAGTATAATTACCTTTTTTAAATATAGCCATATAATCGCCAATATAAATATCAGATAAATCGCTGTACCTATCAACCCTAATTCTGCCAATATAGTGGTAGCAAAGCTACTTGCTCTTACTTCTTTATACCCTTTTCCATAAATTGGATTTTCAACAAATGTATTAATCGCTCTTGCATCCTGATAACCTCGATTTAATCCCGACTCCGATTCCACCTTATTAAATATCACCTCATTTAGTAGACTATCCTTAAACACGAAAAAAAACACTAGAATAACAAGTACAACTGGAATAGTCAACTTTAGAAGCGAACGATCCATAAAAGTGCAAAAGTATGCAAATCCAATAATACAAAAAGTTCCATACCCTGTGGATGATCGTGTCAAGATAATCTCTATAAACAAGGCGAACAATAGTAATTTATATTGTTTTACATGTTTTCGCAAATGGAAGATGTAATAAAATGAGCCAACCAAAAATGCTGCACAATACGAAGGTTCCATGAAAGTACCAAGTACTCGCTGATAAATCTCTGGATGATGAAAATAAATGTATTCACTTGTGTCATTAAAAAGCAAAGGCGTAAGCAATTGCCTTGGTATTAATCCTATGGTAGCCATGTACTGAATTATAGAAACGACAACCATAAATTTGATTAAGCAAGTGGTAAACTTAAGAAAAGTACCTTCAGTGATTAGATTCCCACATTTATATATTCTATAAGTACATATCAGATATATAAATAACTGAATCATATCCATTAGTTTGCTACCAATGATCCCATTTTTTATTAGATTAATGATCAAATAGAAGAAAAACAAAGACAACAGAAAGAATAAAATTGTCTTTTGCCTGCGAGGAGTCTTAATCAGCAGAAAACTCTTTATAATAAATGCAAAAGATGTGAACAACTGAGGTCCTACGCCAATGCTTCCTATCAGCACAATGTTATTACACTGAAAAACCATTGAAAATATAGTCAGATAGAACATCATACTTATTCTCTTTGTACATAAGAAATAAGCAACAATGAGTATCCATAAAATTCCAAATAGTGTTAAAGACATGCGTTTTAAAGTAAAAAAATATCAAAATATGCAAACTTAATACCTTGGAAGAATCTCTATTCTTGTTGAAATGATTCTTTCGCCTATAAGCTTACGTCTTCTGTTTTCCATATATTTTTCAAGTTATGATTTGGGGAGAATGACTGAGAATAGAGTTTTAAGGTATCGTTTAATTGTAAACACTCAATTAATGGCATCCCCCTTTGAAAGGGCACAAATCTTCATTCGTATATCTCATTGCAACATGGATTTAGTTCACACCGCGAATATAAAACAAGGTCAAGACTATCTCAAGATGTCTAAATTGAACGCTTAGTATTGAGAATTAAACACCGCAACAATTTTCCATTGTCATTTTTCCACATTTCTTCATTAACAAAGGATGGCATTCTGTTCCTAAAAAATGTTTTTTTACAGAATCTGGAAAAGAATAGATTGAAGCAGAAGTAATTGTATACACATCCGAAAAATTTATCCCCAAAAGAACGAATAATTCTACAGGTATTTTTTTTGAATAAACTGTAATATTCGGAAATGCACCTGCATAATCTATAGTATCACGAGGGTGTGTTTTTATAAGCACTTCTTCTGACTTAAATAGATTTACAATTCTTCGATATATTTTTAGTAGCTCTTCTGTACCGATCATTTCTTCATACGGCTGGGTCAACACCATGATTCGTTTCGATTTTATCATACAAACATCATCATAAGTTAGATCAAATAAATTCTGAATAAATTCTTTATCAGCACGAGTCCACAAATCCAATAAATCAACTAATTCTGTTTTGTTTTTTATGCAATCAGGTATTGCAAATTTTCCTGTCAATATAACCTTATGTACTTGTGAAGAATAACCAAATTCTCCTTCACACATAAATGTTCCAGCAATCCATTTATATAAAGAATGATGTTTGAGAGAGAGAGTTTGTGTCATAGCCTTATAACTATAATTGGTTAATCCGTCCTCTAACACAGTCATTGAACGTTTTTTTAATAAAGCAGGAGTAAACCACAAATGATCCGCACCATATATAGGTACAGTCTTCAAAAAAGGCCATCTCAAATAAGATATTCTACTCAAAATAAACCTTGATAAAACACGAATAGCCAAAGGACTAGAAGACAATTTCCTCTTAGAAAGAAATTTATAAAATTTCATTTTTCCACATATACTTTTAGATATGGCATCAGAAGCAAAGAAAAAAGTTGATTCAAACTGTACTTTCCCATATAATAATATATACAAAAGTAATGAATATGCCGAATCTACAAAACAAACATATTTTACATCCTTATATTTCATACATTAAATAAACAAGACAATTACAAGTATAATAGAATAGAATAATATTGAGCATATCTTTTAAATACCATTTTCTCCATTGAACTGCATATTTGTTAATGATAAAACTTTAAAACTTTGAATATATAACTTTTATATCCCCACATAAACAAACAAGTCAGGATAAAAAAAACAGGAATCTTAATCCATAAATTCATTTCTCCACCAAATACATATTGATAAACCGCCATTAAAAGCAACAATAATAAGAAAGGTTTGATAAAGCGTATACTTTGTGGAACATAAGTTTTAAGAACATATTTATTTATTAAATATGCCACAGCATATAAAATAAAATAAGAAATGCAGAATGAGATTGCTACACCTAAAATATAAAAGCGGTCGATCAGCAGATGATTCAACACAATGTTACTGATACCACTAATTAAAATGGCTACAGCATTCCATATAGTACGTTTGGCAAAACCAGTACTTCGTAAATATACATAAGACCATTGATAGAAAACATAGCCAATGATTAATATAGGCAGCAGATACATACCGCTCAAGAATTCAGGACGTGCCATGATTAATGCTATTTCATTGCCAAACATAGTCAATCCCATTGCACTAATTAATGTAACTCGCCAGATTAAATCATAATCCTTATCTATACTTTTATAATCTTTGTTTGTCATATACTGAAGATAATATGGATTCCATGCACTATGACCAACCGAAATAAGAATCATCATTAATGCTCCAACGTTTGACACAAAGCTATAAAGACCCGCAGCATCAAAGCCACCATGTGTACTCATAAAGATTCGTCCAAATTGAGTCAATATAATCCCGCTTAACGTATAGGGAATATATGGCAAAGAATAGCTAAGCAAATATTTGACGTGTTCCCGATTAATTTTAGATTTAACGTAAAAAGGCCGAATTTGTCGTGTAAGATAAGTCGCTAACAGTATCATTGCAGCAATTGTGCCCCATATATAACCATAGTAACGCTCAGTATCCATACATAACATAAATATCACCGATAGACCGAAAGCCAGATAACTCTGTACGGAAGATACTATCGCAATTTTTTTTGCTCCGCAATAAAGGCTGGTATATTTGTATAAAAATTGAGTTGATGACATTATACGTAGCTACAGGAATCATGCATAACGTTAGGGCTTTGCTAAAAGACAATTCTTCTGCCAACCACGGACTAAGCATCACCATGATAAGCGACATCAAAAGCCAAACACTTGACGATATTTTTATGGACGTACTACAAAATGTTTTGTAATCCAGCTCATTTTTGGCATCATAATAATAGCGCGTTATTGCAACCTCGGTATTTAAAGTCAATAATACCTGTACGATTCCAATGGTAGATATGAAAACATTTATTATTCCATATTCATACACTGAAAGCAACCTTGTATAGACGGGTATTGAAATAAAAGCTAATGACTTGGTTGCCATAGTGGCAAACAAATAATTCGAAGAATGTTTGGCTAAAGCTTTGAAATCGGACATTATTGTAACAGCTTTTTAACATCTATAATATCATTAATGTATTTAAGAAAAATGTCGTGACCAGCAGGAGTTGCATGCATGCCATCCAAATAATCAGCATCTGTAGCATGTTCTAATGGGAATATGATTTCCACTTGTTTTGGATACATTTCTTTAACTTCATCAAAAACCTCATTGTATCTTTCAACATTGTCGTTTATATATTGATTATGTACCACAACACTGTTCCCGTAAGGACTGATTTTAAGATAGATTATTTTATCTACTCCTAAACAAATTAATTTATTTGTAAATCCTATTATATTATTTCTAAACTCATCGACAGACACATATACTCTATTGGGTGATCTTTTAAAAAAGAACTTCACTATTTTCCAAAATAATTTTAAACAACCCAGTCGATTGACTATTTTTATCATAAATTTCCAAAATAAAGACTTGTCATTGATAATTCTTGGTGCACAATCTGTTGCCCCTGTATGTGAAATTACAATTTCAGGATGATAATATTTTATATAACTATTAAACAATCCATCTAAACCATCACTTGTAAAAGCTCTTTTAAAAAACGAGATACAATCAACATCTTTATGTGACTTTTGGAATTTATAAAAATATGTATCCTCATATTCACATCCTTCTCTTGGAAGACTTCTTGAAGCACCAACAAAAACTAATTTCATAATTACATTCTTTTTATTAAATTCATTAATGGCTTTGTATAATACCAAATAAATTTCTTATACAAAAAAGCAAAACTTAGACTATTCACAGCTCCATTTGAGATGTTAGTAAATAGCAAAATACGTATCTATATATTCATTATTTATGATATATAAGCAGATTATATGTATTTTTTATTCACTTGAAAATTATTCCTCAGGTACTGTACCATTTATTTTTTTGTAAATAGCTTCAAGCTTTTCTTTTGCTGATTTATAGTACAGAACCGTCCATAATCTCCCTCTACAAACGCCTTGGTCTGTAAATAAAAACCTGGTTTAAAATCTATATCCAATTGATTATCTATTTCAACAGGCTTGATAGCCACACTACCTTTTTCCTGGATCTGAAGAGTTTCCATCGGTTTAAAATACAAACGATGCTTTGTGGTCAATACTTCTACCACCCAACGACCGGGAGCATTCCAGTTAGCTTGATACGAGAATAGAGCCCCTTTGTTAGTGATACCGGCTCCTGAAAATACAGCAGGTTTATGCCATGACAATTCCCCTGCACTAAAACAAGAAATTTCTTGGGGCTCGCCTCCTAGGAAAAAAGCAAGATCTACTACATGAGTAGAATTGGCGAAGAACCAATTATTGAAGATATTATGCGAATAATCCAATGTTTCAATTACATGTCCCCACTCAGTAAACTCAAAATTAAAAGAGGTTATTCCACCATCTTCTTTAATAATCTTCTCAGCAGCCAATACACTGGAATAGAAGCGACGGTTGTATGCGAGAAGAACATGAGCATTTTTAGCTTGTGCTAACTGAACTACGGGTGTAATTTCTTCTGGGTGGCAAAATCCAGGTTTTTCCACCAAAATATCTTTTATACCAAAATTCAGCAAACTTACAGTGACTTCAGCCAACTGATCTACATTTGTAGCTACAATAACCTTTTGAGGAGTAGTTGGAGAAGCCGCCAAGTAATTATTTAATCCTCCAGAAACTACCTCTTTAGCTCCGGCCTCAATAAACTCGTCTGCATTCTTACCACTACGCCCTACTGCTATAAATTCATGTCCCAATTGATTCAAAATCTTTGCATATTCCAATGCAATGGTCCCTGTTCCTATAATCCAAGTCATATAATTACATCTTATATTATGTGATAGGGCATCTGTCATGCATATCGCCCGTCACTTTATTATAAATACCAGTATACCTTTTAGAAATACTTTATGATAGTTTGACGATTCGGCATAAGTAGTAAGTTTGCAATTACCATTTAACAGAATTTCATCAGCTACAGCACCAGTCAATTGACTCTGATATTTTATATGAACGGGCTGTTTATTACCATCAACAGACATAAATCCTTCCGGCTCATTAATAATAATATGATGAGAGCCATTGATAATAGTCATCTGATGCTGAACAGTATCATCATCCACACAAGTCAGTCGTAAGGTACTTCCATTGGGAGTTGATACATTTACGATGCCATCAAATTCTATGTATCCATTACGTTTGCTGTCCTTGACTTGAGGTATAATTCCATCAAAACAGGCGGTATAGGCTTTTTCTCCTGACAGCATCATAAATATGTCTATCATGTGTATGGAATTGCAACATAATCCCCAATTAGAATCAGTATACTCCATAACAAGAGGCTTTTGCTTATCTATCATTGAATCGATTTCTGCATAAAAGTCGAATAGGCGTCGCGGACAGTTTACCCATGCATTGACGTGATTGGTCTGCAACAACTGTGCCGCTTCATCATAATCAGCCAGTCCTGTAAACAAGAATTTTTCTAAAATGATATTGGCCACTTTCACTTTTGCAAGTAAACTTTTTAAGATCGTTAATCGTGGTTTTGAGCTGGTAGCTATGACTACCAGATCTAATTCAGCAGGCAATTGATCGATAAGTTGTACGTAATAAATAGTTTGATTACTATTCGCTTCACCTTCTTCATAACGTTGTTGCGCTATCTGAAGTGAATTTGGATTATTATCAACCACCCAAATATCAGATTTTAGTTTGGACAATTTGAGTCCTTGTAAATGACGGCTACCCAATTGCCCGGCACCAATAACTGCAATTTTATACATTGTATATTGTATTTTAAATTTACTTCAAATGTTTTACCATCTCTCTTGCCCTAGCCAGTTCATCATGCTGACCAATATCCAGCCAATATCCACTAATGGGATAGCGAATCACCTTGTATCCCTGTTCAATGAGTTTATCCATGAAGTCGGTGGCATTAAAGAAGATATCATCAGGAATAAGGTCAAACAGTTTGCGCTTGATAAGGTAGATACCAGCATTTGCATAATAACTGATGGTAGGTTTCTCGGTAACGCCCTTGATTTCTCGTCCTTTGAGATTGAACACACCGTATGGCACCTTTACTACGTAGGGCACAGCTGCCACACTCATGTCGGCATCATGCTGACAGAAATGAAGGAAAAAGTCCTCAAAATCAATATTCGTAAAAAGATCTGAGTTCATTACCAGCACCGTATCATTATAAAAAGTTTCCACGAACTTGATACTGCCAATGGTACCTAGATATTTCGGTTCACGCACAGTAACTATCTTCACCCCATCGCGTTCCTCCTGAAAATGTTCCTCAATCTGGTTGCCAAGATAGTTAACCGTTACAGATATATGATTCAAACCGTATGAAAGCAAACGATCAATATTATAATCAATGATACACTTGTCACCTACCTTAATTAGGGGCTTAGGAGTTTTCTCCGTTAACGGACGAAGGCGCTCCCCCTTACCACCTGCCATCAGTACAGCATCAATAGGTAGTTTGGTTATATAATGTTCCAAATTGATGATTTCGCAAATATGATTCTCTTCATCAAGTACGGGTACCAAACGCATCTTTAAATCACGCTGGTGGTGAATATCCTCCACTCTATCGTTCACTCCGCGACGTAAAAAGTTAAAATTACGATGCATGGCCTCACTAATAGGAGCATCCACATCTATACCTTTAATCAAGGCACGACGCACATCACCATCGGTAAGGGTACCTTGCATCCTTTTTTCAGCATCTACCACAAAAAGCACTAACGGTTCACCATGAATCTCGTTGATGCAACGGATGGAATCGATGATGGAAAGGGATTGGGAAATGATATGGGAATGATTCATCTTATTTCAATTATATTAGATGGTTATTTATCATGTATTCAGCTATCTGCCAATCCATCATCGTGTCAAGATCAATAGAATGCCCTCGATCCATCACATACTTGACACGTTTAGTGAATTTATTAAGTGGCATCCGTTTCAAGCTATCGGGATTAATGATATAGATTGCACCATTGTATTCGTAAACTGGTGGACAATCTTGACGACGGGTATAATGTCCATCCCCTTTTGAAATGTGCAACATTCCATTGGCATCGTCCTCGAAACAAATATAATATGGATTAGAATCCGTTTCTTTCACACTGACTACCATATCAATCTCTTTGGAATACAACTTAAGTGCTTCCTTTATATGATTACCCGTCCGAAAAGGAGATGTGGCCTGAAGCAGCACAACCGCATCAAAAGTTTCTCCTATTGATTCATAATAATTCAAAGCATGAAGAAGAACTTCGTATGTTCCCGCAGTATCCGTAGCAAGTTCTTCCGGTCGTTTAAATGGCACTTTCAATCCATATTGTTCAACTGCTTGAATTATTCTGTCATCATCAGTGGATACACAAATATGATCATTATCGGTGACTGCTCTTGCAGCATCAATAGTATATCCAATCAAAGGCTTGCCACCAAGTATCTTAATATTCTTACCAGGAATGCCTTTACTTCCCCCTCGGACAGGAATGATAACCAATATATTCATACTTCTATAGATTATAAAATGATTTCCGTTTCAGTTCATCAAGCGGATATGTAGAAATTACATCGAAAACAGATTGTACCGTATTCTCTTTTTCGTAGGGATTGGAAGCTTTCAATGCGACTTCCTTAAATGATAAAGAAAGCACCATGGTAAGCCCCCTTATAATAGATTCTTTATCACTTGCACAATCGAGCACCGAATTTCCGTGAACGCGTCCTTTTTGACGATCCCCAATATTGAGTGTCGGAATATGAACGGAAGGTACTTCAAGCAACCCACTGGAGGAATTGCCTACTACAGCCGTTACATACTGTAAAGCTGAAAGATAACGTTTCAGACCTAACGAACTGTAACAACTGCAACGGTCACTATTCCGACTGCAATAGCCCTCAATAGCCTGGCGTATCACTTTACTGCCCTCATCTGAATTAGGCATGGTGAAAAGCACCTTCAGTCCGGGGAAAGTATCCAACGCAAACAGAAAATCATCGATCTCATCCTTCGGACTACGATTGCCCAAAGTGACCGGATGATAGGTTACTAAAATGGTTTTTCTATCGAAAGTGAAGTTTAATGAATCTTCCAAGTCTTGTCTGCTCATCAAAGGTATTTGCTTCAAGTTTTCCACTCCAATGGCTCCAACATAGAATACTCTATCCGGCTGTTCACCTAATTGGATTACACGACGACGATAATCTTCAGTGGATGTAAAATGAAGAGAACTCATTTTTGTAATGGCATGGCGAATGCTATCGTCTACGGCTCCTTCACTGATTTCCCCACCATGAAGATGTGCTATGGGAATCCGTTGCAACATGGCAACGGTAGCCGTCACCAACATTTCATATCTGTCTCCCAAGATTACCACCATATCGGGATGGAGCCGGAGAAGTGCTTCATTCATACCTTTCATCTCTTCTGCCATGGAATCAATCACCCCATAAGAGTCATCGGACAGCTTTCTCATGGGCACTTTAGCATCAATATGAAAACCGTCACATTCTATCTCCTGATAGGTATTTCCATATTCAGGAAGCAAATGCATATTGGTAGCAATGACTTGAAGCTGACAATCTGCTGATTCATCGATTAGACGCATCAACCTGCTGAGTAATCCGTACTCGGCACGAGTGCCGGTAACTACACAAATTTTTCTCATATCTCTATCAATTCATCTTCATTGAAGTCACGAACAGCTCTCTTGCCTATTATTTCGGGCCACCGCATAGGATTTATACCGTTGCCTGGACGTTTCACCGTAAGGTTCTCTTCGGTGAACAACTCACCTTTCTTAATGTCCCGAGCAGCCACGATACTCTTGCGTGCAACGACTTTGTTCTTACGTTCGGAAGCGGAGACGGTTTTGTATCCCATGCCGATAGCTTGTTCAATATTACGAATGGCAGTTACCATGGCTTTTAATTCATCAGGTTCTAATGATGCTTTATGGTCCGGACCGGGAAGGGAACGGTCGAGCGTAAAATGCTTCTCTATAATCTCAGCTCCCATAGCGACAGCGGCAATGGGCACTTCTATGCCTTTCGTGTGGTCGGAATATCCTATCACTACGTCAAGCTGCCGGCACATCTCCTTCATTGCGGAGAGGTTAACGTCTGTCATTGGCGTGGGGTATTCCGTATTGCAATGAAGCACAGATATTTGTTCCTTTCGCAAACCGTTATCTGTCAACACCTTCATGGCCGCTTGGATTTCTTCCATAGTGCTCATTCCCGTGGAAATGATAACAGGCTCTTGATAATCCGCTATTTTCTTTAGATATGGATAGTTAGTAATTTCACCCGAAGGAATCTTCCATAAACCCAAATGAAGAGAAGCCAGGTAATCCATACTCTCAAAATCGAAGGCAGTAGAGAAAAACTTCACGCCTCTCTCACGGCAATAGCTATAAGTTCCACATGCTGTTCATGCGAAAGCTCAAGTTTTCTGAGCATATTATATTGAGAATTTCCATCATCACCCATATTGCGTTGCTGGTATTCAGCTTGCATGGCAATCTTGGTGACAAGCTTCTCCGCCTTAAAAGTCTGAAATTTCACATAGTCCACCCCTGCATCGGCAGCAACATCTATCAACTTTTTTGCCAGTTCCATAGAGCCATTGTGATTGACTCCAGCTTCGGCTATAATAAGTGTATGTTTCATGAGATTTTTTTCATGAGCATAGCGGGATTTCCCGCATAGACACCTGATTGCTTTAAAGATTTGCGTATCATGCTCCCGGCTGCAAAAATACAATTTGAAGGTACTGTCGTTGCATTTACCATTACACTTTGGCTGCCTATGAAAGTACACTCTCCCACCTTGCAGTCACCATTCACAATTGCTCCGGTAGATATATGACAATAGTCACCAATTATGGCATCGTGTTCAATATTAGCAAATGTATTAATGATACAGCCTTTGCCAATATTAGCTCCCGCATTGACACAAGCCTGATGCAATACAACTGTGCCCGCACCCAGTTCCGCATATTTGGACACATGGGCTGTAGAAGCTACAATAGTAGCCAGATGACCACCGGCCATCTCTATTCCTTTATGGAGAGAGATTCGAATGCCCGGATTTTTAATGAATCCCAAGGTGACTATGAAATCACATTCCGACACAAAGGAAGATATATCATTGTCTGTACCGATAATGGTATAACCCAAAACTTCTTCACCAACCTGTGAAGGAATATCTAAAATTCCCTTTATAAGGTATCCTGCACTTTCGGCAGCCTCTATCACTGACTTACAATGACCGCCACCACCGACTAAAATCAAAGGTCGTTTCATTATTCTGTTACAATCTTACAGAGCTGGGAATATTCACCACCCGGTCAGCCAGCACTCAGTGTTCTCAAGCCCGTCCGTCTCGCAATGCTCGAACATGGGCAGACGGTTCATCAATTCCCAAACTGGACGAGTCATCACACCGTGATCATTTGTATATTCCAAAAATTCAAGTTGATCAACCTTATCCTTTAGTACCACCGCATTGAGCCAATAGTTCGACTTGCAATCAGCAGGTTCGGTAAAGAAAGTAATATCTTTCTTATCTTTGAAAAACTCAGCATAACGGGCGGCTGTCTCACGCTTGTCTGCCACATAGCGGTCGAGATTCTCCAACTGAGCACAACCTAGAGCGGCATTGATATTCGGCATCCGGTAATTGTAACCAATATGGTCATGACGAAACTCCCAACGATGAGGTATCTTGGCCTGGGTAATGAGGTGCTTGGCGTATGCGCCCAGTTCTTCATCCTGGAAAAGCAACATGCCTCCACCACCTGTAGTGATAGTCTTGTTTCCATTAAAGCTAATGGCACCCACATTTCCGAATGTACCGGTATGGCGACCTTTATAAAAACTGCCGATACTTTCGGCTGCGTCTTCAACCAATTCGATATGCCACTCACGGCAGATATCCGCCAGTTCATCTATTTTCACAGGATGACCGAAAGTGTGCATGGGAATACAAGCTTTTACACGGCGACCGGTACGCTTGTTATAGCAAACTCCTTCTTTCAGTTCAGCATTCCTCTCCAACCATGCCTTGACAGCTCGGGACGAAAGTCCCATCGTTTCTCTGTCCACATCAATAAAGACAGGATGAGCACCGATGTAACTAATGGCGTTGCAGGTAGCGATGAAGGTCAGAGCTTGGGTGAGCACCTCATCACCGCGTTCTACACCCACAAGCAACATGGCCATGTGAAGGGCATTGGTACCACTCACACAGACTACGGCACGTTTGGCACCGGTGTACACAGCCATATCGTGTTCAAAGCGGTCAACAAAAGCACCGACACTTGACACGAAAGTCGTATCAATACATTCGTTGAGGTATTTTTTCTCGTTTCCGATAAACTTGGGAGCACTCAGAGGAACAAAATCTTGTGTTCCAAAAAGATGGTGAATGAAGTCACAGATTTCAGCATTATTATTCATAGCTGTATATCATTTAATTTACATTTTCTGGTCCAGATTCTTCCCCTTTTCCTCATGTTCAAAGTTGGGGATGAAACGCTTTATCGCCATAACCACCTCTTCCTTGGTAAAATCCGGTTCGGCAAATATATTCTCCATTTCAGTAAAGAATGCGTCTATCTCAGCCATCGGCCGTTTCACCACTTCCTCAATCACCCCCAGGCTGCAAAAACGATCCATATTTATTTTCTCCCCAGGAACATAGAACTCCTCGTAGGCTTTCTCTCCTGTCGTGTCACTTTTAAAATACACCACAGGATAATCCTTATTGTTAAATGCCATTTCCGAAGCGAATTTCTTCGCCTCCTCGTCCGTTGCAAATTCCTTCTTTCCACACCCAACCGCTTTTACATACTCGTCACAAATGGAAGAGAAAGTCAGCATGTGCCTTTCACCGAGCTTGGGAAAGAAAATCTCACCGTTCTTACCCAGTATGCATGCCAGCATACATATCTGTCCGCTTTCCTCCGGAGAAACGAAATAGCGTTTTACATCATTAGGTGCAGCCAAGGGTTGCTTCTTCATAACACGCTGTATCCAACCATCCGGCAAAGAACCGTTGGAAAAAGCCACATTGGCGAAACGAGCTGTAGTCACCTTGAACTTGGAAGAATAAGCCATAATCATATCCTCCATGATGCGCTTACTGGCTCCCATGATGTTCACCGGATTGGCAGCCTTGTCAGTGGAGACACAAAAGAAGTGCTTAGGCGGATAGACGGTCAACAAGTCAAGAAATCTTTTTGCCTTGATATCATTGTTTTCAATGAGTGCCTGTACAGAATACTTGTCCTTTTCACTACGGACATGTTTGTGGGCCGAGAAATTGGCCACAATATCAAAGCCTTTCTCCTCACGGAAAATCCTTTCAAAGATAGGATCGGCAAAGTTCAAGGTATATGCCCGGTATTCCGCAGGTACGTACATACCGTATGTGGAACGCAGGTCACGTGTTAGTTCTGCCAATCCGTTCTCGTTCAAGTCTATCACAATCAGTTTGGAGGGCTTGAACGGCAAAACTGCTTTAATGAAAGAAGAACCGATGGAACCGGCACCTCCTATGACGCATACACTCTTATTCCTTATTTCTGCTTGAAGCGTTTCTTTATTAACTTCAATATCTAATGCAAACATACTTGTCGAACGACAAATCACATGGTCTGCAATGAATTGCTGTAAATTAAACATGTATTTATTGAATTTACTAGTATGATTTAAACAGTATTTCTCGGATAGCTAAACACCTGTGTTCTCGGCATGATATGCTAGATACAAAATCCACAATCATACGTAGTTTGGTTAGTACTCACATACCCTTTGTATAGACATTTTTGCTAGTGCCTATATATTGAGTTATTAAAAATTTGGCTTGTTTGTTAACTATTGGTATATTGCCAATCCGATTTTATCTGGCTGCAGACTGAAGAAATCCCTGAAAAATAGGCTTAAAGTGGAAAGAAGCAAACTCTTTCCAAAACGGCAGGGACGGATTAAAAAATAAGGTTTTCCTATATTCGCTATCTGATAGGCCCATGCAGTCTTGTCCACGTAAAGATAACCATCCTTACGAATTTCCTCAAAAGTCTGTATACCAATCGGCTGTTTACGCATCTGTTCCATATCCCCTACTTTTTAAAAGCCTTATGTAAATATACATTTTTTATTTCAAAGACAAGGGATTCTTGACTTTTTGGAGAAGATATGTTCCCGGGCAAAGTAAGTGGACTTAAATCGCAAAGTAAGTGGACTTACTTTGCCCACGAACATATCTTACTTTTTTTCCATATATATCATCGGTTTTTCACTTCCGTTCATAACCGCTTTCTCGGCCGTCTGTCCCAAGCGTTATTGATACGTGCACGGATGTTACTGACGCTCTTGCCCGATACAAACAGAGGTGTGAGAGGAAGAAACAACGAGATAAAACGCTCCTTCACCATCTCTTCCGGAGTAATCTTAGGTTCTCGTTCGGCCATATTGACTATAACCCTGGCCAGTTCCACTGCACAGGTGCATTCCGCTATCTGTACCAGATAGACACGTAAATCCTCCACCTTATTTATATAGGAGATGAGGCGTGTAGCCTCAGGAGGTAAAACAGGTTCCTCATTTTTGTTTTCATGACTCTCTTCCGGTTCAGCCTCACCGCCATAATAATTTTGCGTGGCGGAAGTGGCATTGGGAAGAATCTGATTGCTGCCTCCATAAATGTTGAAGACGATACTGAAGTGTGGTTCGCTGTCCATAAGCTTATTATTTGAATGATTCGTCAACGGGTAGTTAACGGTCAATCAATAGTTAGTGAACGGCAGTCAACAGTTGGTAAACGATAATAAATAGATTTTTTTACGGTATTTCTCCGCATTAATTTTGTCGTGTCGGAAGGATGAACGAACATCCCGGAGACACAAAATATTTAAACTTTATTTTATTATGATTGATTACAGTGTATTTATGATGGGCAACCCGATGGATGCCGATGCTGCCCAAAAAGCGTATGCAAAAGCTCAAGTTTCTGAAATCATGCCGTTCAGCCAGTTTGTCAAACACATTGCCGACCACAACGGTGTATTCACTCGCGGAACGGTAAAAGGTGTAATAGCCGATATGTGCGAATGCCTTGTAGAAATGCTCATGGAAGGCAAAAAAGTACAACTGGCCGAATTGGGTAACTTCTGGATTTCTCTAGGATCGGAAGGTGCGGAAGACCTGAAAAAATTTACAGAAACCAATATCACCGCTGTCAACATTGTGTTCACACCGGGAGAAGACTTCCAAAATCTTCGTTCCCGTGCCGCTTTCAATCCTGTAGCCAGCCGCATAGCCCAAGCTGCTACCTTGAAAGCTGAAAAGGCCGGTCAAGGCACGGTAGATCTGGATGCCGCAAAGGGTAAGACACCCGCAGCCGATACAAGCGAGAATGCTTGACACTGCTAGATAAAACCATCCGATTATGAAATTATTAATCATCATTCTCTTAAAGACGAAAAGTATGAAAATCAACTGGAAAAACGTAATTCTTTATGTGATTCGTGTCATTGAACTACTGCTGACCGGTGCTGCCGGTGGTGCTATAAGCAGTACTTTTTAGGACTATGCGTAAGATTACTCTTATTGTAATTCACTGCTCTGCCAACAAGGCCGGCAGTGCACTGCGGGCAGCGGACATTGACCGTTACCATCGTTCATTAGGCTGGAAATGCTGTGGCTACCACTATGTGATTCCTACAGACGGAACGATAGAAGCCGGACGCCCACCGGAAATGACCGGTGCACATTGCAAGGACCACAACAGTCACAGTATAGGTATATGCTATATAGGTGGTCTGGATAATGACGGAAAAAAACCGAAAGACACCCGGACGGAAGCACAAAAGGCTGCGCTGAGAAAACTGATCGAGCAACTGCATCAGCGTTATCCCAAGGCACTGATTGTAGGTCATCATGACTTGAATCGGCAAAAAGCCTGTCCATGTTTCCATGTCACTGCTGAATATATAGATTTGCAACCTTAGTTGCGTCTGTAGTCTTATCTGCCATCCATCGTCCTTCAAGGGATGTATGGATGGCTTTAATTAAACTAATCAATTTTTTCAAACGGAAACGCATGAAGATAGCTCACCGCCACCGTCATATTGCCAAAAGCGAACACCAGCCTTGTATTGCGGTGCAGACGCATGATGCATCCTTCCTTCCCCCGAAAAACACCACCGGTAATACGGATGCGTTGCTTCTTCTGAAGATAGTCTTCCAAAGGCCGGTTCATCAGCTCGATATTGTAAGGCATGGATTCATACAGATAGATAAATTCTTCCATCTGACGTTGAGGGATTACCGCCGCACGGTGTGTGTTATAGTCCGTCACCAGATACTGACGGGGAAGCATGGCGGACAGAATACATTCCAACTGCCCCAAGGGGGCACATACAAACACCCAACCGTTACCTTCAATCCCTTTCTCGTCCGTCAACGTATTCAGTTTCCGGGTGGAACCGGTAGCAAAAGCCTCTTTCACAATCCGCACAGAGTCACGACGCATGGTATATTCCTCTTTGGTATAAGCACATTGCTCGAAACGTTTCCTATGATCAGTGGCTGTATAGGAAAACACCTTGAAGCAAAAGAATCTCTCTTCTATGGTACCTGATGGTGTACGAAGCCGGACGGATTTCCTGCCACTGAAAACGCTGATATAGCGTTTCAGTTCTTTGTTGGAAAGATACAGGTAATACCAGCTGAGTTCAGGGTATTCTTTTCCTATTCCCGCCATTGACGTGATACCTTCATTTGACCCCTGGTCTGAGCCGGAAGCGATTGAACTGCAGAGCAGTAACTTAGGCGCTTCGCCCGTTATGTCTTGATTTGAAAGGAACGCTTGATTTTCAAGCTCCATACTATTTTCTGTTACCATCAAAACATTACTTTTTATGTATGTCTTTTGGGGTTCTCTTAGTAAGAGAACCCCAAAAAGGCATACACTACTGATAATAAGATATTTATACATAATCAGAAATGGGTAATTTGCAAACAAATATCATAAGAATACTTATCAGAGGCTGATTCCTAAATAAAAAATTTCCGTATTTGAATTATTATAGCTACATTTGCAGCGCAATGGGGTTCTCTTACTAAGAGAACTCCATTTTTTTTATTCTAACAGATTCATTTTCAAGGCAAATCCCCAAAAGGACAAAAAGGGACACATAATTTCCTTTTCCGCACTCATCGAAAGGACAAATGATAAAACGCAAAAGCGGCCACTTACGATAAAAATCGAAAGTGACCGCTAAAAAGAGATTTATTTCTCTGATATAAGGATCTATCAGTCCGGGGTTATTACTTCACTACAAACCCTCTCTTATCCAGATAAGCTTTGAATTTATGCAAATATTCTTCATCCGGACCATCAAAGAAGGATACACCGGATGCCCCGTTATTGTATGCTTCATCCAGCGCCTCTTCAAAATTGTCCTTAATGTCACCAAACATCAGTCCGGCATATATCTTGGCACGACCATTCACCGTTTCAACGCTTTCCTTTACCGAACGACCGATCCATTCAGGACCTTCATAATAGAATTTATTATAAATCATCGGATAATAAGCATCCAGCGTCCATTCTCCCCAATCTTGGCGCACCATCTTGCGAGCCATGGATGGCCCCGGGAACACTGCGGCAGAAATAGCTTTATGATCGGCTTTCACCGCTTTGGTAATGGCATCCACCACACGAGTGATGGCATCCAGACGAAAATTAATCCAACTCTGGTTTTCCATCGGATACTTTAATTCCAACGGATCCTGCCCTGTTTTGGCTTTAAACAATTCACGGCAGACATCACAATAACAATAGTCATATTCCGGCAATTCTTCTTTCTGCTCGATACCATAGTTTTTCCATAAGCTGACAGGCAAGACTACATCCGGCATACGGACATAATCCAGATGAACACCATCCACGTATGGCTTATGGGCTTCCTTTACATAGTCTTCTGCCAAATACTCTGCCACACCTTGATGATTAGGACACAAGAAACGATAATAATCCACGTAGGCCGGTTTATCGTGACAAGACTCGCCTTTACGGTTCACGGCATACCAGTCGGGATGCTTGTCCAGCAATTCCCTGCGGTTCATCGTCCATTTCCAATAATGTGCCTCCAAACCGGCTTCTTTGCAAAGGCGATAAATATTTTCATTGTATCCCTCGAACATGACACCCGAAATACCACATTCTTTCAACAACGCAAACCACTTTTGCCATTCGGCATCCGAACGGTTGTTCAGACGCATCCATAACCAGTTTTTAACTTCACGGGCAGGTATCTTTTCTGTCCGGAAACGTCCTTCATTATTTATCACATAACGGACTCCTTCAACAGGATTGGTTATAGCGATCTGATAAGTGTTCTGAGTCGCCTCCACCGCAATCCGGGCATCAGCCGGAAGATCCTTCAACTCCCTGTCGGTCAAAAAGAATTGTTCTGTGGCGCGCAGATAATTATGTTGTTTACTATAATTATCCTGCTGTGCGTAGAACATGGCCCACAGCAATTTATAAATAGCCTGATTGTATGGATAAACCAACTCATCTTGCGAGGTTCCCACTTTCTTGTCTACGAAATAAAGATATCCCCAACGGTCGGGCATGTGCATATCAATTCTTCCGGTGGGAGTCCATACCCAATTTTCCTCGGGTCCTTTTTCCTTCAGCCACTGCACACGCGAGAAGTTGATGCGCCAGGTATTGCCGGCCTTCAACGGATTGTTAAAGTTCATGGTCAGCGCCTGATGAGGAATGGCCATTTCCACGCTCCAATACTTATCTTTGTCTTTTGATTTATTCAGCGTACCTTCACAATGGATGGCAGTCTTCAATCCGGGACAGTCCCATTGCACCATGAAGTTTCCACCCGAACGATAAGGCTTGTCCAGCATCAGGTCGAAAATCACGCCACGCGCATTGGTTTCTATTTCAAAATAATTGTGTCCGTCGCTGTCCGGATCAATAAATACTTCAAAGTCATTGTCATAATAGATGATGGTATCACGCTGGGTAAGACGCGCCTTGATATCCTCTTCTTGAAGAACAGCTCCTACATATAAATACTCATCATCCCACAACATCTTGGCGGTAGTCCCGTACTTGGGAGTAGGGAATCCTTCGCCGCTTATATCTACAAACGGGGCGGTAGCTGCCGCCTTGTTCCAGGAACTTTCACTCAGTTTACCATCTATTTTCAATTTTCCATCCGGACGATAACATACATAAGTACGCGGTTCGGTCAGAAAACGTTCATATTGTTCAAAAAGGCTTTGTGCCATTGCCGGAAATGTAACCAGCAGAAGCAACAGGGTATAAATAAGTTTTTTCATCTATTTTTCTGATTCAGGTTAGTTATTATCTTGCACTTGTCCCACTCCGCGATAGAGTTTGATCGGTCCGTCCAGCAACACGGCCAGTACGGTGATCTGTTCATCCTGTACCTGTTGGGGTACATCAATGTAGAGATTGCCCGGCACTGAGTTCCAATAATTTTTATTGTAGACCTTGTAATTCAGCATAGCTCCGTTACCAACCACCCATATACGGTTCACTTTGTTCACCAATCCTTTTACTTCCACCGGACCGTTAGGCTTGTAAGGCAGGTATAAATAAAGAATATCCCCCGCCTTATTCAGTGTGGTATATCCCTGGAAATGCTCGGCAGGAATCCCCGCGCGAGTTTCATAGATGGCCTCTTTATGCTTCTTGGTCCATCGGCCGAACTCCTTTAACACAGCAATCTGTTCTTCTGGAATGGAACCGTCCTCTTTCGGACCGATATCCAATAAAAGATTACCGCCCATGCTCAGGCAGTCTACAAATGTACGAAGCAAGATATAGGGTGATTTATAGTTGCTGTCTGTATGCTGATATCCCCATGAATCATTCATGGTCATACAAAGCTCCCAATATTTATCCTCGGGACGCACCACCGGCACTCCCTGTTCGGGAGTGGCATAGTCGCCATATCCCTGTATGCGCGAGTTGATAATCACATTCTTATTATCCGAACGGAGCAGATCTACAATACCTTTGGAATTCCATGCTTCCGCACTTTGCTCCCAGTCTCCGTCGAACCAATACAGATCGGGCTTCCAGGTCTTGTTCAGCTCCGCCAATTGTCCGAAATTGAACTTGTTGAACCGTGCCCAACGTTCAGGATCATTTTTATAACGTACTTCCGTACGGGTTTTGTTAGGGTAATCGGGATGAGACCAGTCCAATAAAGAATAATAGAAACCAAGCTTCAATCCTTGTTTTCTCACTT
Source organism: Phocaeicola sartorii JCM 17136 = DSM 21941 (assembly GCF_000614185.1). Lineage (GTDB taxonomy): Bacteria > Bacteroidota > Bacteroidia > Bacteroidales > Bacteroidaceae > Phocaeicola > Phocaeicola sartorii. The sequence continues at coordinate 97,591 of NZ_BAKM01000013.1, read as the reverse complement.
CCTTTACAAAGGGAGCTATGAGATCGCGTTTTGCCGGAGTACTTTTCACTACGCTGATATCTCCCACTTTGGTGTCCCATAACGCAACTCCGTCATGATGTTTGGTGGTTATCACTGTATATTTGGCTCCACTCTCTTTAATCAGATCCACCCAAGCTTTCGGATCATACTTGGAGGCTGTGAAACCTTTTTCCTGCTCCATGTATTCATCATAGGGCAGGTAGTTGTTAAAGAAGGACCAGCTTTCGGACACTCCTCTGACGGAATAAATGCCCCAATGGATAAAGATCCCCAACTTGGCTTGTGAAAACCATTCCATTCTCTTGTCTTTCTGCTCGACTGTTTCATTCTGCGGCGTATCCTGTGCCCGTAAAGGGGAAGCTGCGATCAGCAAACCCAGGAACGCCAACGATAATCGGTTCTTTTTCATATATAATAGGTTTGATTAGTTAGGATAGCATGTCGGTATTATTAAAATATACAGCTATATAATGGACAAAGATAATGTATTTTTATATTTTATTCTATCTTTGCACCCTTAAAACAGAACAAATATGAGCACAAAGAAAAAGAAACAATCCAATAGTCCTCTGAGAATCGTCCTTATTTTAGTATTGCTGGGGCTTCTGGCTTATAAATATCAGTTGTTTGACGGGAAACTGTTTGATAAGATTCCTACCATCGAAAGCAATGAAGAAAAGCCCGAAATACTTACCCCGACTCAGCATGGCGGTGCATTGGAAATTCCGATGATGCAATCAAGTACAGGCGGCCAGGTATTGAAACGTAAAGGATATACCTTGTCTTATAACGCTGATTACAAAACCCCACAATGGGTAGCATGGGAACTTACTAAAAAAGAGACAAAAGGAAAAGAGGAGCGGACAGACAAGTTCCTGCCCGACCCGGACGTACGTGGAGCCAAAGCATACACGGGAGATTACACCAAATCGGGATATGACCGGGGGCACATGGCACCTGCCGCCGATATGAAATGGAGCAAACAAGCCATGGAAGAATCTTTTTATATGAGCAACATTTGTCCGCAAAATCCGAACCTGAACCGCGGTGACTGGAATGACCTGGAGGAAAAGTCACGCCAATGGGCAAAAAAATATGGAGCGGTGTATATTGCCTGCGGACCTATATATGATACCAAACGCCCCAAACGAATTGGCAACAATAAAGTGGCAGTCCCCAATGCTTTCTATAAAGTCATACTGATAAATGACAAGAAAAATCCGCAAGCCATGGGATTTATTTTCCCGAATAGCGCCGGACATAAGCCACTGAAAAAATACGTAGTAACTGTAGATAGTATAGAGAAAAGAACGGAGATAGACTTCTTTCCTGCCCTGCCGGATGAGGTAGAAAACAGAATTGAAGCGGAGCTGGTACAAGAATTACCGTAATTCGTCACAGGTCAGAATGCACACTTTTACACATACGTATGGATATCCGATGCAAAAAGAGGCGCACCTTGATTGATACGCCTCTCTTCTCTCCCTGTCTGAACAGGAAAAATATCATTAATCTTCCATCAGCTTGCGATAGCGCACCCGTTTCGGCTCCTCATTGCCCAGACGCTTCATCTTGTTCTCTTCGTATTCCGAATAAGATCCTTCAAAGAAGAATACCTCGCTGTTTCCTTCGAAAGCCAGGATATGGGTACAGATACGGTCCAGGAACCAACGGTCGTGGCTGATCACCACCGCACAGCCCGCAAAGTCGTCCAGACCTTCTTCCAGCGCACGCAGCGTGTTCACGTCAATATCATTGGTAGGCTCGTCCAGCAACAGCACATTGCCTTCTTCCTTCAGCGCCATAGCCAGATGCAGGCGGTTGCGCTCACCACCCGAAAGCATTCCGCAAAGTTTCTCCTGATCGGCTCCCGAGAAATTGAAACGGCTGAGGTAGGCACGCGCGTTGATGTCTCTGTTGCCCAGACGGATCAGCTCGTTTCCACCGCTGATTACCTGATAAACGGACTTGGCGGGGTCAATGTCTTTATGCTGCTGGTCCACGTATGCCAGTTTCACGGTCTCTCCTACCTCGAAAGTTCCTTTGTCTACAGTTTCCAGTCCCATAATCAAGCGGAACAACGTAGTCTTACCGGCACCGTTGGGACCGATCACGCCGACAATACCGTTAGGAGGTAGCATGAAATTCAGATTGTCGAACAACAGCTTGTCACCATATGCCTTCGCCACCCCTTTGGCCTCGATCACCTTGTTTCCCAGACGGGGACCGTTCGATGAAGATTTCCAGTTTCTCTTCCTTTTCCTTCACATCTTCATTCAGCAACTTGTCGTAAGAGTTCAAACGGGCCTTTCCCTTTGCCTGACGGGCCTTGGGAGCCATACGCACCCAGTCCAGCTCGCGCTCCAAAGTCTTACGGCGCTTGCTGGCCACTTTCTCCTCCATCTCCATGCGCTTGGTTTTCTGTTCCAGCCAGCTGGAGTAGTTTCCTTTCCAGGGGATCCCTTCGCCACGATCCAGTTCCAGAATCCATCCGGCTACGTGATCTAGGAAGTAACGGTCGTGGGTTACGGCAATTACCGTACCTTCATATTGCTGCAAATGCTGTTCCAGCCAGTCGATACTTTCCGCATCCAAGTGGTTGGTAGGCTCGTCCAGCAACAGGATATCCGGCTTCTGCAACAGCAGGCGGCACAATGCCACACGGCGGCGCTCACCTCCCGAGAGGTTCTTCACCGGCTGGTCTTCGGGCGGACAGCGCAACGCATCCATGGCGCGTTCCAGTTTGCTGTCCAAATTCCACGCGTCCGTAGCGTCAATGATATCCTGCAACTCTGCCTGACGGGCAAAGAGCGCATCCATCTTCTCAGGATCCTCATAGTATTCGGGAAGTCCAAACTTGTTGTTTATTTCTTCATATTCCGCCAGCGTGTCCACAATGTTCTGCACCCCTTCCATCACCACCTCTTTCACTGTCTTTTCATTATCCAGATGCGGTTCCTGTGCCAGATAGCCTACAGAGTAGCCCGGCGAGAACACCACTTCTCCTTGATAACTTTTCTCCAGTCCGGCGATGATTTTCATCAACGTTGACTTGCCCGAACCGTTCAGACCGATGATACCGATCTTAGCACCGTAAAAAAGGATAGGTAGATGTCTTTCAATACCTGTTTGTTCGCCTGGAAAGCTTTGCTTACGCCCACCATCGAAAAGATAATCTTTTTGTCGTCTGCCATATTCTTTCTATTATTAATTTATTTAAGTTGCTATATTTTATTGTTTTTCCTCCATCTTTCTGTAATACCACGGATGCGTGAAGAGCTCATACATCAGCAACAGAACGGCACAGATACCGATACATATCCAGTAAATGGTATCGGGATGGCCCTCAGTCCATATATTCTCAAACAGGAAGCCGGCCAGCACACCTGCCTCCCACAGCAACTGATAGGTATTGTTTCCTGTCCCCCGTTCGCAGTGCCTCGGCAGACTGATCATTTTTATAAAGAAGCGTGACACGGTAGTGCCGATCCCCATTCCCAACAAGATGCCGGCTATATAACTGTTTATCAATCCATTGGAATAATTGAGCAATAACAGTCCTCCTATCATTGCTGCCTGTCCCAACTCCACCTCCGAACGGCCGGAAGCATGGGAAAGTACGTAACTCAAAAGTAGCAAAGAGAGGATAAGACCTGCAGGATGCAGATATAAAACAATTCATTATAAATATGTGCGATCAATATGCCGAAAACAATGGCTACCATCATCATATTCAAACCTGCCCACAGGGTACGCGGCAACACAAAGCGGTCCAGCGAGAACCATAAAGTACTAAGCGGGGCACGGAAAGGGACTTTCACCGCCGGAATCAGCACCAACGCCAACGTTCCTAAAGCCACACTGGTATAAATGATATAGTGAAAATTCCAATAAGGATAAATATAGACCCCTAAGGCAAGACCTGCCGCCATTCCAAAACGGCCCGCCCATGCAAAAGCGATATTGGCGTCCGTGCGGCGGCGGGAAGCGGTGACATCAATCACCAATGTACTGCCCGTTGTCATAGTTATGACACTGAACAGTCCCCCTTGAAGCGCTCTGACCAGCACCACAAGCCCTACAGTGGCGACGTATGGATATAACAGACTGGATGCTACCAGCAGGAACATCGCTATGAAGCACACACTTTTACGTTTAAATGTATCAATAAGATAGCTGTTGAATGCTCCCGGAAGGAACATGGCCAGCCCGAAAACAGCAATGGTCGCTCCTGCTTCCGCATAACTGCAATACCAATGCCGCACCATCATAAAGGCAATGCAGGAAGCATCATGTATAGCGATACATAAAGCAAAAAATTGGAAAGGGATAACAAAACCATATTCCCTGTCCATAATTTCGCCTTTTCATACGGAAAGAAGAAGTCATCATACATATCGGCAAAAACTTTTTAATATTGTTCGTCTTCGTTAGGGAAATCACCTTTTTTCACATCATCCACGTACTGCTGTATGGCTCCTGTCATGACTGTATGCAAATCGGCATAACGACGGAGGAAACGGGGGCTGAAACCGTTGGTCATCCCCAGCATGTCTGATACGACCAGCACCTGGCCGTCCACCGCACCGCCGGCTCCGATACCGATAACGGGAATGGTCAGCTCCCTGGCCACACGCTCTGCCAGTGACGCGGGGATTTTCTCGAGCACCAACGCAAAACATCCGGCCTCTTCCAGCAGATGTGCGTCGCTCAACAGTTTATCGGCCTCCTCCTCGTCCTTGGCGCGTACTGTATAGGTTCCATATTTATTGATAGATTGCGGCATCAGTCCCAAGTGTCCCATGATGGGAATGCCGGCAGCAATGATTTTCTTTACCGCATCAATGATCTCCACGCCACCTTCCAGTTTCAATGCATCGGCGTGCGTAATCTTCATAACTTTGATCGCATTGGTCACCGCTTCGTATTCGGAAGTCTGATAAGTACCAAAAGGCAGATCCACCACAACGAGCGCACGTTTCACTCCACGGACTACGGACTTTCCATGATAAATCATCTGGTCAAGAGTGATGGGAAGTGTGGTCACATTTCCTGCCATGACATTCGACGCGGAATCGCCTACCAAAATGACATCAATACCTGCGCCATCCACAATCTGCGCTGTCGTGTAGTCATACGAGGTCAACATAGAAATTTTCTCGCCTCTCTGCTTCATTTCCACCAACCGGTGAGTCGTTACTTTGCGTGTATCGCCTGAAATATATCCTGCCATATTTACTTTAATTTATAAAAAACGGCTGCAAAGGTAGATGTTTTAGTTGACATTACCTCATTATATTCTTCATTTTTTCGAAACTGAACCCATTAAAGTCCTGAATGACAGCATCTGCTTATCGCGTATTTGCTCTTCGGGATTGGTAGTGGCCAGTCCTATCACAGTCATTCCGGCACGGTTTCCCGCCTCAAGCCCGTGAAACGAATCCTCGAACACCACACAGTTCCCGGGCACAGTGTCAAAAACTGTCGCACCCAACAGGAAACATTCGGGGTCAGGTTTGGAATGGGTAAACATTTCGGCGGTGAGGATACGGTCTACACTTTGTTTCAGTTCCGGATGTGCTTTATATACATTGTTCATTTTCATCTCATTTGAACTTGTGACTATCGCTATCTTTACCTCGTTTTCCTTCAATTCTTTCAGGAATTCCTCTACGCCCGGAATATAATCATATAACATGTTTTTTTCAAAATTGTTCAAATCTTCTGTAATTTCACGTTGCACATCTTCCATTCCGGCAAAATATTTAGTGTAAATCTGTGTCAAGGTCTGCCCTTTTATCAACCGGCCGAACTCGGGAAGTTCCGGATGGTATTTCCGTCCTTGTTCGTTCCAGAATATGCTATACTGAGTCTCAGTGTCCATCACCACTCCGTCAAAATCGAATAAAGCTGCCATGCTTTTTGTTGAATTCATATTACTTTTAGTTTGATTTAACTCCGCAAAGGTCCGAATAATCCTCCATATTCCTAACTTTGCAAAGCTTAAAAATAATAAAAACGCGAATGAGAGAAAACAACCCGCACATACTGGGTACAGAAAAAGTAGGAAAGCTGCTTCTAGAGTACTCTATTCCTGCCATCATAGGGATGACACTGACATCACTGTACAATATCATTGACAGTGTGTTTATCGGACACGGTGTCGGTGCCATGGCTATCTCGGGCTTGGCTATTTCTTTTCCGTTGATGAACCTGCTGGTGGCGTTCTGTACACTGGTCGGGGTGGGTGGCGCCACCATTTCTTCCATCCGTCTGGGACAGAAAGATACGGACGGTGCCGAGAAGGTGCTGGGAAACGTAACGGTGCTTTGTGTGATAAATTCTATTTTCTACGGAGGCATCACCCTGCTGTTTCTAGACCAGATTCTGTTCTTTTTCGGGGCAAGCCATGACACGTTGCCATACGCCCGCGACTTTATGCAGATTATATTAATAGGAAGTCCTGTCACCTATGTAATGATCGGGCTGAATAACATCATGCGTGCCACCGGTTATCCCCGAAAGGCGATGCTGTCCTCCATGCTGACGGTGGGGTGCAACATTATTCTGGCTCCTGTCTTTATTTTCTGGCTCGGCTGGGGAATCCGCGGAGCAGCTACAGCAACCATCCTTTCACAGTTTGCCGGCATGGTATGGGTGCTGAGCCATTTCATGCAGGAAAAAAGTTATATCCGCTTCAAGAAAGGAATATTCAAATTAAGGAAACGGATCATAGAGAATATCTTCAGTATCGGCATGTCGCCATTCCTGATGAATGTCTGCGCTTCGGCCATTGTCATTATATTCAACAAAAGCTTGCTGCTCTACGGGGGCGATCTGGCTATCGGCGCATACGGCATATTGAACCGCCTGCTGATGCTGTTTGTAATGGTTATCATGGGACTGACTATGGGAATGCAGCCGATTGTGGGCTATAATCATGGCGCACACAAATTCGACCGGGTGAAGCAGACCTTGAAATATTGCATGATTGCAGGGGGCTGCATCACTTCGCTGGGCTTTGTTTTCAGCGAACTTTTCCCTAATTTGGTTGTTAATATGTTTACAGACGATAAAGAACTTACAGCATTGGCACGCACTGGGTTGCAAATCGGAGTCCTGATGTTTCCTTTCGTGGGAATACAAATTGTGATTTCCAGTTTCTTCCAATCTATCGGGAAAGCGAAAATTTCTATCTTCCTCTCCCTGTCCCGCCAGCTGCTGTATTTATTGCCCTGCTTGCTGTTGTTGCCTCATTGGTGGGGACTGAACGGCATCTGGCTCAGTATGCCTGTATCCGATCTTTTGGCTTTTATCACCGCCTGCCTGATGCTGGCACATCATATTAAAAATTTAAACAAGATCACAGAAGTATGATATTTAATGCAGAAAACATTCTCCTGATAGGCTCCATCCTATTGTTCGTAAGTATTGTAGTGAGCAAGACTGGCTACCGGTTCGGAATCCCTACGTTACTTGTTTTTTTATTGGTCGGCATGCTGTTCGGAAGCGACGGTCTGGGACTCCAGTTCCATGATGCGGGCGAGGCACAGTTCATCGGCATGATGGCTCTTAGCATCATTCTGTTCTCAGGGGGCATGGATACCAAATACTCGGACATCAAGCCTGTATTGCCACAAGGCATACTGCTTTCCACCTTCGGCGTGTTGCTTACTACTATTTTCACCGGATTCTTTATTTATTGGATTTCCGGGTTCTCGAATGTCAGCATTACCATGTCCCTGATGACGGCCATGCTGCTGGCGGCTACCATGTCCTCTACGGACTCTGCTTCCGTGTTCAATATCCTGCGCTCGCAAAGCATGAACCTGAAGCACAACCTCCGCCCGATGCTGGAACTGGAAAGCGGAAGTAATGACCCTATGGCGTATATGCTTACTATCGTCCTGATACAATTCATCACATCGGCAGGCATGGGGGCAGGCGATATTCTGACTTCGTTCCTGATTCAGTTTGTGGTGGGTGGCGCATCAGGATTCTTGTTGGGGAAACTGGCGGTAGTAATCATCAACAAGATTGACTTGAAGAACCAGTCGCTCTATCCTATCTTGCTGCTGAGCTTTATTTTCTTCACATTCACCATGACCGACCTGTGTAAAGGGAACGGCTATCTGGCTGTCTATATAGCAGGAATGATGGTGGGTAACGCACGCATTGTAAACCGTAAGGAGATCGCTACTTTTATGAGCGGCATGACCTGGCTCTTCCAAATCATCATGTTCCTGAGCTTGGGATTGCTGGTGAATCCCCATGAAATGTTGTCCATCGCCATACCGGCAACCTTGATCGGCATCTTCATGATTGTCCTCGCCCGCCCGCTCAGTGTCCTGCTCTGCCTCCTTCCTTTTAAAAAGATGAACATCAGCTCACGGCTGTTTATTTCCTGGGTGGGACTGCGCGGAGCAGTACCTATCATATTTGCCACTTATCCGGTAGTGGCTGATGTACCGGGATCTACTCAGATTTTCAATATCGTATTCTTCATTACCATATTGTCTTTAGTGGTTCAGGGAACGACCATTTCCTGGATGGCCAAATTACTCCATCTGGATACGCCACTGGAAAAAACAGGAAATGATTTCGGAGTGGAGATACCAGAGGAAATCAATACAGACCTCCGCGATATCGTACTGACAGAGGAAATGCTGGCAAAGGGAAACAGGCTGATGGATATGAACCTGCCTAAAGGTATGCTGGTGATGCTGGTAAAAAGGGGGAACGAGTTCATGATCCCCAATGGCTCTCTGCAACTGCATGCCGGTGACAAGCTGCTGATTATCTCGGAGAGCAAAACGAAATAAGCTATTGGTCGATAACTCAACTGAACAACAGCATGATATTCAATGCGGAGACAATCACCGCAATGGTATAAAGCACGAATGAACTCCACCGAGAGTTGGCATATTTGCCCATCACCCGTTTGGAAGAGGTCAATCCTACTTGCAGAAACACCGTGAAAGGCAGCTGGATACTCAGAATCATCTGAGAGACAATAAGGCCGTAAAAGGGATTCTCAATAAAAAAAAATAAGAACCAATGCTATCCCCAAAGAAATCAAAATACCTGCCTTTGAGTGGATATCCTTGATATGATAGGACTCCCCGAAAATACCCGCAAAGATAGAACCTGCCGCCATACCACTGGTTATGGTGGAGGAAATCCCCGCCATCAGCAATGCCAAGGCAAAAATGATTCCGGCATGGCTGCCCAGCAACGGATCCAGCAACGACTTCGCCTGCTGCAACTCCTCCACCGGAGTCCGGGTACGAAAGAAAGTAGCGGCCGCCAGCAAGATCATGGCACTATTGATGGCCCATCCCACAATCATGGAGAACAACGTATCATAGAATTCATATTTCAATACTTTACGAATGGAGTTCTCGTCCTGCTTGTTGTACTCGTGGCTCTGTATCACCTCTGAATGCAAGAAAAGATTATGCGGCATAACCACCGCTCCCAGCACGCTCATAACAATCAGCATACTGCCTTGAGGTATGTCGGGCACTACCCAAGAACGGACCGCCACAGGCCAGTTAATATCTACAAGAAACAATTCATACAGAAACGAAAGGCCGATTACGGATACAAAAGCAATGATGGCTCTTTCTATCTTTTTATATGAATTGGAGAAAAGCATAATGACGACAAACATCGTAGTAAGAACAGCTCCCCAGGCAATGGGAATCCCCAAAAGCATCTGCAAGGCAATGGCTCCCCCCAGTATCTCTGCCAACGAAGTGGATATGGAGGCCAGTACCGCGCTGCCCAAAATGGGACGGGATATCCACTTGGGACAATACTGCGTGGCTGCTTCACTCAGGCACAATCCCGTCACAATGCCCAGATGGGCCACATTATGCTGCAACACAATCAACATAATGGTAGATAAAGTCACCACCCACAACAACGCGTAACCAAATTCGGAACCGGCTGCAAAATTCGAGGCCCAGTTTCCCGGATCAATAAAACCTACAGTAACCAATAATCCGGGACCAATATATTTAAAGAAATCAAGACCACCCAGATAACGCTTGTGGTCCGTACGTTTTAATTCATCTATAATGCGAGACATGTTTTACTTTTTTTGTTTGCACAAACTTACTAATAAAAAACAAAAATCCATTTGCTTTGTTCAAACTTATAGTTTACTTTCGCTTCAAAATACCATTTATAATGAAAAGAGAAACGATTATAATAGCGGCCCTAGGCTTTCTTACTTTGGCAGGGTGTAATAACAACCACCATTCACAAGTCCGTAAATTCAAGCAGACAGCCGAGAAGACCAACCGGTCCTGCCCCACCCGCATGAACGAAACGATTACACTGGACAGTACCCGTTATGATGAGAAAGACAATGCTGTGAGTTATTTCTACAGTGTCACAGGGGAACTGGACAACGCCATTTATATGAACACCCATTATGCCACCTTTAAACAAGCCCTGCAGGATGCAGTAGACAATTCGGTGGAAATGGAGGAATACCGGAAATTCAACACCTCCATTCACTATATCTATTATTCGGGATCAAGTAAAAAGCAACTGGCCGAATTCTCCTTCAATTCCCCCAAATAGGTTCTGTCTCAGCCCATCCGGATACATGATACCACGCTATGGAAGACTTGAAATAATTATTCCAAAGCAAATATTTGGGAGTGGTGGATGAATTGGGGATATACATCCCCATGCCACAATAGTTATTACCATCTATCCTATACAGGAACGAAGTAGGATTAGGGGTATAATCTGTATAAATGACCGCTTTATTAAATTGCTGCATAAATTCCTCGGGAACTGTCCCTCCAGTCAAGTTTCCGACAAATTGTACCATATCGTATGCATAACCTTTGAAGTTGTTACCAACTTTACCATACTGTTGCAAATCAGCCGTATCAACATTCTTCAGGTTATCCCGATGGGACAGAATCACACTTCTGGTTACTTCCGCCAATCCTTCCATCTGACTGCAATCTACCGCCGAAATGGTTCCCCAGCCATTATAGTTATAATAATCTATATAATCTTTACAGATTGATTCCAAATAATCCTTGATCGCATTTTCATACAAATAAGGCATGACACTTGCGTAAGGAAATCCGTCTGCCGGTATATCAAGTACAGAAGCGATGCAATACTTGGTAACATCCTTCAGTTCATAATACACCTCAGCACACCCCATCATACACGCATCAAACAAGACAAAATCAAACTTTTGAGGATTTACCGTACGCAAGACCTCAACCAGTTCGGGTATCACAGCCGTATTTGCATTCACTCCATCCACTCCGATAGAACGGGTTCCCGTAATGGTAGGCAACCATCCGGAACCGTGAGAACCGAATATGATACCGTAACTTTCTGACGGATAACATTCCATCATGTCGGAAATAACAGTCTGCATCACCTGTTTTTCCGTCGAGATCTGGGAAGGATAACTCTTCTCAACCACACCGATTTCCACAATATCAGCCGTACTGGAATTAGAGAACATATCTTCTATTTCATCCTTAGAATAGCCATTGATGCCTCCTCGTCCGTTGGTGGTATAGCGCAGGATAGTAGGCGTCTTCCAATTGGGTTCCGTGCTGTTCTCGTAACCATCCCAATAGACCAGCAGCGTGGCAGAGTCCGTAACTTCCGTCAAACCGTTCATCATGGTCAGAATATTCCTACGTAAATTATCACTCAAGTTGTTATTTGCCCAGAAAAAAGCCAGGACTGTTCTTCCGGCATGTTGCTGAGGAATCACGATTGCCTCTTTCTCGCAAGAGAAGAAAAAGCAGGCTGCTAAAAATATAAACAGAATCTTTTTCATAAGAAAAAGGATTACTCTTCCGGTTTCTTGAACTTGAATGCGTTAGGATTCACTTCGCGAATCAACAAGGTCTTTCCTTTTTGATACTTGGTCTTCATCTTGTTAATGCTCTTCTGCAGTTTCTTTCTGCTGTTCGAGAAATAAACAAAGCAAGTGCGGTTCGTCAGCCCTTCCTCGTTTTCCAGATAGTTTTTCAGCTGATAACTGTATTGTGAACGTTCCGGCAACATCTTATTCTTGTCCAGCCTCACACTGTCCAACAACTGGATTTCCGTAAAATAGACCAATGAATCTGTAAACGATGCGGATACGCCTACTATATAAACGGATTTACCTTTACTTCCTTTCAATGAGAATGCCGAGCATACCATCAGTACCAATAATAAAGAGCACAGAATCTTTATGGATTTCATAATTCTAATTTTATAATTTTATTAGAGGACAAAAGTAGTTATTTACGAACAAATACGAAAAAGTAATAGATTAATTAACTATAATAATTAGCATATTAAGAACAAAAGCACAAGACGGGAGTCACCTTCCACCTTGTGCTTTGTTTTCTTTTCGGAAACCGAGTCTTTCTTACCCTAAATAAGACTTAAGCAGCTTGCTACGCGAATTTTGTCTCAATCTTCTAATGGCTTTCTCTTTAATCTGACGTACGCGCTCACGAGTGAGGCCGAATTTATCGCCGATTTCTTCCAACGTCATTTCCTGCGTATTAATACCGAAAAACATCTGGATAATATCCTTCTCCCTTTCGGTCAGCGTAGAGAGTGCTCTATCAATTTCCCTCGCAAGTGATTCATTAACCAAGGAACGGTCTGCCATAGGCGAGTCATCGTTTACAAGCACATCCAACAAACTGTTATCCTCTCCTTCCACAAAAGGAGCATCTACAGAAATGTGGCGTCCTGAAACTTTCAACGTGTCCGAGATTTTATCTACAGGTATTTCCAGTTCATCGGCCAGTTCTTCCGGAGAAGGACGACGCTCGTTTTCCTGTTCGAATTTAGAGAAGGCTTTGCTGATCTTATTCAACGAACCTACCTGATTCAACGGCAAACGGACAATACGTGACTGCTCTGCCAATGCCTGGAGAATAGACTGGCGAATCCACCATACGGCGTAACTGATAAACTTGAAGCCTCGGGTCTCATCGAACTTTTCGGCTGCTTTAATCAATCCCAGGTTGCCTTCATTAATCAAGTCAGGAAGACTTAACCCCTGATTTTGATACTGCTTGGCTACAGACACGACAAAACGTAAGTTAGCACGTGTCAGTTTTTCCAATGCCACCCGGTCGCCTTTACGGATACGTTGAGCGAGCTCCACCTCTTCCTCTACAGTAATCAGATCTTCACGGCCTATTTCCTGTAAATACTTATCCAGAGATGCGCTCTCTCGGTTAGTGATACTTTTGGTAATCTTTAATTGTCTCATTCTCTATAAAACAAATTTGGGATGCAAATTTACAATATTAAAATGGAATACATCCATTTTTGTTTGAAAAATATTAGCTAATAAATCAAAAAAGACTATCTTTGTCTCTCTTTTCCTAAATATTTTGCAGAAATAGAATCATATCTTTCTCTTTATTGACCTTATCAACTTACTTAATAGAGATTATTCCATAATATAGCGTAAACCTGGTTTCACGATGGAATCGTGTCAACAGCCCTTATCAATCCTGCCCGACTATAAAAATAAGGATGCACAGAAGTAACCCTTACCGTGCATCCCCTAAACTTTACCTATTGAAACTTTCTACCTTAAAAAATATCTTTATTCCTGTGTCAAATCCACTGCATAGTTCGCACGTTTACCGGACGGGAACATACCACTCAGGAACAATACCTGATCCGGTGACTGAGTTGCAGCTTTCAGCACATCCTCCAAATCATTTACGGATTTGACAGGCTGCCCATTCGCTTTCAGAATGATGAAACCTTTACGGATACCGGCAGCTTTCATCTTACCATCTGTCACCCCTGTGACTTCCACACCATATCCCAAATTCAATTGTCTCTTCAATTCCTGAGAAACTTCACGGAACGCTGCGCCCAAGATATCCATACCCGCACTCTTCACCACTTTTGTTGTTCCTTGTGCGTTCTTCAAGGTCATCTCGATATTCTTTTCTTTCTTGTCACGCAATACCTTGACAGTCACTTTATCACCCGGACGGTGCTTAGCCAAACCTTCCTGTAATTCTGCAAAGTTCTTCACACGTTTCCCGTCAATACCGATAATGACATCGTCCACTTCCAAGTTACCGGCTGCTGAACCTCCTTCGATCACCTCAGCTATCAGCACACCATCAGTAGCGCCCAGTTCCTTCACTTTCTTCTTGATATCTTCCGGCATCATCTGCTGGTCGTCATTAATAGGAGTACCCTTGATGCCCAATACCGCACGCTGGACGGTTCCATATTCTTTCAAGTCGGCTATCACCTTCTTCATAATGCTGGTAGGGATGGCAAAACCACAACCGGAATAAGCTCCTGTCGGTGAATAAAGCACCGAGTTGATTCCTACCAACTCTCCCTTTGCATTGACCAATGCCCCGCCACTGTTACCTTGGTTAATAGCGGCATCCGTCTGGATGAACGACTCCACACCTTGATTATATACGCCCAAAGAACGTGCCTTGGCGCTCACAATACCGGCGGTCACTGTAGATGTCATATTGAACGGATTACCTACAGCCAATACCCACTCACCCACTTTCAAGGCTTCCGAGTCGCCTACAGGAATAGTGGGAAGCTCATCCGCTTCAATTTTAACCAACGCTAAATCCGTGCTGGGGTCTGTACCGATTACACGTCCCTTATATTCACGTCCGTCATTCAGTTTGACACTGATCACATCAGCATTATCAATTACATGGTTGTTCGTCACAATGTATCCATCTTTCGAGATGATCACTCCAGAACCGAAGCCCACTCTTTCAGGAGTCTGTACTTGGCGCTGCTGACCACCGCCTCTGCCATTTCCAAAAATATCACCAAAGAAATCATAGAACGGATCGCGAACGGTAACCGTCTGAGTTTTTGACTCTTGAGTTGACTTTATATGAACTACTGCATGCACTGAGTTTTCCGCTGCCTGAGTCAAATCCACCGGTTGCATTTGGGTGGCGTCCAGCGCGGCGAGTCTTGTATTCGGATTTTGTTGGAACACATCATTAAAGGCCACGCTTTTGTTCGGCTCGGGTTTCAACATAGAATAAGTCGTTACTCCTGCTACACCTGCGCTGACTGCTACTATTGCTGCTGCGCCTAGTACCATTTTAGTTGCTTGTTTCATAACTTAATATCTATTAATTTGTTAATTTCAAGTTTGGTTTAACATTTCTGACGCTAATGTAATGACAAATATTGTACGGTTGTACCGTTTGTCAGAGATTTTTTTCCTCTTTTAACACAGACAGATAAGCACTTAACAGGGGTTAACCGCAGAATCTGCCAAATTTGCATTCATTATCAATAGCTGACAGACAGCTAGATGACACTGTGTACAACTTGCCTCATCTCTTACCGGTGCTCTAATTTATTTATGAACAAGCAAAAGTTCCCCTTTAATGCTTCCACATTTGTTCACACGGGAAATCTTCCACTTCTGGACCACCCTTTTAATATTTGTTAAACACTTGTTTTTATTCGTTCACTTTCCGAATTAATCGTACATTTGTTTTATCACAAGCATCATAGCTATATAATAAAGAAGAGCATAAAATCAACCATGGACAGAAATCTTAAGAGCATTTGTATAAACCATATACAACGATTGTTGATATATACCTGTGTATTTACAATCTTTTCAGCCACCAGTAAAGCTAACAATGCACAAAAAAAGACTGAAAGTGAAGAATATGTGCTGATTTTAAACAGCTATAATGAATCCTCTCCATGGAGTAACAGCATTACCACGCCTATCGTTCATAAAATAGCAGAAATAGAAAAGATGAATGCCTATATAGAACACCTGAATTTATTTATGGTAAGCGACTCCACAAAAATAGAAAAATTCTCAGAAGCCCTTTTTTCCAGATACGGTTCCACCCCTCCCCGTCTGTTGTTCTTTGTAGGAAGCATGAGCCTGATTTTCAGAGAAGAAATACAAGCTTTATGGGGTGACGTGCCTGCGATTGTCTGTGGAGCAGACCCCTATGTATATCATGAGGAATTCTACAGGCAGAGGGATATGGTAAGCCCCAACGAAAGGACGCACATGAGCGAACTGGCCAAAGAATATAATTTCACCTATATGCACACCCCCGTCTATTTGGAAGAGAGTGTGAAACTGATGCAACGGATGATTCCCGGCATGAAAAAACTAGTGTTTCTAGGAGACGGTATTTACCCCAATCCGGAATATGACAAACAATTGCAGAAGGTGATCAAAGAAAAATACCCACAAATGGATTACGAATACATCTCTTCACGTACCAATACTTTACATCAGTTATATAATGCAGTACGTAAGACAGACAAAACTACAGGAATTCTGGCATCCACCTGGTTTACCGAATCATTCATCTCAAGCAATATGCTGATCAATGCCTACAGAAGCATTTCCAGCATATCAGTCCCGCTGTTCACCATTCGCTATGCAGGAATGGACGACGGAGGCATGGTAGGAGGATATATGTATAACGAACAAGTCTTCACCAAGCAATTATTGAAAACAACCGATGACATTCTCAACGGGAAAAAAGCGAGTGACATCCCTTTTTATGAACCTAAAGAAGCACACCCCACCTTCAATTATACCAGACTCATCAATAAAGGGCTTAATCCTAAACGATGCCCCGACAACACTATTTTCTATGATAAGCCTGTCAATTTTCTGAATAAATACAAATGGATTATCCTGATTATATTCATAGCTTTCATACTGGTAGCTATAGCGCAACAAAAACGCATACAAATGCTGAAAGCACTGAGACGAGCTCAGCAAAAAGAAATAGAGACGAACGCACAATACACCCATCTAGTAGACAATATGCCTATTCTCTATATGAAGGAAGAAGTTATATGGGACAAAGAAGGGAATATTGCAGATGGCATTTATCGGGATGTCAACCATTACTTCGAACGATGTTTCTTCAAAAAATCTGAGATAATAGGAAAAAGAACTTCCGAAATCTTCCCAGAGGCTTTACCAGAATTCGCCCATTTCATGGGAATCACCTTAAAAGAAAAAAAATCAATCACATTCCCGTTTTATTTCAAGACCATCAATACCTTTTATGACGTTGTTCTGAATTGTTCCACCGAACCGGATATGGTGGACGTGTTCTGCATGGACAGCACCGAACTGCACAATGCACAGCAAATGCTGAGCGCCACAAACCATAAACTCTCCATGGCACTGGACGTGGCAAATATCGTACCTTGGAAATGGAATCTGAAAGACCATACCATCTTGTGCGACCTCAACCGCCCCATAGCCATGGCCGCTATGCCGGGTGATATCAGTGAAGAGCAACTGAGCGTTTCGGACGAGCAATATTTCGCCAAGATTATCAAGGAAGACCGTCCACGGGTGATGCAGGCCTATCGCGACCTGGCAGACGGGAAAATAGAGAAAGTAAAAGAAGAATATCGTGTAATAGCCAATGACGAAAAGCAATGGAAAATAGACTGGATAGAGGCACAAGCGGCCGTGGAAAGCAAAGATGAGAATGGAATGCCGCTTACGCTGGTAGGCTCTTCGCTGGTCATAACCGAACGAAAGAAAATGGAGGACGAGCTTCTCTCAGCCAAAGACCGTGCTGAGGAGTCCAACCGGTTGAAATCAGCTTTCCTTGCCAATATGAGTCACGAGATACGCACTCCGCTAAATGCGATCATCGGCTTTTCAAATATCCTTGCCACTGCAGAGGAAGAACAGGAAAAACAGGAATATATCAATATCATTGAAAGCAACAATACATTACTGCTGCAATTAATCAGTGACATACTGGACTTGTCAAAGATAGAAGCCGGCACATTGGAATTCTGTTATTCCAACGTGGAACTGAATGAAATTATTTCCGAAATCGAGAGTGTGATCCGTTATCGGACAGAAGCTCACGGAATTCAACTGGTTGCACAAAAAGGACTCCCCTCCTGCCCCATAAAGACGGAGAAGAACCGCCTGATGCAAGTCTTGAATAATTTACTGAACAATGCCAGCAAGTTTACCTCACAAGGAAGCATCACCTTCGGCTACGAACTACGCGGCAGAGAACTTTATTTCTATGTAAAAGATACCGGCTGCGGTATTCCGGCAGACAAAGCAAATTCCATTTTCGGACGTTTCGTAAAACTTAACTCCTTTATACAGGGTACAGGATTGGGATTATCCATCTGCCAAACGATTGTAGAACACATGGGAGGACATATCGGTGTAGAGTCTGAAGAAGGGAAAGGATCTACTTTCTGGTTCACCATCCCCTATCAACCAGCCGGAACGGATAACAAAAAGGAAGATATGCATCAACCCATCTCCGTACAGAAAGACAAACTGACCATTCTGATTGCCGAAGACAATGAAAGCAATTACCGGCTGTTCCAGTCTATCTTAAAACGAAACTATAACTTGATTCATGCTTGGGATGGAAAAGAAGCCGTCAATCTGTATAAGACCCATCATCCTCAAATAATTCTGATGGATATCAATATGCCGGTGATGGATGGTTATGAAGCAACCCGGGAAATACGAAAACTGTCCTTGGATGTACCTATCATCGCTGTTACGGCTTTCGCCTATGCCAGTGACGAGCAACGGGTTATGGAAAACGGATTCGACGGCTATATGGCCAAACCCATCAGCGCCCCACTACTGAGACAGCAGATCGCCGCCCTATTGCAGAAACGCATTATCTTGTTATAGACTGTAGTTTGATATTTCAGAGACGACTCCTTTACTTACTTGCAAAGATAGCTAACAGAGTTAGCACTTAGTCATAATACCAGTTGACTCTTTCAAACGTTATCTTTTTGCCGGATTGGCAAGAAAAGACTCCCCCTTGCTTACCTTCACAGGCTATGCAAGAGGGAGATTTTGCACTAACTCTTAACCTAATAAATAAACGACAAAATCACTCTTCATATTTTATAGCTCCGGCAGGCAGTTTCTCGCCTTTCTCACCAAAGCTCTTCAATGAGTTTTCCGGCTCAATGGTTACTTTACTTTCATCCAGCATGTTCCGGTCAAGGCCGAACATGTCTATAAAGAAATCATAAACCGCATTCCGCTTGTTCGGACCGAAATCATGACGTTCTTGCGGCAAATGTACATTGCTCACCTTGTCCGTCGCACCATAAAAACCGTAGATGCGTTGCAGGTAAGGATATTCCAAACGGGGGACCGTGGCTGTCCAGTCTCCTCCATCGGAAACCACCAACAGGGGACGCGGGGCAAACAGAGCGGCCAGTTCCGCATTGCAAGTTCCTCCACCTGCCAACTGGATGGGCTTGCCACTTTCACACGGGCAGCCGCCATCAAAATGAGAAGCCAGACTGACCACAGGGGCGGCAGCCGTAAAACGGTCGTCCAGGACAGTGAGCAACACGGCCTGTGTTCCTCCGCCGGAACCACCGTTCACACCAATGCGGGTAGGGTCTATATCTTTACGATGTGCCAGCATATAGTCCAGTATCAATATTCCGTTCATAGCCTGAATGGTGTGCGCATCGGCAGTGTGGTGCGCCTTTCCTCCTACCTGCAAGGCGGATTCCCCCCAACCATACAGGTCATAATCCACGCAGACAGCCCCCATACGTGCCAGTGTCGCCATGCGCTGCTGCTGGTCTTTGCGGTAACGTCCTTGTCCGAAATGTCCGTTGGGACAGATTATCAGCGCATGTTTGCCCCTGGTGCGGGGAGCATAAACTGAACCGCAGACATAAAGCCCCGGCAAGGTTTCCAATGCAAAGTTCTGCACGGTATAGCCATCAAATTTGCGTATTTTGGAAAGAACAGGCTTCGCATCCTTCACTGTTTTCCCCAGCATATCATCCAGTCCCAGACGTTGGCGCACCTCTTTGCGGAGAATCTCCCTGCGCTGTTCCCATTGACCTTTGTCACTATATAGACCGCCAAGGTATGCCAGCATTTTTTCTCCGTCGGCATCCGTGCGGCGGGCGTATTCGTAGGGTTTCAGCTTGTACACCTTGTCACTTTGCTTTACGAATTTATAATCGAAGGGGGAAAGCACATTGGTCAGCGTTTCCTCCAACGAATAGGGCCGGATACGGAAATCGGCATACGGAAGCACACGCCCCACCGTATCCACGTCATATTTCAAGCGGACCTGGAAACGGGCGGCAACGTCATTCAACACATCGGATAACGGACGTGCGAACCGGGTTTCATAAGTTTGTGCAGATGCAGCGGAAAAAGAGAGTGCCGCCATGCACCATAATAGTTGTTTCTTCATCGGGAAGTCTATTTTATTTCTTTACCATCCACATACACATCATCCAGCACCAAGTCCTTGCAGTCTTCAAAAACACAGCGTTGCTTGGCATTCTGAATATACACATCACGCATCACAATACCGGTAATAGGCGCTTCGGGCAGGCCCACCACCATAATGGGGGTATTTACATCACGGACCGTCACACCCGACACATAGATATTGCGAAATTCCGGAGTACGGTCACTCTTCGGTTCGGCAGGCATCTTGCTGTATTTCAGATTGAGGACGATAGCCTCTTTCTTGATGTTACGCATCACAATATTGCTTACCCGGATATCTTCTACGATACCTCCGCGGCCACGGGTGGATTTCAAACGAATCCCCCGGTCGGTTCCGTCAAAGACACAATTGCTGATGGTTACTTTCTTCACTCCTCCGCTCATCTCGCTGCCGATAACCACACCACCGTGTCCGCTCAACATGGTGCAATTGGTAATCGTGATATTCTCGCAAGGAACGCCCAGTTTACGCGCTTGCAGGTCACGTCCTGATTTGATGGTGATGCAGTCGTCGCCTACCGAAATGTGGCAGTCGCTGATATGTACGTTCTTACAAGACTCAGGGTTGATGCCGTCCGTATTGGGGGAAGGCACATTGTGGATGGTAATGCCCTTAATGGTCACATTATCGCAAAACTCAGGGTTTACGGTCCAGAAGGGAGAGTTGATAATCTTCACGCCCTCTACCCGTACATTCTTGCAACGGATGGGATGTATGAAAGGAGGACGGAAGAAACGACGGTCCAATGTGCCGTGCCAGTCTTCGTTGGTTTCGGCGTAAAGGGCTTTCAGGTCGTTTTCCTTCTCGAACATGGGCTGGTACTTGTTGATGTTTCTCTTGCCGTTGTCCCGGAGGTCTACAAGGACGCGGAAAAATTCCGTCCACCATGCTTTGCCCTGTCCGTCCAGTGTCCCTTCACCCTTGATGGTGATGTTCTCTGCATCCACGGCATAAATCAGCGGTTGGAAACTTTTCATCATGATTCCCTCATGGCGCACTTCCACATAAGGGAGGAAGTCGTCAAAGTTCTCCGAGAATTTCAAGGTGGCTCCTGCTTCCAGTTCCAGAGTGATGTTGCTTTTCATGTGGATGGAACCGGTGAGATAAGTTCCTGCGGGGAAAAAGAGGGTTCCTCCACCATGAGCGTTCAGGCGGTCGATGGTGGAATTAATCAATGCTGTGTTCAGTTTCCTGCCTTGCACATCGGCACCTGCCTGCTGCATATCCACACGCTCCGCATGCAGAAAAGACAGACAGCAAACACATAGTAACAGACTTAAAAAGGTACGTTTATTCATATCGTTTATCGTTCATTATTTTATTTTAGTTTTACCAAATACCCCAAGGGGCTTTTCCTATGAAAGCTGCGTTTATTTCTTAAAGGTATAAGTTCCGCTTTCCACTATCTTCGGCTCTTTTTCATCGGGGAAGAATACGCGTGCCGTACACCCTACAGGTATCGTTACTTTCAATGTAAAGACTCCATTCTCGCGGGTCCAGTCTACCACTACCTTTCCGTACAAGGTTTCGGTAGAGGCACGGACGTATGTCAAATCGCCTACCGGCCGGGGACGTATTTCTATTTCCTTCATTCCCGGTTTTCCCTCAACGGTGCGGATACCCGCCAGCGAGTTGAAGAACCATTCATCAATCTGCCCCATCATAAAGTGATTCCACGAAGAACCTTGCCGCGGGTCCCATTGCTCGGTCAGCGTGGTAGCTCCGAATTTCAGCTGGAAACCATAGCCGGGTGCTTCTTCATGGTTGTGCATGGTGTACATCAGCTCATTCAACCCGTTACGCGCCAAAGTCTGGAACAGGTAACGGTTACCCACATCACCGGTGGTCAGCCGGTTGCCGTGGCGTTTTATATCCGCTACCAGGTTATCAAGCACCGCCTGTCTGTCATCGGCGGGAACCATTCCGAGGAACAAAGGCAAGGCATTGCTGCACTGGCTTCCCGTACCATACTGACGAGTGTCCTTGTGATAAAACTCCCGATGGAATGCCTCATTGATTTCCTCGCTCAAACGGGTGTAACAGGCCACATCATACCGGTTGTCCAGCATACGCGCAGCTTCCGTCAAATAGCGTACAACCATATAATAATGGGCGGTAGCCACCAGAGGAACAGGCGTATTACGCGAGAAACCGGCCCGGAAATCTCCATAATCATACCAGTCACCCAATCCGAAAGAAACAATTCCATTGTCGGCACGGGTAGTGAGGTAATCAATGTAACGGCGCATTCCGTTATAATATTTTCTGATCAATGAATCATCCCCATACGTATCATAATACATGAAGGGTAATACCACAAAGGTACATCCCCATTCGGGAGATTCGGCAAAATCACGCAAATCGGACTCGAATACCACATATTCCGGAGCAGTAGTAGGAACCGCGCCGTTGGCATGCTGCGCATCGGCTATGTTCTGAAGAGTCTGAGGGACAAAGCCCGTCAAATCATAATTGTACAGCAAACCGGGACCGCATAAATGATCCTGTTCCAGCCAGCCCAGTTTCTCCCGGTGCGGACAATCCGTAAACACAGACTGCATGTTGCTTCGCACCGCTTTCTCTATCAATCGGTGGGCCTCATTGAAGATGCGGTTGGAGCATTCGAAAGTGGATATTTTAGGAGCCGAGTTATAAACAAAGCACGACTGTATCTTCTGGATCACCGGAAGACGGAGGGGATTCTTCTGCCCTTTCAGCACAGCGCCTTCCACCTGAATATACCGGAAGCCATAGTAGGAGAAACGGGGATGCCAAGTCTCCATTCCTTCCCCTTTCAAAGTATATTCATAATAATGCTGCCGGCCGGTCTGACGCTGATTGCAAGCTCCCTCGTCCGTCAGGGATTCGGATACAAGCAAGGTTATTTTCTGCCCTTTCTTTCCACGGACGGTAATTTCGGGGAAACCGGCCAGGTTCTGTCCCATATCCAGCACAAAGGCAGACGGGTCCACCGTCCGTTTGGTTGACTTGCAGGCGGTTGTTATCTGTTCAGCGGTGAGCTTGGTCACTTTCCGGATATCATAACGCTCCATGATCTTCACCGGTTGCGCTATCTGCGGACGAAGCACCCCTTTGGGGGCTTCCTGAATCACGACAGGACCCCAACCCTGCTCTTTAAAACCGAACATGTTCCAGCCTTTCTGCTCACGGCGGGCGTCATAATCTTCTCCGCCATAGATGCAATTGAACAGTACGGGACTGAAATCGTACTTCCAGTCCTTGCCGGAAACAATCGTTTCACTGGTTCCGTCTTCATAATTCACCACCATCCGGAAACGAAGCGTGGGAGCGCCGAAACTGATTTGCAGTTTACGATAGCGGCCGCCTTGCACATTGTAAAATCCATTTCCCAGCAGGACTCCGATGGCGTTACCGCCTTTCTTCACTTGCGAGGTGACATCATAAGTATTATAATAGACACTTTTGTCATAGTCGCTCCATAGAGGGGCAAATTCGCTGTCTCCCACTTTTTCTCCATTCAGCGAAAATTCATAAAAGCCCAAACCACATACATATGCCGTGGCGTCTTTCACTTTCTTTGCCACATGGAACTCGCGGCGCAGATAAATACTTTTCTTTGCCAAAGTATCCACAGCAGCCCAGGCGGCCTTTGCCTCAGGCTTTTTCAGTTCACTGCCATGATATTTCCGGCCTTCGGGTAAATGAGCGTCTTTACGGGTAATGGCCCCAATCCATTCACTGCCGGCGAAAGCCGCTTCGGAAGTCAGGATACTGAAATCAGAGGATTCGCTCCAGGCTGAAGGCGTATCAGCCTCATCCCAGACACGAACACGCCAAGTATAATGCCTGTCCTTCTCCAAGGCCGCATCCGCACAGGAAACCAACTGGCTTTGAGCGGATTTTATTTTGCCGCTGTTCCAGACTACTTTTCCTGCCCATACATCCCGAACCTCTATCTCATAAGCAGTCTGCCGCGTGCCATTTTCCGGCGAACTCATCTGCCATCAGACGGGGGGTGTCAGAGGTAGTTACCAGTCCTTCCTGCATTTCACAAGTCAGGCGGGTAATAGTGATGTCCTTCGCCTGTACGGCGAAAGACATCACTAACAAAGCGGCTATTAAGAATTTTCTATAATTCATTTTTCTTTCAACAGTCTATTTATTATCTTAAGATATCCCCTTTATTCAAATTTATAGCACATTCTCACAAAGAACACGGGTCAATGTATCGGCATGTCCCACTTCCTTTCCATCCACATAGATATGCAGACCTTTTCCACGCTGGTAACGGCTGCCGTCCTTATCCCACAAAATAGTGAGGTTACGGCCATGATACAACACATTATCCAAACAGAAATAATCCCATTTTCCTTCGGGAATCAACGGATTCACCTCCACTGTGTTATCCATGCGCGGCCGGAGTCCTATCAAACCGGTAATCATCAAATCATTAAAAGTAGAATGATTGTAATAACGGCTGCGTTCCTGATCTCCTTTCAACCAATAACCGGTCACCTCATCCAGATACTCGCCTATGTAGGGGCGGCCACGGTGATGTTGCGACTCCACATAGCGTTCCATTTGATGGAAATACACGCTATCTGTCAATACAGTCTGAGGATAATTATTCATGAAATTGGCCATTGCAGTCAAAGTCTGTGCAGATGCAAACGGCCAGATAGCCCCATCCCATTCACACTTACCTACGCCATGCGTGCGGAACTCAGGGTGACGGCGCTCGGCAGTGGTAAGTCCGTAAGGTGCGGAAAAACCTTTCTCGTCCATCACTTCCTTCCATGCCACAGTGTATTTGGAAGAAGCATCCGGCAAATTGAAATACCAAGGGATGTAGCCGATAGCCTCGCGTACCTCGGCGGACGCATCTCCACGCATCGTTTCAAAGAAATGGTGGTCTGTGTTCCACAACTTATCCTGTACCAATGTCTGAATGGAGTCGGCTTTCAATCCATATTTCATGGCCATGCCTCATCTCCTGTCATGATGCCGATAAGAGAAAGCGCTTTGGCGTTGCCATACATATAACTATTGATAGTAGACGGGCATATTGCTTACGACGGCCTCCGCTGATGGATTCTTCCATGCCATCCTGCACATCACCCTGCCAGTAAAGTCCATTGGGCAGGCGGTTTGTCTTTTCCCAACGGGCATATTCCGCTTCCAAATCCTTTACCATATCCAACAAGAACTCCTTGTTTCCATCGACCATGTAACGTCCCAGTACCGCATCCGCATTCCACGAGCTGAACTTGGTCATTTTGGCCATCGGGCCGCCTTCGTTCCCCCGATACCAAGTATGGATAATCTGATTCAAGTATTCCGGATTACGCAACCAGCGGCTCTCATAAATATGATGACCGATGGCACAAGCTATCAGATTGTATTTATCGGCATACGAACGGTTTACCAAAAATTCGGTCATACCATAGCCCACCGGAGTTTCCTTGATGTGCTTGTGCAACGTCCACCAACGATAATAATACATTTCCTCGAAGTTCTTTTGAGAGCACTCGAAAAGAGGAATGTTTTCTTCCATCCATTGAGATGCGCGGGCATTGGGAATAGCCTGGGCTATATTCTCATCCTCCATGCTGTTGAAATAATCCACATAGGGCTTGAAATCCTTATATTTCAAGAAGGCCGCACCTGCATCCTTATCAGCAGAAGCCGTCTTAAAGTTGGCTATACGATAAGTGCACAAGGGTTCCTGCTCACCCGCATCCGGCAGAATGCCATACCAGTCCGCCGGAGTATCCACCGTAGGATAAGTCCGTTGCGCTCCGGTGCGGAACATCACTCTCTCAATGGCCGGAACGGGTGCAAAGAACATACGTTGCCCCACTTTCTTTCCATCCACATAGACAATTACCATGCGGTTGGCAACAGAGAGTTCCACTTCCACCTTATATGCCTTACCCGGTTCATACTTCAACAAATTACCAAACCGCGCACCTCCTTTGGCGCGGAAAAGTCCATCGGGAGTCAGTTCCAGACGGGAACAGGCAATGCCGTTTTCATCCAAAAATTCTATCTGCAAAAGTCCTTTATCGTTCTGTTCCGCCATCAGTTCGAAAGAAACTTTCAGTTCTTTTGTGACAGGTATCTTACGCTCCACACGGGCATAATCGAATAAGTCCTTGTCTTGCAGCACCAGCCATTTTCCATCCAGTGATACGGGAGCCCACTGCAAGGAATACAAATTCCAGTCAGTCAGTTCACTCAAATCTTTGTAGCCAGCAAAATCGTCGTCAGCATGCTCGCTGGCGTGTGCGCGGACAGGCACAGGAATATGAGACACCCACATATCCTCTTTATTCATACTGTAAGTCACCCATAAATCACCATCGGGAGGAGTCCCGTTACCTTCCTGAATACCCCGTACATACTGAGGACCGAATGATTTATAATTACCTCCGTAACGCATCGGTGTAATCTCGCCGTGCACCAGGTTCAAGGTCGTATATTCCAGCCCGTCCTTACTCAGCGAAATAGCCAGTGGCCAGCGGAACTCGGAAGGATTATACACCGTGGCGTATGTACCGTCACTCAAACGTTGCCCCCAGATCTTCGCATTACTGTTTACGAAACCTTTCGCACGTTCCACCGGTTGCGCCCATGTGTTCCCGCCATCCTCGCTGATGGAAGTCAGGGCGTGTTTCCACAGGCTTACCAAACGGCCGTCGGGCAAGGTATAGTCACAATATGCTTTGTATTCTTTGTTTAAAGGAATCAGCGGGTCATTGCGGTCGGCTTCCTCCACCCATTGCATGCGGTAGCGGGGATTGTCCAGAATCTCCTGACAGGCTTTTACAAATTCCTTGTCTTTACTGCGCTTGAAATAAGGATAAGAGGTATTCTTTTCATTGAACGCATGGTTATAATAAATGAAATAAATGGGGCCGAAGGAACCGTCCTTTTTAATTTCGCGAACCACACGGCCTATTCCGTTCCCGTCATTCGGGTCATCTTTCTTGTCCAGTGCCACGCCATAGTTCCCCATAGCTATCAGTCTGCCGCTCTTTGACACATAAAAGCCTACACGCTGATGCATGATGGCATCCAGATCTTTCGCCTTGTCTGTGCGTCCGGGCTTGGTATAGCCATCGGGAACCCGGTAGATAGGGAAAAGGGTCACCGGGTTTGTCCAGTGATAACCGTCTTTCGAGGTCATCAGGAAAGTTTGTGAGGGAGGAATATGCTCGTCCGAAGGATCGGAAAGATAATGCATATAGAATTGTCCGTTCCAATAAGCCAACATGGACTGATGATTGTATGTCCATCCATTGCCATTATCGGGTGCAGGGTGTTCCCGGTTGGCACGCATCACCTGAATATTGTGTACTCCTACCACGGGTGACAATTGCCCGTCATGATAGGTAGGGTTAGACAGCTCCGTGCCTGTATAGTGTACTCTATCTTGCGCCGACACCGAAAGCGCCAGCGAACAGGCTGCTGCAAAGGTAAAAAGTTGTTTCAGTTCCATTTATTTTCTTCTATGTTGTTTTTCCATCTATTAAAATGAGGTTTCTCTTCAGCTTGATTGGCCTGCAAACAAGCAAAGCCCTACAAAATTACGAATTTCTTCGTTTCCCGATAAAAGCTTCGGGCTTTAAAAAAAGACGAAAGCACAAAGCAAATGTACTCTATAAAATAATGCTATTTATAAAAAACGTCTTTTTGTTAAGGGATTTGCATAAAAGAAGCTTTTTTATTATCTTAGCAGCATGAAGTTAACAGTTTGATAACTTTTCTACGAGAAATATGTTATTTATAGTATTCACTTTTTTAACAACCGTTTGCTTATGAAACAAAAGAATAAGATGTTATCCACCCATGGCATTAAAACACTATTCGAAACCCGATTAACCCAACTCACTTCATTGGCTTCAGAAAGCCAGGATGAAACAGCTTTTAAAAACAAGCTGAACGATTATCTATTATCCGGTCATATTTACAATCCTGCTGCCGCAAGGCAAATTAAAAGACTGATAGATAACGATGGAAAAACCATTTACGAAGCCTCTACAGAACAAGAGATTAAAATAGAAACCATCTCACTGCTTTGGAAGTTTTTAACGAATCGTATCATCAATGAAGAGATTTCCGTTGATTTATGGATGGACCTGTATCACCAGTTCGACCGGCTTTATCACGAAGAGGACGAACTTCCCAATGAAAAACAAGTGCAACAATGGATGAAACGCTGGCCCAGCGGACTGAATGACGATGTCCGGGCTATCCGCCACCAAAACAAAGAGCGTATCATCTCCCTTCTTATCCAGAAAATAGAAAACAGGCACGCGCCCTCAAGCCGTTACATTTTTCCCGAAGGAATCACCGGGGAGGAAAAGCGCCAACTGGTCTGCCAATGGTGGAATGAAGCCCGTTTCCATCTGGCTATGGCTGTAAAAAGCCCCACCGAACTGAACCGGATGTTAGGTAATTCCCTGCCGGAAGAAACTTTGCAGCTTTATCACAAAGCACGTAAGAAAAGAATGCCTGTCTTTATCACCCCTTACTATATTTCTTTGTTGAATCCTACGGGGAAAGGATATGATGATACAGCCATACGAAGCTATATCTTGTACTCTTCCCAATTGGTAGAAACCTACGGAAATATCCACGCCTGGGAAAAAGAAGATGTGGTGGAAGCCGGAAAGCCCAATGCCGCGGGATGGCTGTTGCCTGAAGGTCATAATATCCACCGGCGTTATCCCGATGTGGCCATTCTTATCCCCGACTCGATGGGACGAGCTTGCGGTGGCCTGTGTGCATCCTGCCAGCGCATGTACGACTTCCAAAGTGAACGCCTGAACTTCAACTTTGAGGAATTGAAGCCGAAAGAGAGCTGGGACAAAAGGTTGAAAAAACTGATGGAATACTTTGAGAACGACTCTCAACTCAGGGATATCCTGATTACGGGTGGGGATGCATTGATGAGCCAGAACAAGACCCTGCGCAATATACTGGAAGCCGTCTACAAAATGGCTGTCCGCAAGCGGAATGCAAACCTGCACCGTGCGGAAGGAGAAAAATACGCCGAGCTCCAGCGTGTACGCTTGGGAAGCCGGCTCCCTGTGTATCTGCCCATGCGAATCAATGACGAGCTATTGGAAATCTTACGCGAGTTCAAAGAAAAGGCATCTGCCATAGGAGTCAGCCAATTTCTGATTCAAACGCATTTCCAGACTCCACTGGAAGTAACACCCGAAGCGCGTGAAGCTATCCGCAAGATACTGGCAGCCGGATGGACTATCACCAATCAGTTAGTATATAATGTAGCGGCCTCCCGTCGCGGACATACCGCCAAACTGCGCAAAGTATTGAATGGGCTGGGTGTACTATGCTATTACACCTTCTCGGTAAAAGGTTTTGAAGAGAACTACGCGGTATTCACACCGAACAGCCGCTCCTTACAGGAGAAAGAAGAGGAAAAGGTATGGGGAAAACTTTCCGCAGAGCAAGAAAAGGAGTTCTTGAACTTGCTGAGAAACAGCAAGGACCGCGCCGCAGCCATACAGCGTTTCTGTACCTCCCACCAGATTCCTTTCGTAGCAACGGACCGCAGTGTGTTGAATCTGCCGGGCATAGGCAAAAGTATGACTTTTGTCACTATCGGTATGACGAAAGATGGAAAGCGGATGTTGGAATTTGACCATGATCCCACCCGCCAACATAGCCCGATCATTCATCAGATGGACAAAATATATATCAAGGAAAACAAATCTATCTGGCAATATATGTTGCAATTGCAGGAAATGGGCGAAAAGAAAGAAGAATATGCCAGTCTGTGGAGTTATATGGAAGGAGAAACGGAACACCGCTTCCCCTTATATAATTATCCCGATCCGGGGTTCCGGATTACAGAAAAGTATAGTCACTTGTCAGTAGTTGATAATAAATCAATCTGTTAATTTATCAATGTGCTAATGTGCCATGCGGAACAAAGCGTAACCTATTGACATATTAGCACATTGACAAATCAGCAGATTATTCAATTCGTAATCTTGATTCCCACAAAATACGTTCTAGGCTGTGTAGGCCCATAGAAATAACCCGAGTCACGATAACCCCCTTTGTCCAAATCCTTTTGGAAAGCATTGAAAATATTCTGTACTCCACCGTTTAATTGCAATTTGATATGGTCATTCAATACAAATGTGTAATTCAGTTTCACATTTAAATCAAAAAAATCAGGCGTATGTACCATTTCATCTTTAGCGATATACTGTCCTATATATTCCTCGGGCAACTCTGTCGGTGCGAAATGCGGCACATGCATCCGGCCTGTGTACACACCGGACAAAGAGCAGTCGAAATTCTTGAACGGAGCAGCTGTCAATGTGAAATAACCGTAATAGTCAGGAGTACGGGGCATCCGCTTCACCGGCGCTACCTCAGGATTCTCACTCCATGCCTCCAACTCGGTATATTCGCTGCGCTGTACCGTAAAGCCCACCTGTAAAGCCGCATCACGTCCATGTGCAATCTTTCCGTCCAGATTCACGCCATACACACGCGCCCCGTTACCGTTGCGACGCTCCTTCACCTTGTTACCGTCCTTGTCATGCCCCATATCCTCCAGTACAAACACATCATCCAATCCGGTATAGAACCCTTCCAATAACAAATTGGTCTGGAAATGACCGATATTTGCCGTCCAATCAACGGAGCCGCTGATGCTGTTGGAATGCTCCGGTTTCAGCCCTTCCGCCAACTTGATAAGTACACCCTCACCTCCTACTGCGGTAACATGCAAATCCTCATCGTATGCCTGCGGCGCACGGAAACCGGTAGACCAGGTAATACGTGCCTGCAATTTGTCATTCGGTTTGTAAAGCAGGTTCAGACGGGGGCTGAAGATAGGATTGTCAATCAAGTTATGATCATCCAGACGGAACCCGGCCAGGAATACAAACTGATTCATTTTCCATTCGTTCTGTACAAAAGCGCTGGCAATGCGCACATCTTGTTCCATATCACGGTGATAACCGGTCATAACATCGTGCAGGGAATTGTTCTGATACTCCAATCCGGCGGTAAAAGTAGCAGGAGAGAATAAAACTTTCTCAAAATTACCCACATACATGCCGCCTGCCACCCAAGTCAGGTCTTTCGTCTTTCCGTATGCATTCGCATCCTGCTGCGCACCATAATAACTGTTACGGTCGGTATGCTGGATGGAAGAATAGAAAGAAAGCTTATGTTTGTATTCTTTCCAAAACAGATCATAACTCAATCCGCCACTATTGATGACGTGCTTGGTCTGTTCGGTGATATCCGTTTCGTGCGGCTGCAAATCAAATTTATTTCCTCCGCGACGGAACTCATTCGTAGTGTGATATTCCAGACTGATACGGCTGAACTGCGTAGGACGGTAATAAGTACGCAACCCGAACGTATTCATGTTCAGCTTTCCCAACTCCGAGAAACCGTCTCCGTCCGCATCATACGGATTACGGTTCCGATAAGACTGATACAAAGCGATGCCATACGTATTGTCTTTTGACACCAAAGAGGTGTTGGCGCCCATATACTGCTCCCACACCTTGCCGTTCATATTAGACATCGT
The DNA here is from genome assembly GCF_000614185.1 of Phocaeicola sartorii JCM 17136 = DSM 21941. Lineage (GTDB taxonomy): Bacteria > Bacteroidota > Bacteroidia > Bacteroidales > Bacteroidaceae > Phocaeicola > Phocaeicola sartorii. Next base: position 65,692 of record NZ_BAKM01000013.1, on the reverse strand, counting down.
TGAAGAAACCTGAAATGAATTGTTGATGGGGTCTTTCGTGATGATATTGATGGTTCCGCCCACTGCATTAGCACCAAACAAGGCCGATCCTCCTCCGCGGACAACCTCCACACGCTCTATCATATTCACCGGAATCTGCTCCAAGCCATACACACCGGACAGAGCACTGACTACCGGACGGCTATTGATAAGAATCTGCGAATAAGGCCCTTCCAGCCCATTGATACGCACTTGAGGAAAGCCGCAATTCTGGCAGTTATTCTCCACACGCAATCCCGACTGATAGTTCAATGATTTAGCCAAATCGGTAGAATTCACTGACTCGAACAGTTTGGCATTCATCACATTGACCACCACCGGAGCTACCTTGCGACTTGTCTCATTGCGATTGGCCGACACCACCACCTCATCCGTCATGATACTTTCGTCGCTCATCAAAAAATGAACATCTACCGTGAAGTCGTTACTGACAGTCACTTTCTTTTCCTGTGTCTCATAGCCCAGTAGCTGAACCCTCAATGTGTACTTTCCTGCCGGAACCTTCTTGAAACGGAACTCGCCGTCCTCATTACTCACCGTACCCTGTCCAGTCTCCACAATCAATATGGTGGCATACGGAAGGCTATTCTCCGTACCCTTTTCTACTACATGACCAGAAATCACATTTCCTTCCTTCACAGGATTTACATCTTCTGCATACGCGTTGATACCCGCACCCATCACCATGAGCACGAGTAACAGAATATATTGTTTCATCTATTTTTTCTATTACTAAAATGTTTCGGTTTATTTAATTAAAGAACGTGTATAAGTCCTATGACAAAAACACATTTCACCTGTTGGAGGAATCGTCCGAACGTATTCCATCAACAGCTATACCTTATTTCAGCAATAAAAAGGAGGGGCACGCAAGCGGACACATTGCATGTAAGGCGCTTTCGTGCGGAAAGTTTTTGTTTTATATCCCAGAACATACAGCACAGGACGGAACACGGTCACCTCAGTCTGCGCCTCGGCCTCCAATGTTTGAATAACGCTCAGATGAGCAATGGAGATAACCTGTCCTGTGGTATGCGTATGATGTTTGCCGGACGAAGGATGAGAGTGTACAATCATCACCCCGTTCACAATATGAACGTGGGTAAACAAGGTGATGCTTACCTGATACGTTAAAAACAGCGTCAGCAGTAATAACGGGGCTACTATGTACCTTCTCTTGCTCAACTATTTATTTCTTTTCCTCGCCAAACAGCCATTGATAGTCTTTTTTTGCGGCAGGCACAGTCCATTCCTCCGGAACAAACTTCCACTGGTGCATAGCATGAGGATGCAGCACTTTTTCCTGCTCGATATATTGCATCAGATAATAACGCAAATCTTTATCGGTTGCAAAGATAATACGTTTGGGCAAATCTTCCTTCGGAATTCCTGCTCCAAGAGTCAATAAATCTCCGCCACCGTTTCCACGATAAGAATTCAAAGCCACTTTATAAACCTTATCCATACTGAAAGGACTCCCGTCCGACATGCTCAGAACCGTTATTTTCTCTCCTGCCGGCTTGGTCACATCCACCGTATAGTTAATACCTGCAGCAGAGTCAAAGTTAAAACTGAAATTCTTGAAACTAGCATGTTTGCCCTTCTCTATCGGTTCTTTGAAAAGCATCAGATGGTCTTCGGGACTCTTCATCTGATTCGTCCAAATGGCGTAGGCCATTTCCAGAAAACCTTTAATTTCCTTGCCCGATAGCTTCATCACATACAACATGTTCTCATACTTGTACAGATTAAACATGTCACTCACATAAATATCCCCTTCTTTAATCTCTGCCCGAAAGGACAGCGGAGCGGAGAAGGACACTTCTGCTCCCGAAATTTCCAACTGTAACTGATGAATCAGATCTATAAACGGAGAAGAACCGAAATAGGCATCCTTCGCAGTGATCGTACGCGAGATAGTCCCGATCTTACGAGATACAAAATCATTCACAGCTTTATATTGAGGGGCAAACTTCTCCATAAACTCCTCACTGACAGGATACTTGTTCATATCCACCAATCTGCCTTCCACAGACTTCGCTGTCACTTTCCCACCTTTCTTTGTTATGGTCAGTGTCACCTCCGAGACCACATTGGCATTACTTGCCGGGTCAATGACCAGTACACTGTCCCCCGCCACATTCTGTACCTTGACACATTCCCTCGTATGGTCGTGCCCCATCAGCACCACATCAAATCCCGGAACCCGTTTGGCAACATCCATAGAAGCATCTTCTATGACCTGTCCCAGCACATTACCAGACTTTCCGGCATGAAACAACCCTATAAGGATATCGGGGTTCTCTTTTTTCTTTATAATCTCCACCCACTTACGTGCGCAAGGCTCCATTTCCTCAAAATGCAGACCACTCCATAACTTCTCCGGCAGCCACGAAGGAATGGCCGGAGTAATCATACCCAGGACCGCTATCCTCACCCCGTCGCGTTCCAACACTTCGTAGGGTTTCAAGTAAGGCTTCCCGGTGGCGTTATCTATGATGTTAGCTCCCAGTACCGGAAAATCGCACTGCCGTACCCAACGGTCGTACACCGCATGCCCGGTCTCTATGTCATGGTTGCCCATATTGCTGACCACATACCCCATATCATTCATCATATCTGCCGCAACATGAACGGAGACCGTATCTATAAAATTATAATAGTAGGCCGTAGGCTGCCCTTGCAGGATATCCCCATTATCCATCAGCAGGCAATTATCCCCATATTTCTCACGCTGTTCTCTCACAAACGAATGAACACGAGACAAACCTCCGCTCCATTCCTTCCGCTCAATGAAATTATACGGAAAGAAATTCCCGTGCACATCACTGGTTTCTATAATCTTGATAACCACTTCTTTCTGATTATTGGATGCAGCCAACTGCATGCCCGCCCATACCAAAAGGGCGCTGATACAAACAATATATTTCATTTCTCTATTCTTTTTTCTTTAAAGGATGCGTGAACACAAACCGTGCTCCTTCCGTATAATCCTTATCCACCCAAATCTTACCTCCCAGATTCTCCACGATCAACCTACTGATAGACAGTCCCAGCCCGGTCCCCTGAGAATACTCATTCAATTTCTCGAAACGTTCAAAAATCTTATCGCATTTGTCGGGCGGAATGCCGCAACCTGTATCGGAAATCGAAAACTTCAATTGATTATATCGCTTGTCTATGCTGAGAGCCAATTTTATTGAACCCGACGGGGTAAACTTGGCGGCATTGGACAACAAATTAATCAACACCTGCTTCAGCCGCTGGGCATCCGTCCGGATCATCCGTGAGGTCACGGGAGTCTCGAACAGAAATATGGCGCTGGTCTTACGTCCGCACTCTACTGTAGACAAAGCCGTTTGACACAGCTCCACCACATCACACTCCTCCCATACGAATTTTATTCTTCCGGATTCCATACGCGAGATGTCCAATATATCATTTATCAGGTGCAGCAACAAATCGGAATTCTTCTGAATGATATCACAATACTGCGCTTTCTCGTCAGGAGAAAAGTCATCACTGACCAACACACTGGAAAATCCCACAATGGCATTCAACGGAGTGCGTATCTCATGGCTCATGTTAGCCAGGAAAGCCGTCTTCAGCCTGTTGGATTCCTCCGCCTTCTCCTTGGCCACCAGCAACTCCTCACCGGACACCTCCAGATTATGTTTCAAGTGATTGATACGGATAATATAATATATGGCTATCAAGAAGCAGGCGATAAGAAATACAAACGCCGAGACAACTCCTATGACCCAATATTTATACTGCTCATAGAACGAAGGAGTCTTGTTCACCAGTACTGCCCCCTGAGGAAGATTCAATGAATCCAAATTGAATTCGTGCAAACGCTTCACATCAAAAGTATAGTTTCCGGGGATCGTCACCAAATCCATCCCTTCTCTGTTTCCTTTATCCAGAAAGTCATAAGCAACCGCACCTATATCCTTTCCCACCGCATGATACTCTGGGGTATATCCTCCCAATGCCCAATGACCCAATCCCACAGATGCGATAGTAAATACCGGCAAGGTGGGATTCGCATCGCGCAGCATGTAAGTCGTGTTACCAATCACATAACTCTCCGTACAGTCCACACGCCATGTTCCCAGCAACACACACGTATTTTGAGGTAATCCGCGCATCCTTTCGCTCACTTCCATAAAGGTTTCCGTACGGCCGTCCAGCCAGATTGTCTCCAAATCGGGGTACTTCTTCATCTCCTTCTTAACCAAAGCATGCATGGACAACCCGCCATAGGTATTATCCGATATAAATGCCACGCGACGCATATCCGGATAGAAGCGCCGCATCAACTCTATGTTTTATCGACATCGTATTCATACACATAACCGGCAACAATATTATAATCGTTGAAATCCGTATAGACATTCTTACTTTCAGGTTCCCAAGTCCGCGTGTCGATGCTGTCATCGGGCAATACCAATCCGTTAACGCTGACCATGCCGCAGACAGACGGAGTCTTTTTAGCAATCTCCGTATCTTGCGAAATATAAGCCGACCATGCCTCCTGCCCCAGCAATATGACCAATGACGGGCGGTTCTCCCCCTTATATTTATCAAGGATGGAAGCCATACGGGATTTCCACAGATGAGCCTCGGACAAATTCTTGCAGTTCATGCTCTCTATGATGGGTGTATGCCTGCCTCCACGCAGCCGGTATTCATCCATAAAAGCAGACAAGTTGTCAGAAATGCTACGGGTTTCGGGATTGTAAGAGGTGACAATAAGGATAGGCCCTTCCGAGATCTTTCCTACCTTTGCCGAACATAGAGCAACCTTCGAAAGCAGCAGGACAAATAGCATAAAAAACTTGAATATGATTGCCGATCCCCTCATTTCCTTTAGAATGATTTTAAAAAATTCGCTGCAAATATAATAAAATAAAAACAGTCCACAACCAATTGGCATGTATTTTGTTTCCTTTAAAGCAGATGAAATTTAACTATTATACAATATGGCTTACATAGACTATTACAAAGTATTGGGTGTGGAGAAAAGCGCCACCCAAGATGATATCAAGAAGGCTTTCCGTAAGTTGGCCCGCAAATATCATCCTGACCTGAATCCGAATGACCCTGCGGCCAAAGATAAATTTCAGGAGATAAATGAAGCCAACGAAGTATTGAGCGATCCGGAGAAGCGCAAGAAATACGATGAATACGGCGAACACTGGAAACACGCCGATGAATTTGAGAAACAAAAGCAGCAATACGGAGGAGCCGGCGGATTCGGAGGATTTGGCGGAGCCGGAAGCGGATTCGGCACGGACGGCAATGGCAGCTACTGGTATTCCGGTAATGGAGGAGAAGGATTTGGCGGCGCACATTTCGGCGGCAGTGAGGGTGGTTTCTCTGATTTTTTTGAGGAACTGTTCGGACATCGTGGCGGTGCAAACGGCAGACGAGGTGCCGGATTCCGTGGACAGGACTATAATGCGGAATTACAACTCTCGTTACGTGAAGCCGCCGAAACACACAAGCAAGTGCTCAATGTGAACGGAAAAAATATACGTATCACTGTCCCGGCAGGTATAGCCAACGGACAGACTATCAAATTGCGTGGTCATGGCGCACCGGGGGTGAACGGTGGTCCCGCCGGCGATCTGTACATCACCTTTGTCATTCCGGACGACCCTGTATTCAAACGTCTGGGGAATGACTTGTACATCAATGCTCCTCTCAGCCTCTACACCGCCGTACTGGGTGGTGAGGAGACAGTGGACACACTGAACGGCAAGGTAAAACTGAAAGTAAAGCCTGAAACCCAAAACGGAACCAAAGTCCGTTTAAAAGGCAAAGGCTTCCCTGTTTACAAGGAAGAAGGTAAATTTGGCGACTTGATAGTAACCTACAATGTCACCATTCCCAGCAACCTTACCGAACATCAGAAAGAGCTGTTCCGCCAATTAAAAGATAGTAGCAATTAAAAAAAGAGAAGGATTATGCAGACCGATTTAATTATTATCAACGATTTTTGCGACCGTTGCCATGTAGACCCTTCGTTCATCATGGAACTGGAAGAGGACGGACTGATCGAAGTTCAGGTGATTGACGAGGAACGCTACCTCCCCGCATCCCAGCTGGCGGAACTGGAGCGTTACACACATTTATATTATGACCTGTCCATCAACATTGCAGGAATCGACGCCATCCATCACATGCTGGAACGTATAGAACTCCTGCAACGGGAAGTACATTCACTGAGGAATGAACTGGGATTCTATAAATAGTGGCCCCATCACCATTTTCCCCATACCCAAGACAACGGGTGGCGCCGGTTCCGGCCCGCCCGTTGTCTTTTTCTAACAAATCCCCTTGTATAAAGCAAATTATATCCGAAACAGATCATCCATTTCTCCCACCCGCTTCTTCGAAGCAGTAGAGATTTAGTGGCACTTTTTCATCCGCAAGCCTTGGGAGTTAGCTCCAAAGGCTATGGAGATAGAATACATCCGTATAAAAAGACTTAACCTGGAAATAGAAAAGGCTTATGTATAGAGAGGAGTATGACAGGTATCCATTTTACACAAACACACGTAACATTATCGCCCATCTTCCTTTGAGATGATCCCTTTCTCATCATCTTCACTGCCCCCCTGAAAGATTTTTTCATTCATTTCCTCACTTTTTCCACTTTATCATCCTTCGTTTGGCCTAAAATCACTATCTTTGCAACCTTAAAAGCAGCCGGCCGGTCTGTCGCTGACGCCGCAAGGCGGAAGAGGAAAGTCCGGGCAACGCAGAGCATCCTACTTCCTAACAGAAAGCCATCTGCGAAGGTGGAGTAACGTAGAAGAGAACAACCGCCACACTTCCTACGGGAAGCGGGGTAAGGGTGAGAAGGTGGGGTAAGAGCCCACCAGCCGCATGGTGACATGACGGGCTGTACGTCTTAGGAGTTGTAAGGTCATGTAAACCGACATTATGAGGGTTGCTCGCCCCACGTCGGAGGGTAGACCGCTAGAGCCTGTTGGTGACAACAGGCGTAGATAAATGGCAGACACTTCGCTGCAAGGCGAGGAACAGAACCCGGCTTACAGGCCGGCTGCTTTTTTTCATATATCCTAATAAAGAGTCTATGAGTACCATGAACAAGGAAAAACTGAAAGGTCTGCAGTCGTTTCTCAAAGATGATATATGGCGGGTGACAGAAGACGAGGTTAGTAAATCCCGCGGAATACTCTATAATGCAATAAAGATCGCCACTCTTTCCGTCCGTGAGTTCACCCAGGGACGTATTTTGAATAAAGCATCCGCACTGACATACAGCACCCTGCTTTCCATTATCCCCATTCTGGCCATCCTATTCGCCATCGCACGTGGCTTCGGCTTCTCCAACTTGCTGGAAAACCAGTTCCGAAGTGGCCTTGAAGGACAAAGCGCCGCCGCCGAAACCATCCTCGGGCTGATTGACTCCTATCTGGTACATGCCAAAAGCGGAATCTTTATCGGAGTGGGGCTGGTCATGCTGTTCTGGACCATTCTGAGCCTGACTTACAACATCGAGCGCACGTTCAATTATATATGGCAAGTAAAGAAACCTCGCACGTTGTATCGCAAAATGACAGATTATTTCTCTATCCTGCTCTTGCTGCCTCTGCTCATCGTACTCTCCAGCGGTCTTACTATCTTCATGTCCACCATGGTGAAAAATATGGAGGACTTCGTGCTGTTGGCACCATTGATGAAATTTCTGGTACGCCTGGTTCCTTTCGTCCTGACTTGGGCCATGTTCACGGGGCTGTTCGTCTTTATGCCCAACACCAAGGTGAAGTTGAAATATGCTATCATTCCGGGCATTATTGCAGGTACCGCCTTTCAGGCTTTCCAATACCTGTATATCGGCAGTCAGATATGGGTGTCGAGATACAATGCAATCTATGGTAGTTTCGCCGCTATCCCGATGTTCCTGTTATGGGCACAGATTTCATGGGGAATCTGCCTGTATGGCGCAGAACTCTGCTATGTGGCACAGAACCTGCGCAACTACAGCTTCAGCAAAGAGACGGCAAATATCAGCCGCCGTTATCACGACTTCCTGTGCATTCTCATCATGTCCCTGATATGCAAACGTTTTGAGACGGAAGAAGCTCCCTATACTGCCGAGACACTCAGCGACGAACATAAAATCCCGATAAGGCTTACCAAAAAAATTCTATATGAGCTACAGGATATGCACATGATTTATGAAACCTCCATGGACAGTGACGACGAAAGCATAGGCTATCTGCCTTCAGTAGATATCAACCGGATGAACGTAGCCATGCTGCTGAACAGGCTGGACATAGCCGGAACGGAAGCCTTCAAGATAGACCGAAAACGATACAGCGGCCCTTGGGAGCATTGGCCAATGCCCGTGAAGATTATTATCAAAGCACCAGCAAGATATTACTGAAAGATTTATAATGCTGATATTAAAATTTACCACAGACTGCACAGATTCTTTTTTCAATAAAAGGCGATGCGGATCAAAGCCTCCCTTTTTCATCTTTAATGACCTGTGTAATCTGTGGTGAAAGAATCAGGAGAACTGCATCATGCGGCTTAAATATTTGCCGATGATATCAAACTCTATATTCACAATGCTTCCTACTTTAAAGGTATGGAAATTAGTATGCTCGTAAGTATAAGGAATGATGGCAACCTGAAAGGTATCCTCCGTAGGATTACAAACGGTCAGACTCACACCGTTCACCGTAACCGAGCCCTTGTCCACCGTGATGTAACCGCGCTTCGCCATTTCCTTGTCAAATGCATATCTGAAAGTAAAATACCAGCTTCCTTCAGCATCTTTTATATCCATGCATTCGGCAGTCTGGTCCACATGTCCCTGCACAATATGGCCGTCCAGCCGTCCGTTCATCATCATGCTGCGCTCCACGTTCACTTTATCTCCCACTTTCAGCAAGCCGATATTGGAACGCTCTATCGTTTCTTTCATGGCAGTCACCGTGTACGTGCCATCCTGCAAACTGACTACCGTCAGGCACACACCGTTATGAGAGATACTCTGGTCTATTTTCAGTTCGTCCACAAACGAACATTTCAAGGTGAGGTGCAGATTTTCCTGCTCCTTTACAATGCGTACCACCTCTGCATATTCTTCTACAATCCCTGAGAACATAAGTTTTAATCTTTAATTAATTAGGTTTCGAGAACAAAGATAGAACAAAAAACACAAATATTCGAAACTTACCGGCGGTTAATGGTGAATGCCCAACGATTCGTCGCTCATCCACGGCTTTTTCATTTAAGTTTTGAATTGGGCGTACAATTCTCCTACCCATATCAGTGCGGTATGTTATCTTTATTTTGCCGTCAGGACTACCGGCTTATCCTTAAATACAATAATAAGTTGCACCCACTTATGCCCTCATGCCCTCACTTTCTCCAATAACCTTCTCATTATAAATCCATTACACACAGTGAGGGCATACAAAAAGTGAGGGCAATGCTCTCACTTTTTGTATGCCCTCACTCCTAATCCCCCGTATTTATCACTTAAAACACTTATTCACAATATGATACCCATTTGCAAGCTTATAAATCGGTTGTTTGGGAAAGTCCCCTATTTTTCAGCTTTTCTTCCTCGCACAAACGTCATAAATAGTGGCAGCCGTAGTTTGTGTCATACTGTTCTTCTTTGATGACTGAAAGTTCAATATTCATTAACCACGAACGTGGTTAAGTCTATTCACCTTGGTGATTAACTTTAACCACCCTAGTGGTTAGACTTAACCACTAGGGTGGATAAGCAATTACAAACGTATAAAAGTAAGAAAAGAAAAGGGAGAAAACAACTAAGAGACAGGGAAATACGCACACACAGACTACCGCCGCCCCGATGCACAAGCCATGCAGCTGCTTTATAAGAACGAACGTTATGGGTTGAATGATGAAAAAGAGAAGGTACTGCGGCAAAACAACACCGAATTTAAGCAAAATAGCCGTGTCACCAATCTGCCTTTTTTATATATTCAAAACAAAATAAGCAGTCCGATTCTTTTTTTTATTATATATTTGCACTTTATACATTGCAAACTTATTAAAAACGAACTATGGATAGCACAAAGATTGTTGGTGAAAAGATAAAATCACTACGTGAAACAAAAGAAATCAGTATAGCCGAACTGGCCGTACGCTCGGGTCTTGCCGAAGAACAAATAGAACGGATAGAGAACAATGTAGATCTCCCCTCATTGGCTCCCCTCATCAAGATAGCCCGTGCGTTAGGAGTACGTCTGGGCACTTTTCTGGACGATCAGGAAGAACAAGGGGCAGTGATCTGCCGGAAACAAGAGAGTGAGGACACCATCAGTTTCTCGAACAACGCGATGGATCTGCGTACACACATGCGTTATCACTCACTGTCAAAATCAAAAGCGGACAAGCACATGGAACCTTTCATCGTGGACGTGGAGCCGACAGAGGAAACCCACTTCTCGCTTTCCTCTCATGAAGGCGAAGAGTTTATCTATGTCATGGAAGGCACCATCGAAGTATGCCACGGTAAAAAATGCCATCTGATTGAAGCCGGAGACAGTATTTATTATGATTCTATCGTTCCGCATCACGTACACGGATATCAAGGACAAGCCGCCAAAATACTGGCCGTTATCTATACCCCTATTTGATTTATGATGGAATTAAGCACGAGAACCCTGGGTGACTGGCTCGAACATTGGGCCCTCACCACCCCCGATAAGGAATATATCGTATATTCTGACCGGAACCTACGCTTCACCTGGCAACAATTCAACGAACGTGTGGACCACATGGCCAAAGGACTGCTCGCCATCGGTGTGAAGCGGGAAACCCACGTAGGCATCTGGGCAGGTAATGTGCCCGACTGGCTGACTTTTCTATACGCTTGCGCCAAAATCGGCGCTGTGGCCGTAACTGTAAATACCAACTACAAACAAGCGGAACTGGAATATCTCTGTCAGAACTCGGACATGCACACACTGTGTATCGTGAACGGTGACCGTGGCAGTGACGACTATGTGAACATGGTCTACGCCATGCTGCCCGAACTAAAGACCAGCCAGCGCGGATATCTGAAGAGCAAACGCTTCCCCTGCATGAAGAACGTGATTTACATCGGTCCCGAGAAATACCGGGGCATGTACAACACTTCCGAGATTCTGCTTCTGGGATGTAACATAGACGATGACGAGCTGCTGGAAGCGAAAGCGAAAGTGGACTGCCACGACACGGTGAACATGCAGTACACTTCGGGCACGACCGGTTTCCCCAAAGGAGTCATGCTCACCCATTACAACATCAGTAACAACGGTTTCCTGACGGGTGAGCACATGAAATTCACTTCCGAAGACAAATTATGCGTCTGTGTACCCCTATTCCATTGCTTCGGAGTGGTGTTGGCCACCATGAACTGCCTTACCCATGGATGCACACAGGTGATGGTAGAACGTTTCGACCCGCTGCTGGTGCTCGCCTCCATCCACAAGGAACGCTGCACGGCCTTATACGGGGTTCCTACCATGTTCATTGCCGAGCTGAACCATCCCATGTTCGATATGTTCGATATGTCCAGTCTGCGTACCGGCATTATGGCAGGATCGCTCTGTCCGGTGGAACTGATGAAGCGTGTGGAAGAGAAAATGTTTATGAAGGTCACCAGTGTGTACGGGCTCACAGAGGCCTCTCCCGGCATGACTGCCTCACGCATCGACGATCCGTTTGATGTACGCTGCAACACAGTGGGGCATGACTTCGAGTTTACGGAAGTGAAAGTGATCGACCCGGAAACAGGCGAGGAATGTCCCGTAGGCGTACAAGGCGAGATGTGCAACAAAGGGTATAACACCATGAAGGGATATTACAAAAACCCCGAAGCAACCGCCGAAGTGATAGACCAGAACGGCTTTCTCCACTCAGGAGACCTGGGAGTGAAAGACGAAGAGGGAAACTATCGTATCACAGGCCGGATAAAAGACATGATTATCCGTGGCGGAGAGAATATCTATCCACGGGAAATAGAAGAGTTCCTGTATCAGCTGGAAGGGATAAAGGATGTGCAGGTAGCCGGTATTCCCTCCAAGAAATACGGAGAAGCGGTAGGTGCATTCATCATCTTGCACGAAGGGGTGGAAATGAACGAATTCGATGTACGCGACTTTTGCGACGGCAAGATAGCCCGCTACAAAATTCCTAAATACATCTTCTTTGTTGATGAGTTCCCTATGACGGGCAGCGGGAAGATACAGAAATTCAAGTTAAAGGATGTGGGTCTGGAATTATGCCGGAAACAAGGGATCGAGATTATTTAATCCAGCCTGCCCTTGCATGAAAGAGTTGAATTAAGTTCTACAGTCACGGAGAGGAATACATTGCACGGATTCTTCTCCGTGGTTTTGTATCGGGTATTGAAACCGGACAGAAGATGCGAACCTCACGTTACTCCATAAAAAAGGAGCAACGCCTTGCTCCAACCTTTTGTTAACCTTAAATCTAATACTATGAAAAACACACATGCAAATATACGTACTTTCCCGCTATCTGCAAATTTAAGAAGCTTTTAAGGGCTTATTATAGTATTGTTTAATAAGAACAACAATCCCTTTAACATTTCAAGTTAAAAAAGGCGCTTACTTTTAACAAACAAAAAGGTTATTCCGGAATTCGGAACAACCTTTCTATATTTTTATAGTAGACGCTTCTACTTCAGATGCAACTACTTCTCTCAAGCCGATTGCAATCTTCAACCTTTAATCTAATACTATGAAAAACACATTTATATAACACGGCAGTAATAAGAATTGTTCAGCCGCAAGTCATTAATAAATGTTTAATTACCCAGCTATACCTATTTTTCCTCTGGCAAAACCGAATGCCAAGGGATTCCGGCTACAGTAGAAAGATCCTTGCCGGACTCTATCAAGCCACTGATAACATAATCTCTGGCAGTAGGATTCTGGAACGGATACAATCCGAACTCGGGAAGAACAGAAACAAAATGTTCCATGATTTCCGCCTGGATAGATTCATAACTAGGCCAGTTCTTATTTGCCGAAAAACAATAAATTTGCAGGGGCAGGCCATTCTCTGTAGGGGCCAATGTACGTACCATCAGCAGCAAGTCCTTACTGATAAAAGGATGACGCTTCAGATAAAGAGTCATATAGGCACGAAACAGCCCCACATTCGTATCAATGGTTCCATTGACCAATCCGGCCGGATTGTCAGTATTCGCCACCTTTCCTTCAGCCGCCTGTTTCTGCTTTTCTGTGATAAAGTCTGCCAAATCGGCATCAAATTTCTTCATTTTCTCCAAGAATTCAGGAGTACAGGGCTGTATGTAATCCAGTTTCAATGCATACTCGCGCATAATACGCCTTCCGCCCGATTCGGTCATTCCACGCCAATTAATGAATGAACCGGAGACTAATGAATAAGGAGGGACAGTGACGATGGTATTATCGAAATTCTGAACCTTCACAACGTTCAAAGTGATATCCATCACCACCCCATTCACATTATTCTGAGGCATCTCAATCCAATCACCGATATGCACCATGTCATTCTCGGAAAGCAGAACTCCCGCCACAAAGCCAAGGATGGTATCTTTAAAAATCAACATCAGCACGGCAGCAAAAGCACCCAGCCCGGTAATCAAGTTGAGAGGTGACTTGTTAATCAAGATGGAAATAATGGCAATGATGGCAATACACGAAAAAATCACTTGAAAGATTTGTATGAAGCCTTTCATCGGACGATTCTGTAGCTGTTCTTTGTTCATCAGCACATTACCTACCGAATTCAGCACGGCATTGACCGAAAACAACAAAGCGATAAAGAAATAAATCCAAGTGATTTTTCACTGACTGTAAACCAAGTGGAACGATAATCGAACGCGAACGGCAACAAGGCGGATATAATAAGCGGCGGAATAACCGCAGACATCTTCCGCAAGGCATTGTATTCTATCAGCGAACGTAAGAAACTGATATTTTTGTATTTTAGCACCTTCCGGGTAAACCGCACAGACAAATAATGAAAAACGGCTCCTACAGCAAAAGCAATAGCTACAATCAGAATCAAGAAAATAATTTCATCCAGTTCATTCAACCTGTCGCGAGGGATACCTATCCATGATAAAAAACTCTTGATCCAAGTCAGCAAGATTTGGGCAAACTCATTTGTATTCATAATTATCGTCTTTTTTACTTATAGAACCATCTATAAAAACATTTGTTTAAAAGAAGAATGAAAAACTATCATCAACAGGCTTGTGTACTGTTGTGTCATCATAGTCAGCCGTTATTTCATCTACAGGCTTCAAGGCGGATTGACTTTTTGTTCACGTCAATCATAAAGTTTAACTCATTGCTGGTATTTACATCCATATTTGAAAAAAAACTTTTATTTTTTCAAATAAATTCCTATTTTTGACTCTATCTTTAAATTCAAAGTAATATGAAAAAGTATTTAGCAGAAATGGTTGGTACAATGGTACTTGTATTAATGGGATGTGGCAGTGCTGTATTTAATGGTGGTTGTGGAACTCCCGCACAAGTGTTAATGGTGGCAATGGCATTCGGTTTCTCTGTCATTGCTATGGCTTATACAATAGGTGGAATTTCCGGATGTCATATTAATCCGGCAATCACTCTAGGCTGCATGCTTTCAGGGCGTATGAAAAGCAAAGAGGGATTAATGTATATGTTATTTCAAGTAGCAGGAGCATTAATCGGTTCTTCAATCATAGCATTGTTGACGTCCAATATAGATATGGCTTATGCAACGACTACCGGTGCTAACTCTTGCGCTTCCGGTGTGGGGGTCATTGGCGGGTTTATAGCAGAGGTTGTATTTACCTTTGTTTTTGTATTAGTAGTTCTTGGCACTACTGACCCTAAAAAAGGAGCTGGTAATTTTGCAGGATTAGCTATCGGTATTTCTCTTGTACTGGTTCATATTTGCTGCATACCTATTACGGGTACTTCAGTCAATCCAGCCCGCAGTATTGCTCCCGCATTATTTGCAGGTGGTGAGGCGCTCTCGCAATTATGGATATTTATCCTTGCGCCTTTCATCGGAGCTTTCCTCTCCTCATGTGTTTGGAAATTAATATGTGACCATAAATAGACTTCAGTTTCTGTCTTTATATACAGATACACTATTTGCAAGCAATAGTAAAAGCCAGCTTATCCTTAAAATTGGGACAGGTTGGCTTTTTATAGTTCACTTTGTTTAATTCTCACAGTATGATGTTAAAAAGAAAAAAAACGCTGATTAATCTTTTGATTATCAGCGTTTACATAAGTGATTCCGAAGCGATTCGAACGCTTGACCCACGCCTTAGAAGGGCGTTGCTCTATCCAGCTGAGCTACGGAACCATCCTTAATTGCGAGTGCAAAGGTACGGATTTTATTGAAATTACCAAAAAAACACGTAACTTTTTTGCATTAAAGATTTATTTTTTTCTATTCAGCATCAGTAAGAAGGGCAGATAGCAACAAATATGAAAAGCGTAAAACACTATATGTGAATCTATTCCAACCCATTCCACCAAATTAGTGTACATCAACGAGGAAAAGAACTGAACTATAAAAAAAAGCGCCACAAAGTAATCAGCAAAACGGGAAAAGAGGCAGGACATCCCTCTTATTATATCCTTATCGTTCCGGAAACGTCCCGATGCATAGCCGAAAGCCATGCCCGACAATCCCACACCAAACGAAATAAGATAATAAATTCCTTTTTGAAACGGAGAATTCGTAAGAGAGCCTGTCACGCTACGCAACATTGTCCATGGAGCGAAAGTGGTGCAGATAATCATCATGACATAAACAAGCAGCATACAACCCGCCAGTATCAACGCGCGCTTTTCCTTACGGGAAATAGATTTTCCCCTCTTCACTATCCTCCCCAACGTACCCCATACCCCGGAATGAACTGTAATGCCGAACCCTAAAAAAAGCATCATTACTATGCCCAATGCCGGTGTCCGGACAAAATGTCCCATAGCATGCCTCAATTCCCACCGGATTCCTTCGGGACTGAGCAGGCTCTGCACCTTTCCCAGCCCATAAATACTTCCTATCCATGAGAACAAGGCTACAGCTACCGTCAGCAGAAAAAACACAGTAGCGGTATGCGGAAAATAACGTTTACTCTTCATCCGGTTCCAAATTGTCAATATCAAGAATCCGCAACTCGAAAGCACGGGTCACCAAGCGACAGGCATTGACACCATTTCTTTCATCCAATGTGAACAAACGATTTATCAATTCATTCTGACGTTTCTCTATGGACTTGACCCCGAAAGGCATCCCTTTCAGATTTGTAATCATTTCTTTGGTATATCCCAAAGCTAGATGGCGAAGTAAACGCTCATCATATTCATCAATATCATAATTAATGACAGCTTCCTGCCTGCGCTGCTCCTGAGCCACCGACTGCTTGAAACGTGCCACTATTTTCTCCAGAATGGGATAATTGAAAACCAGCTTCTTGCCATCCATCACCGCCTGTACATCTGTGGCAGTCAGCAACTCTCCCGTCTTCAGGATGATACCATCCGCACCCGCATTCAGCGCATCCACCCATAACTTTTCGTTCAATACCTCACCAGTGAAAATCAGCACCTTCATATCCGGATAGTTCTTCCGTAAAGAAGAACAGATTTCCACACCGATGGTAGTCGATCCCCCCAAGCCCAAATCCAATAAAACCATATCGGGCAACTGCACTTTCAGCAATTCCCAAAACTCATTCTCAGTCATAGCCGTTCCGATGACTTCCGCATTCGGAATTTCGTGTCTGAATATTTCTTCCGTACCTTTTAATTCCAGTTTGACATCCTCTACAATGATGACTTTAAATCTATTATTCTCCATAATATGCATTGTTTTTTACATTCTACATTCAACGGGCAGGCAGGGTGAACCATACGGTGAACCCTCCCTCAGCGGCAGGCTGCGCATTGATACGGCAACCGCGTCTTCCGGCAAATTCATCATGGTCACGAATCACCTGCTTACAAATAAGGTATTCCGTACCGGTCAGAACTCCTTCCTGTCCCTGCTTCATACGAGACAGATGCGGGTAGAACAACAAGTTCAACTCTTCCTGCGACTTTTCGCGACGCGTATCGCGGAAATCAAACCGCACAAAATCCTTATCCTTATAAATACACAATTCCAAAAGGCCATCCACCTCGTATGACAGTGCTTCATCTATCAGGTTCTCCAACATAAACTTCAACTGAATGACATCTCCCAGTACGGAAACATGTTCCACCTCCGTCCTCAGTTCTACCCGATGCGACATACGTTTTCCAGCACGTTTTATATATCGTGCCGCATAATCGGCCAGTTCGCCGGCTTTCACAACACCTCTGCGGAAAGTTATTTCTTCCAACTGACGTGCGGCGCATGAACTCAGCAAAGTAAATATATCCTTATAATAACTAATCAACTCACTAATCGTCTCTACTTGCACCGCTTCATTTTCTCCTGCCTGACGGGTGTTCAACCTGTCGATAATCTGTTTTATCCGGTTAGGATAATAGATTGTCTCATGCTTAATGGTTGACAAGCAATTGTCCAATACCAGATTTTGTACATGCAACTGGTTTTCCTCCCGTATAGCTCGGCGTGCATCATCCTGCGCACTTTCTATATCCCGATATTTCTGTGCCATCAGCACCACTGCATTATATACAATAATAGCTACATATCCAGCCACAAGCTCCAGCATCAAACGGTCGTCCTCACGCTCCACAGGCAAAGCGATTTTCAATGCCAGCACACCTGTGCAACGATTCTCGTTACCTGCTTCCACCCACAAGGGCAAACACTTTACCTTATCTTTCTCACGCCAATAAGGTGTCTTCGCATCAAAGCTACGGGCCATCATCTCACGCATTTCTTCGTTCTCATCCTCCACCGGTGAAAAAGCATAATTCAAGCTATGAGTGTCTTCACTATAAACCGCTACGCCCAATACATCAATGGGCAGCAACTCATTCACCGCCTCGAACATGTCATTGACCAGACTGGCAGCAATATCCCGATCGGTCTTACCGCTAAGCAAAGAGGTCGAAAATACCTGCTTGTTGATTTCCAACACCTGTTCCAAGTTATAACGATAAATCAAACGGTGGCGGAAATACAAAATATAATAACCCACCAACAATACCAGCAAAATAACCACACAAAGAATGATAGCCACCGTCTTATTATTGGCAGAAAGCTGCATCCGGCGGCAATATTGCTCCAATGAGGTGTCCTCACTGATTTGTTTGTACAGCGCTGTATAAGCATTATTGTTATAACGATAAGCTTCCAGATTACCTAAAGCCAAAAAGGCGACTGCTGCCTCGTTGCGAACATCCAGCAAGGCATAGTAATCGGTATCAAAATGCCGGTCGAACCAATCTAAATCCGCTGCAGCCCCCTCTCCTTCCAATTCCAACAAAGGCCCTTTGCTGCCCGAATACAGAATATAATGCTTATTCAAACAATATAGAGCACTGTCTGCATAACACAATGCCTGTTGGTATAATCCATCAATGTTACAATTGTAAACATCGTATGCATATTCATTCGCAACAGCCAATAATTTATCATATCGCTGAATGGAATCATTGAGAGTGAACTGTTCCGCTTTCCCGTCTTCCTCCCTCCCCTCATTACATCCTGTCAGGACAGGAAGAAAAGCGACCAGTACCAACATCAACGTTTTGCGCACTCCTTTGGGCAGACGGAAATAGAAACGGCTGCCTTTCCCCAATTCACTTTCTATCCGGAACAGGCAGACCCGGAATATCTCATTGGTCTTCTTATATTTATCAATAATGCCTTTGCAATTCATCAAACCGAAACCATGACCTTTATTCTTCTGCAATTCGCTGACATTTTCGCTGGTCTGCAATCCGATTTTACCTGAATCATAAACTTTCTCACTCAGAATACGCTCCACATCTTCCTGCGAAAGCCCCGGGCCGTCATCTTTCACCGAAATCTCCACGTAAGATTCTGTTTCTTGCGCATAAACAGAAACATTTCCTCCCGGCTGCGTATATTTACGGGCATTTTCCGTCAATGTATTTATCATGAAAAGCGTCAGAGCCTTATCCGCTTTCACAATGGCGGCAGTCGGCTCTATGGTCAGGGTCTGTTGTTTCATCTCGAAAGTCTTGCGCCCTTTCACCAGTACATCGAAAAGGGAGTTCAACTCAAAATTCTCTATATTCAAACTCAGTGTCCCCTGCCTCATCTTAATCCATAAGGCCAGAATATCATTATACTCATTGATACGGGTTATCAGTTCGTCGATATAACGGTATTTGCTTTCTTTTATTTCTTCGTTCTGAATATAGTTGTGTGCGGTTAGTTTATGCACTTCATTCATAATGCGGTCTATATAAGGCATAATGCCTGTGACAATAAACAGACAGGCTTTCTTCACCAGATTCTGCCGTTTATTCTCCGCCAAATGCTGTTCATGGACATATTGCTCCTTTTCCAGCCGTTTCCGTTCATCACCCAACGAGATAAAAGCCAGTCCATTCTCCAGTGTCCACGAAATGTAAGGTGTAATAACCCGCATCAGTGCTTTATCATCTTTCTTCATTTTGCGCTCCGAATACAGATGCACCTCACCCAAAGGCTGTTCCCCGCCCGGAATATTCAAGATAAAACTTGTACAAATCCCTTGCCCCGGCGCCTCTTTCCCCTCTCCATTTTCAGCCACAATACGGAAGTCCGTCGCTCCCACCAACAGAAGAATATCCTCTTTCACCGAGGCAACTACCGCTTTTGTCACATCCTCTATCTCCCCCGCATCAATGGTACGGAAGCCGTTATCTTACGGCATATTTCCAAAGTACGTTTCAACTTATCAATGTAAAGGGCATTCCGCACCCGCCATCTTTTATTCAATATCCAAAATAGAATGATAAGGACAGCGATACCAATCACCACTACCACCAGAAGTCCGTTCAAGGCTTCCGATTCCTTCTCCAACGCATTATAACGGCTCTCCAATTCTTTGTCCTGGCGGGTGTAGTCTAAAATATCCAAATAAATATTACGGTTGTAATCCGACTGGGGCTTCATTCCTAACGCCGCGTACGTCACGCTCAATTGTTCGCGGAAACGGGCAATCCATTCGGGGACACTTTTAATACCATCGTCATTAATCCATTCCAGTTCAACGGAAGTGGCAGCCATGGGAACATACGGACGAAGCCTGTCCGTGGTATCCGTACAATGGTAATATTTCTCGTGATGCCGGTTGACGTACCCCAGTGCTTCTGACAAGTAATGCAGCGCGTCTTCATACCTGCCTTGCTCGTTGCTGCACGATGCCAAAGTGCGATATGTACCCGAAATCTGATACAAATCTCCATATTTTTTAAACAAATCCAAAGCCCGCCAGGCAAAACGCATGGTCAACTCCTCCCACGGCAAGTCCTCGCTATTGATGGCACGCATCACATTGGGACGCCTTTCCATTATCAGGTCGAAGTTTTTCCTCTCTTTCAGCAATTCCGCCATTGCCTGAGATGCATTCGCCTCAAAATAGACATACCCGTGTTCCCTGCTGATACCCAGACATTCTATCAGATAGTTAAACTCACCCAATACCACATCCTGCGGTGTATCCGCTTCATACATACCACCAGACCCTTTCATATAATAATAATAGAGTAATTGGGCGGTATCACTTTCCAACGCCTCATCCACCTGTATTTCATTAATCGCCTCCAAAGACTGCTGTTCCTGCTGCAAATAATAGTAATAGATGGCAGAAGCTATGGAGAACTCGGAGCGGGCATAATCAAGCCGCTCCAGCTCTCTGGGATCAGTAATAGCAGAACGGTCATCGCTGATACGCTTCATGCGGCGCAACGCACTGTTACGATAATCATAAAACTCCTTGTTCATGGCGGTACGCTGACAGATTTTCATCATACCGATATCTGCTATCAGACATTCCAACTCATTGTTTGATTCCTCATATACACGCAGAAAAAGATCTTCGGCTCTTTCAAAGTCCATGTGGATAAAGGCACAAAAGCCCTGATTATTCAACGCCTCGGCACGTAAGGAAGGGAATCCATCCGCCAGTTTGTAGGCGTCATGCGCTGCTTTACACGCTGTGTCCAGATTCTTATAGCGCATACGATAAGACAGCAGGTTCAAAGAATCCGCCTGACGGTATATAGCCATATCCTTCTTCTTTTCACAAGAAAAGAAAATCCCTGCTATAATCAATAAAACCGCCCAAATAGGCAATAGACACATTTTTTTCATAACCATCCTTCTCTTCCAGATTTACCACCTGCCAATAAAAATACAAAAATATCAATTATCCCCCGAAATAAAAGCAAACTTAATGGAAAATAAGAAAGCCACCCCGAAGGATGGCTTATAAAAATCTTTAAAAGACGAATAAAAGATTACTTAGAAGCTTCCAAAGATGCTTTTCTAAATTCCTTCATCAGTTTTTCCAGTTCCAATGATGCTTTACGTGCACGTGTACCTGCAGCTTTGTTACCTTTTTCAATCTGCAATGCAGCATCAGTCATAAAAGCTTCGTTCAATTCTTTGATTTTAGCAATTAATTCGTTCATGTTCTTTTTTTTTATAAATTATAAAACTGTTCAAATTAAATTCTTTTTTGGCAATAAATCTCCTATCCATCTCTTTTTTTACGATTTTTCAACAGTTCATCCTCGTTTACAGGATATTTCAATCCATAACGGGCAATATTAAAACGCCCTCTTGAATTTACCAACTATTATCAGCTGAAAATATAAACAATCACTCCGGTTATCAACACATACGCCAGGGCATACGGAAGGGCGGATTTCAGAATTTCTCCCTCTTTTCCCTGTTGGTTTCCGGCAGAAGTGGCGATAGCGATACTTTGCGGAGAAATAATTTTTCCACCGGTCGCCCCCACCGTATTGGCTGACGATAACCAGTCGGGACTTACTTGAATATGTCCGGCCACACCGGACTGTAATTTGCCGAACAAGATATTTGAAGAAGTGTCACTGCCCGTAATGAAGGTACCCAAACAACCGATGACAGGGGCAAATAACGGATAAAGGCTTCCTGTAGCAACTGCCAACGCAGTGGCAATAACTGAAATCATACCTGCTGTATCCATGATAGTGGACAAGCTCACCAGACAGATTACCGTAATAAAAGTCTTTTTCAATTGTTTTACCGTATTCCAAAGTACCACAAACAGTTCCTTTATCCTGGCTCCCTGTATCAGTCCGCCGGCAAACGTACCCACAAAAAGCAGAACTCCCGCATGGGTCAGCCAAGAAACCATATAATTCATGATTGAGCCATTAATTGGAAGACTGATACGGGTCACCCAATTATTTTCAAGTGTTGTGCGCAAACCGGGAAACAACGGACTAGTCAGAATTATCAAAAACAAAATAAAAAGATAGATACTCCACGCATTCAGCACCTCAGTCCTTTTCAATGTGCTTTTCCTTGCTTTTTCCTCTTTAGAAGCAGTCAGTTTGCCATAAGCCACAATAACAATAATAGATAAAATGCTGCCAATAATAGCCGGAGACTCCGCTCCCATATAACGGGCGGCAACATACTGGCTGGCTAATGACACACCGCCGACCAACAAAGACAGGAAAATATTTTTAGGTAAGGACTTTAACTTCGGATCAGTCAGAAACAGCAAGACAAAAGGAATGAGAAACATCAATACCGAAAGCTGCAACACGACATTGGTGCTAAGCACCTGTACATCCAAATTCGTTTCTTTCGCCAATACCAATACCGGAGTACCAATAGCCCCAAAAGCAGTAGCCACACTATTGGCTATCAGACTGACTGTTGCCGAAAAGACCGGTTTGAACCCGAGGCTGATAAGAATTGCCGCCGGTATAGCCACTGCCGTTCCAAATCCAGCCATGGCTTCAAGCAATCCGCCAAATCCCCACGTCAATAGCAATACTTGAATGCTTTTATCCGTAGAAATAGAAGAGAACTGTTGCTTGATTATCGCCATTTTTTCAGTCTTCAACAAAACATTATAGCTGAATATCGCCATCAAAATAATGATCAGAATAGGAGAAACAGCTTTCAATGCCCCGTACAAAAAAGAAAAAAGCAAATCGTCTGCCGGAAAATGAAAGCCGAAAAAAGCAATCAACATAGTAACGACAAGGGAAATCACGCTACTTTTGTCACCGGACATTTTAAGAAACGCCATCAGGATAATCAATAACAATACCGGAATAATAGCAAGGACTAGATTCATAACCATTGTATTTAAGTTAAAGAAACGCATTCATAAACTTTTAAATTAAGTCTATGGAATCCGACTTCTGCAAAATTCTTTTTTAGAATAACAAAAAAGAGTCTCATTTGGGTCAATATTCTATCCTTTTTTACTGCATAAAACAAAATAATGCCAGAAGCCTATACAATATGACCTTATATAAACCTCCGGCATATATTTCTTATTTTAATATTTTGATTTTATATTGTAGTAATAATCCTCATCCCCATAGTATATCTTTATTAAATTACAGCCAATGCCTGATCCAAATCGGCCAGCAAATCATCTATATGTTCCGTTCCTATTGATAAACGCACTGTCCCCGGATAAATGTCCTGTTCCGCCAACTCCTCCGCATTCAACTGAGAGTGAGTGGTACTGGCAGGATGGATGACCAATGACTTTACATCGGCGACATTGGCCAGCAGGGAAAAAATTTCCAGCCTGTCAATAAAACGATGTGCTTCTTCCTGACCGCCTTTCACTTCGATTGTGAAGATGGAACCAGCTCCATTTGGGAAATAACGCTGATACAGAGCATGATCAGGATGTTCCGGCAAGGAAGGGTGATTCACTTTCTTGATCTTCGGGTGATTTTTCAAATGCTCCACCACTTTCAAGGCATTCTCTACATGACGCTCCACACGCAATGAAAGTGTCTCCAATCCCTGCAATAGAATAAAGGAATTAAACGGACTGATGGTCGCACCGGTATCACGCAGCAAAATAGCACGAATACGGACTGCATAAGCGGCCGGCCCCGCAGCCTCAACAAAACGCACTCCATGATAGCAAGGATCCGGCTCTGTCAGTTGAGGGAATTTACCCGAAGCCACCCAGTCAAATTTACCCGAATCAACAATCACACCGCCCAGTGAAGTTCCATGACCACCAATAAATTTTGTAGCAGAATGTACCACAATATCTGCTCCATGCTCGATGGGACGAATCAGATAAGGAGTACCAAAAGTGTTATCAATAATCAAAGGTATGTGATGGCGATGTGCTATTTCCGCCACAGCATCTATATCTATAAGATTCGAATTAGGATTCCCCAAAGTCTCGATAAACACCGCCTTTGTATTCTCCTGAATCGCTTTCTCAAAATTAGAAAGATCACCAGGGTCCACAAATGTAGCAGTCACACCATAAGTCGGCAACGTATGCGCCAGCAGGTTATAAGTACCTCCATAAATAGTTTTTGCAGCTACAACATGATCACCTGCACGAGTAATGTTCTGAAACGCATAAGTAATGGCAGCAGCCCCGGAAGCTACGGCAAGTCCTGCCACTCCCCCTTCCAATGCAGCCACACGCTGTTCAAAAACGCCTTGAGTGGAATTAGTCAGACGCCCATATATATTACCCGGATCTTGTAAACCAAAACGTGCGGCTGCATGTGCCGAGTTATGAAATACATAAGATGCCGTCTGATAAATAGGAACTGCACGGGCATCTGTTGCCGGATCTGGCCGTTCCTGCCCTATGTGAAGTTGTAATGTCTCGAAATGTAATTTTCTTGTAGCCATAATCTTTGTCTTTTTAGAGTTATACGTTTTTGATTTTATCTGTTGCAAAGGTACAGGAGTTAGTCATATCAAACAAGATATACCAAAAACAAAGAAAATAAAACTATAATTTTACACATTTACAGAATGAACAATCTATTTACAAACGATTTATTACCTCCCGAAAGAAAATTATTCTTCTGCAACATCCAACAAAAAATGAAATGGTGCCGGCCGATGCATGATAATCCTCATAGTGATTGCAAATATAAAAAATGCACCGGAAGAGATTAAATCATTCTGTCCTCTATCCTTGCACTCTCTGGCAAAAAAGAATCTAATCCCATTACATTTCCCGAAGAACCCTCCGGAATCTGAAAAAATGCAGTATATTTGTGCTGTCAGATATAAGCCAAACGATTAATAACATCCACCTTTTGAAAGAATATTATTCTATGAATACTTTAGAGAAACTAGACAAAGTAGATTTGCAGATACTACGTACCTTGCAAGAAAATGCCCGACTGACCACCAAAGAACTGGCCGCACGCGTAAGCCTTTCCTCCACTCCGGTATTCGAACGCCTCAAACGATTAGAGAATGGAGGATATATAAAAAAATACATCGCCGTATTGGACGCCGAGAAACTGAACCAAGGCTTCGTGGTATTTTGCAGTGTCAAGCTAAGAAGATTGAACCGGGACATTGCTGCAGAATTTACACGAATCATTCAAGATATCCCTGAAGTAACGGAATGTTACAATATATCAGGCAGTTATGACTATTTGCTTAAAATACATTCCCCTAACATGAAGTATTATCAGGAATTCATCCTCAACGTGTTGGGCACGATTGACAGTTTGGGCTCACTGGAAAGCACCTTTGTGATGAATGAAGTAAAACATGAATATGGGATTCACATTTAAGTAAATCCCATCATCTTCTTTCATCAATACCATCTTTTACGCTTAAAATAGAAGTAAATGACTGCCACCAGTATCAACATCAATGTCCATGCAAATACATAACCATACCGCCATCCCAGTTCAGGCATCCATTGGAAGTTCATCCCCCAGATTCCTGCCAGAAAAGTTAGTGGAATAAATATCGTAGAGACAACCGTCAGTTGTTTCATGATGTTATTCATCCGCCGGTCGTTATTGGAAAGATAAATATCTACCAAGGCCGAAATCATATCACGGCAACCGTCTAAAGTTTGCAATACAAATTGCAAATGATCATTGACATCACTAAAGAAAGGGTGGCTGGCTTTGTGCAGCAAATCATTATCGGTAGTATGCAATAACTTACTGATTTCCTCCTTTAATGGTAAAATACATTTCTTTATTATACGGAAATTACGACGATATTGCTGTATATTTTCAATACCGGGTATATCGGTCTGTTCCGGTAAGAGCAACCGCTCTTCCAAATCCTCCAATCCGTCCTCCAATTCCGAAATGATGGAGATAAAACTGGCCATCACACTGTTTAGAATAACACTGAGCAGGAAGTCAGACTGCCGGTTTCGTATTTTCAACACATTCTTTTCCAATGCCGTATTTATATCATTCAGAAAGTCTGTTTCCTTTTCCATAAAGGTCAGCAGATAATTACCACCTTGCACAATGGCTATTTGCTGTGGCACATAGCCATCCTCATTGGGAAAAAGCAACTTTAAAATCACTACATTATATGTATCATGCTGTTCTATCTTGGTCTGATGGTTGGAATTCAAGATATCTTGTATCGTCAAAAAGTCGACATTAAAATTCTGACAAACACGCTGTATGACCTCCGTATTCTGAAAACCATGAATTTGTATCCAGTTTATAGCATTCTTATTCAAGTAAGGAATCAAACTATCTATATCTTTCCCATCCTGCATACAAATACTTTCAGCATTATAACTACACAAATGCAAATGCGTAGGAGTACGACTGACGCCAATATAAGCAAGTTGCTCGCTTAATAAATTATTCTTCGCCATAGTTTCGGTAATGAGTAGTACAAATATAACTCTTTTTTAAAAGCCCAACCGTACTCCCAACGAAAAAGAATAGATATCCCATCTTTGAGAACAATCAGTCAAACTTTGTTTTATTACAATGCGATAAAGATAAAGCTTTTCCAATAGATGCAACAAGAATTTTTCAATAAAAACGAAAGCAGACCATGAACAACCTATATTTGGAAACTTCAAAAACTAGACCACAACAACTCTTTATTCGAAAAACTTTCCCCAGACGACTTCTATATCATCAAGCAATGAAATATAAATAATGAATGAATTGTCACAAGCTTCAACTGATAGTATTATTAAAAATACAACATTTCCATATCCAGTTTGCAACGTCTCTATTGTGCGGGCTGTACGTTAGCAACGTATATGATCGTATATTAGTTTTCATTTTCACAGACTCAACCTCATATTTACTCCAATGTAAAATAGACAGGGATTTAGATCGGCTGAAAAAAATCATCTACAAAATGGATACCAAATGCGCAAACTATACAGTCAACGAAATTATAGAAAAATTCCATCAGACAAACTCGGATTACACTATTACTGATTTTAAATGTCAAATTATTGAGGCCCACTATATATTAAACAGCTTACACAAGCCTTCTGTAGTCTTTATGGTATCAGGGGCATTATGCTCCTATACATACAGAAACAAGTACCTTCACGAAGGTTCGGAGCGATGATAGTCGAGGAGGAAAATTCATGTTTCCTACGTGAACCAAAGTAAGATATGTTCGTGGACCAAGTTAAGTATCTTATTCGGCCAAGTAAGATATATTACTTGCCCTACGAAGATATGTTCCTTTTTAGCAGAGCATTTTTATTGTCTTTTTCACTAAAGCTCTTATACCAAGAATATGAGGGAGAAGGTATGGCTATTCAATTCCACCAAGAGATGAAAGACAGAGATCATCCCACAAAGAAGCCGGTGAGAAATCCACAGCAAAGCAATGAACAAGCGAACCCAATGGGACAATCGGAAAAAGAGAATCCGTTTCCGGATCCTATAGGATTGACTCCGAGACAGCGATCCACCCTGCTGCGGCGCCACGCGCTTCATCAGTAGCAATGTCTTATGCCAGCATAAGACATTGCTTCCAACCCGCTTGGTATATGCAGCCCACACCATCAGAGTCATTATGCCCCGGTGTAAGCGAATCAAGTCACCAAGTCCAGTCAGTTACCTGACATCCACTCTCCACATCATCCTCTATATAATCGGGCAGATTGCAGAAAAAAGTCGATTCCTGTTTGGCTTTCAAGCTCATCAATACTGACGGCCTTTGCTTTAGCATCCTCTCTTTTCAACTGATGGTCAAAAGTATAGCCATAATCATCACGGTGTTCCACCCAAAAGCCGATAGCCTGATAGGCCGACACTACATCAGCAGGCTGATTGGCCCGGTGAGCCAATACAGCGATGAAGTAATATTGAGGGACTGGCAATCCTTTCGAAGTGAACCCGTCCTTATCAGTAGCAGGCAGCACCCCATCTCCTCCCGGACTGGTGCCTTTGTAATTTACTAACAATTTGTCCAGTGTGCCGCCTTTTGCCACATAGATTTTATCGTACACACTTCCAAAGGCGTTATCCTTGCGTACCCACGAATTAACTAACTGCTCGAACGTAACCCAATAACCACCGTTGAACGAATTGAACTGCGGACTCAGGTTGCTGAAATAGAAAGTCTGCTTATTGGCTTCGGAGGAAAAGACACGGTCATCGGAAGCACAGAGGTGTCCTCTGTCGAATCCATCATTGGTATGCCAGCTATTGTCCACCTGCATTTCGACAGGAAGCAAGGGATC
Organism: Phocaeicola sartorii JCM 17136 = DSM 21941; assembly: GCF_000614185.1. Taxonomy (GTDB): domain Bacteria; phylum Bacteroidota; class Bacteroidia; order Bacteroidales; family Bacteroidaceae; genus Phocaeicola; species Phocaeicola sartorii. Next base: position 36,978 of record NZ_BAKM01000013.1, on the reverse strand, counting down.
CACCGCCCAAGCATCATCGCTTCTGTTTACATTCTTCACTCCCGTAATGGCATCATAACTATAGGCCACCCAACGGGAATGATTCATTTTTCCGTTCCATTCTATAGCATAGTTCAGCACCTTTTTACCATCGGCCGAGACTACATGCTCCACATAGGTATTCCCCGTCGTCAGATGCGGCATTTCGTAGCCCGACACATAGACTTGTCCTTCGGCAGGTATATTGGCATTTTTATTTTCTATCTCAATACCCTGGGCTGCATTGTACTCCATTCCTACATTTATTCCATCTACGTAGCGATGCGGAGTTTGAACAGGGCAACTTTTGAAGGAAGCTGGTAGCGTACCCAATAAGAAGTCTCCGCTTTTGCCACAGCCTTGTCACTCCACTGATTAACGGTGGAATGTCCTGGAAGCGCCGAGAGATCATTACATTCAAATCCTTCCGAGAAACTGAATCCGTCGCCAGAAATAATTTTATTGGCGGCAATACTGATTTGCGAGTGAATGGCTTCATCCAAAGTAAGGCCCTTGCCATTATCAATGGCATGAAGCACCTCACGCCTGGCCCCCTCTTCAGTGATCTGAATGTCATTAATAGTAAGATGTCCGTTCTTTCCCGAAGAATCATCATCGGAGCTGCATCCGGAAACCAATGGCAGCACCAGGAAAACTGCTAAAAGCAGATAGTAATACCTTTTAATCATAGCATCTGATTTTTTAAAAAGAAATCCGCAATGTCATCACATTCAATGTAAATGACATTGCGGACTTTACTTTATTATACAATGTCCTTATTCACTCACCTTAGAGATGAAAGCTCCCTTACCCACCTGGACGGCGCCATTGTAGCTGGCACGCGTACCGATGATGGTAATATTATCGCCTTCGGTGATATTCAGTGTTTCAAACTTTTTGCTTTCACCGTTCCATCCGGTCAGCAGGCCATAAACATATACCTTACCGGTGGCATCCTCAATGTCAAAGTTACCATAAAGCGTATTTTTGATATTGGCAACCTTACCGGTCAGCTGGTAATATTGCGAAGTGCTTTCCTCCGCTTCAAGGAATTCGGCCACAGTCACGATTTTCACGCTTTGCACTTCCTCTATAACCGCATTCGCCATCTGTGGAGTACCTTTATATTCTGCACGCTGGCCCACAAGAGTTACAATATCACCTTCCTTGAGGTCATAGTCGGCAAAGTTGTCGGTACCATAGATATAGACTTCTTCCGAGAAATCCTTAATATAAATGTTACCATATTTGGCATTGGCAATCTTGGTCACCACTCCACTCAAGCGATACTGTGTGGAACCGACTTCGGCAGCAATGAATTCCGCCACGGTAGCTTCTACAACAGCACCCTTCTGTGAGAGTTCAGTCTTGCTGGTGTATTCTTTCTTGCCATCGGTAGTACGGAATGTGATACTGGTAGAGCGATCGCCCCCCTCATTCTTGGCAGCACGGAACTTCACACAAACATTGGTGCCTTTCTGGTCGATAGAGGCAATAGACAACCATTCTTTGGCATCTTCCGGAATCTCTACAGAAACGCCGTCACCTTTGGTGATGAGGTATGCTTCAAAGATTCCCCCTTCAATAGGCAGTGTTTCATTGTAAACAGAGTCAACCTTAATGAGCGACTTGTTGATTTTAAGCACAGTAACGTCAACAAGCTCAACGGTACTTCCGTAGGTTGTTTTCGGACCTTGCACCGTCACTTCGTCCCCTTCTTCCAGACCCAGGCTGGCAAAGTTCTTCGTACCACCCTTGGCATCCAACGTACCATAGATATAAACCTTTCCGGTGGCGTCCACCAAGTCCCAGTTACCGTATGTGGTATTGGAGATGTTCGATACAACACCGGTCACTTTATAAGTCTTCTTGTCGGGACCGGCTATTACTTCGGCGCAAGTAGCTTCCGATACAATCGGCAAACCTTGCATGACAGTCAGATTCTGAGTCTCAGTAGCACAGATCAACTTAAGTTCCACAGAACGGCCATCAACCGCTTCATCGGCTGAGAATGTAATTTCACTTTCGCCTTGCGATCCTTGCGTAACAGAAATGGCAAGCCAGTCGGCCTTGTCGTTGCCAGTGATAACCCACTCGGCCTTCGATTCAATGGTAATGGAAGCGCTACCCCCTTCGACAGGCAATGCAATGTATGATTGTGAAACTTTCAAACCACCCAAGACTGCAGCATCATCATCTGAACAGCTGGTGAAAAGAGTCATCACAACAGCAAGCGCTATAAAGATATAATTTTTCATATTCTTCAATTGTTCTTAAATTGATAATCAGTTAAAGCAATACTTAATGCCGATAGAAGCATACCAGCACTGTCCGATAGAATGATTGGGAGTCCAAGTCTTAGTGTTGCCATTTATAGACCCCGGAGTTGAGAATGTAGCCACACCGTCAGCATCCACACCCTCGTACTTCAAGATGCGGGCATCGGAACCAATAGCAGGATTCAAGTACTTGCTGACTCCCCAGCTTGAATTGAAGAGATTGAGCACGTTCTTCATATCAAAGCTCAACTGCAATTTGTGCTTGGTACCAGCTACGTTCAGATTGAAATCGTGCTTGTAAGAGAAGTCTATGCGGTGTACCCAAGGAGAATAAAGGCTGTTAGGTTCTGCATATTTACCCTGATTAGCTTTCAGATAAGAGTTGCTATGTACATAATCCATAAAGCGTGTCTTGTCATCCTCGCTGACGAAACGGAAGGAACCGTCAGCCACTTGCTTGTCGGTAGGAATGTAAACGGCGTCGTAATTGTAACCGTCACCGTTCATATCGTTGGCCAGCATACAAGAGTAATTGTAGCCGCCACGCCATGTCTCGTAAATCAAGCTATAGTGGTTGCCGCTCTTGTCGTTGATTGTAGCATTGGCGATGAAACGGTCCGGAGTTACGTTAAGACCGTTGTGCAGACGGAAGTTGTTCACACCTTCGTAAGTAGAAAGGTAGTTGAGAACAGATGAAGCGTTAGAGCCGGAAGTGAAGTCACCTCTTTGGATACGGTATGCGTATAGGCAGCCATCAATGTAATCCACTCGGCCGGTCTTGCGTTCACAGTCACGCTAGTAGACCATCCGTAGCCGCGGCTGGTGTTCTCGAGCATATAGGCGCTAGGCAAAGTCTTGCCGTTTTCGTCGGTATAAGTAGCGTCGGAAGGGAACATAGGGCGGTTGTCAGCACCGTTGAGACGGGCAAAACCGTTGATATCCTTCTGGCTCCAGTCTCTCAGCATAGCCGCATTGATCGTTTTGTTGAAGATACCTTCCACGGTCACACTCAACGGGAATGATACAGGTAATGTATAGTCTACCGCGATAGAAGACTTCCATACTTGCGGCATCTTGAAATCTGGGTCGATACCGCAGATAGAAGAAGGAACAGTTCCCTCCTCGGGGGTGATAGTCTGAGGATAGCCCAGGCTGATGATCTTATCTCTCAGAGCATCCGTAGAAAGAATGCCTCCCTTGAATTCGTCCATCGTGAACCCTTTTTTCGCTGCATTCGCCGCATTGATCTGTGCCTGATATTGCACCATACCGCCATTGGTAGGCATATTGGTAAAGAACACCAAAGGCAAACGTCCTGAGAACAGACCGCTACCGCCACGCAGTTTCAAGCTCTTGTCGCCCAACACATCCCAAGTGAAACCTACACGCGGGGATACTGTCAATGTGCTTCCCGGCCACTTGCCTGTGTCAATATGACGGCCGTTGTAGTCAAGTTCCAGAATAGCATTGTTGGTCATCAAGTCGCCATTGTCAAAGAAGAGTCCGTCGAAACGAAGTCCTGCCGTAACTTTGAAATCAGTACGTACGTTCCATTCGTCCTGCAAGTAGAAGCCTACCTTATTGAACTGGACACGTGACGCCGGTTCTCTCTCACCATTATATCCATAAGTCATACATACGATTTCCGGAGCGGCACCCGAGAGGAAGTCATCCATACTGGTATAGCGATAATATCCTGTACCGTTACGCAGATACTGGTTGTCGGCCATCTGATGCTCATAGTTCAAGCCTGCCATGATTTTATGATTACCCAGATAGTAGGTGATATCGTCCTTAATATTCCATACCGTGTTGTGAACGGCGTTGTTGTAGGTGAAAAGTTCTTCACCAAAAGAGATATAGTTCTGATTATCTTTCAGAATATCGACGAAAGGGAATATGCTGGAGTTGGTGCCGCGGGCATCGTCCAGCTTAGAGAATGTAGCCAGGAACTGGTTGGACAATCTGTCCGACAAACGGCTGTTGAGGTCGAAAGAGAAAGAATGCACCAGGTTATCCATAGAGTACATGGAGTTGGCATAGGACATGGCGTACTGTGAGGTACGATTGCCCGACATACGTGAACCGCCGTCCATAGAGCTTCCGTTAGGAGCAAACCAGTTCGTGTTCTTGGTATAGTTGTAACGCAAGGCCAGATGATGGTTGTTGGTGATGTTCCAATCCAGACGGGCCAGCAGCTTGGTGTTCTTCGTATCGGAAGGGAAGCTGGTGAACGAACCGGTGTCATAGCCATATTTCTCTTTTGCGAAATCGGATACTTTCTGCAGGTCGGCAACAGTGGCGCGTGACAGGTAAGCATCCGGATTGGCGACACCGTCTTCCGAAGCACGCCAACGGTTGGCGATGGTAGGCGTATTCTGCAACTCACCGTTCGCGAAGAAAAAGAGTTTGTTCTTTATGATAGGTCCTCCGATGGTGAAACCATACGTAGTAGACTGGTCTTTCTCGCGGGCGCCGGCAATGGCTTCACGGTCGATGGCATCACCACGCATATTTTCATTCCGATGGTAAATATAAGCAGAACCTTTATAGGTATTGGTACCTGATTTGGTAATGGCGTTTATACCACCACCGATAAAGTTGGTCTGGCGTACATCGAATGGAGAGATAACTACCTGAATCTCGTCAATCGCTTCGATAGAAACAGGATTGCCGCCACCAGGCAGGTTGGAACTCAAACCGAAGTTATTGTTGAAGTTGGCACCATCAATTGTGAAATTGGCAGTACGACCGTCAGATCCGGCAAACGACATTCCATTGCCACCATAAGCCGACAAACGGGAATAGTCTGTAATGCTACGGCTTACAGAAGGCATGTTCACAATCTGAGCGTTGGAGATATTGGTTGTCGCTCCGGTCTTCTCGGTAGAGACTTCGTTTTCTGAGCTGTAACAACTACTTCTTGAAGAAGCTCGGCCGATTCACTCATCTTCGCATCCAGGTTATAGACTTCACCCAATTGAAGAGTTACGTCCTTAAACACATTGGTCTGATAACCAACATAGGATATACTTACTGTGTAAGGGCCTCCGGCACGCATACCTTGGATAGTATAGCGTCCATCCACATTGGTTATAGCCCCATACATAGTTCCCGAAGGTTCATGGACAGCCTGAACCGTGGCACCGATGATGGCTTCCTTGTCCTCGTCAGCCACCTTACCACTCAAAGAGGCGGTGGTAACCTGAGCGCTGACAGTAACAGCAATCATCATCATGACTGCCGATAAAAAAGATCTCATTCTTTTCACCATAATTGATTTAATTAATTAAACTAAAATTTATATTATTTTTAGCGGTACAAAAATAGTAAAATCTTCCCAAATACTAATTACAGAAACACTACATTTATTATATAAAGATGTTTTTTCTGCCATATTCACCAATAACACGCAGGCTCGGAATGATAATTATGTTAAGAAAGCAAAAAGTCAGCCCTACAGGATATACTTATGCTGCTTCATCCCCTCCTCCAGTTCAGCTTTTCCAGTTTTCCGCAATGGGACACCCAAATCAGATTTGAGTGATATTGTAAGTCAGAAAGTACATTTTTTCACGTACGCCCGCATGGAGCTACACATACGTATGTGTAGCTCCATGCGGGCGTACGTATAAGCTTACACGTATATACGTGTTTTATTTCACTTCCAATACCACGATAGACTTGGCGGGAAGAGTCACTTTCAAGCTTCCTTTATTGACCTTTGCCCCGCTAAATTCTTTAGGAGCAACCACATCCGGTTTCTCGAAACTATTGTAATCACCTATATTATCAGCGGTTAAAATACGGCCGGTAACACTCTTGGCTTTCACCTCACCCAAGTTCAGCTCTATATCCTGCGATTCCTGCAAGTCCACATTAGACAAAGAAATATGAATCAAACCGTTCGCATCCCGTGAAGCGGTAGCACTTACCATCGGAACAATGCGATCGTCACGTACAATCTTGCGTTCACAGTTCAGTTCCAAAGGAAGATAAGTAGCATCCTGATGTACTTTATACATTTCGAAGACATGATAAGTCGGTGTCAGCACCATCTTGTCATCCTTGGTCAGAATCATGGATTGAAGCACATTGGCTATCTGGGCAATGTTTGTCATCTTAATGCGGTCCGTATATTTATGGAAAACATCCAAAGTTAAAGAAGCCACGAAAGCATCGCGCAACGTATTCTGCTGATACAAATGTCCACGGATAGTTCCCGGCTCTTCATCCCACCAGGTTCCCCACTCGTCTACCATCAAACCGATTTGCTTCTTCGGATCATATTTATCCATAATTGCCATATGCTTCTTCAACACCTGTTCTATTTCCAGACATTTGCCCATAGTCCAATAATAATCATCATCAGTGAACTGTGTAGCCGATCCTTTGCTTCCGCTCCATCCCATCACTGTATAATAATGTAAGGAGATACCAGCCATGCGATGGCCTACATTCTTCATCAGGATTTCAGTCCAGTCATAATCATAATCACTGGCGCCACTGGCTATTTTAAACAAATGATTGCCATCATAATTACGACAATAAGTAGAATAACGGCGGTACAAGTCTGCATAATATTCAGGACGCATACTGCCTCCGCATCCCCAACTTTCATTACCTACCCAAAGAATTTCACTTTCCATGGTTTCTCACGACCGTTCTCCTTACGCAGTTTCGCCATCGGGCTACCTTGTTCGGAAGTCATGTATTCCACCCATTTTGCCATTTCTTCCACACTTCCGCTTCCTACATTACCGCTGATATAAGGCTCACAACCTATCAGCTCACACAAGTTCAGAAATTCATGTGTACCGAAGCTATTATCTTCCACTGTACCTCCCAGTTGTTATTGACCATCCGTGGACGATTCTCTTTCGGGCCGATACCATCCATCCAATGATATTCATCGGCAAAACATCCGCCCGGCCAACGAAGCACCGGTACTTTCAAGTCCTTCAATGCCTGAAGCACATCATTACGATAGCCTTGGGTATTGGGAATTTTAGAATCCTCGCCTACCCATAAGCCTCCATAGATACAGGTTCCCAGATGCTCTGCAAATTGCCCGTAAATATGTTTGCTAATGATTTCTCTCCCTTGTCCGGGATGTACATTGATAGTCGCTTTCTGTTGGGCAAATACCGGCATTGCAGCGAACAAAGCCAAACCCATAAGTGCATTTTTCATGATTAAAAATAAATAATTAATATACTATTTTGCGTTCTCGTTTTTTGCTTGGTCAAATTTACATATTTTACATCAACCGTATAGTGGACAAAATTGTATTTTTAGGGGTACAAAATCGTCAAAAGTAGAAAAAAACAAGATATTTGCCTATATTTGCATCCGAAAAAGCCGTTGGACTAAAATGAATAGAAAGAAACGTACTATTATATGGATTGTGATCCTTATAATTATCCTAGTGGGGACTGGTGGTGCAGGAAGTATATATTACTACTTCTTTGCCAAACAATTCCAACTTACAAAGACTACCTATATTTATATAGACAGAGATGATAACCTGGATTCTGTATATCAGAAAATAATCCGGAACGGACATCCTAAAAGCATGTTTGGTTTTCAATATCTGGCAGAAAAAAAGAAGTATGGAGACAATATACTGACAGGACGTTATGTTCTCAATCCGTCGGACAATATGCGCTACTTCTTCCGGCGTCTTTCCATGGGATACCAGACTCCCATTAATCTGACTGTACCCAGTGTACGTACCGTGGACAGATTAGTGCGGGCCGTTTCACGCCAGCTCATGATTGATTCGCTGGATATTGCCAATTTAATTTCCGACAGTGCTTACTGCGCACAAATGGGGTATACCCAAGAGACCCTCCCCTCTCTTTTTATTCCCAACACGTACGAAGTTTATTGGAATATGAGTGCGGACGCTTTTATAAAACGGATGCAAAAAGAACATGCCGTCTTTTGGAATAATGAAAGGTTGAAAAAGGCTCAACGTATCGGACTTACTCCAGAAGAAGTGTCCACCTTGGCCTCTATCGTAGAAGAAGAAACGGCTAATGGCTCTGAAAAGCCTATGGTTGCAGGACTTTATATCAACAGATTGAATAAAGGAATGTTATTGCAAGCAGACCCAACGGTAAAATTTGGTTTGCAGGAATTCGGACTGAAACGCATTCTTTTCAAGCATCTGGAAGTGGACTCTCCTTATAATACCTACAAGCATGCAGGCTTACCTCCGGGACTATCCGGATCCCATCCATCCAAGGACTGGAAAGTGTGCTGAATTATACACAGCATAATTATATTTACATGTGTGCAAAAGAAGATTTTTCAGGCACCCATAATTTCGCTGTCACAGCAGCCCAGCATCAAGCGAATGCAAGACGTTATCAACAAGCGTTAAACCGACGGAAGATAAAATAAAAGAGGAGGTCATAATACCCAAACAGAAAGTTTCACCCCTGCGACAAATAGCTGTAGCAGGAGTGATTTCTTCAAAGAGGGAGTTTTGAGACACCCTCCCCAAAATGAATAATTTAATACCTATTAATAGAATCTTCTTCTTTAGAATATAAAGTCCATGCTGATTATTTTTTAATATCAATTTCCTCACACCTATAAATCTTTCAACAACCTTCCTTTGTATTGTCCTTTCTTCCCGGTCATCTTTCCATATTCCACTGCATGTACCGGGCAAGCATGGTAACAGGCCAGACATTGAGTGCAGTTATTTCCCCAGACGGGACGATCCGTCACTGTTATATTATTCACAGGACAAGCCTTCTCACATTTCTTACAACCAATACAGGCTTCCGTTGCATGAAAAGGCTTGGGAGACATCAGAAAAGCATTGAAAAGAGGACGCAGCAAATAGGATTTGGTCAATGGAAGCGCACCTTCATGACAATTATATTGTTTCATTTGAACCCTTGATGTAATCTCTTCATTAATAAAGCGCACACGGGCAACAGCATTCTGTACTTTCTGAATTTCTATATCTTCATCATCTACATCAAAACCGGGCAAAGAAACATACGTATTCGGCATAGTAACCGAATAGCCGGCAACACATCGCCAACCTTTCTGAGTAACAGCAGAGGAAAAAATTTGCGCAGTCCTTCCTGTATCATCTCCACAAGTACAAACAAAAAAGAGATATCCCGGCTTATCCAACTTTAGTTGATGAATAAAACGAAGTACCATTTCCGGAGGTCCCCATGCATATACAGGGAAGACAAAACCTACTTTTTCCCCTTCTTTCAATTTATACTCTTTGCCCTTGTCTATTTCCATAACTATGGACAACAATTCCTCATTCTGCCCTTCCGCCAGCCGCCTTGCCACCCAAGCCGAATTGCCCTGTACCCGAAAAATAAAATATCATATCCGTACTATTTTTATAAAAAAGAAGCGATGCTAATCTATTGAATTAGCATCGCCCTATAATGAAGCCGCACCAGTGATGCGATGAAACTCCGAATGACAGGTTTTGAGTGCTCTCCTCCTTTGTAATCCACCGGCATAAATGCTACCCGAAGGCGTGGCCCGCCATTGGAAGATGAAGCTATGTCTCGGTTTTCAGATTAGTTTGATGAGTTTCCCAATCCAACTAATGCGGCTCGCTTTTCATCTCTTTCCGTATGACAAATATACGTCCTTTTTATGATATAAACAAGAGTATAGCAGAATTTGTTTGTTAAAAATAATAAGCAAGAAAATAACTCTCTGTTATTCTGCTTATTGTTGTTTTCCATTTCTTGAGGGAACATCAGAAAGCATCTGCAATAAAAAAAGAGCAACCTCATAGAGATTGCTCTTTTAGTAAATCTTTATATTACCGTTTACAGAAAAATTTAAGCTGCTTTTGCTTTAGCAACAACTGCTTTAAATGCTTCCGGATGGTTCATAGCTAAATCAGCTAACACCTTACGGTTGATTTCGATACCTGCTTTATGCAATGCACCCATCAATTTAGAATAAGACATTCCTTCCAGACGAGCGGCAGCATTGATACGCTGAATCCACAAAGCGCGGAAATTACGTTTCTTGTTCTTACGGTCACGGTATGCGTAGGTCAAACCCTTTTCCCAAGTGTTTTTTGCTACTGTCCATACATTCTTTCTTGCACCAAAGTAACCTCTGGTAAGACCTAAAATTTTCTTTCTTCTTGCTCTAGAAGCAACATGATTTACTGATCTTGGCATAGTTTTAATTCTTTTTGAATGTTAGCGCCACTGTTTCACACGGTGAACTTAAAGCTAAAGACATTCGGTTAATACTTTAAATAATACGTTTACGCTTTTGTTGTTTTTAGATTACTTCATGCAAAGAAGTTCCTTAACCTGATCCAAGTTAGCATTAGCTACTAAGCCTGAATGTACAAGGTTTCTTTTCTGCTTTTTAGTTTTCTTAGTCAAAATATGACTGTGAAAAGCGTGCTTTCTTTTGATTTTACCTGTTCCGGTAAGAGCGAATCTTTTTTTAGAACCGGAGTTAGTCTTGATCTTTGGCATCTTGTTTTTAATTTTAAATTATTATTCAAATGGTGGTAACGCACTATACCGGCGCGTCACGCACTCTTCTTTATCCTTTTGTTTCTACTGCCTTTTTCGGAGCTTCCTTTTTAGCAGTATCCGTTTCCGCCTTCTTCGGTGCGCCCGCTTTCTTTGGCGCCAAAGAAATTGTCATTCTCTTACCTTCCAACAAAGGCATCTGCTCTACTTTTGCATATTCTTCCAAGTCATTCGCAAAACGAAGCAACAACACTTCACCTTGTTCTTTGAAAAGGATGGAACGTCCTTTAAAGAATACGTACGCTTTCACCTTGTCTCCGTCCTGCAAGAATCCGATGGCATGTTTCAACTTGAAGTTGTAGTCATGATCATCTGTTTGAGGCCCAAAACGGATTTCTTTTACGTTTACCTTTACCTGTTTAGCCTTTTGTTCCTTTTGACGTTTCTTTAATTGATAAAGAAATTTAGAATAATCAATAATTCTACAAACTGGAGGAACAGCATTGGGTGAAATTTCAACTAGGTCAGCCTCATGATCTTCAGCCATTTTTAAAGCCTGAGCTATCGGATAAACTGCCGGTTCTACATCGTCGCCCACTATGCGGACTTCTTTGGCACGAATCTGTTCATTGATTCTGTGTTGCCCTTTTAAACTGTCATTCTTCATTAAAAAACTTTTAGTTCCTGTTTGTTTCTTCTTATTTTAATTAGTATTTCTTTATCTAAACGCAAAAGAATACATAAAGGTTTAACAATATGCTCTTTTGCAAACGGCTGCAAAGTTACCATTTATTTATCATATTAGAAACTTCTTCGGCAAGATTTTTTCCGAATTCTTCTATTTTTATGGTTCCTTTGTCTCCTTCGCCCTGCTTGCGGACTGCAACTTCACCGTTTTCAGCTTCTTTCTCACCTACAATCAGCATGTAAGGAATACGTTTCATTTCATTGTCACGAATCTTACGGCCAATTTTCTCATTACGATCATCCACAATAGCACGGACATCGAATTTTCTCAGTTCCGCTTTCACTTTTTCCGCATACTCATTGAATTTCTCAGAAATAGGCAGAATAGCTACCTGGTCGGGAGTCAGCCACAACGGGAATTTACCGGCAGTATGCTCAATCAATACAGCAACAAAACGTTCCATCGATCCGAAAGGCGCACGGTGAATCATTACCGGACGATGTTTCTGGTTATCAGAACCCATATATTCCAACTGGAATCGTTCGGGCAAGTTGTAGTCCACCTGAATTGTTCCTAACTGCCAACGACGACCAATAGCGTCTTTCACCATAAAGTCTAATTTAGGGCCATAGAATGCTGCTTCACCATATTCAACTTTCGCAGTCAGACCTTTTTCTTCGCAAGCTTCAATAATGGCCTGTTCAGCTTTTTCCCAGTTCTCATCGCTACCAATGTACTTTTCGCGGTTCACCTTGTCACGAAGAGAAATCTGAGCTTCCACATTCTCAAAGTTCATAGACTTGAACACAATGTTGATGATATCCATCACGCGAAGGAATTCTTCCTTCACTTGGTCGGGACGACAGAACAAGTGAGCATCATCTTGTGTAAAACTGCGCACACGGGTCAGTCCGTGTAATTCCCCACTCTGTTCGTAGCGGCATACGGTTCCGAATTCCGCAATACGCAACGGCAGGTCTTTATAAGAACGTGGAGAATTCTTATAAATCATACAGTGATGAGGACAGTTCATCGGTTTCAGGAAATACTCTTCCCCTTCTTCGGGGTATGAATAGGCTGGAACGAGTCTTTACCGTACTTGGCGTAGTGTCCCGAAGTGATATACAGGTTCTTGTTGCCAATAGGCGGGCACATTACTTCCTGATAGTCATAACGGGCCTGGATACGGCGCAAGAAATCTTGTAAACGGATACGCAAGGCAGTACCTTTCGGCAGCCACATGGGAAGTCCCTTGCCCACCATATCGGTAAACATGAACAAATCCATTTCCTTACCTATCTTACGATGGTCGCGTTTCTTAGCTTCTTCCAGCATGACCAGATATTCGTCCAGCATTTTCTTCTTCGGGAAAGTTATGCCATAAATACGTGTCATCTGTTTGCGGTCTTCCTGCCCTCTCCAATAAGCACCGGCCACAGAAAGCAGCTTGATAGCTTTGATAGGAGCAGTAGAGGTCAAATGAGGACCACGGCAAAGATCAGTAAACGCACCTTGTGTATAAGTGGTGATGTGCCCATCCTCCAGTTCGGAGATCAATTCACATTTATAAGTCTCACCTCTTTCACCGAATTTTTTCAATGCATCCTCTTTAGCGATGCTCTGACGCACCAATGCCTCTTTCTTTGCAGCCAGCTCAGCCATCTTGGCCTCGATTGCAGGTAGATCTGCTTCCTTAATGATTGCTTCACCCGGATCTACATCATAGTAAAAACCGTTTTCAATGGCCGGACCAATACCAAACTGAATGCCTGGATAAAGTTCTTGCAATGCTTCGGCCAGCAAGTGGGCACTCGTGTGCCAGAAAGCATGTTTGCCCTGTTCGTCTTCCCATTTATAAAGAACGAAATTTGCATCTTCATTGATCGGGCGAGATAAATCAATCGTTTCACCGTTCACGCCACAAGCCAATACATCTTGTGCCAGCCGTGAACTGATACTTTCTGCAATCTGCAGACCAGTAACTCCTTCGTTATATTCGCGAACGGAGCCGTCGGGGAATGTTATCTTTATCATAATATTCTATTTGTTTTCTTTCTTGAGGATGCAAAAATAACGAAATCTTTTTGACTTACCCTCTTTTTAGCAAAAAAATGTTATTCTTTTCGTTCTGTAAAGCGTTTAATAATATTGTAAGCCGAGAAAAGCCCCAACTCACCCGCTTTACTTAAGTCCTGTATTCCTTGCCTGTTGTTACCCAGGAAAATATGAGTCAAGCCACGATTGAAATAAGCATCCGCAAATTTGGGGTCCAACTGGATGGCTCTGTCATAATCAACAATTGCCGCACGATAGTCTTTCAAGATAGAGAGCACGTTACCTCTATTATAATATGCATAAACAAAATCCGGAGCCAGCTCAATCACCTTGTCCAAATCGCGCTTTACCATTTCATAGTCCGCAGCTTTCACAGTGCCCTTCTCTCCCGGACCGACTTTCAAATCATACTCTTTTTCCATTTTCTGATATTCCAGTTGCTTATAACGGATCAGAGCACGATTGAAATAAACCGGGAAGAAATTTCCCTCGACAATAATAGCCTGATTCAAATCTTCAATGGCACTTGCAAAATCCTGCACCAGATAAAAGTCCAATGAACGAGCAAAACGTTTGTTCACATCATTCGGATCAGCCACAATGGCAGCAGTCTGTTCATCAATGGATGCGAAATGCTTTGTAGCTTGTTCTTCCGTCAAGGGAGCCTCCTCATTAGTTATAATCAGACGACCGGGAAGTACTTTCTGATCATTCAGTGTTTCAATGAACTTATAATAGTTGACCTGTCGTTTCACATCATCGCGCTTTTCATAATAGGTAAGCACGAACATGGCTGGGGAACGATATTCACATTCTTATCCTGCACACGCCCGCGATAGTCACTCTTATATTTTTCTTCTCCTTCTTCATTGTCGGCAACCACAATCTTACGATAGTTATTCATGTTTTTGTCGGACTTCTTACGGGTTTTATCATTCTCCGTATTATCGGCAGTCTGCTTGCCAGGATCCACCCCGTTCTGTTTATCCAATTGTGCTTTCAACACTTTAAACTCATCAGCATCCGCACCTTTCAAATCTCCAATTTTCTTACGCGCCTGCGCTCTATACTGATATCCCAGCAAGAAATTGGGATATTCATTTATCACCGTAGAATAATCTTTAATCGCCCCTTTGTAATCCCCTGTCTGATCCAATAACAGACCACGGTTGAAAATAGCCATCATATTGTCGGGCTCCATTTCGATAACAAAATTAAAATCCTGAATGGCCCGGTTGTCATCCCCCACTTGTGCACGCAACAAGCCCCGGTTATAATGACCGATGAAATTATTGGGATCAATATCCAATGCAATATCATAGTCACTCATCGCTCCCCTCAGGTTATTCTGATGGTAACGGGCTAAAGCGCGGTTGATATAAACGCCTGAGTTCCGGGTGGACAGATGGATGGCATGGTCAAAATCAGCCTCCGCGTCTTTATATCTCTGTTGCTGCAAACGAAGGATAGCACGGCTGGCCCATGTATCCGCATCATAACGGTCTATTTCAATCGCCTTGCCAAAATCTTTTTCGGCAGCCAAAGTATCCTTCTGCTTCAAATCCACCTCGCCACGCATCAAATAAGCTTTGGTATATCGGGGAGAAATAGCGATCAGCTTATCCAGATCATTCTTCGCACCTTTATAATCCTCCTGCCTGATACGACAAAGAGCCATGTTATGCCATATTCCTATGTTCTCAGGATCAAACTCCAATGCCTTAATATAATCTTCTATAGCTCCCGCAAAATTATCCTGCTGGATCCGTGCCAGCCCACGTACCTGATAAGCGCTTACCACAAACGGATTACGCTCGATAGCCTCCGAACAGTCACTCTCCGCTCCCTGGAAATCATCCAAATTTATCTTCGCCAACCCTCTATAAAAATAAGGATCAGACAAATAAGGTTTTGCATTAATCACCTGATTAAAGTATTGAATCGAAAGGACATAATCCTCAAAATAAAGCGCATTACGCCCTATCGCCATCACCCTGTCCGTATTAATCTGCGCCGAAGCCAGTACAGGGAACATTATCAATAATGTATAGAGTATCCGTTTTATCATTTTGTATTTATAAAAATACGGTTTCCACCACAGATGTATTACCTGTGGTGCATAGATCAAAATCTCAAAGTTATCATTTTACAGTCTTGACCTTATAGGAACAACGAGCCTTACCTTTCAGCATGGCACCCAGTTTTCCTTTAATCATCTGTTTGCGCAATGCAGACAAATGATCGATGAACATCTTTCCATCCAAGTGATCGAACTCGTGCTGCATCACTCTTGCCAAATAGCCTTCCACCCACTCATCATGCTCTTTCAGTTCTTCATCCAGATAAGTCACATGAATACGGTCCGGACGTTTCACCGCCTCATGGATACCGGGCAGACTCAAGCAACCTTCTTCCATGCTGACCTCTTCTCCACCGACCTCTAAAATATGAGGATTTATATAGGCCCGACGAAAATCCTTAAACTCAGGCAATTCATCAGACATCACATCCAAATCAATAGCAACAACACGAATGGGCAAACCAATTTGCGGAGCAGCCAAGCCTACCCCATCTGCACGATTCATGGTTTCAAACATATTTGCAATCAACTCTTTCAAATTAGGATAATCCGGGGTAATATCTTCCGCTTCTTTGCGCAACACCGGTTGTCCATACACATAAATAGGTAATATCATTTTTCTTAATCTGTTTTATTTATTAAATAAATTTCTTCGACTCCAAATAAGACTGTAAGATTATCGTGGCACTGATTTCATCAACTAAAGCTTTATTCTGCCTGTCTTTCTTCTTCAAGCCCCCATCCAACATGGCCTGATGAGCCAATACAGACGTAAATCGCTCGTCAACAAACTCGACCGGCATACCCGGCAACCTTTTCTTCAGCTGATTGACAAATGGAACAATATTACGCATATTGTCCGATTCCTGATTATTCATTTGTTTGGGATGCCCTACAACAATGCGTTCTACAGGCTCTTTTTCCACATATTTCAGAATAAAGTCCAGCAGTTGGTGCGTAGGAACAGTCGTTAACCCGTTTGCAATAATCTGCAAAACATCTGTCACAGCCACACCTGTGCGCTTTTTACCGTAATCTATAGCTAATATTCTACTCATATAGTTTGCAAAAATACAAATTTATTCCATACCTATTTTACATATAAAGATTAAAATATGCTTTTTCAACTGTTTTTTCAAAAGAAACGACTCATTTCGTTTAATTTTATTTGCTATTTAAAAAATAGTACTTATTTTTGCACCGAATATGTGGCTTAACGTAAGGGTCGCATAATGTTAAATTGAAACAAGTATTTGTTATAAAATGAAAAATAAGAGCTCTTCAAAAGGAGTTTTATATAGATGTTTGTTGTATTGTATAGCCATACTGTTGCTTGTTATGATTCCTTTAAGAAGTTTCAGTCAATCAACAGGAGAACTAACGACAGACAGTCTTGTAAAAATGGGATTTGAAAATGTAAGATGGACAGATACTCCTGAAGAAAGAGTTTATGTGGTTGAGAACAGTGCTTACAAGATTCAAGCATTAGGTATCAAAAAAGCTGTAGACATCATACAGTCCATAGGATTACCTGAAGGCAGACCTTGCAAGCTGATTGTTACCAATTACAATGTACCTCAGGTTTCACTAACCTATCAGCCTCTTACCGGTGACACCACCGTAGTAAGTGGTGAAGACTGGAAAGTCAGTTATAATATAGGTGACAGTTGGGACAAGGTGAAAAAAGAAAAGAAAAAAAACAGTTCGCTGTTTAAAGTAGATATATTGGTATATCCGCAGCTATCTTATAAGAATTTGGTTATTACACAAATATATCAAGTTTTATTTGACTTAAGTCCAGCTGTAGAGGTTTCTTTATGGCCTGGAAGTAAGTTTACGGGACAGATAAAAATACCTATATATAATGACGGATATGGAAGTTTAGAAGATAAGATTCACCCTGGGCATTTAACCCTATCTCAGCGATTTCGTTTGCCTTACAATATTTATGGCAAAGTGGCAGTGGGATATTTTAATGCTGACAGATGGGGGGCAGATTTATCTTTTTTTCACCCGTTTAAAGATGAACGTTTCTCTATGGATGTTAGAATTGGATATGTAGGAGTAGGCTATTGGAATGGTTTTCATTTACATTATGATGACAAGATGAAAATAACATGGTCTGTAGGAGGTAATTTCTATTGGTCGAAATACAATACACAATTTAGTGTAAAAGGAGAAAAATATTTATTAGGAGAGAAAGGTATTAAATTTGAAATGATACGCCATTTCCGATATGCTTCCATCGGTTTCTACGCAATGAAAGCAGAGCATGCCAATTCAAACGGTGGCTTCAGATTTCAAATAGCGTTACCTTTCTATAAAATGAAGAGGAAAGGCTATTGGCCGCGTATAAATTTCTCCCGAAACATGGGAACAATTTACAATGCAGGCAATGAGCAAAGATATTATAAAGAATTTAAAGCAGAAGCTAGCGATAACATAATGGAAAAAAATAGTTTTAATCCATATTTTATTAAATCAGAATTATTAAATTTTTAATTGTATTAAGATGAAAAAAAACAATTTTTTAAACGGCTTAACCGCAAAGATTGCACTAGCCGTTGTAGCTCTGACTACAACAATGTTTACTTCATGTTCCAATGAAGACATTGAGATTGACGTAACACCTGTTAATGCTAAAGCTATTATTACACCTGTTGTTTTTGCAAACGGACAAGATGTTACTACAAGTGCAAACATTACTTACAGTACAGGTAATGGAACTTATGAAGGAACAACAATTGCTGCACAAACTGTCACAGTTACCGCAACCTACAACAACCTGACAGGTTCTACAACTGTTGATATTCCTACATTGACAGCAGCGCAAGTTTGGACAAAAACCGCTATCATTATTCTAAGCTATAGCAGTGAAGACTTAGAAGCCACAGAAGGAGAGTCAACAACTAAAACTGAAACTATCTCTAAAGAGTATACCTATGACAACCCAAGCGATTATTGGTACGAAGTACCTGTCACCTACACTCAAAAAAATGGTTCTAAAGTTGTTTCATCTACTATAAACACAACTGATAAAGCAGTTAAAGAATTGATAGACAGTTACAACATTCCTATCAAAGAAGAAAAAATCACAAAGGAATATCCTGTTTATGCTCATTCTAGACTAGCTGTTAAGGTTGAGAGTGTTATCAAAACAACAACATATACCATTACTCAAAAAACTAGAGCAAATGAAACTGTTTTAGCTACATTTATTGTAGAAGAAACAACTACTGCTGTTAAAGCTGATGGAAACAAAGAAATCCCCGGACATGGTCATGCACCTGCTGGACATGGACACGGACATGCACACGGCGGTAGTGACAATGCTGGTGGTGGTATCATCATTGCAGACTAATACTGTTTAAAAGAATAGGTTTAATTATCAGTAAACAATAAAAAATATAGAACAATGAAATATAAATTTTTAACTCTGTCATTACTTTTGGCAGGTGCATGTGCAACAATGAATGCACAAAGCACAAAAGATAACTACTATACTCCGAAATGGAGTGATAATATCTTTATCAGCGTAGGTGGTGGTATTCATTCTATCAACAATGATGGGTTTAACAAGATTGCTCCTCATTTCAGTATTTCTTTAGGTAAATTAATTACTCCGACATGGGGCGTACGTGCTCAAGTAAACGGATTAACCCAACACCTTTGTATGCAAGATGTTCAATACTACAAACACAATAAAAATTTTATTGGCGGTAACATCGATGCCATGATCAACTTGTCCACTTTATTTGCGGGTGCTAATCCTAGCCGCTTCTTTGAAGTATACGGTTTTATTGGTCCTACAATTTCTGTTGCTAAATCACAAAATGCCAAATACACAATTGATGCAACAACAGGAAAACAATCAGTGGCTGTAACTGGTGACGATGACTTAAAAGCTCGCATTGGTGCTTCTGCAGGTTTAGGACTGAAGTTCAATATCAACAGCAAATGGGCTATTGATGTGGAAGCTCGTGGCGCTATTGCTCCTTCTATTTTCGGTAACATTAGCGACCACCGTAAAGCTGAAGGAACAGGTATGTTGACAGCTGGTGTAAGCTATATTTTCGGCGGCAAGAAATTTGCTAAGGTTGAAGACCGTGTAGTAGAAAAAGAAGTCATCAAGGAAGTTGTCCGCGAAGTTCCTAAAGAAGTAGTAAAAGAAGTAGTGAAGGAAGTTCCCAGCGCTGCAGAAGTTGCTATCTTCTTCAAGATCGGTAAAGCAAAAATCAGCCCGGAAGGTATGGTTAATGTACAGTTGATGGCTAAAGCTATGAAAGCTAATCCTAATACTAAGTACAAAATTGCAGGTTTCGCTGATAAAGCTACAGGATCCGCTTCATTCAACCAGACTTTGTCTGAAAAACGTGCTCAGGCTGTTTACGATGCATTGGTTGCAGAAGGCGTAAAAGAAAGCCAGCTTGAAAAAGTTGCTATGGGTGGTACAGACAATATGTTTGGAAAGAATTATCTTAACCGCGTAGTAATTTTAGAAGCAAAATAAAAGATCCAGAGCATGCTCTAATAATCAAGTAGGAGAAAATAAAGTAGTTTTCTCCTACTTTTTTCTCCCCCCCACACACCATCACGCCGGCACATAGCTGTTTTTTATCACGATCAATCTTACATAATACGGCAAAGGATACTGCCCCATCATCAACAAATAGGAGAAAACTCTTCATATCCGCCAATTTATAGTAACTCCAACTTCATCTTGAACATATTCCTTTAGCTCTATTATATATTTCCCGCAACCCAAACCCTTACTTTTTGAAGTGAATCCCTTTAGTCCGTTTTTGAGTTCGATTTATTTTCAGACTGAAAAAAGCACACTTGGAGTCGTATTGTATCAAAATGCCGGCACAGCTTTTTTCATTGATATAGATTAAGAAATGAGTGATTTATTGTGAATTTTGAACGATTATTTATATAAAATATGCTGAAAAACATATAAATTTGCCACCGTAAAACCAAACTAAATTAAACGAAGATGGAAAAGAAAACAGTAAAGTACCATATTCCCCAAAACGGAATATACATGTACGCACGTACTAATTCTGGGAAAACTGAACTCATTGTCCTAAACAGCACCAATGCTGAACAAGTGGTGGCAAACGACCACTACCGCATGATGACAAATGACTCAAAAAGCGGCAAAGAACTTATCAGCGGCAAAAAAATTGACCTTACCAAGAATATGACAATCGGTGCACGTCAATCATTGATTATTGAATTATAATTGTTTTTTTAAGGTAAGAAGGTAAAATGAGCATGTAAAAATAAAGGCGGTTCTTTATAAAGGCCGCCTTTATTTATTTTCTCCTCCCCCTTTATTTGCGCGAAACGATTGTCCCTGTAGCCTGATAAGTAGGCATAACCAGCATTTCCGCAATCTGCATATACTCTGGTACAGAAGCGGCAAAATAAACCGTTTCCGCAATATCATCCCCAGTCAATGGACGAATACCTTTATATACATTATCCGCCTTTTCCTTATCTCCCCGGAAACGAATCACTGAGAAATTTGTTTCTACCAACCCGGTTTGATATTGGTCACTCTCAGCGGAGTATCGACCAGATCTATACGTAATCCATCCGACAGAGCTTTCACGGCAGCCTTTGTGGCACAATATACACTGCCTCCCGGATAAGCTGCATCTCCGGCAATAGAACCAATATTAATGATATGTCCCCGTTTACGTTCCACCATTCCCGGTACAATCAAGCGTGTCATTGCCAGCAAAGCCTTGATGTTAGTGTCAATAACAATATCCCACTCATCCAGGCTACCTTCCTGTTCTTTATCCATACCGATAACTAATCCTGCGTTATTTACCAGTATATCAATGGCTTGCCATTCTTCGGGCAATGATTCCAAAGCAACCATTGCCGCTTTACGGTCACGCACGTCAAAAGGAAGCAAATATACTTTCACACCATATTGCTTTTCTAATTCTTCTTTCAACCCATTCAGTTTATCTACATTACGGGCATTTAAAATCAAGCTTGCTCCCTGTGAAGCAAACTTACGGGCACATCCGGCGCCGATACCGCTGGAAGCTCCTGTGATAAAAACAATCTTATCCATTTACTTATTTCTATTTATTAAAGAACTTACCGAAATTCACACGAGTAATTCTTCCTCTCCGTCAAAAGATTTACCCGATGTAAAGGTACAATATAATTTGCAATTTAGTTGCATCTTCTTTCCGCTATCTTTGTTACCATAAAATAAAAGAGACAATGAAAAAAATAAAATTAGAATCAGTTTTTAATGAGTTCACTTTAATGGGGATAGCCATATTGGGAGCATTCTATCTGGGAGAATATTGGGAAGGTATCGCTGTCATCCTATTCTATCTCATCGGTGAATGGCTTCAGCACAAAGCCATACACAAAGCGCACAGCAATATCAAAACTTTACTGGATGTACGTCCCGAAACGGCTACTGTGGTTTATAATAATAAGTATAAAATAACAACGCCAGACCAAGTACAGCCAGGTGAAACAATCGAAATAAAAGCCGGAGAAAAAGTTCCGCTAGACGGAGTGCTGCTGGAAGATTCCGCTTCATTTAACACAGCCGCCCTCACCGGAGAAAGTGTTCCCCGAACTCTGTACAGACAGGAAGAAGTTCTGGCAGGAATGATCGCCTCAGACAAAGTGGTACGGATCAAAGTAAACAAACCGTATGATCAAAGCGCTTGGCACATATCCTCACTTTAGTACAAAATGCAGCAGAAAGAAAAGCTCCTGCCGAATTGTTTATCCGCCGCTTTGCACGGGTTTATACACCCATAGTGACAGGATTGGCGATATTAGTGGTCATGCTCCCCTATTTATACGCTATGATACAACCAGAATTCATCTTTATATTTGACGACTGGTTCTACCGGGCTCTCGTATTTCTAGTTATCTCATGTCCTTGCGCATTAGTGGTCAGCATTCCATTAGGATACTTTGGAGGCATTGGCGCCGCATCCCACAAAGGAATTCTTTTCAAAGGAGGTAATTATCTGGATGCCATTACCCGGATAAACACTGTAGTGTTCGATAAAACCGGAACACTTACCCAAGGAGTGTTCAGTGTCCGGACCATATCGGCAGCTGAAGGTGTTTCACAGAAAGAACTGCTTCAACTCATCGCCTCCATAGAAAGTTTCAGCAATCATCCTATCGCAAGGGCTATTGTCAAATATGCGGAAGAACAAAGTATCCCCCTTTACCTGTCACTGAAAATCACAGAAATTGCTGGATATGGAATAAAAGCCATTACAGAGGGTAAAGAAGTATATGTAGGAAACACACGGTTATTATCAAAATACGGCATCTCTTTCCCTTGTGAGACTGGCAACCTGACAGAAACAATCGTGCTATGCGCGATGGAAAACAAATATTTGGGACACATTTCATTGGCGGACACACTCAAACCTGATGCCATACAAGCCATCCGCGAACTGAAAGACTTAAATATTGATAATATTCAATTATTATCGGGAGATAAACAGACAATTGTTTCTAATTTAGCCGATAATATAGGTGTCGCACAGGCTTTCGGCGATTTACTGCCCGAAGGCAAAGTAGCACATCTGGAACAATTAAAAGCAAATGCTGAGAACCGTGTGGCTTTTGTTGGAGACGGCATCAACGACACTCCTGCACTAGCACTTTGCGATGTCGGAATTGCCATGGGTGGCCTAGGCAGTGATGCCGCTATAGAGACTGCGGATGTAGTGATACAAACAGACCAGCCCAGCAAAGTGGCGGAAGCTATAAAAATAGGAAAACAGACTCACCGCATCGTATGGCAAAATATATCGATGGCATTCGGAGTGAAATTGTTGGTATTGTTATTGGGAGCCGGTGGAATGGCCACCATGTGGGAAGCTATATTCGCAGATGCAGGTGTAGCTTTACTCGCCATTTTTAATGCAATGAGAATACAGAAATATAAATGATTTGATCCATGAATGAAACAATTTATTTGAAAAGGCTGGAGCAACGGGAAATCAAACCGACAGCTATACGCCTACTGATTCTGAAGACCATGATGCAGCACAAAGAGGCATTTTCACTGTTGGATTTGGAAAACGAATTAGATACGGTAGATAAATCAACTATCTACCGCACCATCACCCTTTTCCTTGCCCATCACCTGATTCACGGCATTGACGACGGGACAGGGGCTTTAAAATACGCCGTATGCAGCAACGACTGCAATTGCGAAGTAGACGACCTCCACACCCACTTTTATTGTGAGAACTGCCATCGAACTTTCTGTATGAAAAGTATTCATGTGCCCGTCGTAACGCTCCCTCCGGGATTCACCGTGCAGAGTATCAATTATGTACTGAAAGGTCTGTGTCCGGAATGCTCGTCAACTAAAAAAACACCCTAATTCTATTTGGGAGCAAGAAACTTCTTACTTAACCATTTTCTTACCGGTTCATCATATAGCTTCAGACACAGATAGGCAAGAAAGACACTCAAAGCAAAGACACCCACAGCTACATACCAAGTTTCTCCCAATGTATAGAGTTTATTCTCTATCAGCCATGCGTAGAACAAATACATCAACGGATAATGTACTACATAGACCGGATAGGATATATCTCCCAAGAACTTACAGATCTTTGTCGATTGCTTATCCGTAGTGGAACCCGACGCCCCCACCCACAAGAGGGCAGGAAAAACCACAATTACACAAAACGCCTCATAAATGCCATTCACGCAAACAGGCTCCAATCCTTCCAGATAAGGAACCGAGAACAGTACAATCAGTACAACTGTACATATCCAGAATGCCCCCCTCACCTTCATAGGTTTGAAGTTACGCGACATCAACATGCCCAACGAAAACGGGAAAAGCATACGCAAGGTTCCACCCAAGAAATTCACTCCGTCCAGTGTCCATCCCACTCCCATGTTTCCATAACCGGACACATTGAAAACAGCAAATGACGCCAGTGCCATACCTAACAATACAACCAGTACAGCCAACGCCTTATTAGACAAACGACGAATGAACAGCGCATAAAGAATATTACCTATATACTCAAAAAACAGCGACCAGCAAGGCCCGTTCAAAGGGAACATCTCACCATTGCCACGAACTTCATATCCCACACCCGGCATGGCAGGAATAAAAAGCATGGTACAAAGCAAAGACAACATAATCATGGAAACAGCAACATGCGTTCCATCCCATTGCACACACCCTTGAATACAAAACGTCACAGCACCCAGAACGGCACCCATAATTACCATCGGATGAAGACGGATCAAACGGCGTTTGAAAAAGTCTTTCAGCGTGAAATTCTTCCCCCAACGGTCATCATACGCATAACCGATTACAAAACCCGAAAGAATAAAAAAGAAATCCACAGCCAGATATCCGTGGTTGAGAGTCTCGATATTACCGGCACTGGCAAAAGCAAAGCCTTCGAATACATGATACCATATTACCAGAAGAGCAGCGACTCCTCTCAATCCATCAAGGAGATCATAATGAGGTTTTGTATCTGTAAATGCTGCAGAAGAGATTTTTTCCATAATAAATGAACAGATTTAATAATTATTTTTTTAACCTTTACTAATAATGCCGCAAAGTTACACAACTTAAAGGTTTTAAAATTTGTCCTATGACAAAAATTCAGCAACACACCACTTATTTATTAGCCCGGAGACGGCTAAGTGTGGGAAGCGTTATACCTAAATAAGAGGCGATATACCTCAGTTTCACCCGTTGACACACCTGAGGGAACTGTTGTTTAAACTCCTCATATCTTTCTTTTGCAGGCAAAGTCAGCCGCTCTTTGTGAGAACGATGCAAACGCCTGTACTCATTTTGATGAATAATCCTCCCCCAGTTAGCCAATTCAATATTAGTCTGAAACAGTCTGGTTAAATCAGCCAATGATATCTTGTAAACAATTACATCTTCAAGCGTTTCCACAAATTCCTCACTCAGCTTATTATAATACAACTCGTCCATACTGAAAACAATTCCTCCTTCCCATGAAAATGAAGTGGTTATCTCCTCTCCATTTACCAGCCAGAAAGAACGGGTCATCCCTTTCTCAATAAAATAAGCCGATTTACAAAATACACCTTCCTTTATCAACTGATATTTCTTAGGAAAACGGCATAAAGTCATACATTCCTTCAGCGCCTGTATCGTGTCTTCAGAAAGCGGATACAAAGAAATGATGTTATCTATAATATTCGTCATAAAGCAACAAGTAATTTAAGACCTATATAGTTTCTATAGAAAAATTAAACGTCAAATAAAACAAAACACCCGGCTTTACATTCTTTAGTGTAAAGCTGGGCGTTAATTCTATAAATCATTGATTTTCAATAATTAGCACAGAGAACCAAGGAGTGATTAATTTTCACTTCCCCTACTCATTATCAGCATCATCCTTGAAGCCTCAACTCCTATGACACTGAATAATTCACCGCGTATATACTGCAACTTTCTTCCTGTTACACTCTTAGTTACTTTTACAAAAGTAGTAAAAAACTAGCATAGACACAAATGAATCACTTGATTTAACGAACTATTAGATACTCTCATACACAGCCGACAGTGCCGGTTCACACACAGAAACCGGACGCATCCTGCCTGTCCTTTCATGGAAATTCTCGTACCGGAAGGCAGTTCATACAAAAGGACTCAGATACAAATGTCAGGCAAGTTATGCGTAATGAACCTAAAGACCCTGCGTTTACATCCCTTTGAATTAGTGAAAGAACATATCACATACGTATCTGGAACATCCCGTACATACCGGATGGTTTACGCACCCATTCGCTACCCACAACAGAGTTTTGCAAAACTGCTGCCACTGCTACCACCCTACCCTCTGAAACCACCATGAACAGGGCGTTCCGGAGGGTAGTGGCAGCACTTTTTTTTTATGCACTGAAAAGGGCCGCTGCCACCACTTTTACCTCTTTTTTACCCCAGAACGTCCGAAGGAAGGGGAAGATACATGAGGCGGAGGGCAACCACACACAGGAAAAAGGTGGAGGGTACGGACACGCAGAACCCGGGAACCAGACTGACAAAACGAAGCCCACCAGTGGACAATACACCAACCGCAGCCTAACGGGAATCTGATTGCAGACAGACAAAACTACAGTTACATACAAACAAAACCACAGTTACAACCCGGTGGAACCGTCGTTTCATCCTGACGGAACTACAGTTTCAACCCGATGAAACTGTAGTTCCAACTTTACAAAACCGGTTGAAACTGTAGTCCGTGTACGCGTTCCAATGTAGTTTAACGCTTTAGGTTGACTATTCCTTCATCTTACTTGTAAGGATGGTTGACGGAGTTAATACTTAGTTATGATATCAGTTGACTCTTTCAAGAGTTATTTCTTTGTCGGGTTGACAGGGTTGCCGCATGCGGCAACCCTGTCAACCCGACAAAGGTAAGCACTTCGGTCTATATCATCAAGTTTTTCAGAGCCTTTTCTCGGTAGCTGCACCACATTTTTCTGATTTCTCCCTTGCAGAGGGTTGCTTCGGCAGGTGTCATGCCATCAAGACTCATGTGTGGACGCTCGTTGTTATAAAACGTTACCGCTTCCCGGACTTCCTTTATGGAGAAGAAATCCATATCCTTCAGCAGCTCATTCTTGATAGTGTTGTTTACACGCTGTTGAATAAGGCAGATCATACGTACCAACAGCCGCTGCCTCCAGCTCCGAAAAGACTGCCGGAAAGGATCAATATTCGGAAAGAACAGAAAAAGGTGATGGCAGCACACCTTTTCAGCGCATAAAAAAAAGTGCTGCCACCACCCTCCAAAACGCCCTGTTCATAGTGGTTTCAAGGAGTTAGGTGGTAGCAGTGACAGCATTTTTACAAAACTCGGGTTCTTCGTCACTTTTAGGGCAGCACTTCATTTTCAAAGTCTGACAAATAAAGGAGCTTAGATTAATTTTGATAACGGAAAACTATACATGTCCCATTATGTTCGGATTGCCAATAAATAAAGGGATGCAGGTAAATAGGTTGCCCCAAAAGTGACGAAGAACCAAACATTGAAGGCAATCAGGTACACCGAAAGAATGCTTTGATATGCTTATTTTTGCTATGTACCAAAAACAAAAAATCCCCGTAAAGTATTAATTTACAGGGATTTTCTTTGTTTTGCAATTCTTTCCAGCGGAGAGAGAGGGTTATGAACCTACTCCCACATATCTTTCAAATTCAATGTGTTATCAATATGTCAAAGCCTTAGGGGGTACAACTTAGGTTACAAGAATAACGCTTTTCTGTCACCTTTTGGCTGTTCGTTGTCTGCCTAAAACTACGGTTCAAAGGTACGGCTTTCTTTTGATAAATGCAAATCATTGAAAATAAATATTCTGCGGTTAGTGCAAGGTGCAAGCTATATATAGATATATACTTGCACCTTGCACTAAAAATGCTCAAAATATTCTAGTCTTGATATTATTATCTTAAATTTGTATCCAAATATATCATAATTAAAGAGAAAAGCCTTATGAATAAATTACATATTATTACTAATAGAATATCTACAGCAATAACTCAACAACCAAGTTTGAAAAAAAATATCATTAAGGATTTTAAGTTTCTATTTTATCGTCACAATAGAGTTATATTGTTTTTAGTAAAGCATTTTCCTAACAATTCATTCTTTCGCTGGATAATAAAACTTAACACCGAAATTTGTTTATATTACTATTTTAAAAAGATATTACCTTTACCTCATTATCAAACAATATTAGATGAAGAATATAACATTATTTGCAAAACATTGGATAGCTTGAAAATTATCATTCCAATAGATGGAATTAATGATGTTTCAGGATGGAGTATTGTAAATGCAGATTATGCATCATGGTTTGGTATGGATAAACGAATTTCTATTACATCGGGAACTTGTTATTTTGCGCATGTCTTTTGCAGATGTTTGCAGCCTTTTATAATAGAGCAACAAACTAATTCCAATTTATGGAATATAATTAGATGGAGAATGCATCGACAATTTAGAAGAACGACAATTGGACTACTTACTAATAATCATGCAAAAGCATTTAGCTTTTTTAATCTAATCCCTGAAGACGAGTCTCTGTTATCAGGAATTGAAATATTTATAATTCTTCATGAAATGGGACATGCTTATATTGATAGTATAGAAGAACTCGTATGGCCTTTCAGCAAAAAACCTTCTCCTAATATTAGAAATAAAATGAAAAATGATGAAGAAATTGTGGCTGATATTTTTGCAGTACACGTATTGTATCATATTTACCTAACAGATAAAAATCAGATGTTATTACTTTTTGCACCTATTTTCTTTTTTCTTATTTATTCTTGGTTAGAAGAGGCAAATTTGATTCCGACTCCTAATAACCATCCTATAAATAGTAATAGATGTTCCTATCTAATGGAAGAAGTTCAATATTTACATCCGGAAAACGAGTATCAAATATATATAGACCTATTAAATAAGGTCTGGATAAAAAACAAGAAAAAGATATGTCGACAAGTCAATAATATACATGGAAATTACAATAAATACACTGATATATTGGAAAATGTGAGCAAGCGCATGAAAAATATATTAGACTCAATTAGTGATAAAGATTTGTAAAATGATTCAAGATGAGTTCAAGTTTTACAAACCTTGTAAGTTACTGCAACCTTACGTCAGGTATTATTGGGTATTCAAGAGCAATCGACTGCTGGATGCCTTTACTTATCCTATCGGTTGCCCTCAAATCATTTTCCATAAGCAAGCACCGTTATATATCCCTGAACTGAATGTTACACAAGACAAACTGACTGTCAGCGGACAAGTTAATTTTTCATCCCATTTGTATGCTGACGGCAATACAGAAATGATAGTGGTTGTATTCCACCCTCACGCTATGAGTATGTTTCTGAACATACCGACTTCACTTTTTTATAATCAAGAAGTGTCCGGTTACAGCCTTGAAAACAAAAGTTTGAATGAACTGACTACACGAATATTCGACTGTGAGAATAATTCCATTTGCATAAGCTATATAGAAAAATGGCTGGTGTCACAAATTGCCGATAATTTAGCTGATACCACATACAGACTCAGAAGGATAGATGCCGCCATACAGCGAATATATATCACTCCGCAAATCTCTGTAAACGAGTTATCTTCCATTGCCTGCCTGAGCAAAAAGCAGTTTGAGCGGTTGTTTCATTCATTTGTAGGCATCAATCCTAAAGAATATGCCCGTATCGTCCGTTTCCAAAAGGCTTTGGCGCAGATGCAGCATCAAGCGGGCAAAGAAATCAATCAGGCACAAATAGCATACGCCAGCGGTTATGCTGACCAGTCACACTTTATCCGGGATTTCAAGAAGTTCTGCGGATATACGCCCGTGTCTTTGCTGAAAGTATCAAATCCTTATTCCGATTTGTTCACCAATCCCGTATAAATGTCCCGTTTGTTCTATCCGGGTTCAAACGCTTCTCCTACTTTTGCCGTCTGATTCATTAAATGAAAATAGCATTAAGTATGAAAGAAGTAAATCCCCAAGAAACCAGCCGGGCATACGCCTTTGAAATGTGGATGAACGCACCTATGCCAATGGTGACGTTCTTTAAGACACTCAACGTGTCACGCCTTGTGAAAATCAGTCGGAAATCGGGCATGAAGTTTAATATGTTGATGTGCTGGTGCATCGGCAAAGCCGCAAGGAGCGTGAAAGAATTTTATCTGCTGCCCGTAAACGACAAACTGATGCAGTACGATACCATTGCAGTAAACACCATTGTCGCCAACAGAAAGGGCGAGGTAAGTTCGTGTGATGTTCCTTTCTGTGATGATTTATCTTTATTTAATCAACACTATCTGCATCTAACCAAACAAGTGGCTGAAAGTTGCGTCAATCACGACTTGACGGAAAGCATGGTTATCGGAACTTCCGCCTTGGCACAATATGAAATAGACGGGGCTGTCGGGATGTATAGCGGCATTTTTAATAATCCGTTTCTTATTTGGGGCAAATACAAACGTCGCCTGATGAAAACGACGCTCACCGTTTCTTTCCAGTTCCACCACACGCAAATGGACGGGGCGCACGCTTCCCGCTTTTTGGACGGGATTCAGAGAGCAATTGACAATTTGCAGTATAAGTAAGTTTGCTATAAATGATATACACAGGTTACGATTTTGCAGCTTATTTCAAAAATGACTATTTAGGGTAACTGATTTCGTAACAGATTGAGTAACTTTGCTCTCAATAATAGAAACAGCAATGGAAACAGACATAGAAACCAAATATTGCCAAAGTTGCGGTATGCCATTAGACATTGAGGATATTTCAGAATATGGAACAAATTCTGATGATACACTCAATCAGGAATTTTGTTCTTGTTGTTTGAACTCCGGCAAATATCTTTTTAATTTCTCAATGGAGTACCTCATTTATCTTTGGGGACTTTTCCCCGATTCTTATAATCAAATTGCTGGTACGAATTACAAAAGCGAGGAATTGAGAAATGTGTTATCCGACAGGTTACCCAATCTAAAGCGGTGGAAGCAAAAGATAAACACTGCCCATATACACTATGACCTTATAATGAATGTTCAAGAATATATCAACAGGCATTTATTTGAGGACTTAAATTGTGACAATTTATCTCATGTAGCTTGTATGTCTATGTATCACTTCCGGAGAGTATTCAAAGATGTTGTTGGAGAGAATGTCGGTGATTATATTCAGCGGCTAAGGTTAGAATATATTGCTTTCAAACTTATTTCAACGAATACAAGGGTATCGGAACTACTTGAACAGATAAATTTTCAAAACAAACATACTTTATCAAGGGCATTTAAGAAGCATTTTCAGATGTCTATTCCTGCTTTCAGAAAAGCATATTCAAATGTTGCTTATGAAAACAGGATTATAAAACAACTGGAGTATTCAATAAAGAGGATTAAAGAAATTAAAGTTGCATATTTGAAATTTGAGCGAACACATAGAAATAAGCAAGCATATTCTACTTTATGGAAGCAAATAATGGAATTTGCCAAGAAATACAATCTGACAGATAAAGGCTTCAAATACGTTAGTATCAGTTTGGATAGCATTGATATTACGGAAATAGATAAATGCCGATTTTTGATTGGTATAACTGTTCCCTATTCAATGGAAATTCCTAAAGGTTTCAGTGTTCTAAACATACAAACAGGTCTATATTCGGTATTCAATATAAAAGGAAGATACCATGAATTAAATAGAATTTATCGGGATATTTATCTTGATTGGTTGCCTAATAGCAAGTATCGTTTAAGGGAACAAATGACTTTTGAAATATATACCAATACTCCCGATAAAGCAAGCATGGAAGAATTGGTAACGGAAATCTATTTACCTATTGAAGTAAAACAAAAGATAAAATGAAAGACGAAATAATTCAATTTTTAAAAGAAAACATCATTGGTAAAACATTGCTTACTGGTGCAGTCTATAAATTAGAGAACGGAAATTTAGAAGGCGTATATAACGACAAAATGACATTCTCAAATTTAGTGACAACGGGAAACGGTTTCAAGTTCGACATGACAACTGTTACCCAAGAATTGGTTTACAATTTGGATGATAAAGGAGCAAGAACCACTATAGCCAAAGATTATACAGGAACGAGCGTGTTTTGTTATGAATTGGCAATGCGAAAAAGCACAAAGCAAATCACAGGTTATATGCGCTGTGTTTCAACAACAGTTCAAGATTCCACAATGGAAGCCGTAGTTTACGGAATATTTGATGTGACTTTTGACGGGAAAGAGCTGAAATGGCAAGAAAATCAGTTGTTATATAGAGATAATCCCATAGGAGAAGATAAATATAAACCTGTCGCTTTCAATTCTAAAGTTCGTTTTTATCTTGATAACGGGAAAGTCGTATTTGAATATTTGCCAACGCTTTGGGATATATCCCCTGACACATTGGAAAAAAGGTTGTCTAAAGATGATTATCCTCCTTATATATCAAAAGAACAGTAACTGAATGAAAAAGAAGTAGAACCGGATATATTATGAGGTTCCACATTTGTCACGAAAAAATAAAAAGGCTTTCAGGTTGTACGCCAAATTCTTTTCTTGTTGTCCCACAAGCCGAGGATGTGACACTAATATATATCGCCATAAAGTCGTTTTTATACAATAGGACAGATGTGGATAGTGGTAATTTTGCTATTTCATTAAAAACAGCAGCATCAATAACATTAGAAAAATAAGTCGTAAATATGAAACAGAGAATTTGCCAAAGCTGTGGTATGTCTATGCCCACTGATGATTTGTTAGGAACTCACGGTAACGGATGTTTGTGTACCGAATATTGTTACCATTGTTTTCAAAAAGGGTTCTTTACGAACAGTTCTTTAGAGGAACAAATTGAATTAAACATTCAACCTGAAAGTCTAAACGCATTCAATAAAGCGTCAGGGACACATTTCACCAAAGAAGAAGCAGCCGAAGGGTTACACAAATTCTTACCTACACTCAAACGTTGGATGCCTATCAAAAAACAGGCAGAATGGGTACTTGAGCAATGTGGCTATATTATACTTTCCACTGTCAGTGAAAATGGTTATCCACGTCCGGTAGCTATTGACATATTGCGCCATACTGGTATATCAATTTTATGGATGACAACTGGTTTATCCACAGAAAAGGTAAAACACATCAGACAAAACACAAAAGCCGGGGTTTGTTTTGTTCACGAAGCAGACAGCATTACTTTAACCGGAAAAGTAGAAATACAGACTGATGCAGAAACCCGTCAGAACTTTTGGCAAGACTATATGCTGCACTATTTTCCACTGGGTATAAATGACCCTGATTATTGCATACTTTGTTTTCACACAGAAGAAGCAACCTTGTGGATAGACAGGAAATTTGAACGTATAGTGCTATAATATAGTTTTATTATAAAAAGCGTGAAAGAAGAAGTAGATAAGATATTAGAGCAAATAGAGGTCGATATATCAGAAATCGACCTCTACGGCTATGATATTATCGAAACTTCTTTGTCAATGGTACATCGGCTACAGACGGTTCTTTATGATTTGAGAATTAAAGTTCAAACCTATGTATTTCCAAACAAAGAGGATGAAATACTATTCTTTAAGACACAGAAACCGGAAATACTTGCCCGGTTATTATTCTTCTACAAGATTTATCGGATAGAAACACAATGCCCCAATGGTAGCAATGAAGTGATTAGAAATTACATCAATCGAGAACTGGATAATCTGACTTATTTCTTCAATCGTAATTTGGACTTTTACCAATACTACCGTTCACGTTCAACTATGTACGATGAATATTATTTTGTTCGGGGCAAAGCGGATTTGCGTTTATGTACCGATAGCGCACAATTCGATAAAGACCCCAATTTCTCAACAGGATATGATTATAAGGTAGCTAAGATTATCGCCAATGAAATGCTGCGCATCTATCTAAATAAAAGATTAGTAAAACTGGAAAGTAACAATCAGATAGAGGACAATCTACAAAGATGCTTCAAATATCCGTTCCGATTCACGGGTAAAAAGGCATATCTTATTGAACTGGGGTATTCTCTTGTATCTTCGGGTGACATCAACAATGGCAACGTGGAAATAAAAGAAATAATGAATTTCCTTAGTACGATATTCCATATTGATTTAGGGGATTATTACGCTTCATACATAGCCATGAAAGAGAGAAAAGACCGGACGGCATATCTTCATCATCTGATAGATAATCTTGTTAAGCGGATGAATGAGGATGATATGAAGTGAAATGTCTGCATGACTAACAGTTACAAAAAACATTGTTACTGTTATTTCTATAATTCAAAATGCAACACTTCTACTTTTTCGTTTGTTGGAAGTGAAAGAAAGGCATTAGGTGTATTGCCTGACAACCTTTTTACTTCTCTATATAGATGCGGTGTATCATAATATCCCGCTTGGATAGCAACAGACAAAAGGTTATCGAATGAA
This sequence comes from Phocaeicola sartorii JCM 17136 = DSM 21941, assembly GCF_000614185.1. Lineage (GTDB taxonomy): Bacteria > Bacteroidota > Bacteroidia > Bacteroidales > Bacteroidaceae > Phocaeicola > Phocaeicola sartorii. The sequence goes on along the minus strand of NZ_BAKM01000013.1, from coordinate 2,333 downwards.
ATGTTGGATTTTAAAAGGTGAATAGCGTTCCAAAACTTAATAATTCGACTATATTCTTTGGGAGAATAACCTGTATAAAATTTAAATTTGCGCTCAAATTGTCGTAGGCATAAGCATACTTCTGTTGCCAATTCCTTAATAGAAACAACACCTTTCTGTCTGCTAATCAAGGAAACAGCATAAGATATTTGCTTTTCTGTGTCCATATTATTTTTGTACACATATCTAACCAATTCATGTTCAATAGTATCAATCGGATTTTGATTGGATTCACAGAGTTTATATATGAAAGATTGACTAAAAATAGCCGGAAATTCTTGGCTATCCAATCCTTGATTTACCAATTCATTTAGTGGAATCTCTATGAACCGAAAAAGTCCACATGGGCGAAAGCGTACACCTATGATATGAATGAAATTTGTGCGAGCGACCAATTCTGTAAATGTATTCATCGGTCCAAAGAAATAGGAATGATAAGGTTTCATTATCAGTCCATTTCTAATAGAATCTGCGGCGCTACCCCCTGTGAAAACAAAGTCAGAACAACCATGAGGTGGAATGTTAAATTTCAATCCACTTCTTGTTTCTCCTTTGTATTCCCAAAAGTGATAGATAAAAGGAGCTAATATGTTACATGGAGAATATTCTTTATACATATAACAAAGATAATTATTAACTCTGATTCTAAGAAAAATCAGTGATTAATTTTTTGCCTTGATTGATAAAGGTTCATTCTCCAATGGTGAATGTGATAAAGAGAAAGTATAAACACGCATGAAAAGTAAACATGCTCCGATGTCCACAATAGCGGAACACTTGAACTAAAATGACCAATAGCTTCCACATACATTATGTAAATGACTAAGGATATAAATGCTATCGATAAAGAAGCAACAGCATGCCCTATTCCCGAAACCACACTGAAAAATACAAATGTAGGTACTGCAATCAGGTAAGAAGTAAGCATGACCTTTAACGTGGGGATAGCTTCAAACACCAATGCTGCATTGTCACTATAAATTCGTAAAATGTATGAAGAGAAAAGCACGAACAGTATAATTATCGGCAAAATAGTTATGTAACATAAGAATATTACTTTTTTACATACATATAGGATAGAGTTACTTTTGTCCTCTCCGATGAGATTTCCGACCAAAGAACTGACAACAGATGCAAATGCTTGTACGAAAAGGAAGAGAAAAGACGAAATATTTCTCACGATATTCGTAATCGCTAATGACCTCTCTCCAAAATGTTCTATTGTAATAAAGAAAACGAACCAACTGCCAAATACTAATCCATGTTGTAACATCATCCAAATAGAAATAGATAATATCTTTTTTAAGATTGTGCAATCTACAGTAATTCGTTTTTTAAATCCATATCTGCAAGGATTTATATTCTTTTGGGTATATATGATAAAATGGATTACTGCTACAGCTTCGGAAATGACAGATGCTATGGCTGCTCCGGAAATTCCTTGTGCGGGAATACCTAATGCCCCGAATATTAAGATATAATTTAGAATAATATTAATTGCTACCATAGTTATGGAATTGAGCATTAATGCGGAGGTATGTATTATTCCGATATAAAAGGCTCTAAACATGATAATTGTAAAAGAAAAAAAGAAACCATAGATTCTCCAGTCAAGATATTGCAAAACTGTTTGGAGTACAGACTCGGAGTCTATAATTGTTTTTAATATAATTGGTGAAATTATAGAAGAAAACAATATTACCATTGCCGCGATTATTAACAAAAACAATATTCCTTGTGAGAGAATTTTTCCTACTTCTTTATACTGTCGGTTTCCATTACATTGGGCTATTAAGATTTGCGCTCCTATGCTGAACCCAAATCCAATCATGTATATAATCATGTAATAAGTACCAGCTATAGCTGATGCAGCCAATTCGGTTTCTCCAACTCTTCCTAAATAGGCTGTATCAGTAAAACCAATCAAGTATTCCATTAATAAACTAACCAATACAGGCAAACTGGTTTTATAAATTGATGTATAGGTAATATTCATACTCATTTCATTTATCCGGCAAAGTTACTTTACTTGGTTCTTATTAAATTGTATAAAAACGACATGGGTGTTTTTATATGATATTGAAAAAGCAAATACGATACTTACAAGATATTAGCAACCATTCCCTGATAAACCCATGTTAGTTCAAATGAGGATGACATAAAGTAATCCTTTGTAATACAGAACTATGAAGTACCATATTCACCCCAATATGGTACTTCCTTTTTATGGTGAAATCTACTTTGAAAAATGACATTTTGTGGAGCTTTTACGCCAATACTCCCCTAAAAATAGC
>NZ_BAKM01000014.1 GCF_000614185.1 Phocaeicola sartorii JCM 17136 = DSM 21941 | reverse complement strand
GATTATCTATAATATATAAATAACAAAAACCTCATATTTACAAATAACCACAACTATATAAGCAAACAAAACGCATAAAAGTTATCAACAACTTTATTAACAGTAAATAAAACACTGATTCCCAGCGCATTATTACTACAAAATAAGGTATAAATAATTATTCATACACATTTATATATGTAATATTTACATCCGGCCACTACCCTATTTTCATTTGTAATATTTACATAAATAAACCTGCTGCACCTATAAAATCTCCTATTTTAAGTGAGTTTACAGATGTAACATCACAAAACTAAACTATAATTATTTCTAAAAGTGAATTTTTTCTGTATAACGATCCTCTTGATCCTATGAATATTTTGTTTTTCTATATCTCAGATATTCATATATTCATATATTTTCCATTGGCGAAGATAAAAACTCCCATCATAGTTCTTGGCTCATTCACCTTAGGAATTCATGGATACTGAAACCATGGAATGCAGGATCAAGCAGACAAACATGAATTCAGAATTTAAACTAACGTTATGAACTTACTCAATTAATTGGTCCTCTCTGTTTGTTCACTCCCCATCCGTATTCCTTCACATTTCCATTCTTCTTATTCACTTTACTCCCAAAAGGCCAAATACTGCCGTATTCATGTACAAACGGACATCCCCATTAAAATATACGATTCTAGAAGGGCATAAAACATCCTATCAATCTAGGAATAAGCAAGTTAATGTCGTTTTTCTCATCATACATCTCTTGTCATCTAGAAAAACAGAGAATAAAAGCACAACCAAGACATTAAATAAGGCAATAATAGAAGTATAAATGTAAAATATTATTCTCAATTGGATCATCAACAGGATTCCCTCCAAGAGAAAGAGAAAAAAGAATCCCGACGCTTCAAGAATAAAAGCATCGGGATAACAGAATCTTTGTTTGGCCCATTAACTAATGAAGAATTTTATATACAAGTTCGCGCAGCAGATCTCCATCTCCCAAGGATGGATTGCCCACACCTTTTGATTTGGCATCGCAGTAACGAATTTCACCAATAATTTGCATCACCTTTACTCCGCTATATTTTCTCATAGCAGCCATATAGTCTCTAGACTGCCATGGTGATTTAAGTCCCAGTTGATTGGCAACACCTTGCTCCGACTTGTCAGGAGCATAATATGCAAGCATCAAATTAGCGAAGAAATTGAATAACACAGACAAAGTCATCTGCAAAGGATTTGTTTTGGGATTCTCCTCAAAATATTTTATTATTTGATTAGCCTTGAAAACATCCTTTGCCACTAAGGCGTTCCTAAGCTCGAAATTATTATAATCCTTGCTTATACCAATGTTACGTTCTATCTGCTCAGGAGTAATCCGCTTTTGTCCTCTTGGAAGCGTGATAATTAATTTTTCCAACTCTCCGGCCATACGGCTTAAATCCGCTCCAACAAATTCCGCCATCATTTCTGAAGCCTTCGGCTCTATTTCTACCGATTTACGTTTCAAGTAAGAAGATATAAAACCGGGAAGCTGGGCGTCTTTAATCTTTTTCGATTCGAAAAGGACACCTACTTTCTCTATTTCAGCTGCCAATTTTTTTCTTCTGTCCAATGTGCCATGTTTATGGCACAACACCAGAATTGTAGAGTCCAAAGGTTTCTGAAGATAATAAGTAAGCTCTTCCATATTCTTTATATTCTGAGCTTCTTTTACTATTACAACTTGATATTTGGACATCATGGGATAACGCTTGGCTGCATTGATAACAGTCGCTATATCTGTATCAGCCCCATAAACAATAGTCTGATTGAATTCTTTTTCATTTTCATTTAACACTGTTTGTGCTATATACTCAGATATCCGGTCTATGTAATAAGACTCTTCGCCCATTAGATAATAAACAGGCTTATAGATACGGTTTTTCAGCTCACGAGCTATTTCTTCGTATGTTGTTTCTTTTGCCATATATAGTAAAATTACCAGTCAAATTTTAAGTGTTTGACTGTCTTCTTTTCCTCAATAATCATCTGTAATGAAGCAATACCAATCTCCACATGCTCTTCTACATATTGCTGCGTCACAATACTGTCGCTTTTCTCCGTCTTCACTCCTTCAGGAATCATCGGCTGGTCGGACACCAGAAGTAATGCTCCGGTAGGAATATGATTGTAAAAACCGGTGGTAAACAGCGTGGCAGTTTCCATATCCACACACATGGCACGTGTTTTAAGAAGATACTTTTTAAACTCCTCATCATGCTCCCATATACGGCGGTTGGTAGTATACACCGTTCCGGTCCAATAATCGCGTGCATGGTCACGGATAGCTGATGAAACGGCACGCTGCAACATAAATGCAGGTAATGCAGGTACCTCAGGTGGATAATAATCATTGGATGTTCCTTCTCCACGAATAGCTGCAATGGGCAGAATCAGATCTCCTAACTTATTCTTCTTGTCTATGCCCCCACATTTACCTAAAAACAGACATGCTTTAGGCTGGATGGCCCCTAGCAAATCCATAATGATGGCAGCATTGGGACTTCCCATGCCAAAATTAATAATAGTAATCCCTTCCGCATGTGCCGATGTCATATTGGCATCGCGTCCTAATACCGGCACATTGAATTTGTCGGCAAAAAGTTCCACATATTTATTGAAATTGGTCAGAAGGATATATTCTCCGAAATCATTCAAGCTCCTTTTTGTGTAGCGGGGAAGCCAGTTTGCTACAATTTCCTCTTTTGTTTTCATAATCTTTTGTATTTTTGTATCGGTTATTACCGAGTTACACTTATGCAAATTTACTAAATGTTATCATTAAACTTGCCATCCTACGAAATTAAAATCGCGGAGCGAAATGGAAAAAATGTTATTTTCGACATGCTCCGCAAAAGATATGTCGCTCTTACCCCGGAAGAATGGGTAAGACAGCATTTTGTCCACTATCTGACGGATTATAAAGGATATCCGAAGGGATTGCTGGCCAATGAAATACAACTGGACTTAAACGGAACAAAAAAACGTTGCGACACCGTGCTCTACAACAAAGACCTAAGTGCCAAACTGATTGTGGAATACAAAGCTCCACATATAGAAATCACGCAAACAGTGTTTGATCAGATAACCAGGTATAACATGGTTCTAAAAGTTGATTATCTGATTGTAAGCAATGGATTGAACCATTACTGTTGCCATATTGATTACAATACAAAAACATACCGTTTTCTACCAGATATTCCCCGCTATTCAGAACTATAAATGTATAAAAAAACATTCTAAGCAAGATCTTGTAAGGAGATATTGCTTAGAATGTGATGAAATTCTTTTTCCACAAAGAAAAAGAAACTGTCTCAGGTGATATTATCTCTTGACTGTCTCCAAGTGTTGTTCAGCAATCACCCCAGCCAATTCGGGGTCAATCATGATACGACCACAATATTCACATACGATAATTTTCTTACGCATACGAATATCAAGTTGTTTCTGAGGCGGAATCTTGTTAAAGCAACCACCACATGCGTCACGTTGAACATATACAATACCCAAACCATTGCGAGAATTTTTACGGATACGTTTAAATGCCTGCAACAGACGCGGCTCGATAGTTGTTTCCAATACTTTTGCTTTCTCTCTCAGCTTTTCTTCTTCCTGCTTGGTTTCAGAAACAATTTCTTCTAGTTCGGATTTCTTCGCTTCCAAGTCCTTCTTTCTTTCATCCAATTCCTGATTGCTGTGTTCTATCTCCTCGCTCTTTGCTTTTTCCGCTGCAATATATTCCTTTATGCGTTTTTCACAAAGCTCGATTTCCAATGACTGGAATTCGATCTCCTTTGTCAATACGTCATATTCACGATTATTGCGCACATTATCCTGCTGAGCTTTATATTTTTCAACAGAAGTCTTAGCTGTCTCGATTTCAATTTTCTTAGTTGCAATGTTTGATTTCAGCTCCTCGATATCAGCTTTAATTTTCTCAATACGAGTGCTCAAACCGGCAACTTCATCTTCAAGGTCTTGAACTTCAAGAGGAAGTTCCCCTCTCAAAGTCTTGATCTTATCGATTTCAGACAACATGGTCTGCAACTGGTACAAAGCTTTCAGCTTTTCTTCCACTGTTAATTCGCTCGGGTCTTTCTTTGCTTCTCTAGCCATAGTTTTTTCTTACAAATATTTAATAGGATTTGTATTTACCCGGGTTATCTGGACTTCCAGCTCCGGAAACATTTCCTGTATGATTGAATAAAATATTTCTTTTGTATATTGCTCACTCTCATAATGCCCCATTTCAGCTACCAGAATATTATTCTCATAATTGAAATAATCATGATATTTCACTTCACCCGTGACAAACACATCTGCACCAGCACTTACCGCTTTGGGCAACAGGAATGCTCCGGCTCCGCCGCATAACGCTACTGTCTGTATCAGACGACCGGATAAACGAGTATGCCTCAAACAACCCACTTCGAATATTTTCTTGATGCACCTCAAGAAATCCAGTTCTGTCTCAGGCTCTTCCAATTCTCCAATCACTCCCGAACCTACTTGTTTCCATATATTTTTCAACGGATAAAGATCAAAAACCGGCTCTTCATAAGGATGTGCCGCCAATAATGCTTTTATCACCGCCGTCTTTTTAAAAGCCGGAAGAATCGTTTCTATACGTACTTCGGATTCCTTGTGCAATTCACCTATCTCCCCACAAAACGGACTGGCTCCTCTCTGCGCACGGAAAGTCCCCTCACCTTTCAGATTATAACTGCATGAATCATAATTACCTATACAACCGCAACCGACTTCAAACAATGCTTTTCTCACCCTGTCGGCCTGTGCATCCGGCACAAACGTTACAAGTTTTAATAAACATTCCTCTTTCGGTTCCAAGATGCGCACATTCCTGAGACCTATCTTTTCAGCTATTTTATAATTGACACCTCCGGACGCATTATCCAGATTGGTATGTGCCGAATAAATGACAATATCATTTTTAATGGCTTTCAAGATGCATCGTTCAATGTAGTCCCGACCGATAATAGATTTATATCCTTTAAATATAAGTGGATGATGCGAGACAATCAGGTTGTATCCCAACATGACAGCTTCATCCACAACAGCTTCAGTAACGTCCAGACACAACAAAGCCCCTGTTGCTTCCGCTTCTGTCAGTCCAACTTGCAATCCGGCATTATCAAATCCGTCCTGCAAAGGCAGAGGCGCGAACCTTTCAAGGGCACTTACTATTTCCTTAATTTTCATTCGTTCGCGAAAATTTGATTGCAAAGATAATCAATCCATCCGAATTAAAAAAGCAACCAAGCTATTTTTTATACTTTCTCCACTTTATCATTTTATTTTTCAAAGCATAGCGCTCGTCAACAACACGATCTGTCGGGAAAAAGGTAAGATGAATACGCCATCCATCCGAATGAAATGTAAATTTGCGGGCTGGTATCCCTGTTCCTATCAGAGCTAGTTTATCAATGATAAATGCTTTAATATCTACGGGGAATTCCTCCCCTCATGCATTATATCCGCAGTGACAAAGAAACCGGGGGTTGGTAATTCTGCTATATATTTCCAAATATACTCATTCATATTTTTTATTTTACTGACAGGAATGTATAAATGTACTACAAGAGCAAGAATAAGGACTCTATCTCCGTTTGGTATCCTTATGAACCTGTAGCAACCGGCCATAGCTGTCGAATGATTTCCGTGAAGCCAGAAAAATGGTCATCATGAGTGAAAGTATGGACGCCACCACGGTTATAACTACAATCATAATCTGATATTTGATAGCCACATGTGGCGAACTCCCTCCCAATATCTGTCCAATCATGGTTCCCGGTAATGCAACGAGCCCTGTTACCGCCATATTGGCAATGCCCGGACTGAATGCTTTGATTAGAGCCTGACGCACAAATGGGGCTATCGCCTCATTACGCGTGGCGCCATTACCCAGCAGATAATAATAAAGTTGCTGCTCCCGATGCAGTCCAGCATAATAAGTATTCAGTCCTATCACATTCACTCCCAACATATTTCCCATGATTATGCCAAAAACCGGAATAAAATACTGAGCACTGAATATGTTATCCAGCTTTAACACAAAACCAAGAAAATAAAGTCCGACAAGCACCACTGTTACAAAAAAACCGATAGAAATGGGAATCATCAAAATGCTACGTTTCAACCGCGTACGCGTCAAGGCTGTTTCAGCAGCCACTCCAACCATGATAACCACCCATAGAAAATTGATAAACGGATTGTTCCATTCAAACAGAAAACGAAGATAAGCCCCAATCAAAAACAACTGTACAGTCATACGCACCGTCCCTATCAAAACCGGTTTAAGCAAACCCGTCTTGAAGCGCCATAAAAAGTAAACCGGGATAAGCATCAGCAGCAATCCTATTCCCAGACTGCCATAGTCTATATCAATTGTTCCCATCCGTCAGATTATAAAGTAAATACCTTGTCGCACCCGGAAGCAAACTGTTTGTCATGCGAAACAGACAATATAGTCATTCCTTTACTGCATAAGGATTTAAAGAAATTGATCACCCGTAAGCATGATTCCGGATCTAGCGCCGAAGTCGGTTCATCCACAATCAGCAAAGGTTTGTCAAGCAAGGCTGTCACTGCCAGCATGATGCGCTGACGTTGTCCGCCGGACACCTCATTCACCCGTTTATCATAGAGTTCCGCCTCCAATCCTAATGAGATGAAATATTCCATCAGCCGTTCTTTGCTGAATCCTGCCTCACGGTTCGCCTTCAGCTCAAAAGGCATCCGCACCATTTCACTGACCCATTCCGAAGGGAGGGCCAGTTCTTGAGGAACCCATGCTATTTTTTTGCGGATATGATCTACTGTTTTAGGAGTCAGCACCGTTCCATCCACCTTTATGGTTCCTTCACTTAAAGGCACAAAACCTAGTATGGCTTTCAGCAATGAGGTTTTTCCACTGCCCGAACCGCCACAGATACACACACTTTCACCACAACAGACTTGCAAATCAAGTTCCCTGAAAAGAGTCAGATTACCAAAACTGATAGATATATTTTCTATATTAACCATTGCATCAAGATAAAAAAGAGTCGGGAGCATTCACTGCTGCCGACTCCTGTTCTTTTATAAAAAACGAAAAAATTTGTCGAAGTCGTTAATATGCTCTCGCAAAGAGAACACGGCGAGCAGATGGTTTTCCGGTTACCATACACTTGCCCGGAGTCAAGCTCTCTTCATCAGCTTCAAAAGGAAGACAACGAATCGTCGCTTTCGTTTCTTCTTTGATCTGGTCTTCTGTTTCCGGAGTTCCATCCCAATGAGCCAGAATGAAGCCACCTTTCTCTATTTGTTCTTTAAATTCATCGTATGAATCCACCTTCACAATATGTTCATTACGATAATTCAATGCTTTCTGATAAATATTGTTCTGAATATCCTCCAACAATTGTTGTACGTATTCTTCTATTCCATCGCAAGAACGGGTTTCTTTTTCCAATGTATCACGACGCATCACTTCCATGGTATTGTTCTCAAGATCACGGCCACCCATTACCAGACGAACAGGCACACCTTTCAGTTCGTAATCTGCAAACTTGAATCCCGGACGTTTGTTGTCCGCATTGTCATATTTCACAGAAATGCCCATTGCTTTCAACTTATTGACAATGCCTTCCACTTTTGCATCAATCTTCTTCAGCATTTCATCATTCTTATAGATAGGAACGATAACTACCTGGATAGGAGCCAAATGCGGAGGCAATACCAATCCGTTATCATCAGAGTGAGTCATAATCAACGCACCCATCAGGCGGGTAGATACCCCCCAAGAAGTGGCCCAAACATAATCCAGTTTATTGTTCTTGTCGACAAACTGCACATTGAACGCCTTTGCGAAATTCTGTCCCAAGAAGTGAGAAGTACCACATTGCAATGCCTTTCCATCCTGCATCAAGCCTTCGATGGTGTAAGTATCCAATGCACCCGCGAAACGTTCATTAGCCGATTTTACCCCTTTGATTACCGGGACAGCCATATACTTTTCAGCGAAGTCACCATACACATGCAACATTTTCTGTGCTTCCGCTTCTGCTTCCTCGCGGGTCGCATGAGCCGTATGACCTTCCTGCCACAAGAACTCCGCAGTACGCAGGAACAAACGGGTACGCATCTCCCACCGCATAACATTTGCCCACTGGTTACACAAGATAGGCAGGTCACGATAGGAATTAATCCAATTTTTATAGGTACTCCAAATGATGGTTTCGGAGGTAGGACGGATGATCAATTCTTCTTCCAGTCTGGCAGCCGGATCTACGATCACACCTGAACCGTCTTCGGCATTCTTCAGACGGTAGTGAGTAACTACAGCACATTCTTTGGCAAATCCTTCTACGTGCTCAGCTTCACGGCTAAGGTAAGATTTCGGAATAAGCAACGGGAAATAGGCGTTTACATGGCCGGTTTCTTTAAACATATCGTCCAACTGACGCTGCATCTTCTCCCAAATGGCGTATCCGTAAGGTTTGATCACCATACATCCACGCACAGGTGATTGTTCGGCCAAATCGGCCTTTACCACCAAGTCATTATACCACTGAGAATAATTCTCGCTTCTTTTGGTAAGTTCTTTTAATTCTACTGCCATCGCTATATCGTTATTTTTGTTTTTCCTTTTTAAGAGTTTGCAAAATTAGTAAAAAAGCATGGGAAAGTACCAACGATTTTGCAAAAATATAGAGTCGGAAAGTCTAAAAATAACTTATTGATAACGATAATACCACCAATAGGTATCACCGTATTCCCGCCGCATACGGTTTTTCTCTTCCACCGGTGAGGAAAATTCCTTCTGACGGTCAAGGAACTCGTTCAAACGCTGCACCATCAGCGTGTCCTTGATATCTCTCCCATATCCAGGATGAGTCTGTTTATAAAGCACCAATGCCTCACGATAATAACGCGGCAATGTATCTTGTTCGAAACAATATGTATCAACCGCCGATACAAATCTGTCCAGTTTCTTATCCAGCAGCAGTGCGCTCATATAATAATTCAAAGCGGTATGTCCGCCCACTTCATCACGACAGATACGGCCTAAGAAATCCACCGTTTTTTCTGCGATATGTGGCCTTGCGCCAAGATAAGCATACAGGCTGTCGGCATTCAAGCGCAACGTTTCTTGGGAATGAGGTTCAAACAAAAGTCCCTCCGCACCCTGATATTGAGGGTATTCAAACAAGTGCTCCCCCATTGTACCTTCCAAAGACATGGCATGCGCTCTAAGCGCAGTCAATGTATGGGTTGTTTCCAAAGACTTTACTCCCACCATCCGCGCAGCCTCATAACAATGATTACGGATAGCCTGCTCCACAGCCAGTTCATGATGAAAGTTCACATTCGTGTTTCCTATACCTACCGTCATCAGGCATAAAAGTGTCAAGACAGCCAAGTTAGAATTTATCAAAACCAAGATAGAACCTTCTTGGTTCAGCCATGCACGGAACACACGCCGTAAAGTATAGACAACACCTATATATATAAGTAAAAGCACCGGCAGCAGCCAAAGCCACTTATCCTCTATACTTCCTCCGTGGAAAATAGTCCGGTCCACATCCGTCAGCACTCCCAGCAGCAGGCAGGACGGGAAATAGGAAAGTGCCCGCACGGGACCCTTCAATCCCATCAATCCATTGATCCCCCAACGGAATATCAATAAAACCACTGTAATGATAATGGCTCCTGCCAAAGGAGAATAATGCGTTTTCCCTTGGGACAATGAGTAATGCAATGCCCCCACTACATCTTTCTGAAGTACAAAAAGATATACAAGACTAAAAATAGAGAAAAGAAGACCGCACGCAACCGTAAGGATGCGGGCGGCTCTTTTATAGGATAAGCTGTTGTTGCTGCTCATAAATCACTCTTTCACTTTTTTCAATACCACAGCCGAACGGGCAGGCAGATACAGTTTCAGCCATTCCTTCTTATCCCTTTTATAAAGAGGATCGAAATTAGTGAAATGACGTACACTGTCGTCAGCCAGACCATTGCCTCCAAAAACTGTCGCATCCGTATTCAATACCACATCATACGCTCCGACAGGTACCAGGAAACCATAGTCCGTAAATGACTTGGTAGGATTGAAATTAAACACAAAAATCAAATTCTTACGGCGGTAAGCCAGCACCTGGTCACCATCATTATGCCATACCTCAATGACTGGAGTGTCTTGAATATTCTTCACACTTTCAATGAGATGAACCATCGCTGAATCAAAATCGCCCAAGTAATGGTAACACAGGTTCTTATTATCAAACAGCCCCCACTGACGACGGGCATATTTATGCGACCATCCGTTACCTTCACGTGGAAAATCAATCCATTCGGGATGCCCGAATTCATTACCCATAAAGTTCAAATATCCTCCATTGATGGTAGAGGCTGTAAGCAAACGGATCATTTTATGCAATGCGATGCCACGATGAACCGTGTAGTTCTCATCCCCTTTCTGGAAATGCCAATACATATCAGCATCTATCAGGCGGAAAATAATTGTCTTATCACCCACCAACGCCTGGTCATGGCTTTCGGCATACGAAATAGTCTTCTCGTCCTTACGTCTGTTGGTCACTTCCCAGAACATGCTGCTCGGCTTCCAGTCCTCATCAATCTTTTCCTTGATCGTCTTAATCCAATAATCCGGAATGTTCATGGCCATACGGTAATCAAATCCATATCCGCCATCTTGAATCGGTGCCGCCAGTCCGGGCATACCCGAAACTTCTTCCGCAATGGTAATCGCTTTGGAGTTTACCTGATGAATCAACTTGTTGGCCAATGTCAAATAACAAATCGCATTATCATCTTGATTCCCGTTAAAGTAATCTCCATAATTACAGAACGCCTCTCCCAAGCCGTGGCTATAATACAACATAGATGTCACGCCGTCAAAACGGAAACCGTCAAAACGGAATTCATCCATCCAATACTTACAATTGGACAGCAAGAAATGAACCACTTCATTCTTACCATAATCAAAGCATAAGGAATCCCATGCCGGATGTTCACGACGGCTGCCTGGATAGAAGTATTGATTCGGATCACCGGCAAAATTGCCAAGTCCCTCCACTTCATTCTTCACAGCATGAGAATGCACGATGTCCATAATGACGGCAATTCCCATTCTATGAGCCGTATCAATCAATTCCTTCAACTCATCCGGCGTACCGAAACGGGACGACGGAGCGAAGAAACTGGATACATGATACCCGAAACTTCCATAGTAAGGATGTTCCTGGATAGCCATAATCTGAATGCAGTTATATCCGCCTCTGCTACGCGCGGCAATATTTTTTCACGGAATTCATTATAAGTTCCTACCTTTTCTTCTTCCTGAGCCATACCGATATGGCATTCATAAATCATCAAAGGATCGGTCTTTGCACGGAACACTTTCTTTCTGAACTGGTAGGGATGCTCCGGTTCCCAAACTTGTGCGCTGAATATCTTTGTCTGCTCATCTTGTACCACACGATTTGCCCATGCCGGAATACGCTCACCTTCACCGCCTTTCCAACGGATTTTCAACTTATACAAGTCACCATGCCTTATAGCACTGCTTTGTAATTCCACCTCCCATACACCAGGAGAGTTTTTTACGCGGTACATTCTATAATCGCCATGCTCTTTCCAATCGTTGAAATCTCCGATAAGATATATTTCCTTCGCATTCGGAGCCCATTCACGGAACACCCACCCTCTTCTGGTACGATGCAAGCCGAAATATAAATATCCGGTGGCAAAGTCCGACAAAGTTCCTTTACCTCCGGTCAGTTCCAATTCTTTATCCAATGCATGCTGATGGCGTCCTTCAATAGCCGCCGAATACGGTTCCAGCCAAGGATCGCTTTCTATTATGCCTAATTTAGGAGTGGTATTTTCCATAATATGATTACTTGTAGTTATTCTCTTTTCAAACCAAAACTTTCACGATCACTTTCTTCACACCTTCAGGAGATACGCCCGGAGCATGAGCATCCTGTGGGAAGAAGATGGCAAACATTCCCGGCTTTACAGGAATATAGCTTTCGGCAAGTCCCGGATAGAATGAGATATCCTTATCTGCATCATAGTCAGCTTCGGGGAGGTCCTCACGTGCCGTATAGCCCATCACTTCCACCCCTGACAGAGGAATCTGTATATCAATAAACTGATTGTGAGTTTCTAATTTTGCTTCTTCTTTAGTCTTAGGCTTGGTCTGAGAAAAGTTTACTACCAGATCGTCACCCTGTAATTTTACTTTCCCTAATTCCTGAGCGTTCAAGTCTGTCGTCTTCAGAAATTCCATTGCCTTGGCAAACAAAGGGTTCAATGAAGCGTACTTTTCTAAGTTCTCTAATTTGTCTACTACCATAATTATTTCATTTTAATGGTTAAAATATTGCTTTTATCATTCAAAGTCGTCTATTGTGAAGTTTGTAAAATCGGCAAACCGCTTCAGTTGCCTGAAAACGTCTTCCACCTTGTCCAACAGGTCAGGAGCAAAGAAAAACGTATCAGGCACTATATAAGCACAGGTATAATCCTTGCATTTTAAATAATCTACATATTCAAAATCTTTCGGGAATCCTTTGGGAGCCGTTTTTAAATGATTTTCTCCGATAACAGGAAAATATTGCTTGAATGCAGGGTCTTCCACAATTCCTCTGTATTCATCTATATTGTCATAAACAGACTGGCGGACAGCTTTCAGCACTTTAGGTTCCAGACACCAGCTTCCACCAGCAAGCATACAGTTATCATGCTCTATATGAACATAGTATCCACAATGCTCCGATTTTTTCCCATGAGCGTTGATATAACCGCCCAAGTGTATTTTATAAGGAGTCTTATCGTTAGAGAACCGCGTGTCGCGATAAATACGGTATGTACAGTCCTTAGCCTGAATACCGACAATGCTTTCGTCAAACAATGAAATACGGGCGATGATTGCTGTCAGTAATTCCTCAAACTCTTTTTGAGCTTTCAGATATTCATCCTTATGTTTCTGAAACCACTCCCGATTATTGTTTGCAGCCAGATCTTTTAAAAATTGAAAGATAACAGATACATTCATGTTACATTTGTTCATGTGTTCACTTGACAAACTTACAAAATATATTTGTAACGAACTAGAAAAAAGTGAAGTATTTATTTTTTTCCCAAGATCTTGAGAAACTCATCATGCAGTTTTCCATTGGTAGCCAACACTTCACGGCCGGAATAAAAGTCTCCCCCTCCGCTGTAATCTGTCACTTTTCCACCGGCATTCATCAAGATTATCGAACCTGCCGCGATATCCCACGGGCCCAGCAGTCCTTCTATGCGGGCTTCAAAGCGTCCGGCAGCTACATAGCAAAGTTCTGCCGCAGCCGCTCCCTGCAGACGCATACCTCCCACATTCCCATATAACTCGTGCACAATATGTTCCGCCAATGGCTTATACTTTTGCGAATCGTATGGAAAGCCTAACGCCACAAACGCTTCGTCCATATCAGAGACATCTGATACATGTATTTCTTTGTTGTTCAAATAAGAGGGCGCTCCTTTATAAGTCCAGTAAAGTTCATTGCGGCATACCTCATACACCACGCCAACCAGCAGCTCTTCTTTATTGCGAAGGGCGATACTTACACAATAAGGAGCATTATTATGGATAAAATTGGTTGTTCCGTCCAGCGGGTCCACTAGCCAGCAATAGTTTTCGGTAGTCAGGCTGCCCGAACCTTCTTCGGCGATGAATCCTGCCTCGGGAAGCAGCTCCCGGAGTTGAGCCACAATACGGCGTTCGGACTCTTTATCCACATACGACACATAGTCATGAGCATTTTTCTTTTCCACCTTACTACGGTCAAAACCGCTACGTTCATTACAAAGAAAAGCACCCGTCCGGAGTGCTATTTCACGTACTTTCAACGTTATATTCTCCAAATCCAGCATTGTATTCTTATTTTTGTTCTGCATCCAGCGTTCCAAACTTATAAACACCTTTACGGATTACATTTCCATTCTTGTCAGTCTCCACGAAGGCACCGTGTTTCTTCCCTTGTTTGAAAAATCCGTCATAGCGCACCCCGTTCTTATCTTCAAGCACGCCTTTGCCGTCTTCCTTTCCTTTCACGAAATGGCCCTTATATTTGGTTCCGTCAGCAGTGCGCAAAGTCCCTTCACCATCGGCCATGTTGTCTTTCCATTCACCTTCATAGTCATCACCATTCGCCCAGATGTAGTGCCCTTTACCGCAGCGCTGGTTGTTCACCCACTGCCCTTCATACACAGCGCCGTTGGCCCAAGTGAAGGTTCCGGTCCCGTGCTGTTCGCCGTCCTTGAACTGGCCTACATACTTGTCGCCATTCTTGTGTACATAGATTCCCTGCCCCGTGCGTTCACCGTTCACGTAGTCACCTTCGTAACGGTCACCACTGTTAAAGTAATAAATGCCTTTGCCGTGCTGCACATCATCCTTCCAGTCGCCCACATATTTGTCGCCGTTGACATAATGAAATGTCCCCTTTCCGTCACGTGCGTCATCTTTCCACTCACCTTCATATTTGGACTGGTCGGGCCATACCATAACACCCTGTCCGTTTTTCTTGTCTTCTTTCCATTCGCCCTCATATTTGGCTCCTGCTTTCCAAGTATAAGTGCCCTTTCCACTACGTTTGTCCTGAAACCAGTTACCTATATAAACATCTCCGTTATAATAATACATAGTGCCTTCACCCTGCTGATAGTCGGCAAACCACATACCTTCATACCGGTTATTATTCATAAAATAATAGGTTCCGCTGCCGTGTTGCTGGTCCTGGAACCATTGTCCCACATACTTTTCTCCATCGTGAAACGTATATGTCCCGTTCCCCTCGCGTTTACCTTTTATATATTCCCCTTCGTAGGTATTTCCGTTCTTGTAGGTTGTCTTTCCCTTACCGTTTGGTTTTCTACCTTTCAGTTCTCCGGTATATTCGCCCCCATCCTTAAATGTATAATTTCCGATTTTTATCTGAGCGGTGGCCCATGTGCTGACCGAGGCCAAAAGCAATAATATATATACGTATTTCTTCATTGGTTCGTTACTTCTAATAGATAAGATTTACGCCAAAGATACGATTTTCTATCTTTGGGCGTGATAGGTTATTACACTTTTTTACCCGCAATGACCTCTATTAAGTTTTCTTTGCAGAAATACTTTTGAGCCAATATGCGTATTTCTTCTCTGGTAATTCCCCGGATAGCATCCAGCGAACGGATAAAGAAGCATTCGTCCAGTCCTGCCGTTTCTATATAAATCCAGGCATCAGACAAAGAAAAAGGCCCCTCATACGACCGGCATAAATCGCCCAGCATATAGTTCTTCACCATCTCCAACTCTTCTTGAGGGACAAGATCATTACACAGTTTGTCCATCTCCCGATAAACTTCTGTTATAATAGAATCCACATATTCATTAGCCGCCTCGGTACTGACAGCCAGTATTCCTGTTCCCGGATAGGACACGATACCCGCGCCGATGCCGTATGTATATCCCTTGTCTTCACGGATATTGGACATCAGACGGCTTCCGAAATAACCGCCAAACAAAGTGACCATGACACGCGTCTTTAAAAAATCCGGATGATGACGATCCATTACGAAACATCCCATTTTCAAGGAACTTTGAAGCGCATCCTCACGTTCTATAAAGATACGCTTTTCTTTAGCGGTAACCGGAGAAACAAGCGTTGTAACCGCTTTCTCCGTCACTTCCCCCCATTGTCCGCTTCCCAAGCTATCTTCTATGCAACGAATTATTTCCGATGTCACCTTTCCCGAAATATATACC
Organism: Phocaeicola sartorii JCM 17136 = DSM 21941; assembly: GCF_000614185.1. Lineage (GTDB taxonomy): Bacteria > Bacteroidota > Bacteroidia > Bacteroidales > Bacteroidaceae > Phocaeicola > Phocaeicola sartorii. The sequence continues at coordinate 104,372 of NZ_BAKM01000014.1, read as the reverse complement.
GAGCAATTGCCAGAGTGATAGTATTTCTGATAAAACGAGCGGAGCACCTCCGGAGTGATCCGGTCATAATCTTCCGCCACAGCATAGCGCCCGAAAGGATGCTCCGGACCGAATAAAGCCTTGTTTAACTGTTTTCGAGCAATCATCTCCACCCGGGTGCTGTTCACCAGAAATTGCTGTTTGTTTGTATCGGCCACAACAGAAAGCTCCTTTGCCGGAAATGCCGGCGCCTTTATCATTTCAGAGATGACAGCCAGCGTACGAGCAAAATATTTATTCAATGAATAAAGTGTAATGAATCCATAATTTACGGAAGAAGACAATTCAAGCCACGCTCCGTAATAATCCAATCGTTCCGCTATTTGCGCAGAAGTGAGATTCCCCGCTCCTTCACGTAGCATCCTGTTGGTGAACATGGCCTGCAATGGCTGTTCCTGATTCCATTGTCCGCCCCCTATCAAAAGATCAAAACGTACAACATCCTCGTTTCCCGCATGAATGATATTCAGAGGCATCCCGTTCTTCATCGTCCTCCTGTCGGGACGGGTTATACTGAATTCGCTTAGTTGGCGGATGGGCGGTGGGGTGGTTCTGTCCAGCATTTACTCCCCCTCCCTCTGTTTTAGAAATACTTCGGCACGTGCCAGATCCTGAGGCGTATCAATGCCTATCGTCTCCACTTCACTGATTCCCACCTTTATAATATAACCATTTTCCAGCCAGCGAAGCTGCTCCAACGATTCAGCCAGCTCCAGCGAAGATTGTGGAAGTGAAGTTATTTCTTTCAGCACATCGGCCCGATAAGCATACAGCCCGATATGTTTATAATAGGTATGCCCTTTCAGCCAGTTGGCCTTTTCCACATTACGCTGGAAAGGAATGATGGAACGGCTGAAATACAAAGCGTCCATATTCTTACCGACGACCACTTTAGGGGAGTTTACATTTTCCAAGGTTTCGAACCCGTCATTGAAAGTGAAAGGTTTCACCAATGTCGCGATCTGTGTGACGGGGTTTTCAAAACAAGCTTTTACGGCTTCAAGCTGTGACTTTTGAATAAAAGGTTCATCGCCCTGGATGTTCACAATCACATCATATCCTTGTCCCACTTTTGTATAAGCCTCATAACAACGGTCTGTACCGCTTTTATGATGGACAGAGGTCATGACAACCTTGCCTCCAAAAGCTTTTACCGCAGCTTCAATACGCTCATCGTCCGTCGCCACGTATGCTTCATCCAATATGCCGACCACTTGTTCATAGACCCTCTGAATCACAGGCTTACCTCCCAAGACGGCCAAAGGTTTGGCAGGAAAACGTGTGGAAGCATATCTAGCTGGAATAATTCCAATAAATTTCATGGTATCATTTCTTTTATATATTCATGCAAAAGTAACAAAAACATTTCATACATTTGCACCATTAATGCAATTAAATGTTATGGACGAACACCATTGTCTGCTTTGTATGGGCTCTAACACAAACCGTCACGCGCAACTATCAGTCGCACGGGAGGCGTTGCGCGCCACATTTCCCGACATTCATTTCGGCGAGATGATGGAAACGGAAGCTGTCGGCAGCGGATTCCACTCCCCTTTCAGCAATCAACTGGCCAAATTCAGCACAACGCTTTCGCCCGATTCTGTCCATTATTTATTTAAGGAGCTGGAGCGACGCTGCGGACGGATTCCTGAAGACAAGGACCAAGGAGTAGTAAAACTGGATATCGACCTGCTGGTCTTTGACAAGAAGATATTGAAACCTGAAGATATGGAAAGAGAATATATCCGCCGCGGAATGTCTGTTTTTTTTTAGAACTTATACCTCATTATATTAGTCTTCATTCACCGTGAGGACAACCTGTCCCCATCCGCCCCTGCGGTGAACGATAGTGTTACAGAGAGTGCCATTCGGACGGATGGGATTGTTCCCTAATTTCTGGTTTGTGGAAGAAAAAGGTAAAGAATATCATCAGTATATAGAACACAGGAAATAAGAAAATGTAGAAATCATATTAAGCAGATTAAGAAAATGAAAAGGTTATTCATTCTCACAACCTTTCTTCTCAGCATCAGTCCCATTTGTTTGAATGCACAGGAACTCACGCTGGAAAAGTGTCAGCAGCAAGCCCGGGCGCATTATCCGCTGATTAAACGGTACGGGCTGATTGAAAAGACGAAAGAATACAACATCTCCAACATCGACAAGGGTTATCTGCCACAGGTTTCATTGTCCGCCAAAGCCAGTTATCAATCGAATGACCGCAGCTCTTGTTCCACCCGGTTGGTGCAGAAAGTGGGCGCTTCCGAATATTTTCATCTGATAGATATTTTAAACAGCTATCAGGAAGCGATGCAATGCATTGAGAAAGGAGACGTCGATCTTATTTTGGAGATTCCGCCACACTTTGAACGCGACTTGCTGAAGAATGGCATGGCGAAGGTACTGATTTCATCCAACACCGTAAACGGAACGAAAGGAACGCTGGGAAGTTTCTATCTTAGTAATATACTATGCCTCCGGAATCCAAACGTCCCATTCCGGCTCTATTTCTCCCTTCCCGGTAATAAATATAGATACCCAAGGACGTTTCAACCCCTATTTGGATTATAAGGTATTTATGGTTCCGGCATTGATGGCGCAATTGCTGATGATGCTATGCGGATTTCTGCCTGCTCTTAATATTGTGAGTGAAAAAGAATTCGGAACCATCGAGCAGATCAATGTAGTTACAAAAAGAATTCATAACAAATAAATCGGAACATTTGCTTGTTTATCATTGTTAATATCAGTAGCTTAGCAGTCTATTGCTAACCTGATTTTAAATCTCTAAAAGAAAAAGTTATGAAATTCTTTATTGACACAGCCAACCTGGAACAAATCCGTGAGGCAAACGCATTGGGCGTACTGGATGGTGTAACCACTAATCCCTCTTTAATGGCCAAAGAAGGCATTAAAGGAGTTGAAAACCAACATAAACATTACATCGAGATATGTAATATTATGGATGGAGATGTCAGCGCCGAAGTCATTGCCACCAATTACGAAGAAATGATTAAAGAGGGTGAGGAACTAGCCGCCCTTCATCCACACATCGTAGTAAAAGTTCCTTGTATTGAGGACGGAATCAAAGCTATCAAATATTTCAACAACAAAGGAATCCGCACTAATTGCACACTGGTTTTCTCTGCCGGACAGGCATTACTTGCAGCAAAAGCGGGGGCTACCTATGTATCCCCGTTCGTCGGCAGACTGGACGATATTTGCAGTGACGGCGTAGGACTGGTTGCACAAATTGTGGAATTGTACCAAACGTATGATTACAAGACACAGGTTCTTGCAGCCTCCATCAGAAACACCTTACATATATTACAATGCGCGAAAGTGGGAGCAGATGTAGTAACCTGCCCGTTATCCGCCATTAAAGGTCTGTTGAATCATCCTTTGACAAACATAGGCTTGGAAAAGTTCCTTTCTGATTACAAGAAGGTAAACGAATAATGAAAACATCCCCCCGTCGGTGTGAAGGCGGGGACCTATCCTTCCGTACCATGCACTGCAAGGACTTATTTGAACTTCAAGTATCCTATACGGGTATATTTGACTCCTTTACTCTCATACAGAGAAAGGACCTTAGCCGATTTTAAATACAGGCTTTCATGGGGAGCGAGCTTTTTGGTGTAGCAGCTCAATCTGTCCGGCGAGACGCTGGCAGCAGCCGCCTTTATAACAAAAGTGTAACGGTTGCCGTCAGCATCAGCGGCAAGCACATTCTGGTCTACATAATATCCGGTTGTTTTGTAAGTGTCCAGCTGCAATCTTGTCCCCAAGACTTCCAGCCGCAGATCGGTCAGCCTTTCCCCCGGAGAACCTATGAAACGGCTTCCGGCCGGTAAATGATATTTCCGGATGACTGTTTCATAATGCACAGTGGCAAAAGCCTTTGCCAGCATGGCCAACTTCTTGTCTCTAGGATTCCGGCTTCAAACTTATGTGCCAGCCAAAGCACATAGTTAGGGTCAATGTAATAGACTTCCGCCAATCTTTTTCCACGATATTTTCCAAATGCGACAATATCATCGGACATTCCATAATAGGACTCAAAGAACGTATTATCCTTTATTTTCAGCAGAACATTACAGTTCTGCAAATACTGAAAGGCACGCTCCGCCGCATCATCAAAAGTAACAGCCAGCGATTGAATAAATAAAGGAGCATAGGTATCATCCGGGAATATACGCCACAAAGCGTAATATGATCGGTAAGGGGTAGAAACACTGATTGCATAAAATCCCACATCTTCTCTACGGCCTTTATTGAAGTTATCTATTTTTTGGAAAACTCTCTCGGCCATAACATCAGTTATCTGATACAAAGTCACATCTCTATCCATAATTACCTCCTGTCTTTATTAAGGTAAAGATTTTCTTTCTGTAAATATAGCATTTTTCTATGAAACGGCAAGTGTTTTCACCATTTTTACATAAATTATTTTCCATAATACCATGTATAGAAACAACCATTTATAAAAGTACAGCAATAAAAAAGTCTGTTTGCTTTCCTTCGCAAACAGACTTTTTATTTATAGATTTTCCAATTACTCAAATATATTATCCAAGCCTCCGGTCTCTTCTACCGAGATTTCATCTATCAAGGTATCTTTGCAAGGATCAAAGTCATCGGGTATATTGAATTTCTCATCCTGAGAATATCCCAAGCTCTTGTCTTTATAGACTTTCTGCATATAAAGTCCCCAGATGGGAAGTGCCATGCAGCTCCCTGCCCGTCTACCATCGTGTCAAAATGAATATCACGTTCTTCACCGCCTACCCACACGCCGGACACCAATGAGGGAGTGAATCCCATGAACCAGCCGTCTGAGTTACGGTTAGTGGTGCCCGTCTTACCTCCCATATCGGCAGTGATACCATACAGGCGGCGTACACGCCCACCGGTACCCTCATTGACCACAGCCCTCAGCATGACCAGCATCTTATAGGCACTGGTTTCGCTAATCACCTCATCCATCTGCGGAGTAAAGTTCGCCAATATATTTCCTTCATTATCCTCAATACGGGTCACAAATACCGGTGCTGTACGGATACCCCGGTTGGCAAATGCCGAATAGGCGCTGACCATCTCTCCTACAGAGATTTCACAAGGCCCTAGACAGAGCGAGACTACAGGATCTATCTGTTTGTTCTGTACACCGAATGAATGAATCAGACGAACCAACGCATATGGACTAAGTTTTCCCATCAGATAAGCCGTTACCCAGTTGTCGGAATTAGCCAGCCCCCATTTAATCGTTACCATTTCTCCATACCGCTTCTTGCTGGCGTTACGTGGCGACCATGGACGACCATTCTCATCTATCAATGTCTGTTCGACATGGCGAACCTGATCACAAGGTGAAAAACCGTTTTCCATAGCCAGTGTATAAACATAAGGCTTTACAGTAGAACCAATTTGGCGGCGGCCGACCATCGCCATATCATATTGAAAATAATTATAGTTAGGTCCACCTACATACGCCTTCACATGACCAGTTAAGGGATCCATAGACATAAATCCTGCTCTAAGGAAGAATTTATAATATTTCAAGGAATCCATCGGAGTCATAATAGTATCCTTTTCGCCCTCGTATGAAAATACAGACATTTCGTATTTAGTATTGAACGCCTTCTTTATTTCCGCTTCCGAGCATCCGGCTTCTTTCATGATACGATAGCGGTCAGTCTGCTTCATGGCCCTGGTCATGATGGAATTCACCTCCTCCTCTGTCAATTGGTTCGTAAACGGAGCAGTTTTCTTCTTCCGCTTTTCCTTGAAGAAACGGGGTTGGAGGTATTGTGCCACATGTTCATACACTGCTTCTTCCGCATACTTCTGCATACGTGAGTCGATAGTGGTATAAATCTTCAAACCATCTGTATAGATATTATAGTTAGTACCGTCTTTCTTCTTATTCTTGGCACACCATCCGAAGAGCGGATTGGTCTTCCACGCCAATGAATCCTCGTAATACTTCTGCATCTGCCATCCACGATATTCACTCTTCTTCGGCTCCTTGGCAGTCATTACGCCACGCAGATATTCACGGAAGTAAGTTGCCAGCCCTTCTTTATGATCCACACGACGATATTTCAAAACCAGAGGCAATGCCTTTAATGAATCGGCTTCCGCATCAGTCAAGTAACCAGCCTTCCGCATCTGGTCGAGCACTACATTACGCCGTCCACGTGAACGTTCATTGAAACGTTTCGGATTGTAAAGTGACGGATTCTTGCACATACCTACCAAAGTAGCCGCTTCCTCAACGCTCAAATCTTTCGGCTCCTTCGAGAAGTAAGTATTGGCAGCAGTTTTGATACCGACTGCATTATTCAGAAAATCGAACTTATTAAGATACATGGTCAGAATCTCTTCTTTTGTATAATAGCGTTCCAACTGAACAGCTATCACCCATTCAATGGGTTTCTGTAGCAGACGTTCCATCACATTATCCGCCGTAGGCGAATAGAACTGTTTTGCCAACTGTTGGGTTATGGTACTACCACCACCGGCATTCTTCTGCATCATCACCCCCCGTTTCACCAAAGCACGGACAAAAGCACGTGCATCAATACCGGAATGTTCCGCAAAGCGTTCATCCTCGGTGGCAATCAGCGCACGGATCAGATTCGATGATAGCTGATCATATCCTACGAATACACGATTCTCCTTACTAAGCGACCAAGTACCCAACATCTTGCCATCATCGGATATAATCTCGGTTGCAAACTTCAAATTCGGATTTTCCAATTCCTCAACAGGCGGTACATATCCAATTCTTCCTTTCGCTATCGCGGTGAATACGAGTGTTATAACTAACAGTACGCCGACAACAAGAGCCCAAAGCACGTATATAAATTTCTTCCTCATGACGTTTTCTTGTAATTAATGGTACAAAAGTAAGGAAAAACTTTGAAATAGAATGTGTTTCTAACAAAGTTCAACGAAATATCTTTTAATTCTTCGCTCATTTATTTTTTTTTCATACCTTTACACTCCGTATAAGATTGTAATCATAAATACAAACCCAATATGGAAAATAGAAGTTTAGTCACTATTGCCGAACACTCGAAGGAGAAAATCCTCTACCTTCTGGAGATGGCAAAAGAGTTTGAAAAGAAGCCTAACCGTAAAATTCTGGACGGCAAAGTTGTCGCCACTCTTTTCTTTGAACCCTCCACCCGTACACGACTTAGTTTTGAAACAGCAGCAAACAGACTGGGAGCCCGCGTTATCGGATTCACAGATCCCAAAGTAACCAGTTCTTCAAAAGGGGAAACATTGAAAGATACCATCATGATGGTAAGCAATTACGCCGACATCATCGTAATGCGCCATTTTTTGGAAGGTGCCGCAAGGTATGCCAGTGAAGTCGCCCCAGTGCCTATAGTCAATGCCGGAGACGGAGCCAACCAGCATCCTTCACAAACCATGCTAGACCTCTACTCCATATATAAGACACAGGGAACGCTTGAAAATCTGAATATCTATCTAGTAGGTGATTTGAAGTACGGACGGACTGTTCATTCCTTGCTGATGGCCATGCGCCACTTCAACCCCACTTTCCATTTCATCGCTCCGGAAGAATTGAAAATGCCCGAAGAATATAAAATATACTGCAAGGAACACCATATTAAATACAAAGAATATACAGATTTCAACGAAGAAACCATTGCCGACGCTGACATTCTTTACATGACCCGCGTACAACGCGAACGTTTCACCGACTTGATGGAATATGAACGTGTGAAAGATGTATATATATTAAGGAATAAGATGCTGGAACATACCCGGCCCAATCTGCGTATCTTGCACCCTCTGCCCCGCGTCAACGAAATAGCATACGATGTGGACGAGAATCCAAAAGCTTACTACTTCCAGCAGGCACAAAATGGACTTTATGCGCGCCAAGCCATCCTTTGTGATGTCTTGGGCATAACCTTGGACGATGTTATAAAAGATGCAAAAAAGTAAAAAAAGAATGAAGATGAGCGATAACAAACAAGCATTGCAGGTAGCTGCATTGAAAAACGGCACTGTCATAGACCATATACCTTCCGATAAATTATTTACTGTAGTCGCCCTGTTGGGATTACAGGATTCAGACTCTAACATAACCATCGGAAACAACTTTGAGAGCAAGAAACTTGGCAAAAAAGGAATTATTAAAGTGGCCGACCGCTTCTTTACCGATGAGGAAATAAGCCGACTTTCCGTAGTAGCCCCGAATGTGAAACTGAACATTATCCATGATTATGAAGTGGTGGAAAAGAAGCAAGTCCTGATGCCTCAAGAATTACGAGGCATTGTAAAATGCGCCAATCCCAAATGTATCACCAACAATGAGCCAATGACCACCCTGTTTCATGTAATTGACAAAGAACATGGAATCTTGAAATGTCATTACTGTGAAAAAGAACAAAGTAAAGAAGGTATCAAATTGCTATAATCATTATGAAACAAGACTGGAAGCCGGGGACTATGATTTATCCTCTTCCGGCCCTATTGGTAAGTTGCGGAAGTACGGAAGAAGAATATAACATTATCACAGTGGCATGGGCAGGTACTATTTGTACCAACCCTGCCATGTGCTATATATCCGTGCGCCCGGAACGCTATTCCTACCCCATTTTGAAACGGAATATGGAATTCGTCATAAACCTTACCACCAAAGACATGGCATTTGCCACCGACTGGTGCGGAGTGCGTTCGGGCAAGGATTACAATAAATTTGAGGAAATGAAGCTGACTCCGGGAAAAGCGAAAATAGTCAGTGCGCCCATCATCGAGGAATCTCCGCTCTGTATAGAGTGCAGGGTAAAGGAAATCATTTCACTAGGATCTCATGACATGTTTATAGCCGATGTGGTAAATGTAAAAGCCGATGATAAATACCTGAATACGGAAACAGGAAAATTCGAATTGTCCCAAGCTAATCCGTTAGTCTATGTTCATGGCGGGTATTTTGAATTGGGGCCGAAAGTCGGAAAATTCGGCTGGTCTGTAGAAAAGAACAGATCACAGACCAAAAGAAATTCTGAAGGCCTCCTATGATGAAAAAGCTCCTTTTATTAATCGCTTTATTGCTCCTTGCCCTGCCCATTACAGCACAAGAAACAAAGAAAGGCCCGAAAGAGGAGCCTAAAATAAATGTGGGAATAAAAGGAGGTTTCAACTCTTCCATGTACTTCACCAGCCGGTTAGAACTAGACGGGGAACGAATGGAAGATGTACAAAACAATTATAAGGTAGGCTATTTCACCGCCCTGTTTTTCCGGATACACATGAAAAGACATTTCATCCAACCCGAAATAATGTATAATGTTTATAAAGGTGAAATAGCTTTCAATAAAAATCAAAACAAAGAAAACACCCTCCCCGAGTTTGCCAAACTGAACAGCACCATCCACTCTTTGGAGCTACCTATATTATATGGCTATAGTTTTGTAAAAAGCAGGCCTTACGGCATGGCTCTTTTTATCGGTCCCAAACTGGAATATGTATGGAAACATAAAACCTTCGAAGAGTTTGAAGGATTCGGGTATTCCGATATAAAAGAAGAATTACACCCTATTAATATAAGCTCCATTATCGGATTAGGAGTAAATATCGCTAATATATTTTTTGATTTCCGGTATGAAATCGGACTTACCAATATCTCCAGATCAATTACTTATAAGGAAAATACAGATGGAATAAGATCCCGGGGAAAAGGTATCTCCATCAATCGCCATCGCAATGTGTTAAGTTTCTCGTTAGGGGTTATTTTCTGAAGCAGGAGTTCCTTTTCATGAAGTATCCGACTTATATCATAATGCTACATTTGTACGCTAACCTATCAAGAAAAGAGCCACCACTTTCAAGTTTTTATTCACTTTAGCGCTTACAACATAACAAAAAGAAATCCGTCCCTGTTTTTTTCTATAGTCTCACCAAATATTTTCTTCTAAATAATTTCCTTATATTCTAAAATTACTTAACTTTGTGAACTCAGAATCGAATATCGCACATAAACTTATTATAATAAAGAAATGAAAAGAGACGATTTGATTTTCGACATTATCGAAAAAGAGCATCAACGCCAGCTCAAAGGTATCGAGTTGATCGCATCCGAAAACTTTGTTAGTGACCAAGTAATGCAAGCCATGGGTTCTTGCCTTACCAACAAGTATGCTGAAGGGTATCCCGGCAAGCGCTACTATGGCGGTTGCGAAGTGGTAGACCAGAGCGAACAAATCGCTATCGACAGATTGAAACAAATATTTGGAGCAGAATGGGCTAATGTACAACCCCACTCCGGAGCACAGGCCAATGCGGCCGTATTCCTAGCCGTTTTGAATCCGGGTGACAAATTTATGGGATTAAATCTGGCTCATGGCGGTCACTTGTCACATGGCTCGTTAGTTAACACATCCGGAATTATTTATACTCCGTGTGAATACAACTTGAACAAAGAAACAGGCCGTGTAGATTACGATCAGATGGAAGAAATCGCATTACGTGAAAAACCCAAAATGATTATCGGTGGAGGTTCAGCATATTCTCGCGAGTGGGACTACAAACGTATGCGTGAAATCGCAGATAAGGTGGGTGCCATCCTGATGATCGACATGGCCCACCCTGCAGGCTGATTGCCGCCGGACTGTTGGAAAACCCGGTTAAATATGCTCATATCGTCACTTCAACAACCCACAAAACTCTTCGTGGTCCTCGTGGAGGTGTCATCATGATGGGCAAAGACTTCCCTAACCCATGGGGTAAGAAAACTCCGAAAGGCGAAATCAAAATGATGTCACAGCTTTTGGATTCTGCTGTATTCCCTGGTATCCAAGGAGGTCCGTTGGAACATGTCATCGCAGCCAAAGCCGTTGCATTCGGTGAATGTTTACAACCTGAATACAAAGAATATCAAGCACAAGTAAAAAAGAATGCAGCTGTATTGGCACAGGCTCTGATCGACCGTGGTTTTACGATTGTTTCCGGTGGTACAGACAACCACTCCATGCTGGTAGATCTACGCACCAAATATCCTGATCTGACAGGCAAGGTAGCAGAAAAGGCATTGGTTGCCGCCGATATCACTGTAAACAAGAACATGGTTCCGTTTGACAGCCGTTCCGCTTTCCAGACTTCAGGTATCCGTTTGGGAACTCCAGCCATCACAACCCGCGGTGCAAAAGAAGACTTGATGTTGGAAATTGCCGAAATGATTGAAACTGTTCTTTCAAATGTAGATAATGAAGAAGTGATTGCACAAGTTCGTGCACGCGTAAACGAAACTATGAAGAAATATCCTATTTTCGCTTACTAATCAACGATTTCTATCAATACTCATAAAAGACTTTGGAGTGTTTTGAAAAGGTTTGGTCCTTCTTCAAGAACTCCAAAGTTTTTTTATGGAACATACAGAACATTTAAAAAGAACAATAGAAACGTATTTTTACCGGCAGACTCCACTGAAATCAGTATAAATTTCTACCTTTGCAGACTATTTATTGTTAATGACGAATGAAAGGAACTAAGAATCTGACTCAAGGCCCCATCCTGAAACAATTGTTTACTTTGGCAATGCCCATTATGGCCACTTCATTCATACAGATGGCATATAGTCTGACCGACATGGCTTGGGTAGGAAGAATAGGAAGTGAAGCAATAGCTGCCGTAGGTTCGGTAGGGATTCTTACGTGGATGTCTACATCTATCTCCTTGCTGAACAAGGTAGGTTCGGAAGTCAGCGTAGGACAAGCCATCGGGGCACAAGACGAACAAGCCACCCGAGCGCTTGCGTCACATAATCTTACTTTATCATTACTTATATCATTGAGTTGGGGAGCATTGTTATTCATCTTTGCCACTCCCATTATCAGCATCTATGAACTGAAACCCCACATAGCCGAAATAGCCGTGGAATATCTACGGATTATAGCAACCGCCTTTCCTTTCGTCTTTTTATCAGCTGCCTTTACAGGGATATTCAATGCCGCCGGACGAAGCAAAATACCTTTCTCCATTAACGGTATCGGACTGATTATAAACATGATATTAGACCCTGTTTTTATCTTTGGTTTAAATTGGGGGACTACAGGAGCCGCAATTGCCACTTGGCTGGCCGAAGCGACTGTATGTATGCTGTTTATCTATCAATTGAAACAAAAGAAAATATTATGGGATGACTTCCGGGTATTTACCAAACTGAAGAAACAATATACACGCCACATCCTGAAAATAGGACTGCCGGTAGCAGCACTCAATACATTATTCGCTTTCGTCAATATGTTTCTCGGAAGAACTGCCACAGAACAAGGGGGCCATTTAGGACTGATGGCACTCACTACCGGAGGACAAATCGAGGCCATCACCTGGAATACTTCCCAAGGTTTTTCTACCGCTCTCAGTGCTTTTGTGGCTCAAAACTATGCAGCACGACAAATCTCCCGTGTGCTGAAAGCCTATCGCACCACTTTATGGATGACATTTATATTCGGATCTTTCTGCACATTTCTCTTCATATACTACGGGAACGAAATTTTTAGTATCTTTGTCCCTGAAAAGGCGGCATACGAAACTGGTGGTGTATTCCTACGTATCGACGGATACTCGCAACTGTTTATGATGTTGGAAATTACTATACAGGGCGTATTTTATGGAATGGGGCGCACCATGCCTCCCGCTGTAATCAGCGTCAGTTGTAATTATCTACGCATCCCGATGGCATTGTTGTTCGTATCAGGAGGATGGGGCTTACCGGGTATTTGGTGGAGCATAAGTATTACAAGTACTATGAAAGGAATTATATGTCTGATCTGGTTTATGGTTATCAAAAAGAAAACTTTAAATTATCAGGCTGTTTAATGAACAATTTTTGCATTAAGTCATTAATATATTAAAATGAACATGATTATGAGAAAGACTAAAATTATGGCTTTATTACTGAGTGCTACACTAGTATTCAGTGGATGTGGTAACATGAATAATACCGCTAAAGGCGGCCTGATCGGCGGCGGTGGCGGTGCTGCCCTAGGAGCAATCATCGGCGGAATAGCCGGACATGGTAAAGGTGCGGCCATTGGTGCGGCAGTGGGTGCGGCAGTAGGTACAGGCGCCGGCGTGTTAATTGGGAAAAAGATGGATAAAGCGGCAGAAGAAGCAGCTCAAATCCAAGGTGCACAAGTAGAACAGGTAACTGACAACAACGGACTTCAGGCTGTAAAAGTTACTTTCGATTCCGGCATTCTCTTCAATACAGGAAATGCGGCCTTGAGCGCACAAGCGAAATCGGCTTTAAGTAAATTTGCAAACAACGTATTAAACCAGAACCGGGATATGGACGTATCCGTCTATGGATATACAGACAATCAGGGCTGGAGAAACAGTACTGCGGAACAAAGCATTCAAAAGAACCTTAACCTGTCACAGGAACGTGCTCAAAGCGTGGCTAGTTATTTGTTGAGTTGCGGTGTAAGTAATTCTCAAATCAAGTCTGTAGAAGGCTTGGGACAGGCAGATCCGATAGGTAATAATGATACCGCCGAAGGACGCCAGCAGAATCGCCGTGTAGAAGTATATATGTATGCCAGCCAACAAATGATTCAGCAAGCGGAAGCGGGCACATTGAAATAATACCGATGACATTATCCAATACCTCCGAGCCAACGGTCGCAACCTTGGAATAATACATAAAATAAAGTAAATCAATTTCGGACAGGAATTTCTGCCCGAAATTGATTTTTAATACACAAGCATGAAAAAGAAGATATTTAAATTCATCCGTAACCTGTTGATTGTTTTCTTTGGTTCTTCCATTCTCTCAGTCATCGTTTTACGCTTTATGCCGGTTTACTTTACCCCATTGATGTTTATCCGGACTTTCCAACAGATTATTCACGGTGAAGATCTAAAATGGGAACACACCTGGATATCTAAAGAAGACATATCCCCTCATCTGCCCATGGCCGTTATTGCCTCTGAGGATAACCGCTTTGCTGAGCATAATGGATTTGATTTCAAAGAAATAGAGAAAGCCCTAGAAGAAAACAAAAGCCGGAAACGTCCCCGAGGGGCCAGTACTATCAGCCAACAGACAGCCAAAAACGTTTTTCTGTGGCCAGCATCCTCCTGGGCCAGAAAAGGACTTGAAGTGTATTTCACCACCTTGATAGAACTGTTCTGGAACAAGGAACGGATTATGGAGGTCTATCTGAACTCCATAGAAATGGGAAATGGCATCTATGGCGCCGAGGCTGTAGCCCGCAAGCATTTTCACAAGAATGCCGGCAAACTGACACCGGGAGAATGTGCACTAATTGCTGCCAGTCTTCCCAATCCCCGCAAATTCAATTCGGGCAAGCCCGGCAACTATATGCTTAAAAGGCAAAAGAAGATTCTCTATCTTATGAAATGCGTCCCTGCATTTCCACCCAGACAGGATACGACTCCTACAAAGAAGAAAAAGAAATAACCCGCACACCCGTGTGGGCTTTTTTATTCTTAGAGTAATCAAAAAGACTCTGCGGATCCAGAATAACTTTCTTCATGACTGATGAAGCATGAAGCAAATGCAATTTGCCATCCATCCAACAAGCAAATCCTGTGTGCACCACATCCAACCCTTTTATATTGGTAGTGATCGCTATGATATCCCCATTCCTTATGTCCAATTCCTCAGGAGAAACATTCAGACAGCTTTTAGGAAGGTAAGAAACAGGAACATTCTTCCATCTTCCCTCTATTTCAATCATCTGGGATATTATAGAAGGATTATTTTTCAACTGGCGATAATTGTCTGGGTGCGTGGACATAAAATCCAGATTCAAAACTTGTGATACGGCAAGTCCGAGCTCTCCCGTACGTTCATGTACAATCCCTTTTTGTTCATTATCTTTAATCCAATCACTGAAATAATGCAAACGCGAGACATAACCGGCTTGCTTTCCATTCCGATAGCGAATACACTGTAACGCTTGTTTATAACTTCCAAAATCACTTTTCCCATTCTTATCAGTGAGACTCAATGCAAGTACCGTTTCAACAAATGTGGTACAATCCACCTTATCCAAATACACGACCAGTGCCTCTTCGTCCGTCTCGTCCAATGTATTCGCGACGTATGAAACTCCTAATAGACTTTTGGCAAAAAACAATATCCTACAGCTATCAGCCGGCAATAAGGAAGCCTTTTGAAGCAAGTCACCGACTTTTATACTGTCATTTTCTGACGCTGAGACCATGCAGGACATTAACCCTAAAATCATTCCCAGCAACCACGGGTGCAACTTTCTCATATACATTTTCTTATGTTTCTTCTACATGGCAGCAAAGATAGCACATTACCGGATGAAGACAAATTTTAAAAGAATGAAAAGACAAAAAACACATCCGCCATGACAAGTCCAGCACCTGCCATGGCGGATAAAAAACTATATTTCACCTTTAAATTATGCAGAAAATTCTGTTCTTTCCAAATAAGCTATAACGTCACCTTTATTAACAATAGCTCCCTGTTGGGCGCAAACCTCTACAATGCGTCCCGTAAAGTTAGCAAAAATCTTTTCGTATTCCCCCCACGGAGTAGAAATATAGCAGAACACTTCATCATGCTGGTATTTCCGTCCGACAAATGGTGCTATAGAAGGACCCTCCACAGAAACCTCCCATAAAATCTGTCCTTTATCCGGAGCAATGATAGGATCTGCCTTAGCACGTTTGTATTTCCGGATCGTTTCCTCATCAAAGCCACTTTTTGCCATGGCCGCATCTTGAGCCCGTTGTAAATCATCCATAAAGCGTTTCTTGGCCACACCCGATTTATAATCACGGTATTGCCGGTCATGCATGGCCAGTTCAAACAGTTCCTCCTCATCCTCACCATATTCCCAGCCATTTTCATCCATCTCTTTACGGTATTTTTCCAATTCATCAGGATAGTTCAGCTGAGGATCTTCATCTGTGAATTCGTAGCCTTTACTTTCCGCCAGTTCGATAATTTCAGGCGCCAGCGCACCCGGCAGCTTTCCGCTTTTTCCCAAAATCATGTCCCATGTATGGTTATCAATCATTGTCCATCTCTCCTCTCCCTTCACCAGCTGCATGACATTCATCAAAGCCACATTCTTCACATATTGACTGAACGGTGTTACCAAAGGAGGATACCCCAATTTCGGCCATACATATTCCACTTCTTCAAACAGCATCACTACCAGATCATCCAGACTCATAGGCTCTTTTCCCTGCCCTTTCAGAATCAGATTGATCCCCGAATGCACACCTTTCAAATCGGCCATCATAGACCCCATCATACCACCGGGAAGTCCGCATCCTAACAATAAGGAAGACATGTGCTTGTTGGTAGGATCCATGAAATATCCCAAAAAGTCATCCATAAACTCCTGCGTCATGCTACGTGCTTTCATATAAGCCTTCATATTGATTTCCGGGACCTGAAAGCCTGCATTTTTCAGCATGGCCTGTACAGAAATCACGTCAGGATGCACTTTTCCCCATGACAACGGCTCCATAGCCACATCAATGATGTCCGCACCGTTCTCACAAACCTCCAGAATGGATGCCATAGATAATCCGGGACCAGAATGTCCATGATATTGTACAATGACTTCAGGATGTTTATTTTTGATGTTTTTCACCAACTGCCCCAGCATTTCGGGACGACCGATACCTGCCATATCTTTCAGGCAGATTTCAGGTGCCCCCGCCTCTATCAGCTGATCAGCGATATGAGAATAATATTCCACGGTATGTACAGGAGAATAAGTGATGCAAAGAGTAGCTTGAGGGATCATCCCCGCTTCCTTGGCATATTTTATGGAAGGGATGATATTCCGAACTTCATTCAAACCGCAAAAGATACGGGTAATGTCCACACCTTGCGCATGTTTCACCTTGTACATCAGACGGCGTACATCGGCCGGGACAGGATACATCCGCAATGCATTCAAGCCGCGGTCCAGCATGTGCGTCTGGATACCCGCCTCTCGTAAAGGCTTGGTAAAAGTACGTACCGCCTGGTTCGGATTCTCGCCATACAGCAAGTTCACTTGCTCAAAAGCGCCTCCATTAGTTTCCACCCGGGCAAAACACCCCATTTCAATGATTATAGGAGCAATTCTGGCTAACTGATCAGCTCTGGGCTGGTACTTCCCTGATGACTGCCACATGTCGCGGTAGACCAAACTGAATTTGATTTCTTTTTTCATAATTGTTACTTGATTTAAAGGTGTCTTGTCCTTTTGCAAATATAACAAATGAATAAAAATAAAGTTAATATCCAAGGAGCTTTTTTAGCTTGAAAAAACATGTTTAATATCATATTGTAAATCCATTAAAGCAGCAAAGGCAGAAAGTAATCTTCTCTTCCTGCCTTTTTGATAGTTTTTTTTCCTGGATATTATACAAAATCACGGAGTTGTCCCTGCAATCGTTGTCTGGTAAAGAAGATCCGGCTTTTTACCGTACCTAGCGGTAATCCCAGTTTTTCTGCAATCTCACGGTATTTGAATCCCGACACATGCATGGCGAATGGAATGCGGTACTCCTTGGGAAGCAAACCCACTATACGATGTATTTCCTTCATGTCATAAGCCCCCTCGGTACTGTCAAAGCCGGAATCCTGCGGCAAGCTCAAATGGTAGAGATTGTCTGTGTGGTCCACAAATGTTTGGTCGCGCACTATTTTCCGATAATTATTTATAAAAATGTTACGCATAATGGTGTACATCCATCCCTTAAAGTTTGTGTCGGGGATATACTTGTCTTCGTTGTCCAATGCTTTCAATGAAGTTTCTTGCAACAGATCATTAGCCTCCTCACGGTCGGCAGTAAGTTTGTATGCGAATCGAAGTAACTCTTCTTGCACACCCAGCAGATTCTTTTTAAAACTAACGCTATTCATAAGTCTTTCAGTTTAGGTTTATATTCTTTATTCCATGATCTCGTGATGCAAGGATAGCGCATTTTAAACGGGTGTCAAAGAAAAAACTATCAAAATAGGGGGTAGAAACTGACAAATGACGATTTCTACCCCCTATTTTGATAGTTTTTAGGTGCTGTTTAACGCTGTTCCCCTTTTAAAATTGGTAAACAGATGCTATATTTAACAGCTAAAATACGTGCCAAGAAGACAGTACTGCCTCCTACTATCTGGCAAATAAAGGCTTCCAGACCGCACAGATCACATATCCAGTAGGCCAGTCCTCCCACAACACAGGCCATTGCATAAATCTCTTTACGAAAAATAAGCGGAATTTCATTAATAAAAACATCGCGGAGCACACCACCTGCGGCTCCGGTAATACTACCCATGATAATAGCCACCCAAAAAGGATATCCGAGGGCAATACTTTTACCCACCCCCACTACTGTGAACAGCGCCAGACCGATACTGTCGAACAGGAAGAAAGTGTTATGCATGTGAATCAAATACTTGCCGAAAGCAATCACCCAAAACAATGCCAGTCCTGTACATATTAAATATATGGGGTCGGTCATCCAGCCCGGAGTCACATCCAGAAGCACATCACGGATAGTACCTCCTCCGATGGCAGTCGCCAAACCCACTACATACGCGCCAAACCAGTCAAACTGTTTGGCAGACGCCAATCTGATACCACTGATGGCAAAGGCAAACGTGCCTATAAAATCTAAAACTTGAACAAATGTTAGCATAATGGTTGTTATTTGTCTGCAAAGTAACGAATAAATTCGATAAGAAAATGTATTTTTGTGTTCAGAAAATAGCTTAAAATAAGATGAAAGTAACAATTATCGCAGGCGCACGCCCCAATTTCATGAAAATTGCCCCACTAATGCGTGCTATCAGGGCTGCAAAGGCAGCAGGAAAAAACATCACTGCCCGTCTGGTCTATACAGGTTCGGACGAAGACAAAAGTCTGGAACCTTCTCTGTTTACAGACTTGGACATGCCGCGTCCCGATGTGTACCTTCATGTAGACGATACTGATTTTTTCC
Source organism: Phocaeicola sartorii JCM 17136 = DSM 21941 (assembly GCF_000614185.1). Classification (GTDB taxonomy): domain Bacteria; phylum Bacteroidota; class Bacteroidia; order Bacteroidales; family Bacteroidaceae; genus Phocaeicola; species Phocaeicola sartorii. The sequence goes on along the minus strand of NZ_BAKM01000014.1, from coordinate 85,337 downwards.
AGCGGATGGCAGGCATATTGGTCGCTTTTGCCCGCGAACTGGAACAACATCCCGCACAGATAGTGCTTGTCGTGGATGACCTTACTCCTACCATGCGTGCTCTATCGTGGCCAAAAAGAAAGGAATAAAAGTAGCCCATCTGGTGGCGGGAACCCGCTCTTTCGATATGGACATGCCAAAGGAAGTGAACAGCATGATAACAGATGGCTTGTCCGATTATCTGTTCACGGCCGGAATGGTAGCCAACCGCAATCTGAATCAAACAGGAACCGAACAGACGCATGTGCACTTTGTGGGAAACATCCTGATTGATACACTACGTTATAACCGCACCCGCTTGCAGCGCCCGGTGGCATTCTCCATTATGAGACTGAAAGAAAAAGAATACCTTTTGCTAACTCTGAACAGACACTCACTGCTGAATAATGACAATGCGCTGAAAGCCATCTTCCACACCATGCTGGAAAAAACAGACAAACCTGTTGTAGCACCACTCCATACGTATGTAAGAAACAAGCTGGTCGCTTTGGGAATCACTTCCGAAAAGTTACATATATTGCCACCGCAACCTTATTTGTCATTCGGTTATCTGGTAAACCATGCCCGAGGCATCATCACAGATTCGGGCAACGTAGCAGAAGAAGCAACTTTTCTGGGAATCCCCTGCATAACATTAAGCACGTATGCAGAACACCCCGAAACGGTGACAATCGGCACTAACCGGCTGGTTGGAGAAGATCCGGAAGCTCTGGCAGACGCCCTCGACATACTGAATAAAGGAGAATGGCAGGAAGGCCGTCTGCCGGAACGCTGGGATGGACGAGCCGCTGAAAGAATTGTGCAAACGTTGCTGGGTGAACATCAATAAAAGTATAAAGCCACCCTACCGATAAAAACACAAGGGCATGTCAAAACCCAACATGAAGGATAAAGAACGTTTAATCTGAAACTTGGCGCCCTCCATCGACAATAAAAAAACCGTATCAACTCTACTTTTGAGTAATGATACGGTTTTTCTTTATTTATCAGTTAACTATTGCACCTTTCTCCCGGCTACCAAGTATAATTCAGACCGAAACTAAGCAATTCCTGCATCTGGAAATAACTCTTGTTATCTTCCGTCAGCTTCACACCGTCATCATAACGCGCATGAACAAACAACTTAGTAGACAAATAGCGATTCAACACAAAATTGAATGTATTTTCCCAACTGGCAATCACTGTGTCATAAGTAGTAAAATACTCCAGTTTTGACTCCCACACTATGCTGGGTATAATCTTCCAAGTCAGATTGCCTGTAAATTTCGAACCGAAGAGATTGGCAGTCTTATGCCCCTGCTCCACATTGAAAGCACCCGGATCAATGATCTTGTCATTGCTGATATACATAAAGGTATATGCCAGCGGAGAACCTAACAAAGACAACGAATAATTCTTCTTATTCTGCTTGAAGTCCATACCGAGCGTTATATCCAACTGCGCAGGAGACAAAAAGTTAGAAATCATATTATTTGTATTCGTCTTGTAATTTCCAAAGAACTGAGTCTTGAACTCACCCGCCAAAGTATAATACCAATTCTTGAACGCCTTCACTCCCAACTTACTGTTTAAGCGGAACAAGTCGGCATTCGTCTTATATTTATGTACCGTGTCTGACGGAGCAGTAATGAATCCCAGTTTTATTTCCAGTTTATTTTCAAGCTCCAGCCGCTGGCGGTCATCAAAATTAGCCTCCAGCACCAAGCCGGCCAGCAGGGCATTCGTACTCTCACCACCTTTATACCAGTTATCGGAAATGTAATGTTGCGTGAACTGCATATATCCATTTCCCTTGTGCGTCCAGAAGTTAGGACGTACTACCACCAGCTCATTATCCGTAGTCAGGCTTTCCACCGGTGTCTCCGGATGAAGGAAACTCTTAATTTTCTCTTTTCTCGGCCTTTTCACAATCTGATTGTCCTCCAACGGTTTCAGATCCGCCAGATAAAGTTCATTGTTCACCAGCCTGCCCGGATACTTTAAATAGTAATTCCTCAATATATTATTTGACCAACGGTCCGCAGCTGCCAAAGTCTCCATATCCGGCAGCTGATATATGGCGGAAGACACAGAGTCACGTTTTCCCATATACAACGAATCAACGCTGTCATAGCCTTTGTCTCCGGACTCCATTTTATTTCAAATAGTTCTTTTATAGGAGCCTCATAATATGTGGGCGGAACAAATAACTTATAAAAAGCCGGATTAGGACGCACCCGCCGGGGAGCCGGAATATTTAAATCATCCCACATTCTGAAATAAGCAAAATAAGACGCACTTAAAGCTGATAAAGAATCGGAAAAGGCTTTCACGGCCGGACTCTCTTTCGTCTTAGCCACATCCTGCGCCGGTGCACCCAGACAGAACGCGGCAAACACTATAGCTAAACATATATTCTTTCTCATACTATTTTAGTTTTGTGCAAAAATACACTTAATTTTCCTTTTCCCAAAAAACTGTTTCCTTTATCATAGTAACGAATGATAATTTCAGTTCCATCAAATGATTTTTTAAAGCATATCCGACGATATTGAAAAAGATTTTGTAATTTTGCAACTTTGATAGATATTGCGATCTTGGTAATAAAGAAAATAACATTTAAAAATATTAAGTAGTGGGAGAAACTAAGTATATCTTCGTAACTGGTGGTGTTGCCTCCTCATTAGGTAAAGGTATTATTTCATCATCAATAGGTAAATTACTGCAAGCCAGAGGCTATAATGTAACAATTCAGAAGTTCGATCCGTATATCAACATCGATCCGGGAACTTTGAATCCATACGAACACGGTGAATGTTATGTAACGGTAGACGGACACGAGGCTGACCTCGACTTGGGACATTACGAACGTTTTCTGGGCATCCAGACAACTAAAGCCAACAACATTACGACAGGACGTATCTACAAGAGCGTTATCGATAAGGAACGTCGCGGTGACTATTTGGGAAAGACTATCCAGGTTATCCCCCATATCACCGACGAGATCAAGCGTAATGTGAAATTATTGGGAAGCAAATATAAATTCGACTTTGTCATCACCGAAATCGGTGGTACAGTAGGCGATATCGAGTCACTGCCTTATCTGGAAAGCATCCGCCAGTTAAAATGGGAAATGGGGCGCAACGCACTATGCGTGCACCTTACTTATGTACCTATCTGGCAGCGGCAGGCGAACTGAAGACCAAACCTACCCAACATTCCGTAAAAGAATTGCAATCTGTAGGTATCCAGCCGGATGTACTGGTATTACGCACAGAACATGAACTGAGCGCCAATCTGAAAAAGAAAGTGGCTTTGTTCTGTAATGTAGATGAAAGCGCTGTAGTACAGTCCATTGATATGCCGACCATTTATGAAGTGCCTCTGCGCATGCAGGAACAAGGGCTGGACGTAACCATCCTCCAGAAAATGGGATTACCCGTAGGCGAGACCCCTACCCTTGGCCCATGGAGGGATTTTCTGGACCGCCGCCACAAGGCAACGGAAAAAGTAAAGATCGGATTGGTAGGCAAATACGATTTGCAGGATGCCTACAAATCTATTCTTGAAGCCCTGTCACAAGCAGCCACTTACAATGACCGCAAAGCGGATATCCACTTCATCAACAGCGAGAAACTGACAGACGCCAATGTAGAAGAGCAGATTAAGGAAATGGACGGTATCATTATCTGTCCAGGATTCGGACAACGCGGCATAGAAGGCAAATTCGTGGCCATCAAATATGCGCGCACACACAATGTGCCGACTTTTGGTATCTGTCTGGGTATGCAGTGCATGGCTATTGAGTTTGCCCGTAACGTGCTAGGTTATACAGACGCCAACAGCCGTGAGATGGACGAAAAGACTCCCCACAACGTGATAGACATCATGGAAGAGCAGAAAGCTATCACCAACATGGGCGGCACCATGCGCTTGGGAGCCTACGAATGTATCCTTGACCAACAATCTAAGACTTTCGAGGCCTATAAGAGCGAGCACATACAAGAACGCCACCGCCACCGCTACGAGTTTAACAATGACTACAAGCAGGAGTATGAGAAGGCGGGTATGAAATGCGCAGGTGTCAATCCGGAATCCGACTTGGTGGAAATCATCGAGATCCCGACATTGAAATGGTTTATCGGAGTCCAGTTCCATCCCGAATACAGCAGTACTGTATTGAAACCGCATCCGTTGTTCCTGTCATTCATCAAAGCGGCAATAAACAAATAAGAAACGAGAATTATAATATAATAAGGTAAACAAGTAAAAATGGACAAAAACACTTTAGTGGGATTCGCCCTGATTGGTGCAGTTGTGATAGGCTTCAGCATCTACAACCGTCCCAGCCAGGAAGAAATGGCGCGTGCCAAGCACTACCAGGATTCCATTCAGGCGATAGCCCAGAAAGAGGCCGAACGACAGGCACAGGCTGCCACGACACAGAGTCAGAACACAACATTGCATCTAGACTCTGCCTCCATGTTCTATGGCGCGAGCCAAGGTACGGAACAGCTGACAACACTGGAAAACAATGTAGTAAAACTAACTTTCACCAACAAAGGCGGACGGGTATGTGCAGCCACATTGAAAGACTATAACGGACAGGACGGCAAGCCCTTGATGCTGTTTGACGAAAAAGACTCGGGCATGAATTTCGCTTTTGAAGGAAAGAATGAGAACATCCTGACCGAGGACCTGTATTTCCAGCCTGCCAACGTGACAGACAGCACTGTAACCATGCGTCTGGCTGCAAGCAACGGCGGCTATATAGATTTCGATTACAAACTTTTGCCGGACGCCTATATGGTGAACTTCACCATCCGCGCGAACGGCATGCAAAACTTTTTCCCGCCTGCTCTGAATACGGTTCACATAAGCTGGAATCAGCGGGCACGCCAGCTTGAAAAAGGTTTCAGCTTCGAGCAACGCTATACTTCGCTCACCTACAAACCTGTAGAAAAAAGTTCAGACTACCTGAACGAGATGAAAGAAGCAAAAGAAGAGGTAACCGACCGTCTGGACTGGATCGCTTTCAAGAACCAGTTCTTCTCAAGCGTGTTTATCGCCGATCAGAATTTCGACAAAGCCTCCCTTACCTCCACCCCACAAGAGGAAGGAAGCGGATACATGAAGAATTATACTGCAGACATGACAACGTTCTTCGATCCTAGTGGAAAGCAATCTACCGACATGCAGTTCTACTTTGGTCCGAACCATTTCAAGACTTTGCTGAACAGCAATGATCTGAGCCTTTCCCAAAAAGACTTGGAGCTGGAAGATCTGGTTTATTTGGGATGGCCCATTATCCGCTGGGTAAACCGCTGGTTCACTATCAATCTGTTCGACTGGCTCTCGGGCTGGGGACTGAGCATGGGTGTCGTATTGCTGCTGATGACAATCATCGTCAAAGCGCTGGTTTATCCGGCTACCTACAAATCCTATATGTCCTCTGCCAAGATGCGCGTTCTGAAACCGTATATCAACGAAATCAACGCGAAATATCCCAAGAAAGAGGATGCTTTGAAAAAGCAACAGGAAACCATGGCGCTTTACAGTAAATACGGAGTAAGCCCCATGGGGGGATGCCTGCCTATGCTGATACAGATGCCGGTATTCATGGCCCTGTTTTTCTTCGTGCCCAATGCCATTGAGCTGCGTCAACAAAGTTTCCTATGGGCTCCGGACTTGTCCACATACGATGATATCTTCCATTGGAGCACCACCATTCCTCTGTTAGGCAACCACTTAAGCCTGTTCTGTCTGCTGTTCAGCATCACCAATATTCTGAACACCATGTACACCATGAAACAGCAAGACATGGGCCAGCAGCAGATGCCGGGTATGAAACTGATGATGTATATCATGCCGGTCATGTTTATCTTCATCTTCAACGGTTATTCCTCCGGTTTGAACTATTATTACTTTATTTCCGGGCTGATTGGTATCCTCACCATGGTGATTTTGCGTAAGACTACCGATGAGAAGAAGCTTCTTGCCATGCTGGAAGCACGGAAAGAAAAGAAAAGCCAGAAGAATGGCGGCAAACCAAGCGGCGGCGGGCTGATGGCCAAGCTGGAAGCCTTGCAAAAAGAGCAGGAACGTCTGCAACAGGAAAGAATGAACAAAGGAAAGAAATAACAAGTCTACATTTAAAATAAAATTTAACAAGTGAGGGTGCCTGTTTTTATTCAAAAACAGGCACCCTCACTCTTTTTAATAGTATGACTACTTCTCTCAGCAAAGAATGCCATTCACAGGCATACAAAGAAAAAAAACAAAAATGCCGGAACATTTTACATCACCGGCTTTTATACGTATTTTTGCAATCACTTAAACATCAAAAACAACATTAAGATATGAACAAATCAAGCGCAACCATCATGGCAGCAGCACTTATGCTAGCTTCCTCCTGTGCCGAAGTGAAGCAGGAAGGACAGGGCTACGAGCCCATTATCGGCAAGCAAGAGATTACCATCAAGGACGGCCGTCTTACCCCCGAAGCCCTGTGGGCAATGGGACGCATAGGCAGCCTGAGTGTATCACCCGACGGCAAACGGATAGCCTACACCGTAGCCTACTACAGTGTTCCCAAAAACAAAAGTCACCGTGTGATTTATGTAATGGATGCCGACGGACAAAACAACAACCTGCTTACCCAAGCAGCCTGGAACGAAGGAGAACCCCAATGGATAAAAGGAGGAACCAAAATCGCATTCTTATGCAACGAAAGCGGTGGTAACCAGATTTGGGAAATGAACCCCGACGGAACTGAACGCCGTCTCATCTCCGATTTCAAAGGAGACATAGAAGGATTCTCCTTCTCGCCGGACGGCAAAAAGATTCTTTTCATCTCACAAGTAAAATACGGCCAACGCACCGTAGATCTGTACCCTGACCTGCCCAAAGCCAGCGGTATCATTGTAAATGACCTGATGTACAAGCATTGGGACGAGTGGGTGGAAAGCATTCCGCATCCTTTCATCGCCGATTTTGACGGTAACATGATGGGAGCAGCCACCGACATCATGGAAGGCGAACCGTTTGAGGCCCCGATGAAACCTTTCGGAGGCATCGAGCAACTGGCCTGGAGCAACGACTCCAAGCAAATAGCTTACACCAGCCGGAAGAAGCAAGGACTGGCATACGCCGTATCCACGACTCGGACATATACCTATATAATATAGAGGAAGGTACAACGCTGAACCTGTGCAAACTGAATGGAAAGGATTCGAATGGAACCGATGAGATGAGAGGATATGACACCAATCCGAAATTCAGTCCTGACGGCAAATACATTGCGTGGCAGAGCATGGAACGCGATGGTTATGAAAGCGACCGGAACCGCCTGTGTGTCTACAATCTGGACAACGGGCAGAAAACATTTGTCACAGAAAGCTTCGAGTCGGGCGTAGATGACTATTGCTGGAACAACGACTCGCAAAGCCTGTACTTTGTCGGTGTATGGCATGGAACCAGCATGGTACACAGCACCAATCTGAACGGCGAGGTGAAAAGACTGACGGACGGCATGTACGACTACGGATCAGTAGCCATGGCAGGCGACAAAGTAATTACCAAACGGCATTCTATCAGCGCGGCCGATGAAATCTACACCCTCACTCCCACCGATGGACAAGTGGCGCAACTCTCGCATGAGAACGACATATCTTCAAACAATTGAATCTGGGTAAAGTGGAGGAAAGATGGACCAAGACTACCGACGGCAAGCAAATGCTTTCATGGGTGATCTATCCCACCAATTTTGACGCGAGCAAGAAGTACCCTACTTTATTATTCTGTGAAGGCGGCCCGCAAAGTCCCGTCAGCCAGTTCTGGAGCTACCGCTGGAACTTCCAGATTATGGCAGCCAATGATTATATTATCATTGCCCCCAACCGTCGCGGTCTGCCCGGATTCGGCATGGAATGGCTGGAACAAATCAGCGGAGACTACGGAGGCCAGTGTATGAAAGACTACTTGTCCGCCATAGATGACATTTCGAAAGAACCGTATGTAGATACCGACCGTCTGGGATGTGTAGGTGCCAGCTTCGGCGGATTCTCCGTCTATTGGCTCGCCGGACATCACGACAAACGCTTTAAAGCGTTCATCGCACACGATGGTATATTCAATATGGAACAACAATATCTGGAGACAGAGGAAATGTGGTTCGCCAACTGGGACATGGGTGGCGCATATTGGGATAAGAATAATGCAACGGCACAACGCACCTTTGCCAACTCTCCCCATCGCTTTGTTGACAAATGGGACACTCCTATTCTCTGCATCCACGGTGAAAAGGATTACAGAATTCTTGCCTCACAAGGTATGTCAGCGTTCAATGCAGCTGTGTTGCGCGGTGTTCCGGCCGAACTTTTACTATATCCGGACGAGAATCATTGGGTATTGAAACCGCAAAATGGAGTGTTATGGCAACGCACTTTCTTTAATTGGTTAGATAAATGGCTTAAATAATACCTAAATTACCGCAAAGTTATCCGTTATTGGAAATATATAGTAGAAGTTCCAATTTTTATATTACCTTTGTAGCATCAAACAAAAAATGAACATTAAGTGATATTTGTTAAGCTACCTTTTATTAGGTGAGTAGACAATAGCTTGTGAAAGTAGTTGTTTACAGTGTTAGTATATAAATAACTTTTTATTCCCCGTGCTTTGTGAGCGCACAAAGCTGGATGATTACAAAATAATAAAGTGATTATTTTCATGATGCTGGCTTGTGATAAGTCGGTATCATTTTTTTTATCCCCCAAGGTAGCATCAGCCCCGGCCATGGTCAGACCTACAAATAAAAACATCCACCCGCCTGCCATAAACTGCAGACGGATGGATATGATTACTTTATTCCTTACCTCTCCGTTCAAGATAGAGGCAAGACGCTTTTATTCAACTCCAAGAGGACAGAATGTCTCCTATTTTTCCATCATCAATCCTTTGAACGCTGTAGGATAAGGAGTCTCGAACTCCATCAGTTCTCCAGTCACCGGATGATAGAAACATAACTTGAAGGCATGTAACGCCAACCGTCCCAAAGGATCACAGTTACTGCCATAGCGCTGGTCGCCGGCAACAGGATGCCCCAGATCCGACATGTGCACACGGATCTGGTTCTTACGTCCCGTCTCCAAGTCCAGCTCCACCAAGGAATATCCATTGGCACGTTTTATTGTTTTATAATGAGTGACCGCAAACTTACCCTCCCCATCATCTACAGGGCTGGAGCTGACATACAGTTTCCGGTCGGTCAGCCAAGACTCTATAGTACCGTAATCCTTCTCCATATCACCCGAAACGACGGACACATAACGGCGGTCTGTCACAATATCATGCCAGTTATCACGTAAAGTATTCTGGGTTTTCTCATCCTTGGCATACATCATCAGCCCCGAAGTCTCGCGGTCCAGACGATGCACCACGAATACGCGGTTGAGGCGATGCGAACGCTTTACATACTCATTCAGAATGTGTTGGGCAGTACGTTCCTTCTGACGTTCTGTACTGACAGAAAGCAACCCTTCCTTCTTTTCCACCACTAATATGTATGCATCCTCATATACCAGTTTCAGCATCGGATGTTTAAACTCACGGTTATTCTTCGCCTTGGACAGCTGCACTTTCATACCTGGTTTCAACGGGAAGTTATATTGGGTAGTAATCACATTGTCTACCAAAACCACACGGTTGGCAAGCAATGTCTTCACTTTGTTGCGACTGATTCCCGCCATCTTCCGCATCAGGAAATCCATCAGTTCTGCGGGTTCTGTCACATTATATATAGTATATTGGGCAGCGCATTTCGCCTTAGGCCTGCCGGAATCACTTTTTCTACCTCTTGACATAATTCAATTTACGGTTTTAAAATTTATAATTGAGTTGTCCGGATTATCCTCTTTTCTCCAGCAACACCACATTTTCCACATGGTGCGTATGGGGAAACATATCCACGGGCTGTACGGCCATCACCTTGTATTTTACATCCAGCAAAGACAAATCGCGTGCTTGGGTGGCCGGATTACAACTGACATACACAATCCGCTGAGGTTCGGCAAAAAGAATCGTATTAATTACATCATCGTGCATTCCGGCACGGGGAGGGTCAGTAATGATGACATCGGGACGCCCATGCCGGTTGATGAACTCCTGAGTCAGAATATCCTTCATGTCACCGGCATAAAACAAGGTATTGTCAATGCCATTGATCGCCGAATTCACTTTGGCGTCCTCTATCGCTTCGGGCACATACTCGATACCGATCACTTTCTTTGCCTGACGTGAAACAAAGTTGGCTATGGTTCCGGTTCCGGTATAAAGATCGTACACCAATTCGTTGCCGGTCAATCCGGCAAAGTCGCGTGCCACCTTATAAAGATTGTACGCCTGTCCGGAGTTAGTCTGATAAAATGACTTCGCTCCTATCTTGAACCGCAGCCCTTCCATTTCCTCGAAAATATGATCTTTGCCTTTGAACACCATTACATCCAGATCGTTGATGGTATCATTGCATTTATTATTGACCACATATAATAAAGAGGTGATTTGCGGGAAACGTTCCGCGACAAAATCCAGCAAGCGCTTCATCAAATCCAGTTCACCCTCTTCCACAATCTTGCACTGCAGCAGCACCATGAGTTCCCCCGTGCTCGAGGTACGGATCATCAGGTTGCGAAGCATTCCTTCTTGAGAGCGCAGATTGAAGAAAGAATAATTATGCTCGTATGCATAGTCACGGATGGCGTTGCGTATCTGGTTACTGATATCATCCTGCAACCAGCACTTTTCTATAGCCAACACCTTGTCAAATGCTCCGGGAATATGAAAACCTACGGCATTCATCTGATCGTACTTCACGTCCTCCTTTACCTCCTCTTCCGTCAGCCAACGTTTGTTTGAGAACGTAAATTCCAATTTATTACGATAAAATTCCGTTTTTTCCGATCCCAGGATCGGTGAGATCTCCGGCAGTTCAATCTTGCCGATACGGGTCAAGTTATCTGTCACCTGCTTTTGTTTGTACTTTATTTGTTCCGCGTATGGCAGGCACTGCCATTTACAACCGCCACATACGCCATAATGCTGACAGAAGGGTACTGCACGCACAGGAGAATACTCATGGAATTTCACCGCTACAGCCTCTGCATAATGATTTTTCTTACGCTTTACCTGTAAGTCCACCACATCGCCGGGCACTACGTATGGTACAAACACTACCAAGTCATTCACTTTCGCCAAAGCTTTTCCTTCGGCAGCCACATCTGTTATTGTTATCTTCTCTAATAATGGAAGTTCTTTCTTCTTTCTAGCCACTTTTCCGAATAAGTTAATTTGGGGACAAATTTAAGCATTTTCCCCGAATATCTCTTCATAAATCGGAAGATATTAAAATTGTAAAGTAGGAATTGCAATTTCTACTATTTTTTTTAGTAAATCGTTTGGAGATAAATAAAATATGTATAGTTTTGCGATTACATTTTTTGAGCGAGTTAACTTTAAATACATTATTATGGATAAAAAAAGAGTTTACACCTTCGGCAACGGACAAGCTGAAGGAAAAGCAGACATGAGAAATCTGCTTGGTGGAAAAGGCGCTAACCTGGCTGAAATGAATCTAATCGGTGTTCCCGTACCTCCGGGATTCACAATCACCACCGAAGTTTGTAGCGAATATTATGAGTTAGGCAAAGATAAAGTAGTGGAATTGCTGAAAACGGATGTTGAGAAAGCTATCGCCAATATCGAGAATCTGATGAACTCCAAATTCGGTGATGTAGAAAATCCGTTATTGGTTTCCGTACGTTCAGGTGCCCGCGCTTCCATGCCGGGTATGATGGATACCATCCTTAACTTGGGTTTGAATGACGAAGTGGTGGAAGGTCTGAGCCGCAAGACCGGACGTCCACGTTTCGCATGGGATTCATACCGTCGTTTCGTACAAATGTATGGTGATGTGGTACTGGGTATGAAGCCGGTGAATAAGGAAGACATCGATCCGTTCGAGGAAATCATCGAGAAAGTAAAAGAAGAAAAAGGCGTGAAGCTGGACAACGAACTGGAAGTGGAAGATCTGAAGGAACTGGTTAAACGTTTCAAAGCAGCTGTAAAGGAACAAACAGGGCAAGATTTCCCGGCTTGCGCATACGAACAACTGTGGGGTGCCATCTGTGCCGTATTCCGCAGCTGGATGAACGAACGTGCCATTCTTTACCGCAAGATGGAAGGCATTCCTGCCGAATGGGGTACTGCCGTAAGCGTGCAGGCAATGGTGTTCGGTAACATGGGAGACACTTCGGCTACCGGTGTTTGCTTCTCTCGCGATGCAGGCAACGGTGAGGATTTGTTCAACGGTGAGTATCTGATCAACGCACAAGGTGAAGACGTTGTGGCCGGTATCCGTACTCCGCAGCAAATCACTAAGATAGGATCTCAGCGGTGGGCTGAACGTGCAGGCATTTCTGAAGAAGAACGCATAGCCAAATATCCTTCTATGGAAGAAGCCATGCCGGAAATCTACAAGGAACTGGATGCCCTGCAGACCAAACTGGAAAACCACTACTGCGACATGCAGGATATGGAATTTACCGTGCAGGAAGGAAAACTATGGTTCTTGCAGACTCGTAACGGTAAACGTACCGGAGCCGCTATGGTAAAAATCGCCATGGACCTGCTGCGTCAGGGTATGATTGATGAAAAAACAGCGCTGGAGCGTTGCGAACCTAATAAATTGGACGAACTGCTCCACCCTGTATTCGATAAGAAAGCATTGAAAGAAGCGAAAGTATTGACTCGTGGTCTACCCGCTTCTCCGGGTGCAGCTACCGGTCAGATTGTATTTTTTGCCGAGGACGCTGCCAAATGGGCTGCCGACGGCAAGAAAGTGGTAATGGTACGTATTGAGACTTCTCCGGAAGACTTGGCAGGTATGGCAGTGGCACAAGGCATCTTAACCGCACGTGGCGGTATGACTTCCCACGCTGCTGTTGTGGCCCGTGGCATGGGTAAATGCTGCGTATCCGGCGCCGGTGCTATCAATGTGGATTACAAGGCACGTACGGTAGAAATTGAAGGTGTGACACTGAAAGAAGGTGATTTCATCTCTCTGAACGGTACCACCGGTGAAGTATATAAAGGTAAAGTGGAAACCAAGGCAGCCGAAGTTTCAGGCGATTTCGCCGCATTGATGGATCTTTGCAACAAATATACCAAGTTGAATGTCCGCACTAACGCTGATACTCCGCATGATGCGGAAGTGGCTCGTGCCTTTGGCGCTTCAGGTATTGGTCTTTGCCGTACAGAACACATGTTCTTTGATGCTGAAAAGATTGTCGCTATGCGTGAAATGATTCTGTCACCGGATGTAGAAGGACGTAGAAAAGCTCTAGCCAAATTGCTTCCCTATCAGAAGGCTGACTTCAAGGGCATCTTCAAGGCTATGGACGGATGTCCGGTGAATGTTCGTCTGCTCGATCCTCCTTTGCACGAATTCGTTCCCCACGATGCAAAAGGTCAGGAAGAAATGGCCAAGGCAATGGGTGTGACCGTACAGGAAATCAAAAAACGTGTGGAAAGTTTGTGTGAACACAATCCGATGTTGGGCCACCGCGGTTGCCGTTTGGGTAACACTTATCCCGAAATCACCGAAATGCAGACTCAAGCTATCTTGGGTGCAGCAATCGAACTGAAGAAGGAAGGCTATGATCCTCATCCCGAAATCATGGTTCCGCTGACCGGTATCCTGTATGAGTTCGAAGCTCAGGAAAAAGTCATCCGTAATGCCGCAGCAGCATTGTTTGAAAAGGAAGGTATGGAAATTCCGTTCAAAGTAGGTACTATGATTGAAATTCCGCGTGCAGCTTTGACCGCCAACCGCATTGCCAGCCGTGCAGAATATTTCTCATTCGGTACCAATGACTTGACGCAGATGACCTTCGGTTATTCTCGTGACGATATCGCTTCCTTCTTGCCGGTATATCTGGAAAAGAAGATTTTGAAAGTAGACCCGTTCCAGGTACTCGACCAGAATGGTGTAGGCCAACTGATTGAAATGGCAGTAGATAAAGGCCGTTCAGTCCGTCCTGACTTGAAATGCGGTATCTGCGGCGAACATGGTGGTGAACCTTCATCAGTGAAGTTCTGTCATAAAGTAGGTTTGAACTATGTGTCTTGTTCTCCGTTCCGCGTGCCTATCGCCAGACTGGCGGCGGCGCAAGCTGCAATAGAGGGATAAACCTCATAAACCTGGCGAAATCGTTATTTTGTTTTTCTTTTGTTTGTCAGCGGATATTCAAAACACTAAGAATCAAAGAGGTAACGATGTGGCGCAGGCTGCAATAGAGGAATAATACTCTAAATAGATAATCTTTATATCAGGCTGTAATCTACTGTTTTAACGGTGATTACAGCCTGATTTGCGCTTGGACGGTTCGTACACTTGACCGCAAAAAATGAGCCAAATGAACGGAAATGTTTTCCATATGTTTACCCCGGAAATCACCATGTTTACCCCTGTTTACCCCGGATTATTTTAGAGTATTTACCCCTTAAAATTAAAAGAAGGATATGACGACATTAAAAGCAACGGTAAAGAAACCGCGTGGCGATGGCTTTTACACGGTTTACATCAGACTGACGCATCAGCGTAAGTCAAGTTACATCAAGACGAACAAAATCGTTGATGAAGCCCACATCGCAAAAAATGGTGAATTGACAGACCCGGTTGTCAATGAGTATTGCGCTATGCTCATTCGGCAATATACCGACCGGTTAAATCGAGTGTGCGCTGACCACTGGGATATAAAGGAGGTTATCGAGTATCTATTAAAGAATGATGCTGATGTATGTTTCAGCGAATATGCTCGAACCTTCATTGGTAAAATGGAAAAGAACGGACATGAACGGACGGCTAAGAACTATCATCTTGCCGTTAATCATTTGGAGCGTTATGTCGGTTCAAACCAGCTCATGTTTAGCCAGCTTACTTCTACTGTATTGAATTTATGGATAGAACAGTTGTCTAAGACGAATCGCGCGAAGGAAATGTACCCTACTTGTGTTCGGCAGATTTACAAGAAAGCCATCATGGAGTTGAATGATGAAGAACGTGGAATGATTCGCATTAAGTTCAACCCTTGGAATAAGATACAAATTCCAAAGTCTGATAGCACTGTTCAACGTGCCATCAGTGCCGAGGCTTGCCGTGAGTTCTTCAATCGCCCGCTTCCTCAAAGCAAGATGATTTCTTCTCTCCCCGAATTGGGTAGAGACGTGGCACTTCTATCTCTTTGCTTGGGTGGTATCAACACGGTTGATATGTATGAACTCAAAAAGGAGGATTACAAAGATGGTGTCATTGGCTATAAGAGAGCCAAAACCAAGCATAGCCGTCGGGATGAAGCCTACATCGAAATGCGAGTTGAACCATTCATCCAATCTACTTTTGACAAGTACCTGTCAGATGAAAAGGATGAATACCTGTTCAATTTCCATCAACGGTACAGCAACTCCGATAGTTTTAACGCAAATGTGAATATCGGCATCCGTAAAATCTGTATAGATATGGGGATGAAGAAAGAGGACTTCTACTGCTATTATACCTTCCGGCATACTTGGGGCACCATTGCCCAAAACGATTGTGATGCCAACTTGTATGAAGTGGCTTTCGGGATGAATCACAGTCATGGTCTTAACATTACCCGTGGGTATGTTAAGTTGGATTTCACTCCGGCGTGGGAACTGAATGCAAAAGTTATCGACTTCATTTTCTTTAGCAGCAAGAAGAGCAAGCAAGGAAAAGCAAAGGACATTGAAGCCTCAGAAGATAAGTTGTTCCGTATCTCAAAGAAGATGATGATTTATGGTCGTGCCTATTTCAAGGGGGATGTGGTAAGCGAACTTACGGATATAGGTTTCAGTAATGCGGATGAAGTCATTGCGGAACTTGTCAAACAACTACCCAAGGACATCCCTACAGGTTGCACCGTTCAATTTCGCCTGCTGAATTGCGATTCAAGAAAGGAAGTCGTTTATGAAAGAAGCAAAGGCAAAGGTTTTTAGCCGATGTGTTGTAGAAGCCAACCCTTAACCCAAGGGAAGAATTAAGCTCCACTCCCCTATGAGCCGTATCAGTCTTTTTGATTGGTGCGGCTTTAATTGTATCTGCCTCTATCGGTTTGATTGCGGTTGGCTACCATCTTGCCTACTACCAAACCGGTAATCAAGAGCAGTCCCTTCCACAGTAAAACAAAGGCAGTCTTGATAATCCAGATAGCCAGCCGGAATACGTTTACGATAATCCAACGAGCCGCCTTCAATAGCAACCCTATCAATAAGATGACCGGGAGCAAGTATATGAGGAATAGCAATTCAAACAACATAACTTTCAAATTTTAGCGTAAATAATGTAGCCAATCAAAGGCTATTCCTATATGTAAATATAGTGAAAATCAGTGATATAGCAAAGAGAAAGTGCCGCTTTTTATGACATCAAACGATACTTTTTTACCTTGCTTTCAAGCTTTTAGGTATCATTGAACAGAGGTTGTTCTAACCTTGAACACTTGGTTAAATTACCATTCTATCCCAATTATGTTGACCTCTTGATATGTTTATTGCTTGCTCAAATTACATCATATGATAACACTTTATTTCCCTATTGTCTTGGTAAAAGAACTCTTCTAACCACGATACCTTGGTTAAACGATACCTTGGGTATAGCATATCCACTAACCTTATTTACTTGGTTACAAGTGTCTATCGTATTAGGCTGCCAAAGAATCATGGTCGATTGGTAGCGTGGTTTGCTGATAGCAGTGTCTAAGGTTAATGAAACAATGTAACCTTGAAACCGAAGTATCACGTTACTTAAAGTATCATAGTTATTGATAACTCCAGTTCGATAAACCGAAGAATCTGTACTATTCGGCATCTTGGTTAAGTAATCAAGGTATCTCGGTTACACCGCATCAGGATGTTTCAGGATGCGGATAACGAGCTACCCTATATCTTTGGCTATCGGGTTAAAGTAACCTTGGTTAGAGAATACCACTTTCAGAAAAATCTGTTGCGTATTTCGTTCCGAGAGGAGTTTCAGCGGTAATTTTGTTGTAAAACGAACCTTGGAGGACATCGAACTGCGTTGCAGGATTTGTCAAGCAAGTTGTACCTTTGTCATTACAAAACTTCGTTTCGTCCTGAAAAGGTGACTTGCCGACTGCTGCCGCATCGGAGCGGTTTCACGCTGTTTCGCCCTGCGAAAGAAGGTTCAGAAAACCAGTTTTACCCAAGTATCATAGTAAGATGAAACGAAGAACCAAAGTTTATCAGTTACGACTGACCCCGGAGGAACAGTCCATGCTTAAAGAAAAAGCGAAGGGAAAACCTGTCGCTGATTACATACGTGCAGCATTGGCAGAGTATTCAGACACCGATGCCAGACAACGGTTAGAACTAATCAATAACCTCGGTTCGTTTTACCGGAAATTCCGGGATGAACTATCCTGGGCAGGCAGTAACCTGAACCAGTCGGTTAAGAGAGCCAATGAACTCTCGGTAGCCGGGTTACTTCCACCCAGCTATATCCGCGAGGTCTTGATGCCGGCTATCCTTGAAACCCAAAAAACACTGAACGAGATAAAGAGAAACCTTGAAACCGTGACACGCAAGGCTGTCAAACTATAGTTCAAGAGTTCACTTATACCTAATTATATAGTAATCCTGATAATGGAAACCGAATAACCGAGATACTGAGTAACCACGGTTACATCCTATCAGAACACCATAGTCACATTATCCAAAGATAAAGTTCCCCAAGTATGATAGCCACCATATTACCCGGAAGCACGAACTTCCACGCAGTCGGTTACAATGAACGCAAAGTTGCGAAAGGAGTTGCCCGTATGCTCGAAATGCGGAACTTCGGCACACTCGGTACATTCGGCAAGCCTACCCCGGAAGAACTGGTCACATACCTTCAGGAGTACACTTCCCGGAACACCCGTATTGAGAAGGCGCAGTTCCACGTTGCCTTTTCCTGTAAAGGGCATGAAATGACGGAATCCGAGTTGTTAGACTTCGCTCATCGCTATCTAACTGAAATGGGATATGGAGAGGAAGGACAACCCTTGTTGGTCTATTCCCATTATGATACCGACAACACCCATCTGCATATCGTTACCTCCCGCATCGCTCCCGATGGCAAGAAGATACAGCACGACCACGAGCGCAGACGTTCACAGGAAGTGATTGACCGCATATTGGGTAATGACAGAAAGCAAAAGGTAGAGAAAGACATAGATGCAGCCAAACAATACACCTTCTCCTCTTTTGCCCAGTTCAAAGCCGTAATGACTTCGATGGGCTACGAGGTCTATCAAAAAGACGGCACCGTCTTTGTCAAACATGGCGGCAAGGTACAGGAGAAAGTGCCTCTTACCGACATTGAGGCATTGTATAAGAAAGGCAACTATAACAGAGGACGTAACCGCCAGCTTCGGAGCATCCTTAAAAAGTATCGGGACGTAAGTTCCAACAAGGAGGAACTACAAAAGGAATTGAAAACCAAGTTCGGCATTGACATCGTGTTCTTCGGAAAGAAGGATGCGGCATACGGCTACATACTCGTTGACCACGCCAACAAGACCGTCATCCACGGAGCAAGAGTATTGGCTATTGATGAACTATTGGACTTCGCCACCCCCGAACAACGCTTTGACCGCATAGAGGATTTCATTGACCGGTTGCTTACCCTCAATCCCAAGATAACCCAAGGCGAGATATTCCATAAATTGAAGAAGCGTCATGCCTATATCAAAAAAGGTGTCATCTACTTCAACGGGGAATCCCGTCCCTTGAAACCGTTTATGGCAAAAGCCATAGACCGTAACAACCGCATCGAGCTGGTGGAGAAGTTCCGACCCACCACAGAGTCAGAACGTGATTTGCTTTGCAAAATCTATAAGGTGAACCGTCCCGACCTTGTTTCTCTCTCGTTGAAAAGACCACAATCTTGTACGGATGCCATCAATCGCCTGAAAGAAATCTTCGCAGATGAAACCGTTACCTCCGTCAGAAGTGCCCTTCGTGAGGAAGGATTCATCATCCGTCAAGAGGCGGATGCCACATACGCCATCAACTTCAAGAAGCATATCATCATCAACCTATCAGAAGAGGGCTTCGATCTGGAGCGACTAAAAAGAAAGCCGATTAAACAACTACACTCGAAGCACTCAGCCAATAAGCCACTCTCCCGTCATAACAAGATGCGTGACCACGGAGAAGGAAGCCACGATGAAAAACGGGAATGGGAAGTCGGACAGAAAGGCAACTATGACGATATAGACGACGGGCGTTCCTTGAAGCGATAAAACAGGGACGTGCTGCCGTCCACTTTTCGGGCGCATCAAACCGTGATACCCTGATAACACGAACCCTTGCACCCCGGTTACTTTAACCGAGGACATATAAGTGTTGCGTATTTCGTTTTCCCGGTTACACGTGCGATAATTTTGCCTTAAAATAATTCATCGCACGGAAAAATGATACAGACACCGGTCATCATCACATTCGCCAACCAAAAAGGAGGCGTGGGCAAAACCACCCTCTGCGTGACCTTCGCCAACTATCTGGTGACGAAGGGAGTACGTGTCGCCATAGTCGATTGCGACTTCCAGCACTCCATCATCAAGTGCCGCAAGGCTGACATCAAGAAATACGATGTGCAGTATGTGCCTTACGATGTGCTGTCATACGAGGCCAACGACAAGAAAGCGATTATTGCCCTTATAGAGAAAATGCACAACGATTCGACCTGGATGTCGTGCTGATGGATTCCCCTGGCAGCCTGCAAGCGGACGGACTGGTGCCGATGTTCGTAAACTCGGACATTATCGTTGTGCCTTTCCATTATGACTTGATGACCGTTCCCTCCACCGCCAGCTTCCTTATGTTTATTGACCGTCTGCGAAAAGCCGTTGGCGAAAATATGAAGGCACAGCTTTTCATTGTCCCCAACCTGCATGACGGCAGAGTGGGAAAACGTTCCGAACTGGTCATTTGGGAGAATACCAGAGAGACCTTCTGCAACTACGGAGTGGTAACGGGCAGGATTCCCAAGCGTGCCGACATGGAGCGTTTCAGTACGATGGCGGCTTTGGATAAACAGGCCGGTATCGTTACTCCCGTCTTTGAACGTATCTATTCCTACATCTTCGATACGACAGCACCCATCCGTGAGCCTAAATTGACGGGAATACAACTGACCGGGAATCTGGAGGTGGAATTAAAAGGCAAAGCGAAAGAGAAACAACCGGAAGAAAATGACAATCAATAATAACCATCAACATATACAGTAATGACAAAAGACATTCCCGAAATAGATGACCTCCTCAAAGGCATCAATGACCCCGACATAAGCCTGTCGGACGAAAACAAGCCAAGAGTTGAAGAAGAACATGAAACTGTGTTGGTTACAGGCGAAGATAACATTGGCGAGAAAACTGCTCCTGAAATTGAGCCTTCCGACTATTGGCAAGACTTCCTGTCCTATCTTGAAAGCGATACCCAAGAAGATAAAGGAGAAAGGATGATCTGCAAGTTAGACCGCGACCTTGCCGACTCATTGGACGAGTGCAACATCCATAACCGCAGCCGTTCCGACATGGTGAACGCCATTGTCCGCACGTTCTTCAAGACCTACCTGCCACAGCTTGCGAAGTACCGCCGTGATAACAAGTCGCTTTTCATCAACTATAAGGAGGCAAAGGCATGAGGACAATCCAATGGACTGACCGGATGACAACCCTCTTGACGGAACTGTACCCGGTGGAAACAACTTCCCATACCGCCATAGTATTGGGAGTAAGCGAGACCCTTGTCAAGCAGAAAGCCCGCAAATTAGGACTGGTAAAAGTTGCCAAGACGAAATGGATGGAGCGTGCCGACTATATCCGCAGGCATTTCCATTACAAGTCATTCACTCAAATGGCCCGCGATTTGGGAATAAGCCGGTCGAATGTATGCAACATCGCCGCCAAGTTAGGACTGAAACGCAGCCGGACGGAAACTTCCTATATCATATCCCAAACCCGTATTGAGCTAATCAAACGTGAGAGACGGCACGTGATATTCGGACTTGAACCGCTGACACAGATTAAGGTTGTTTCCAACCGTGCAAGGGTAAGGCTCCGCTCACGGCTCAAAAGCCTGGGGTATGTTGTATGCGGCGAGCGTGTCCTGCTATATGCCACAGATAACTTCGAGCGCAAGACCAAGCTGGAAAGCAAAGCCGTCAAGTTGGGATTGAGCTTCCTGCCAATTACAGGAAATAATCTACAAGTAGTAATCACTTTATAAATAACATAGCACCATGCAATACGGACAAATAGTATTCCTGCTCTTCATTGCCCTCCTGTTCTACTATGCCGCGTTGATAGTCCTTGACATCATGAAAGCCAAGGCTGCACAGACAGCAGAACTGGAATCGCAATCAGAAGAAGACATAGACATATCGGATGAAGCAAAGACCTTCAAGCCATTCAGAATCAGCCGGGATGAACCGAAGCAGAAAGAGGATAAACCGGAGGAAAAGGCAAATTCTGACTCTGAGACAAAATCTGACCGGGAACAGCCTGAATCCAACTCCGAAAAGCCATTCCATCGTCCCGGTTTCCGTGAAGCCATTATGACGGACGGCATCCTTGTGGAAGACCTCGTTGTGGAGGTAAATAATATGGTGGAAAACGGCATTTGCGATTTAGGTTCACTTATAGCCGACTGTGAGAATGCCAAATAGCAAGGCAAACTTACCCGACAAACCATATATACCTTCTTCTAAGAAGAAGCCCCCGTTTCTTTAGCGACCTCTGTTCCTTTGGTGATGAAATCAGATAAACAATTTCAAAAAATGCAATTCAAGAAAAAACTGAAACGTGCATATGACCGCTTCATGGCAAGCTCCTTCGCACAGAAAAGTGTGTTGGCAGTAGTAGCACTGACAATATCCGTAGGTGACATGATGGCGGCAAGCAAGGGCGCGGCCGGCTTCACAAAAGCCACTACTGAAATCAGTTCCTATCAGACCCCGGTTTCCAACCTGATGAAGGCAATCGCAGCCGTAATCGCCTTGGTCGGAGCTTTCAACGTGTATTTCAAGATGTCAAACGGTGACCAGGACGTGAAGAAGACCATCATGCTCACCATCGGTGGCTGTATCGCCTTCATCGCGCTTTCCGAGGCTCTTCCGTTGTTCTTCAAATAACAATGACGCAACAATAGAATGACGATGAATCAGGAGGGATTTCCCGTATTCAAGGGACTGCAAAAACCGCTGGAGTTCATGGGCATCCGTGGGCGTTTCCTTACGTTGGCGGCATTGGCCATCGGTATGTCGTTTGTCGGATTCATACTGTTCTCCATTGTATTGGGAAAGCTCGCCGGGTTCATCGCCATGCTTGTCATGGCGGTCATCGGGCTGGTGACCATCTTCATCAAACAGCGCGGAGGATTGCACAACAAGCGGAGAGACAAGGGCATTTATATTTACAACAAACTGAGAAAAAGCTCCTAATTATGGCACAAACCAAGAAAAAAGTCTTTGACGGCCTCTATGCCGGGTTGGAGGAAACGGACGGCAATGTCGTCCTTTTTTCAGCCAAGGGCGAGCCGTCCGTCATCTTCGAGATGACCAACCCGGTGCAGCAGCTTTGCACCGATGCCGGGCAGTACATACGCTTTCAGGATGTGCTTTCCAATGTAGTGCAGACCCTCGGCGAGGGCTATGCCCTGCAAAAGCAGGACATCCTCTGCAAGCAAGCCTACCACCATGACGTGCCGGAAGATGCGGAGTTTCTGACCCGGAGCTACTTCAATTATTTCGAGGGAAGGGAGTTCACAGAGATACGCACGTACCTGATAGTGACACAGGAGGCGCAACGCAGCCAGTTCGTGCAGTACGACCCGAAGACATGGCTGGACTTTCATACGAAGGTTTCCAAGGTGGATGACATCCTGACCGAGCGGGGCATCCGGCACCGCAAGCTCTCCAAAGCCGAAGCTGACGAGTATTGCCACCGCTTCATGGCATTCCAGTTCCGGCACGGGGCATTCTCCATGACAAACTTCAAGCTTCGGACGAATACCTCAGAACCGGCAATCGCATCATTCGTTCCTACCCGTTGGTGGATATAGACGAGATAAACCTGCCATCAATCATCAAGCCCTATACGCAGACGAACATCAATGGTTATAATATCGCAACCGACCTGTTCTCGTTCCTGACCAACATACCTTTTTCGGATTGTGTGGTGTTTAACCAGGTAGTACAGATACCGAACCAACGCAAGTTACTCCGTAAGCTGCAAGGCAAAGCAAAGCGTCACGGCTCCATGCCTGACCCAAGCAACAAGATTGCCAAGGCTGACATCGAGGAAGTGTTGAACCGACTTGCCGTGGATAGTTCCATGTTGGTATATACGAATTTCAATATCTTGGTCAGTTGTCCCGTGGATAAAGTAACTCCGGTTACATCGTATCTGGAAACCAAGTTATATGAATGTGGCATCATGCCGTCAAGGACAGCCTATAACCAGTTGGAACTGTTCACGGACAGCTTTCCCGGAAACGCATACGCTTTCAATCCGGACTATGACCTCTTCCTTACACTCTCGGACGCAGCCCTCTGTTTCTTTTTTAAGGAACACTTAAAGGAGTCTGAGCAGACACCTTTGACCACTTACTATACAGATCGACAAGGGTTGCCGGTCTGCATAGATTTCACTGGTAAAGAGGGCAAAGTCAAAATGACAGACAATGCCAATTTTTTCTGTATCGGGCCAAGCGGAAGCGGAAAATCTTTCCATACCAATAGTGTCGTGCGTCAGTTGTTGGAACAAAACACGGATGTCGTTATAGTAGATACGGGTGATTCCTACGAAGGTATCTGTGGCTACTTCGGTGGCACATATATCTCTTATACCAAAGAGAAGCCTATCTCCATGAACCCCTTTAAGGTGACTAAGGAGGAATATGAATTAAACTTCGGCGAGAAGAAGAACTTTTTGAAATCTCTGATATTTCTGATATTCAAAGGTAACGAACTGCCCACGAAGATTGAGGATATGTTAGTGAACCAGACCATTGTGGAGTATTACGATGCCTATTTCCATCCCTTTGAGAAATTCACAGAGAAGGAACGTGAAGGCTTGCGTCAGAAGTTGCTGGTGGACGCAAAGATGGAAGAAGACTATGATAATTATTCCACCCGAATGGAGGACATAGACGAACTGATAAATACGGAAGAGCCTCCTTCCACTGTTGAGGAAAACCGTATGCTGATGTTGCCAACCGAGGCTCACAGGCAAAAGCTGATTCGTCAATACCGTTCCCTAAATGCACTTGCCCATGACCAAGGGGCTACCCAGCCAGAAAGGGAGCGTGCCTTGTGCATCATGGAGAAATTCAAGAAGGAACTCTATGAGAACTCTTTCCTGATAAAGATTGAGAAGCAGATTGATTACTTGGAAGTACAGAAACGTAGGCTAAGGGTAAAGGAACTGTCCTTCAACTCCTACTATGAGTTTGCCTTGGAGCGTATCCCGCAAATCACTTCACAGGAGAAAATCAGTTTCGGCATCCGGGACTTCGCCGCCATCTTGAAGCAGTTTTATCGTGGCGGTGAGTTGGAAACCACGCTGAACTCCGATTTGGATGTAAACCTCTTTGATGAAAGGTTCATCGTCTTTGAAATTGATAAGATAAAGGATGATCCCGTGCTTTTCCCTATCGTGGTGCTGATAATCATGGACGTGTTCCTCCAGAAGATGCGTATCAAGAAAGGCCGCAAGGCATTGATAATCGAGGAAGCGTGGAAGGCTATCGCTTCGCCTACGATGGCAGAGTATATCAAGTACCTCTATAAAACGGTCAGGAAATTTCACGGCATAGCCGGAGTGGTCACTCAGGAGTTGAACGACGTGATAGATTCGCCCATCGTAAAGGAAGCCATCATCAACAACTCAGACGTGAAGATATTGTTAGACCAGACCAAGTTTAAGGACAGGTACGATGAGATAGCCGCCATATTGGGACTGACCCAAATACAGCGGCAGCAGATCTTTACCGTCAACGCCCTGAACAACCGGGAGGGGCGCAACTACTTCAAGGAGGTATGGATATGCCGGGGACAGAACTCCGATGTCTATGGTGTGGAGGAACCGCCCGAATGTTATTGGGCATACACCACCGAGCGGACTGAGAAGGAAGCCCTGAAGATTTACCTTCCTACTATGGCAATATGCAGGAAGCAATCACGAGAATCGAGGCGGACAGGAAGCAAGCCGGTGATGACAAGTATCTGGTATTCGCAAGAAAAGTCAATCAACAACAAAAAGTGATGTCGTTATGGTAAGAATTAGAATGATACTTGTGGCACTCATAACAATGGTGGCCACTCCAAATTTATTCGCCGCTTGGAAGGTAGTCATTGACAAGAACTGCATCAAGGTGGTATCAAGTAACCTTGCCTCTCAAAAGCTGATTGAGGGTCAGCACAACCAACGTCTGGATTCCATTGCCGAGAAAAAGAAGAAGGTGGAACTCTATACTGTGAGCATGGCTACCATCAAGGAACTCTACAAGGTGACGATGCAGAATGTGTCCGGCTTCGGTACGGAGAGCAAATACTACAAGGAGATTGGACTGTGCGCCTACGACATCCTCAAAGATGTGCCGGAACTTATCAAGACGGTAAACAAGGCGAAGTTCTCCAACAAGTTGCTATGCCTGAATGAGCTGGGCAACCTTGTAACGGAAACCCAACAGTTGGTGGGCAACTTCGTGAATATCGTGAACAATGCCACGATACAGAATCCCCTTAAAGGACAAGGTACGGCAGAGAAGAAAAGCGATGGCTACAATATGCTTGACCGATACGAAAGGCTCTCATTGGCTAACAGTATCTATTCAGGATTACTGGAAATCCGCTACAAGGTGGAAGGTATGATACTGATGGCTCAGTATGCTACCGCTAATGACTTGTTCTTTGCCATTGACCCGGAGTTGGGCAAATGTGGTGACGATGAAGAACAATGTCGGCGGGCTTATCAATGACTGGAACAGGTTGGTGGCTTCCAATTACTAACATTAATCTGAGCAGATATGAAACGATATATTATCATAGCTATGATGCTTGCAACGCTCCTTCCGGCAAAATCTTTCGCCTTTGTTATCCCGAAAGACCTTCCGACCATCGAAGCCCTGATAGCCCTTCACAAAGCCGTGAAGAAGGATGAAGACCAGGCATTGAAACGGGTGGCTACCAGCTTCGGGGAGCAGTCGCTTGTAGCCAAGGGAGCCATTAAGTTCAACGATGTACGGACTACGCTTGATACCAAGTTGGACAATGCCCATTCGTACCTTGTATTGGCAGGTGCCATATCAAGCACCGCAACTCGCTCTATCAGTTAGTCAAAGAGTATAAGGACTTTACGAGCAACACCTTCAAGCAAGTATCAAAGAAGCCGTTTGTCGGTTGGTACTATGCGGATGCCAATGTAGCCATATCAAGGGAGATAAGCCATTGTTACAAGCTCTATGCTTCTGTGGCTGCTTCGGGCATCAACCTGATGAAGGCGAGTATGGACGAGAAACTGAATTTGGTGATGACCCTCAAAACCTCCATCGACAGGGCACGGTACATCATTGACAATGCCAATCTGTATTGCTTTCTGATAACGGATTGCGGCTGGAAACCGGATTATATCTGGGAGATTTTGAACTCCAATGTCAAGGACGAGATAGCGAATAAAGTAATCAATAAATGGAATCAAGGATATGCAGGTTAGACAAATTTTAATATGCCTGTTTTGTGTCGCAACAACAGGTTTCCCTATAACGGTTAATGCCCAACGCCCGACCCGTGACAAGGAGAAAGAGAAACAATGGAAATCTATGGAGAACGGGCCTTGGAACTTCGCCCCCGACTGGTATTATTACTTCCTGCACAACAAGTATTCCGGTGCGGAAATGTATTGGAAATGGGCAGGCTTCAATTCCGGTTTCCGGGTTCGCTTTAAGGAAAAGGACTCTGATGTCAAGCGTATCATGCCTACCCGTGTGACGGCAGAAGAGACCCAGCGGCAGAAAGTAAAGAAGGTGGAAACGGAGCGCAAATACATCGAGGAACTATACAAGGAAGAGCTGGTTCGCGAGGCTGACAGGTCGGTTGATTTGACCTACGCCTCCTACAAGGACGAGTTTGACCGTATGCAGGACTGCATTACGGACGGGTTGCTCTATTGCATGAAGAAAAGTAACGGTAAGCTCAAATATCAGGTGGACGAGTTAAGCCGGCAGAATGAAATTCTTTGTTCCGGCATCGCCTATATCCACAAGACGGGTGTCGGCTACGGATTGGAAAATGCCAAACGGCAGCAAGCCTACGAGGAAGCCAAGACGAAGATGCAGAAACTGGTAAATCAGACCGCCCATCTGTGTGCTGTGGCAGCAACGCATTATTAACTGTAAAATAAGAATAACAATGAATGTATTATCAATTTTCCTGACCATAGGTTTGCCTGCCATTGACGAGAGTCTGGATAAGCTGTTGGTCGCAATGGAGACCTTCCCGAATGTGGCGGTGTTGGGTGATGCGGTCGGACTGGCACGTATCATCGGGCTGTTGCTTGCCCTCTGTGTCGGCTCTTACGAGTGTTGGATGATGATACTCGGACGGCGCGGCATGGATGTAATGAAGCTGCTCCGTATTGTCGGCATCTCCATCTGTATCTCTTCCTCGTCGTGGATTTGCTCCGCATTGCAAGTACCGGGCAAGGGATTGGAGTCAGCCACCAAAGCGATGGCAAACTCCAAAAACAAGGAGGTGGCTGCTTTCGAGCTGAAGGTAGCACAAAAGCAGAGTGAGTATTTGGACCGGCTGAGAGCCGTTCAGGATTCCATTGCAACCGCCAAACAGGTAGCTGCCATTGGTGAGGATGCCGCCTGGTGGGACAAGCTCATCTATAATGTGGAGAACTTGGGTAGCACTATCAACAACTATGCCCAACGTGCGGCTGTGGCTGCCGAGACAAAAGTCAGCGAATGGATTAACGATGTCATACGCTTTATCGGCGAACTGATATTCCAGATGTCCTATTACGGCATACTGGTGGCGCAACGGATATTCATCGCCATTATGATGATATTCTGCCCGATAATGTTCGCCCTGTCACTTGCACCGCCTTGGAGTTCGGCATGGAGCCAATGGATGTCTAAATTCCTTTCCCTCTCGTTATGGGGCTTCGTCACCTATATGTGCCTTTACTACATAGACTTCATCCTGCTTTATAACTTGCAGCAGGACATGGTAGCCTACAACCATCTCCTGCACGGCTCAGTCAATTCATGGGAACAGATTGGCGCATTGGGATTGCAAGGGATAGGCTCCAACTGCATGTACGCGATGGGTATGCTGGTGGGTGCCTACATTATTCGCTTTGTTCCCGAAGTGGCTTCTTGGCTGATTCCCGGTGGTGTAAGTTCGAGTGCGGCTTCCGCTGCAGGTTCTACTGTTACAGGCATGGCTGCTACGGCAGGTTCTATCGCCGGTGGTGCTGTCAGCGCAACGGCTGGTGCGGCAGGTTCGGTCATCAAATCCAAGTGAATGTAATCTTAAAACGAAACGATATGCTTATAGAATCTTTAGCACAGAAAACAAAACTTGCCATGATGACGGTACTCGCAACCATCGGAGGTTGCGCCGTTATCTGCGGCTTTACCATCTGGTGCTGCATCTCTTTAGTTACCAAGGAGCGGCAGCAGATATATGTATTGGACGGTGACATCCCTTTTTTGGCGGAACGGGCCAAGCTGGAAGCGAACTTCACCATGGAGGCGAAAGCCACATCCAGCTCTTTCATCAATACTTCTTCAACCTGCCACCCGATAACGACTATATCAAGTGGACGGTCGGCAAGGCGATGTATATGGCGGACGGCACAGCCTTGAAGCAGAAACAGGCGATGGACGAGAACGGGTTTTATTCCGACATCATATCGTCATCGGCAGTCTGCACTATCATGTGCGACTCCATCCAATTTGACGAGCATGAACGGAAGTTCACCTACTACGGCACACAGCTTATCAAGCGGCGCACCCGTGACTTGAAACGGACAATGGTAACGACCGGGTATGTGGAGAATGTGCCGAGGACGAGAACAATCCCCACGGGTTGATGATTACCAACTGGCGCACCATAGAGAACAAGGATTTGGATTATTAAAAACAGCAACAATGAAATCACTCAGAAAGACATTGCATGAAAGCCGCCTGAAGACCCACCAACAGGTTCGGTCATGGCTGCAACCCAAGATGGGGGCAATCGGTACGAAATATCGGTTGGCAGCAAGAATCCGTTTGGCTAACGCATGGGCGATAAAGCATCCCAAGAAGACTTTTGCCTATGTGGTCAGTTCTCTACTATTCTTGTTAGTGGGTAATCTTTGGATAAGTGGAACAAAAACCGACCCGTCTAATGAATTAAGCGAGTCCAATATCAGTATGGTTTCCAACATGGAACCGCTTTTCAGTGGCTTCCATACCATACAGGCAAACAAGGACATCCAGCGCAACACGCTAATTGATTTGGTAGCCCAAGGTCAGGAACTCCGTGAGGAATTGGATTCGATGATTGCCGTCCCCAATAAGTCAAGGATAGATTCCGCCCGTATCATCCAACGATACCGACAGCTCGAAAACATTGTAAAATCCCTTAATAATAATGAGAACAAATGATTAAAATCAATTTCAAACAACCCAAGTATATCTTCCCGCTGGTGGTGTTCGTGCCGCTGTGCGCCTTGATATACTTCGTGATGCAGACCTTCAAGGGTTCGGGCGATACCGAACAGTCGGTATCCACCGACCGCATCAACATGGAACTTCCCGAAGCCCAAGCGGAAGAAGCCGGAGATAAGATGTATGAGATGTCAAGACGTTTCGGTGACGAGGATGCCTTTACCGCAGTCGGTGCTATCGGCGAGGAAAAGAATGAGACCGAGGAACTGGAGCATGGTTATACCGAAGAGGAACTGAATCTGCTTGATGCAGCCGAAGCAGAACGCATCCGTCAGCAAAAGGAACTGGAGGAGTTGGAGCGTTCCCTTGCGGAATCCCGAAAGCATATCAATGAATATGCCTATGGCGATAATCCGACCAATGGTTATACCTCAAAAGATGAGTTTGCCCAAGATTTGGAGGAAATCCAACGCAGGAGCTATGAACGGCAAAAGGCAATCGAGAGCGGACTGGGCATAACCAACCCGGAACAGGAAGAAGCCCTGCAACGGCAACGTGCCGATTCCATTGCCAAAGTCAGACAGGAAGAGAAAGAACGCAACCGTCCCAAGTTGGTTATCAAATCCTCCGATACCAATGCGGACAAGTTCCACACGGTATCTTCTTCGGATGATGCGGTGGATGCCAAACTGATCCGTGCGATGATTGACCAGACCACCAAGGCGCGTGAAGGCACCCGGCTTCGCTTCAAGCTATTGGATGATGTGACGGTTGGCGGCATTAACTTGAAGAAAGGCACTTACCTCTATGGGACGGTGACAGGGTTCGGGCAGCAGCGTGTACGTGCGGCCATCACCAGTATCCTGATTGGGGATAAGTTCGTAAAGGTCAATCTGTCCGTCTTTGACAATGACGGCATGGAAGGCTTCTATGTTCCCGAATCCCAGTTCCGTGACTTCGTGAAAGATGCCGGCTCCAATGCGGTACAGCAGAATATCAATTTTGATTCGGGAAGCGGATATGAGACCGGCATATCGGCTGAAGCCGTCGCTTTGCAGACCTTGCAGAATATGTATAACTCGGCATCGTCGGCCATATCCTCCAATATCCGAAAGAACAAGGCGAAAATCAAATACAACACCATTGTCTATTTGATAAATTCGGATGAAGCAAGGTAGATTTTCTCAAACGTATTCAGATATTTTATAGTCAAACATCAATAATTTTCAGTATGAATTCCAAGATTATTCTTTTCATTCTCAGTGTTCTCTTTGTCATAGGCAACGCATCTGCCAACGAAAGGATCTATGTCAATAGCGGAGTGACCACCCACATTGTCATGCCGGAGAACATCAAATTGGTGGATATATCCACTCCCAAGATTATCGGCAACCAGTGTGCCGACAACATTGTACGCATCAAGCCTTTTCAAGAGAACGATTCCACTTCGGTAAGCGGTTATAAGGAAGATGAGCTGTTAGGAACGCTTACCTTGATTGGAGAACGGCATATCGCCCAATATGACATTGTCTATACACAATCCCCGACATTGGCGGCATCCATCTTCCAAGTTCCATACAGCGATACGCAATCCTACATCAACCCGGAGGTATCTATGCCCATGTCGGAAATGGCCCGCTATGCGTGGGCGGTTTATGGCAGTGACCGCAAGTTTAATCAGGTGGTGTCAAAGGCACACGGCATGAAGGCGGTGGTCAATAACATCTATGCCATCGGGGATTACTTCTTCATTGACTACTCGCTGCAGAACAAGACGAAGATTCCTTACGACATTGAGGAACTGCGTGTGAAACTGACCGACAAAAAGCAGAGCAAGGCTACCAACTCCCAGACAATCGAGCTGACTCCGGTGTTCTCACTCAACTATGCCAAGAAGTTCCAAAAGAACTACCGCAATGTGTTGGTGCTTCCCAAACTGACTTTCCCTGACGAGAAAGTGCTGCGACTGGAGATTTCAGAGAACCAAATCAGCGGCCGCGTCATCGTGCTGACCATCGAATACGAGGACATCCTCAATGCCGACGGCTTTGACTCGGACATCTTGAAGAACAGTGATTATTATCCTTACCATTACATCAAATACTCTGTCGAACAATGAAAAAGCTATTATTCCTTTTAGTATGTGCGGTTATGGCTATAGGCGCATCCGCACAAGATGCCAAGCTCTCAATAAATGCAGGCTTTCAGTTCCCCTCTACGTTGAACGCTACGGTCGGCTATGAACATCCGCTATCCTACGGCAATGCTGTGGAGTTGTATGGCGAGGTGGGCAACCATTGGAGGAAAGATGACTTTTGGAAAGGTTACTTCTGATGGTGGTAT
Source organism: Phocaeicola sartorii JCM 17136 = DSM 21941 (assembly GCF_000614185.1). Taxonomy (GTDB): domain Bacteria; phylum Bacteroidota; class Bacteroidia; order Bacteroidales; family Bacteroidaceae; genus Phocaeicola; species Phocaeicola sartorii. The sequence continues at coordinate 53,174 of NZ_BAKM01000014.1, read as the reverse complement.
TGTTTACAAACAACGGCTTGCCCGATATAAGAACGGTATGCTTCGCTTCCGTTTCGGCCCACAATTTGGTGCGGTGGAAAGGAAATTCTTTCTCGGATTGGAAGCGGGCTTTGAATACAGTTACGTTTTCAGAAACGGCTGTGAGTTTGTGATAACCCAGAAGAATAACGTGAACTTCCTGCATGGTGATACATTCAGAAATGGTCTATTGCTTGGAATGAAGATTCCATTCTAAAGGAATGGCTATGTAAGATTCATTTTGTAGAAATCAATATAAAGGACTATGGCATTTGAAGAAACAAGGGAACAGCAGCAGATGTATAACTACTTCCGTAGCTGCATCTACATCTTTCTCATCATTGAGATTATTATGAACCTGCCCATTGCGGCAGATAACCGTATTACGCAGTTTATTCTTGACCTGTTAGGCAGATTCCCCGTGTTCACGTCCGTTTCGGGTTGTAAGATGGTGGAACTGGTCTGCATCTGTGTGGTCTGCATCGGTACAAAGGCGAAGAAAGCATTGAAGTTCAATGTCAAGACAATGGTCATTTATCCTGTATTAGCCGGTCTGACCCTTGTCGGACTTTGCTTCCTCTTTCACAAGATGGACTTCGGAATGAGTTGGATGGGATTCCCAGCCAACCGTATTCTTTATGCCGTATGTTCCGTAGTGGGCACCATGTTGGTACATCAAGGATTGGACGGCATTGCCAAGTATTACAACTATAAGGTTGGTGATGACCGTTTCAATTTCGAGAACGAGTCCTTCCAACAGTCTGAGGTACTTGCCAATAACGACTATTCGGTAAATATACCGATGATTTATTATTGGAAACGGAAGATGCACAAGGGATGGATCAATATCATCAACCCGTTCCGTGGCACGATTGTTCTCGGAACACCGGGTTCGGGTAAGTCCTTCGGTATCATTGACCCGTTCATACGGCAACATGCCGCCAAAGGTTTTGCCATGATGGTGTACGATTTCAAATACCCCACATTGGCGAAAACGCTATTCTATCAGTCTGCAAGAATCGGAAAGCCGGAAGGCTTCCTGCTAACTGTGGGTTCCGTACCATCAACTTCACGGATGTGGAATACTCTGACCGCATCAATCCGATACAACGGAAGTATATCCCTGACTTGGCGGCAGCTTCGGAAACGGCTGCTACCTTACTTGCTTCCTTAAACAAGGGAGGTGGAGAAAAGAAAGGCGGTTCGGAAGCGTTCTTCACCAATTCGGCAGAGAACTTCTTGGCGGCTATCATTTATTTCTTCGTAAACTTCCACCCTGTCGGGTTCAGAAACGGAAAGAAACTGAAACGCTATATTTTACTGGAGGGAAAGAAATTGGAGATTGTCATTCGGAATTGGGATGACTTCAATGCCATAGACGAGAAGGGAAATGTGGTGCTGGACTTCGTGGATGAGAACGGCAATGATGTATCTACCGATGAAGATAGGATGTTTGTGGACTTGAACGGGTTTTCTTATAAAGACCGGACAAGAACACTTAGAAAAATAGACCGCTGTTGGTATGAGGATGAGCACGGAAACGAGGTTGAGCCGGACACCATCACAGGTGAGTTCTCAGATATGCCGCACGTACTATCATTCTTAGGCAGGTCATACGACCAAGTGTTCAACATCCTGATGCAGGATGATAAGATTGCATCCTTGATGGCTCCGTTCAAGAGTGCTTTCGAGAACAAGGCGAATGACCAGTTGGAAGGTATGGTGGGTACGCTTCGTGTCAATGCCGCAAGATTGGTATCTCCCGAAGCCTATTGGGTCTTTACAGGTGATGATTTTGACTTGAAGATTTCAGACAAGGAGCATCCGAGTTATTTGGTCATCGCCAATGACCCGGAAAAGGAACAGGTAATCGGTTCGCTGAACGCTTTGGTGCTGAACCGACTGATTACACGTGTGAACTCCAAGGGGAACATCCCGGTAAGTATCATCGTGGACGAGCTGCCCACCCTGTACTTCCACAAGATAGACCGGTTGATTGGTACGGCTCGCTCCAACAAGGTTGCCGTTACTCTCGGCTTTCAGGAACTTCCCCAGTTGGAAGCGGATTATGGTAAGGTGGGTATGCAGAAGATTATCACTACTTGCGGTAACATTTTCATGGGTGCGGCACGTAACAAGGAAACCTTGGAGTGGGCACAGAATGATGTGTTCGGTAAGGCGAAGCAGACCTCACGCTCTATCTCCATCAATGACCAAAAGGTATCTACCACAATCTCGGAGAAGATGGACTACCTCGTTCCGGCAGCCAAGATAGCAGACATGGCAACCGGTTGGCTGGCAGGTCAGGCGGCGCGTGACTTTACCGCTACCGATGACAAGATGTTGGACAACTTCGACATCGAGCAGTCGGAGGAGTTCAAGACCACGAAGTATTTCTGCAAGACCCACTTCAATATGAAGAAGATTAAGGAGGAGGAAGAGCACTATGTGGCTCTCCCAAAAATCTATGAGTTCAAGAATGACCGTGAGAAGGAGATTATGCTGAACCGCAACTTCAAGCGTGTCAATCAAGAGGTGGAGGATATGGTCAAGGAACTACTTGGAATGAGTTAAGTATGAATAGACTTGCGAAGATACCCACCTTTAGTGGAAGTACATTGAAGATTATCGCCATAGTATCTATGGTAATAGACCATTGTGCCTATTTCCAGATGAATGACGGCACACTACTTTATGATGCGATGCGTTGTGTAGGTCGAATCGCCTTCCCGGTGTTCGCCTTCTTGATTGCGGAAGGATTCGCTTATACACATAACAAGAAAAGATACTTTGCACAGCTTTTGGCTTTTGCCGTTATCAGCGAAGTTCCTTGGTATCTGTTGAACGGAACAGGTACGCATAATGTGATGTTCACGTTGGCTTTAGGTGTGGTGGCTTTGGCAATACAGGAGAAGCTGAAAGAGAATGGCATCCTTTGTGGGATTGCTATTCTCTCTATTGCCTGCTTCGCCACCTGGTTAGGAACGGATTATGAGTGGCGAGGGATATTGATGATTGTTGTTTTCAATTTGTTACGGAATCAGAATACCAATCTTCCTTTTCCCTATGGTCGGATAATGCAGATACTTTGCGCTTTTCCTTTGATGATACACTATGGTAGCATCGGTGCTTTGCTGGCTTGCGCAGTCCTATTCTTATATGATGGCACAAGAGGATTTATCAAGGGTAATGCTGCCAAGTATGGTTTTTATGCTTTCTATCCGATACACTTGCTACTAATATGGTACGTTATAACATTTTCAGCACACTGATAATTGCCGGAATATAATCAGGTGCTTCCGCATACCCAATCTTTTTTAACCAAAGCAGATAGTTCCCATCTTCTCGTTTGTACTTGTACTGCACCTTGGTATAGTAGGCGCGGACACTTTCCGACCAATGGGCAAACTCATAATACTTTCCGGTACGTGGATTGGTCAGCCCAAAGAGGTTGTGCCTATCCCTACACAGTGGTGAGGTAAACCATCCTGTTTCCAAAATGGCTTGTGCCAATACCACTTTCGGATATAGGATGCCGTTCTTCTTGATTTCCGTATAGAGGTTGGGAATCGTCAATTCAGGAAGATGCCCGTTTGATTTAACCCGTTTGAATTTTTGGGACGTCTTACCGTCCACTTTTTGGGTACATAGACGTTTGTATGTTCTAATATACGATTTGAACTTTCAATGTATCTTTCGGTTCATTATTTGAGCCTATTTGTGTTGTATCCTTCTTATTATCAATAGCCTTTTCTTTGTCGTTTGCCCGAATCGACTCAATTCTTGCCTCTTTCGTTATCGTATAGAACTGTGCCGATGCCATGCCCGGCATCAGCATCAAGAACATCGCTGTCAGAATAGTGTTGCGCATTTCTTTTCCGGAATTTGATGTGGGTAATTTTGTGACATCCAAGCGGTAACGACACCGCAAAATTAATAGTTCAACATCATTCAAATGGAATTACACAACAGAAATTTATCCGAAATGCTGCCCTACGAGAAGTTGGCGGTATTGGGCATCGACCGCAAGAAAGCGGATTTGCTGCCCCAAGAGGTAAAGGAGAAACTGGCTTCCGGCGAGGTTACACCGCTGATGCAAGTTTCTATCAATACCCGCAATGGCGACATCATCACCTTGCCTGTTAAGTTACAACTTACCGCAGACAAAAACGGCAATCCGGCTCTTATCGCCTATCCGGTCAGAGCGGAGCTTGAAGTGGAACGTAACAAGGTTCTCCGCCTAACCGAGCAGGAAGCCATCCGGCTACGGAATGGCGAGGTGCTTCAAAAAGCTGTGGAGGTAAACGGCGAGAAGACAAAGCAATATCTCCAATTAGACCCTGAGACCAAATCAGTCATCCACCGTAAAGTGACGGACATCCAACTGGAGCAGAAACTCAAAGACATGGAGAAGGTCAATGACATCGAGTTGGGCACCCAGCAAAAGCAACAGGTTCGTGAGGGCAAGCCCATCGAACTCAATGTTGGCAGTGAGAAGGTTTCCGTGGGCGTGGACTTGAAAGAACCGCAAGGCTTCAAGGTCATCCAAGGCGATATGAAGGAGTGGGAACGGCAGCAGAAACTCCGTTATGACGAGCAGCATCCTGAATACCTGGGCTGGTAATGACGGACAAGAACCGTTGGGAGTACCAGAAGGTCGTGGATGCCCAATCCAAGGAACGTGCCATTCACCTTAAACCCTCCCATGAAGAGAAAGCAAACAATATCCTTAAACGCTGACGGTCATGGCTAAGAAATCAGACAAAGAGCTGGATGCCGGACTCCTGAAACAATTTGACTCTCTGAAACAAAAGCATCCCGATGCGTTGCTTCTCTTTCGGGAGGGCGATTTCTACCGGCTCTACAAGGAGGATGCCGTCAAAGCCGCCTTGATTCTCGGCATAGCCACAGCAGACAAACTGACTTCAAGCATTGAGAAGAAGATAAAGACAGCCGAGTTTCCCACGGTCGCATTGGACACCTATCTGCCCAAGCTCATCCGTGCCGGAGAACGGGTCGCCATCTGTGACAGGCTTGAAGTTGTAGAGAAAGTAAGGAAGAATGAAGAACCAACCCTATCAAACAATACCGATATGGCAAAGAAGAGTAAAGAGAAGAAAGAGAAGGCTGTGCAGGAAGAGCCTGCCAAGACTGTGAAGAACGCAGCCGGGGAGAAACCTGCCAAGGAGAAGAAGGTGGAAGCGCAAGCGGAAGCCAAGAGTGAACAGAAAGCCGAGGTTAAACAAGAGCGTAAGCCACGCGAGCCTCAGATGGTAACTGCCGCCGGTGAGAAAGTGACCCACGGCCATGCTTACCAAAGCAAAGCCAATCCCGAAGAGTGGTATTTTACCGCCAAGATGGACGGCAAGCAGTTGAAGCCACAACGTATGGACGCTGCCGACTTAGCCGCTTACCAGAAGAAGGAAATGACGGTGCCTCAGTTGATGGAACGCTATTATCCCACCAAGCTGATGCCAAAGGTATCGGAAGAATCCTTCAAGATGCCCAAGTCCATTGCCGGACCGGAAGGCAATATCTCCGTGGAGAAGTTCAATGTCTATAAGGAGAAGGACGAGCAGCGTGCCGATTATGGCAAGTATAAGTTCTATGCGCAAATCGGTGACTCCAAGATGTCGGCTGTCGCTTCCCGTCAGGACTTGAACGCCTACTTCGACCGGGTGATGACACCTGCCCAACTTGTGGAGAAGAACTTCGGGGAACGCTTACATCTGAAATCAGCCTACGAGAAGTACCAGCTTCCCGAAGGCATAGACGAAAGGTAGTGCGTGTGGCGAAAGACCGGGGTGACAACAAGTGGAAGGTGTCCGTGGATATGGGCGACAAAGGCCGCACCACCAAGCATGAAATCTCCTTCGATGACGCTATTCCCTTTTCAAGGCGAAGACCGCCACACGGGAGCAGATTGCCGCCAAGTATCTCAATACGGAAATCACAGGTATGCTGGCGGCAAAGAGTATCAAGGTGGAGAAATCCGCATCCATGAAAATGTAACGTAATCAAACAACAGTTTAACGATAAAAGAAAAACAAGATATGAACAAAAAGATGAAGCATGAGGAGTTGGTGGAACTCCTTCAGGAGGGCAAAATCGGTTATCTCCGTTTTGTCCTGGAGGGTGAGAACGAACAGGATTATCTGGAGTGGTGCCGTGCCCACGGCACAGACCCCTCGGATGAATCCGCAGAGTTTTATATCGAGCAGACGGACATCGAGCAGATGGACCGTCAGGTAATGGATGACGAGGACTATGGCATCTGGAACTAGTTACAATCCGTCTGCTTCGGGCAATGCCGGTCAGGTCGCTCTGGATAAGTTCGCGGCGATGATGATTGACCGCATGGAGCAGATGAAAGCCTCCGACTGGAAGAAAGGCTGGATTGGCGGTGCTTCGGGTTATGCCGGCTTGCCGCAGAACGTGGGCGGCAGGAACTATTCCGGTTTCAACTCGCTATTCTTGCAACTACATACGGCGGCGAATGGGTATGACCTACCTGTCTATCTGACTTTCAAGCAGGCGCATAACCTCAAAGCCCACGTCCTGAAAGGAGAAAAGGCGTTTCCCGTGGTCTATTGGGATATGCTGGTAAAGGACAAGAACGGGCAGAAAATCAGTTCAGATGAATACCGTGCCATGAGCCGGGAGGAGCGGAAAGATTTGGAAGCGATACCATTTATCAAGCTTTCCCGGTTTACAATGTGGCGCAGACCAATCTGGCAGAGATACAGCCGGAGCGTATGCAAAAGCTGTTGGAGAAATTCAAAGTTCCTGAACTTAGAGATACCGAGGGTATGTATGCCCATGCCGCCCTTGACCGTATGGTGCAGACCCAGGGATGGCTCTGTCCGATACAGGCGGACAAACGAGTGGACGGTGCTTATTATTCTCCCTTGGCAGACAGGATTGTTGTTCCCATGAAGGAGCAGTTCAATATCGGCAAAACTCCGGAGGAAGTCTATCGTGGCGGTATGGAGTATTATTCGACCATGCTACACGAAATGACCCACTCGACCATGACGGCAGACCGACTCAATCGTGAGATTGGTGGCAAGTTCGGAGACTCGAAGTATGCGAAAGAGGAACTGGTGGCGGAACTGACGGCTGCCATGATCAGCCACTCGATGGGATTTGATTCCAAGATAACGGACAACTCAGCCGCCTATCTGGATTCGTGGATTGGTGTCCTGAAGAAGGAACCTAAGTTCATTGTTTCCATTATGGCAGACGTAAACAAGGCATCCGACCTCATACTTGACCACGTGGACAAGCAACGGTTGGCATTGGACGAACAGCCTTACCTTGCCAAGAACGACCCTTTTGCTCCTTTGGGGCCGGATGAAGAAGTTCCCTTCAAGAACGCCGTCATCATCAAGACCCGTTCCGGCAATTATGCCATCCGTGCTTCATACGATGGTGTGGAGTTGGGATTGAAGAAAGTTACCAAAGACACGGCTAAGACGTTCTTCCAGTTTACCGACCAGAAGGACAAGACGGCATTCCTGAATATGACGGCACGCAAGACTTACGAGCCGGAGTTGGCTGTGATGCGGAGAAGCCAAAAGGTCAGTTCCGGGATTGGCTTGTAATCGTCCAACAAATCTTAGCGATTATGAGTGATTACAAAGTAAACTTTAAGGACATGAAATCCCGTGTGGGTGTGGATGACATCGCCTATGCGTTGGGGTATCGTCTGGACCGGAAAGCGGGTGTGGGTCGGTATATCGAGCTAGTGCTTGGTAAAGGCAATGACAGACGTGATACCATCATCATCAGCCATCCGCACAACAAGGCGGCCCAGACCTTCTTCCGCAGGGATGGCTCCAAAGGCGATGTGGTCACTCTCATCCGTGAGAATCTGAATTCATTTCTGGTATCGGGTAAGGACGATTGGCAGAAAATTGCCAAGGTGATGGCACGCTTCGCCAATATGCCCGAACCCGAATATCGGGAAGATAGAGAATATATTAAATCTGTTAGGCACGACGCTGTATTTGATGAATCACGCTATGAGGTCAAGCCGATTGATACCAACAAGATTCCGGGATTATTCTCTCAAAGGGGTATTTCAGATGATACTGTGAAAGAGCTTTCATCTTTTATTTGTCTTGTCAGGAACAAGCAAAATGGAAAATTTGAAGGTTACAACATCGGTTTCCCTTATACCAACGAACATAGTGACGAAGTCAATGGCTACGAGATTCGTGGCTATGGCGGTTACAAATCCAAAGCGGCTGGTACGGACTCTTCCTCTTCGGCTTGGGTAGCAGACCTGACAGGAGGCAATCGTGAGGCTGTCCGAAGCGTGTTCTTCTGTGAGTCGGCTTTTGATGCGATGGCGTTCTATCAGATGAACAAGATTCAACTGGGTACGGATGTGGCTCTGGTATCATTGGGCGGCACTTTCTCTGACAAGCAGATAACCGGAACGATGGTTCGTTTCCCCAGTGCGAGGGCATTTGACTGTTTCGATAATGATTTAGCGGGACGTATCTACGGATTGCGTATGATGGTAATACTGGAGGATATTCCGATGAAAATCAGTCGCACAGACAATAAACTGCGAGTGGAAGCCAAAGGCAAGTCCTTTGAATTGAATACGGAACGCTCCTTGACGGCACAGGTCAGCGAGAAGCTATCCATCCGTTACAAGATGGGGCAATGGCTACCTCCCAAGGCTTTCAAGGATTGGAACGACTGTTTGCTCAACAAGCCGATGGTTCCGATGCTCTCTCCGCATAAGGAGGAACGTGAACAGAACTTGACTGAACGCAGAAATGGTGGACTTAAAATGTGAAGTATATGCAAAGAATAAAATCAAGGGTAGCGGCATTGGCCATTCTGTCAGGTTTCCTGATGAACGGCTTGCCTTCTTTTGCCCAACAGACGGATCCGGCTTTGACGGGTGCGGTGATTGCGCAGACTGTGGAGTTGAAAAATATCCACAAGCAGCGTAAGAAAAGACAGGAACAGATTATCGCTGCCGAGACAGCCGTGACCTTGGCTCTCGACCGTGTTCACTCTGTGGAGAACAAGATGCTGGAATACCTCTCCAATGCGCAGGGTGCGATGCAGAACCTCTATCAGATTAAACGTGCAGGGGAATTGGTTGCGGTTGAGATACCCAAAAACTGCAGTCTGCTCACGAAGTCGGTTGGTCGTAATCTGAAAGGTACGGCTATTGCCGCCATCGTGTCGGATGAACTGACAGATGCGGCTACACAGATGGCAGCACTCTATCCCTTTATGAAGCAGTTGGTGACTTCGGGCAGTTACAATGTGCCCGGTGGGGATGGGAAGAACGAGAAGCACAAGGTGAACTTGTTAAACTCTTCTGAGCGATACTATATCGCCAATGAGGTGGTAACAAGGTTGGAAGCCATCAATACGGACTTGTTTATCCTGGCATGGCAGGTTCGCACCTTGTCTTGGAATGACCTTTGGTTCTCTCTTGACCCGGAAGGTTGGGCAAATGTGATGTCCGGCAAGAATATCATTGATGGTATTGTGTCGGAATGGAATCAAGGCTACTTGCTTAAATGGTAATTAGAATAGAATTGGAATGCAATTAGAATAATAATCGAACAACGTAATAATCAATAATCAAAGAGTATGATGACAACAGAAAAGAAAATTATAGGTAGCTGCCCCCTCTGTGGCGGTAACGTAGTGAAGACCTGCAAGGGGTATCGCTGTGAGAACAATATGGGAGAACATCCCTCGTGTGTGCTGAACATCAATGCCATTCTTGGCAACCGTAAGATGGCTGATAACGAAATAGCGGAACTGCTTGCCAATCGTTCTGTTCTACTGGACGGTTTCGCCAGTAAGGAAGGCAAAACCTTTCCCACCGTGCTTGAACTGGCTGATAACGGGAACATCAATATGCAGGCGGTTGTCGGTAAATGCCCTCATTGTGGTGGTGAAATTCGTGTGGGCAGCCGTGCCTTCAACTGTTCCAATTATGGCAATCAGGAAGCTCCCTGTTCGTTTGCCATCTGGCGGAACATCGGCGGGCATCAGGTGACTTTGGCTGAAGCCAAGGAACTTTGCGAGAAAGGCATCACTTCTGCAGAACTGGAGATGTACCGTGAGGACGGTGCGGTGTACCGCAAGCGTCTGGGTGTCTCTCCTGACAAACTCCAAATCGTGAAGATATGAGACCGGGGGCAAGATTAGCTATCATATTGGCTTCGATTATTCTGTTTTGGGGTGTCGTTGGTTATTTGGTATTCCGTGGCGATAATCCGAAGAAGCGTGCTGTCAAGGTGGCGGAACTGGCATTGAAAGCTTCGGTGGATAATCCGAAGTCTGTCAGGATTATCGGTATCAGCCAGCCGGATTCTGTGTTTGGCAGGGAGTATATCACGATGGACGAGAAGATGTCTATCTCTATGGCAATGATGAAAATCAACGAGAAGGTAATGAAACTTACTGACGGGTTGGAGAACTTCAATCCTGATGACAAGGAGATTTCCGTGTTGATGGAGCGGCAGATGGAGGCGATGTCGGTTCTCCGTTCCATGACTCCACAGGCTAATGATAATGTTGTAAAATCATTTACCGGTTGGAAGGTCAAGATTGAATATGAAGGTATGGACTTGGAAGGCAAGCCTTATCACTCCGAATACTGGTTCATATTAGACAAGGAGGGGCAATTTGTCATCAAGTCGTTTGAGATTCCTCTGATGTAAATCCATACAGCAAATACTTTATCCCCGGCATCCGGGAACCGCAAGGTTCAAGGTTGTCGGGGATTTTTGTGCCTGTTATCTTCATTCGGTCATCTGCGCTCCCGGTTCTATTTTCCGATACAAAGTAACAGAGGGCGGTGCCGACAGCAAATGCCGTTTCTCTTGGCTGCACGGAAAGCGGACGGAAGCCTTCCGCAATTTGTGCCAAATTGGGTATTCCGTCTCTTTCCGCTTGCCACATTTGCCTTACGCCCCTTGTTCCCTCCGTGTGGGTGGCATCGTAAAAATCACCCGGAAGCGAGAAGCCAAAAAGGCTTCAAACAAAAGGGAAAAAATTAGAACGTATGAGCATCACACTTAAAGACAGAAAGGAAACGGTAAACCTCAGAGGGAATGTTTACGAACTGACCCTATTGTGGAACAGAGAGGACATCCGCAGATGTGCTTTCGGTATGGCTCCCGATTATGCCCATATCCGCAAGGATGGCAAGAACTTCGCTTGCATTACTTGCTACTCCAATGATACAGGCTTTTCGGTGGAGAGTTTCCATCGCTTGCTGGTTAAGCCGGAGTGGGAAGTGTTGTTCCGCAGTGAGGACATCAATACCATTCCATTGAAGGAACTTTTGGAGAGGTTGCCGATAGGATAGTAAATGTATAACAACTTAAAGCGAACATATATGAAAGGAACAGAGCAATTCAAGGCGATTATCAAGAACTATCTTGACAACAGGGCAAAGGAGGATGAACTTTTCCGTGCCAAGTATGAAACCACCACACGCACCATTGATGATATTGTGAATTACATATTTTCAGAGGTACAGAAATCGGGGTGTTACGGTTTCGCTGACGAGGAAATTTACTCAATGGCAGTTCACGTAGTGGATGAACCCACATTGGAGATTGGCAAGCCGGCATCTTGTAATGTTGTCGTGAACCATCATATAGACTTGACAGAAGAGGAAAAGGCGGAACAGAGGGACATTGCCCTCAAACGCTACCAAGAGGAGGAGCTTCGCAAGCTACAAGTCAGAAACTCCCGACCCAAGCCGAGCAAACCCAAAGTTCCCCAACAAGCCGAGTTATCACTATTTGATTTTTAAGCATATGAAACCGAGAAACAAGTTTGAGAAATTGGTGGCAGCTTCCAATGAGAAGCTGACCGCCATCGGCTCTAAAGCCGTGGAGTGGGCAGTAAGAAACGTAGTGAAGCATATTGCATTCCGTACATCCGAGCATAAATGTACGTGTGGCGATTGCGGAGAGAAGTTTGACTATAAGGGAAAAGGCAAGTCTGTCCGTTGCCCCCATTGCGGACACCGTTTGCAAGTGGCTGATACGATGAAACGCAAGCATCAAGAAAAAAGCTATTTTTCTTCCCTTGAAGTTATCGGGGACTTACAAGTACAACGAGTATTTTTGCTGACCGTCCTATATAGCAAAGGGAAGCCGATGGAGTTTTACTATGATGAAGTATGCCGTCTGTGGCTCAATGCCAAAGGACAGGTGGCGGTTACTTCAAGAAAGAAAATTAAAGGCTATTATCAAGACAGCTTTAGTTTTGCCAGTCCGATAGAGTTAAGGAGATTGTCTGATGTCTATATGGTCATATCCGACACTTATACCTATCCCTACTATTCAGCCCTTCCCGAATTGAGACGGAACGGTATGAAAGGAAAATTGCCTAATTGCCACCCGTTCAAGTTGATTAAGTCTCTTTTATTTGACCATCGGATGGAAACGCTGATGAAAGTAAAGGACTACAAGGCGGTTGAATATTTTATCTATCACGCTTTTGACCTTAACAGCTGTTGGCAATCGTACAAGGTGGCTTCAAGGCATCATTACCGGATTGAGGATTTTGGTATTTGGTGTGATACCATCCGCTTGCTTGAAAGATGTGGCAAGGACATTCATAATGCCAAGTATATCTGTCCGATAAACTTGAAAACGGAGCACAACCATTGGTTGAAGAAAGCGGATGTCATTGAGCAAAAGCGTAGGGATATGGAGCGGATGGCAAAAGTCAAGACATACGAAGCCGAGTTTTACAAGAACAAGTCCTGCTTCTTCGGTATCGTCATTAGTGATGAAGATATTGAGATTTCTGTATTGAACTCGTTGGAGGCTTACAGAGAGGAGGGCAACAAGATGAAGCATTGTGTATTCCAATGTGAATACTATGCCAAGACTGACTCTGTTATTCTGTCGGCTCACGACCATTTGGGAAACCGCATTGAGACCGTGGAGTTCAGTTTGAGCCAGGGGAAAGTGGTACAGAGCCGTGGGGTGTGCAACAGCAACACTGAGTATCACGATAGGATTATCCGTTTAGTGAATGATAATGCCCACCGTTTCTTGGAGGCAAAAAGGACATCCGCATAAGTTCCTTTATATATGTTGAAACTCCGACTTCCGCCGTGAGGCGTGGGTCGGAGTTGTTTGGAATATAGGAGGCTATTATGATTATGTTACATATTCATAGGAAGAAATTGCAGAGGAAACAAGTAACCTTATTATATTATGATAGGAGAAATGCTATGGGAACAGAAAAATCAATGCTCTTTTTAGAGAGAATGATAATTCTGGAATTTTTCATAAACAGATATATTTTATAATAATAACAAGAACAAGAGCATAACTTCCAGCTAATATGTCGTCAAACATCACACCCCATCCTCCGGGCATTATCTGTTCTACTTTTCTACATCCTAAAGGCTTGAAGATGTCAATTATACGAAAGAGAGCAAATCCAATGAATGCAAGAATCCATGTATATTCACCGCATGGGGCTGCTAAAAGCGGAATCCAAGTACCAACATATTCGTCAATAACAACTGCACGTGGATCTGTGCCCCAATATTTTTCCATAACATTTGAAGTCCACACCCCAACAATAGTTGTGGTTATGATTAGAGCAAATGTAATATAAAAAAGAGTTGGTGGTAATAAGACAAGATAAAGTGCATACCATATCACTAATGCTATAAAGCCTGCGAAAGTACCGGGTGCTCCGGGAAAAAATCCGCTTCCCAACCCTGTGGAAACGATTATATGAAACCAAGGTGCTTTACCTAAGGGATGATTATTGTTATTACTCATGCTATCTTTCTTACCATTCTATGTTATTTTGAAAAGTATGGGTATGCCCTTAATAAGAATCAGGCATACCTATACATTGTTTTACTTTCTTGTTATCAAATGCCATACCTCATGTACCCAAAGTACAAGTGAAGAACCAAGGATAATAATTATCCAATCCTGCAGACTCAATCCACAGACATTGAAGAAATCTTGTAGAGGCCAATACTGAGTCCAAGACAGAGGCGTATTAAATAGTTTATGTAGAATTTCAAACAGATTTTCCACCATAAGTATTTGACCCAAGAATACAACGACAACTATCGTAAGCAGACCTTGACATCCTTTGAAATGTAATGCACTGCGACCCGTTTCAAATGCACGAGCATCGAAGAGGTAGAAGAAGTGAGTCATAACAAACGTGGTGAATATCATAGTCAATTCGTATGTACTCAATCCGTCACGCTCACCGATATGAAAGTTCAGCAAATCTACCATACTTGTATATTCACCATGCTCGAAGATATAAAGCATAGCTACAAGCAAGAAGAAGAAAAAGAATCCTACACCAAGAATGTTGATACGCATAGAATGACTGAGGATAGAGGCTTTTCTGTTGCGAGGCTTATCTTGCATAACTTTCTGCGATGGCGGAAGTGAAGCCAAAGCGATAGCTGCAAAAGTATCCATAATAAGGTTGATCCACAACATCTGGGTAACAGTAAGCGGAGACTCCGTGCCCATAAACGCGCCGACAAGTACGAGGAAACAAGCTGTCACGTTCACTGTAAGCTGGAACAACAGGAATCGCTGGATATTTTTGTAAAGAGAACGTCCCCACATTACAGCGTTGGCAATCGTAGAGAACGAGTTGTCTTGGATGGTCATGTCCGAAGCCTCTTTAGCCACAGCAGTACCGTCACCCATTGACAGACCGACGTCTGCGACGTTCAACGCTGGAGCGTCATTGGTACCGTCACCTGTAGCGGCAACAACGTGTCCCTTTTGTTTCAACAGTCTTACCAACCTTTCCTTGTCATTAGGACGGGCACGGGACAGAATCTTAATGTCTTCTACACGTGTAAGCAAATTCTCATCGCTCATGGCTGCAAATTCCACACCTGTCATGATGTTTCTGTCGCCATCTGTGTTATTCCACAGACCAATTTGTCTTCCTATTTCCTTTGCCGTACCAGTTGTGTCACCTGTTACAATCTTCACTTGTATTCCGGCATTGACACAATCTTTGATTGCAGCAGGCACTTCCTTGCGAACAGGGTCAGAAATAGCAAAGATACCAACGAAGGTAAGACTCTTTGTGTTGAGTTTGCCATCCTTGAAAATCTCTTCATTATTGTCAGCTTCCACATATGCCAGACCAAGAGTACGCATTGCCTTGTTCTGATAACTCTGCAACTCTTCGTTGTACTTCTGCTTTTGGGATTCACCAACAGTTGACATTGAGAGCAGAATTTCAGGAGCACCTTTCACATAAACCACTTTTTTATTCAAGGCTGCAGAATCAACAATCGTTGCCATATACTTGTTTTCAGTAGAGAAAGGAAGACGGTCAACAATCATAGACTTCTCACGTATGGACATATAATCCTGTCCTTTGCCGTTGAGCCACAACAAAAGTGCACATTCTGTAGGATTACCTACGGTCTTGACGTTGTTCTTATTTGTAAAGTCAAGGTTGGCAGTTGTGTTGAGTGCAATCATTTCTGCAAGCAGTTCATCGGAAACCTCGTTGAGGTCACTTTCTGCCACCTGCATTTTGTTCTGTGTTAATGTACCGGTCTTGTCGGTACATATCACAGATGTTGCTCCCATAGTCTCGCAAGAGTGCATGGTACGGGGGAGTGTGTTCTCCTTCATCAACTTGCGCATACTGAATGCTAGACTAAGAGTGACGGACATAGGTAATCCTTCTGGAACAGCCACAACAATGAGGGTAACGGCAATCATTACGGTGTTAAGTACATACGTGACAAATCCTATCCATCCATTGCCGGAAGAGAAGTCGGCATCACCCATATAGAAATAGATGAAGATACGTCCAACGACGATAAGGGCGGCAAACACATAACTTGCTTTTGTTATCAAATCCGCCAGTCCATCAAGTTCCTCGCTCAATGGAGTTGAACCTCCTTCTTCCACTTGTGCAGCCTCAAAGACCTTTCCACTCTCTGTAGCATCACCCACTTTCAACACTTTGGCCGTGCAATAGCCTTCAAGGATTATAGTACCCTTCATAATTTGATTTGAAGGATAAGTTGATTCCTTGTCAAATTCCTCTGGGGTAGTAGTCTTGTAAACTTGAAGTTCACCAGTAAGTGATGACTCGTTGACATTTAGATTTAACGCATCTAACAGTTCACAATCGGCAGGAATTTCCTCACCTGCTTCAAGCAACACAATGTCACCAACCACAATATCTTTACGTGGCACCTGACATACATTACTGTTGCGTATCACCTTTACGAGCGTGTCGTCATTCACTTCATTAAGGCTCTGGAATGTCTTTTCATTCTTTCTCTCCAAAACGAAAGCGATACTCGTTGCTAATATCAGAGCAACAATAATACCTATCGGCTCAAAGAAAGTTTTGAATCCAGCACCGACCCATATAAACTCATAAATGGAGATACCCATTGAAAGGACAAACGCCATTATGAGAATCTTGAAAAGAGGATCACCGAAACCTCCAAAGAAGCCAACAGCCAATATCATCACCGTTGCAAGAGCAATAATAGCAGGCATAGACCATACAATAGCCCCCAGACTACTGCTCAGCATCGCTGCGCCAATTACAGACAGAACCAAAAGAACCAACATCGATTTGGTTATCCAATGCGTACACGCTTCTTTTAGAGTGTCCCATAATGTTTCTTTCTCTGGTGGTGTCAGTATATTGACCCCATACTTCTTGCGGCTTTCGAGCACTTGGGCATCGGTCAAGCCTGTGTAATTTTTGTTTTGTAACATATGATTGATTTTAATTATTTCATAAATTCAGCTTCAGATATGGATACGGTTTCAAAATTATTCTGAAGACAACTATCTTTGATATTTATCTGTAGAACATAACTGATAATCGTAGAAGAATTTTTTTTGCCGAAATCAAACACGTCTATACTTTTATCATAGGAAACATTTGCCGTAAATTTCCCTTCTACAATACCGTTACCATTATCATATTCCATCCAGTCCTTCCCATAAGCTAATTTTAGATAATACAGTCCTTGAGGAATCATCTGAATGTTTGCAGTTGTATTTTCGGGCACGAACACATATCTAATACATTGTTCATTTGCCTTATTGACTATTTTTATTGCGACATCACAACCTGAGCCAATTTTAATGTCAAAATAGTTATCTTGTTGTCCGAATTTGCTTTTAACTCCATATTCCTTTGGTAATTCTCCGGATGGAATAGACTGGGGTATGTACCATCCGTCGTTAATAAGATTCTCCTGAACTTTAGAGATTTTTGTTGTATTCTGTTTAGTCGTTGATGTTCCGTTGTGGTTACAACCAATCTCTAAGGCTCCCAATACAATTGATGCTAATATGGCAAATCGACTAATTCTTTTCATGAGAATAGGAACATTATATAGTTGATTATTGATATGGCAATTATTACCATGCCAACAATTCGACACAGCATTGCAACAGCTTTTTTATAAGCTTTCTTTTTAATTGCATCATTGGTTAGTATTGGGACAACAAACCATATGATAAGACCAATTATGATTATAACAATATCCATTATTTTTAATTATACAGGTGAGGAAGTATCGTATAAGACTTCACTTCCTCACCTAATATACATTTGTTAGTTTTAGAATAGACCTTTTCGCTTCAGTTCATTTACTCGGTTCTGAATAGTTTGATATTTTTCACCAAGCTTATTCTTTCGTTCTTGGCCAACTCCATAATCGCCGCGAATAACCTTTATAGCTTCTGTCTCAACATCATTGGAAACATCAAACGTCTTAATATACGTGTTTGTAGTAACCGTTGTTGCAGTTTCTGTAGGCTTCGTAGATTCTACCGAAGTCGCTGTTTCATTAGCATTACTGTTACTTTTTTCAGCTAATTCAGATTCGACATCTCCTGCCTCTTCTTTTACTGTTTCACCAGAATTGGTGGTGTCGGACGGAACTGAAATGTTTTCAACTCCTGTTTTATCTTTTACAATGACTGGTTTTTGACTTCCATTATCAAACTTAGAGAGAAAAAAGTATCCAATAATGCATAGTAGTACAATGACTCCGACAATCAACCATGGATTTTTATACCCAAACTTTTTATTCGAAGTATGAGGCTCTTTGTCGAAATCTGCTTCTGTGAAGATTTTATTGTCTGCCATAATTAGTTAAATACTTCAGTTGCAAGATACATCATACCACCCTTATTGCCATCAGCCATTGGCTCAAAACTCCATAACATGGTATCGGAATCATATACCGTTTTACCAAAACACACGACATCTTTGCCAGGGAATTGTTGTGCGAGTTTATACTCTGCTAAAAGTTCATCGGTGTCAGCATCGTAAATATTCACAACGGGATTATGTGCGTCTTCAAATGTTTCACCAATTTGTATGCGATCTTTTGCAACAGCAGCTGCAAACACAATTGAAGCGTATTTGCGTGAGTCAACTTCATCAAGAAGTACATGCATCGTTTCTCCACATTCTGCATCTTCTTCATCGTCATCTGCCATGTCGTCCCATGAGCCGATAACAGAACCATCTGACGAAATGGGAAGAGTTGCTTCCATCCATTTACGTGGGTTCTTGAAGTTAGCACTGTCTTTAGCCCATGTACTAACTTCTCCTTCAAGAGGATTGAACTGTGGGTCATTGAAGTCTCTTTTGGTTTTCCATCTTAATTGAGAGTTGAAATAAACCAAATCAGCTTTGTCATGAATAAGCCCATCTTCTCCTAATAAGAAGGCGCAAATATCAAGGTCTGTACCTTTCCATACGAGGTCAAGACGTAGAGTTTTAAGATCTTGCTTGTCAAAGACAAGTTGGTCTCCAATACTGAGCGACTTATCAAAGTCCGCATCTGAAAATAGTTTTTTTGCCATATAATTATTTATTACGTGAAACTTTCGGATATTTTCTTATTGTCTCTATTTTGGGAGCATGATCAGAAACTGCATCATTTTTCGAGTAAGCCTTGTTTTTCTCTTGGGGCTTTGGAAATCTTTTTCTATTCGTCTCGTTTGTAATCTCAGCAGAAGAATCTTCAAGCAAAGTCTGAGGCATAGTTCTTTTACACTTTGGTCTTGGATGATTCTTTGCATTAGAGGTTTTATATACTTCCTCTGATATGGTTGGAAGCTGAGAAGACGATTTCTTGCGTTGAACTCGTTGAATACGAATTTGATTTCTCGCCAATTTTATTATCGAATTATTACTTGGAACCTCTCGTAATATTGGGTTGTCATTATAAATAGTAATTACTGTCGACCAATCCTCTGATTCTACGGCATTATTAAATTTTTCTTGTACTGATTGTATTTCAATAGAAAAATTTGCTTCAGACAAAATATTTTCGATTTCTGCATCTTTTTCAATCTCTAAATATTGTCGACACAAAGAATTCAATATATCCCATTCTTTCGTTTTGTATCGTTCTAAAATACTTTGTTTGAGATTGTTCTTCTTTTTATCATTTTCTTCTGACTTAATTCTGAGGGTTACTAATGATTCCTTTTTTTTTCTCCATTGGGGAGAATTATTCGTATCTTCTTCTATAAGCGACTCGCAAATACTAATCGCAGAAACATAGTCTTTTGCTTGTTCAGCTTCATTGATTTGCGCAATAAGTGTATTAATCATTTCTTTATGTTGAGCATGAACTTCAGAAACTTTTCTTTTTATTTCTTTCGCATCATGATTTGAAGGATCTAGACCAAGAATTTTGTTTACCTCTTTGAGTGTCTCTGCATATAACTTCTGCGCAAAAAAAACATCGGCACGATTCAAAAAAGTCTGGACTTTTTCTTTAACCTCCATTTGACGACGTGCTTCGTTTTTCAGGCGAGAAACTTCTTCAGAATCAGGCCTAATTTCAAGTGCCATGTCACATTGTGAAACGGCATCAGTCCATCGTCTTTCTGAAAAAGCTGTTTTTGCACGTAAAAGAACAGTGTTAAATTGCTTATTAGCTGCTTTTTGTTCAGCGTGGAGTTGGCGTGCTAAAGCTGCTTTTTCTTTTGCAAATTCATCGTTGGGTTTATTTGTCAAAGCGATCTCAGCCCATTCAAGCATTTCCTCATAATTATGGTCACTTTCATGACGTTCTATATTTTCTACGGCATTTTTATATTCTTGATTTGCTTTTTTTTGATTATCAATAAGTTCTTGCTGACGCCGTGCGTTTGCCTCTGCTTTCAACTTCTTTTCTTCCTCTTCTTTTGCCTGCTTATTTAGAATTTCCTGAGTTTTTGCGTCATTTAAGAAATTTGCAGTAGCTCCTCTGAACTGGTCGCAATCTATCTGAGAGTATACACTGACCACTTTAGGCAGCTCTTCTTCTCTATAAATTACAATCTTGTCATTATCTACAATAAATCGATTGTTAATTGCTCTTGTAAAAGTCTGATTCGTAAAGGTGTTGCCAATAAATACAATTCCTTTTATTTCATGTGGTTGCAACTGATTTTCTTTCACGAATTCAGCTATTTTTCGAACAATGTCTTCAACAATTCCATTAGTGCGATTATCTAACGCATTAGGGAAAATCTGTACTACCGTAGGATTATTAGGAGCAACTGCGAAAGTTATATTATCAAATGGAACTGGTATATATGGCTTGCTTTTTGCTATTTTGTCAAGCCACATAGAAGCAAATCGATCTTGCCTTACACATTCCATATCAATTTCCTCACGACTTTTCAATAACTTGGTGTTTTTGTTGATGTTTTCAACTATTGCTTCAACTAAAGCTCTGCGACGAACATCCAAACCGAGTCCTAATAATTTCCCTTCATTTTTACGAAGGAAAATATTGCCTTTATTCTCATAAAGTGAGAAATGGAAATTATCGTTGGTTGCTACTAATACAAGATATGTTCCAAGGTTTGTAAATACATTACGTTTTTTGCATTCTTCTAATGCAAGATGAGATATGCGCGCAACACTTTCAATGACCTTGAAGTTGGACTCTTCAAGTTCTTCGATGAAACGTAACCGAGCGACATCAGGGATGTCTGCCGAGAAAGATATATAAGTATCAATAGAACCATCTTCTTCTATTGCTTGATGAAGGTGATTAAAGATACCTGCAACCTTAAAGATTTCCCGTATATCTTCTCTCCGTCTTTCATATCGAGTGAAATAATGCTCTCCTTCCTCAATAAGATTGAATATGTCACCAAAGTAGTGCGGGAGTTTGTCTCTATAATTATTTTCAAATGACTTGCCGTACTCTACTCTGCTGTTGGCTATATCTTCATGGAAATATAGCCAAATCCTATCCTCTCCATTCGGAAGGGACAATGGTAACACATTACCATCGTAGTTGATGGCAACTGTAATAAACCATTTGTCTATGTATAAGGACAGTGATTTCATATTTTCCGATTACTACTGATTGAATACTTTTGAGATAAGGGACTTTAAGAAGCATGCACCTTCTGCAATAATAATAGGCTGATGATAATGGAATCCTTCACCATTTTTGTTGTTCTTCGATGCTTTTTTATACTCTGGGTCGTTTGTGCAAAAAGAAATTATACGAGTAGGAAGTTCACTGATTTCTTCTCTCAATGAATCTTCAGCTCTTTGATACAATTTGGTGTCCTTGCTTACGAACTTGATGAAAATATCCATAAATTTCTCAAAGTTTTGGACACCTGAAAAATCAAAGTAGCTCATATCGTCCGAGAATTGCTCTCCACTGATTTCATCATCGGGAGCGATGGATATAGTGTTGCCATCTTTTATAAATCGTACACCAGTCTCACCACAGATGTCACAATCATTTAGAGCATCAACTATTGCAAGCTCATTGTTTTCACAAAGTCCACGAGCAACCTCTGTCTTATTATCATTCTCGATTTCTTCGTGATACTTGATACTTACGGTTTTATCTGGAATTATCAACTGAAGTCCGGCATTTACACAATTGTTATAGAACTCATTAGTAGTTCGTGAACTTGATGCGTGACGAAGCCAATGGAATAATCTGCCTCCTTTACCAAATGGCATGAGCTCAATACGTTCTATATTTCCTAAACGGTTTAACTTGATTGTCTTTCCGATAAGCATTCCTGAATAGAAAAGCAACAAACCGCATACATAGGCTGGAATTGTAAAGACAAACTTTGCATTTGAACTTAGTGAAGCATAGAACGCATCGTAGTCGTCCTGATTCTTAAGTTGGTCAAAAATGCTATTAAGATAGTATGGAGCCTTATCCGGATGATCTATTATCTCTTTGATATTCTCTACATAGACAGCAGTATCATGTCCCTCATGAAAATCCACAAGAGCTTGTCGGTATTGCTCTGATTTTTTTACAGCATCAAAGAATACACCCGCCGCAAGTCGTACAGAACTTTCACGGAATAATGAGTATCTGTTATTATTCTGTGGGTTCTTTGCTATAAGCAGAATATCACTTGTACTACCACCTACGTCTATTCCAAGGAACATATTGTTGCTATTTAAGCCAAATTCTTGAGACATGGCATAGCTACATACAGCCTCGGCTTCGGTAACCAATTTGTTTGCCAACTCTGGTTTTCGTCCAAAAGGCGTAATTTTACATAAATCCTCAAAAATACCTTCCAATTCATCGCAATCAGAAGTCATCATTGAACCAGGATAACTCCAGAAGATTTCTTCAGGATGAACTCTATTTGTATATAGGAATGCACAAGCTTGAAGCCATATAGATTTCAAAAAGGCACGTTTCTTCTCACGTCCTTTATCATCATCAAGCCATTTCATATTATAATGCAGTATTCCTGCTTGCGTCTTAATTTCCCATTCATTCATCTCCTGAACTCTGACATTCGGACGATTTACTGGGACACCTCCAGCTACCTCTGACGATTGATTAGCTCCGACATAGCGAGAATCATGTTCATGAAGCCATGATTTTAGCTGACCATTTTCAGATGGATAGTTCGTGAAAAATAGTAATTCGTTATTCTCGGCAATTGCTTTTGGATTATTATTTTCCCTGCCAACAAGAACTGCACGGTAGTTCCCGAAAACAATTGGATTTGTTCCTCGATTGGGAGTATTATAATACATACAAGTATTGTTACTTCCAAAGTCGATACCTACTACCGCTTCACTATTAGTGCCAACCGTTGTTAAATCCCTAACAAGATCTTGACGTAACATTAAATATCCTGCACCAATGTTTTTGCCTGCAATTTTAACGATTGCAGACAAGCCACATATTGGTTTATTAGATGATATGATGTTGTATTTAGGAAGATTCTCACTTTGACCAGACGGGTAAGTCGCTAACTGTTTAATGTCAACGCGTCTTTCTTCTTCCGGAGTGGGTTTATACCTTGAAGTAAGGAAATTACCATCAATGGTCTTAACAATCTCACCTCCAATTTTGAAAATTGGGAAAAACTGCTCTGTATCACCATCTGTATATTCAGAGAAGAGATAATACTTATTCCATTTCTCTGAAACGAAATTAGGCCAAGCGATAACTTTTCCTTGGTTTTGAACCCATTGAATTTTGTATTCACGGTCATTTAGTGTTACACTTTCGCCATCAATCTCAACAACAAGAGAAACCGCAAGCATTCCTGCATCCGTAATATGTGCAGTAAGTTTGGTGTTGGCATTACCAGCATATTCAAGAATAGTATCAAGTTTATTTTTGAATATGTCAATTCCTTTCTCAGAAAGAGGCACACTAAAATATGCCGTATCTCCTGTTTCTATGTCTTTTACTTGAAGATAGTAAACAGGTGCATCGGATAGCTTGGGCCGCTGGCTTTGTGGCTCAATCCATCCAACAACATATTCATCAGAGCTGAGAAGTTCTTGTATGTCGCCAATAGTTTGATAGTCGCCATCATTTACATAAGTAAACGTAAAATCAGGCTTCAAATATACGGGAACATCGCTTTTGAACAATTCCATAAATGGCTGTTGTAGCGAACTATATCGAGCAACAGGACCTACAGTTCGCAAGTTATTTCCCCTAATAGCAAGTTCGTTTTCCCATTCTCTTGCCATACCTTTGAAACCAGACAAGTTAATGGATATTTTGCCATTTCGTTGAGAGTTTATCATATTCTCAAACTTAGCAACATTCTGATTGAGGTTCATTATAAAAAGATAAACCTTTTGAAGTTGCTGCGAAGTGAGATATCTGGTAGGGTCTTCAAACTTACCGTTTCTATACCAGTTAATATCAGAAGCTGTGTCTCCTAAATTTGTATAATTTACTCCTGTGAAAACACCTGTAAGAGGAGAAGTTCCTCCAACAAGTTGATTGCGATAATATATTAGGTGAATAAATGGCTGCGCATCCGGATTTTTGGCGAGATCCATTTGATTACACCAAACGTCCTTGTCATCAAATAACATTCGACCGAATGCCGATGCAATGTCATAATCATCACCCTTGATATTCATGTAAACAGGAGCAGAAAATCTGATTCTATCAGGATACAGGGCTATTGTCGCCAATAGGCCACGCCATTCGCCGTGCAATATCTGATAAAAATTCAGTAATCCTCCATTGTCAATATTGGGATTCGGATTATTAATAGTGTCAAGTGCATACTTAAAAAGTTTTGCTCTCGCCCAAGGAGAAGGGACACCTGAGATTAGGGCACTCAGTGTCTGAGCATTCACATTTCCAAGTATATCTCCAGTTTGTATGCCTTGGATATAGGAATTTGCCATATTGAGCTCATTCCAGTCACCTTGTATTCCGGTGGTTAGAGTTGTATAACTCTGTATGAGAAGTGCTTTAGACATAACCTATATCAATTAAAGTTGTAAAGTTTAATTAATGTATCATAGATGAGTTTGTACAATTGTTCTCCTCTATTGGTGATACCTTTGTTATTCTCTCCGTGTAGTTCTTGAAGGAACATCTTTTTGAAACTATTGAACTTGCTGCCAATTAACCCGGTAGAATATTTATTATCCTTACCAATGCCTTCATTCCGATAGATATTTTTATTCCAATCAAACCGCATAAGTTCCTTCTTTGTTTGAGGTGCGAAAAGTTTGGGATTAAGGAGGAATTTATCTCCACCTCCAGCAGAACGATGTAATTGACGAAGCCAACCTTCTTCTAAAACTCCGCTCTCAGTCATACGAGCAAAAAACAATCGGAAATAATCCTTGAGGTATTTTACCTGTGAAGGGTCTATCTCCTCAAAGCCAATAATTTCTTTGTCCTCTCCAGAACGCGCTTTTTCAACAAAATCGTCCTCTCCATTATTAAACAGAGCAAATGCGACAAGGCATCCGAGTTTCTTTGCGAACTCTGTCTGACGGCCTTTTCCTACAAAATCTTGGAAATCAAATTTGTCATTGTCTTCTACTGCACGATACAGATATTCTGTTTTATAATTGTCTTTGTTTTCTTGTAGCGTATCTTCATTACTATTCAGGAAATCCATAGCCGCACATGCTGCAAGTAATTCTATATAGTGAGAATCGTTTTTTTGTGCAGCGCCTCCAGTTAATGTTTTATTAGTCTTTTGACTTTCACTTTGCATAGGATTCCAATTTAGACCACTTGTGCCCATCATATAGAAGCGCTGATAAATGCTTCTAACTGTAGCATCGTCATCATAAAACATCATTGCAACCTGCGAATTGAGAGCAAACTTATCACTTGTCGCAATAATTTTTTGTTGATTCAACTGACCGGCATCCGGTAGATTAAAGTTGAAATATGCAGTTAAAAGAGTTGAACCAAAATATGCGTTTTTGAGAATGTCTGCACTTCCATTACTGATGATTTGCGCTGCTCGTGAAAGGGCTTGTGGAATAATGGGGATTGAAGATGCTCCAGTTCCACCAAAGACAGAACCCAAAATAAATACTTTGGCTTTGCCTGATGTCGTTTCAGTGATTAAAGCACTGACAAATTCTTTTAATCCATTTGGTAATTTTGAATTAGCCGCTTCCACGATTGATTGATACATCATCATAGAACCAAGATGGGTCTGGGCACGATAACCATGTTGAAGATTAAACTCTTCAACATTACGGTCCAAAACCAAATCTGCTAAATCTGTTTCTTCCCGATGGTTATATTGTGTATCACCATATCCAAAGACTTCCTTAAAGGTACTTTTGGTTTCGTAGTTAGGAGAGAACTCGTAGTATTTAATGTTTGACGAGAAAAAAGTTTCTTTATGAGACACTCTGTTTTCAGCTTTAAGACCTTTGGTATTTACATAAGCCTCCTTCAACTCTTTTAGTCTTCCAAAATTACCGTTATTCTTATCGGTGTCAAGTGCAAGAAGATGAATGTCTGTATCATCAAACATGCCCATGGCACATAAGTGTATCAAACTTTCGATACACCTCATGCCGGTTCCACCTATGCCAAGTACGAAAAATTGTTTTGCCATAATAATTAATCTTTTTTCTTACCAAGGATGGAGCCTAATTTGGAATTTCTAAAACAGAACATTAGAAGTACGCCGACAGCTGTATAGCAAACAAATGATGCCAACAGAACATAAAGGTTTGTTTCCTTAAACATATTCTGGAATCCAGCATTCTGTATCTTCGGAACAATAACCTGCATGTTATACACCCAATATCCTAAAGGAGCAATAATCCCAATAGCAATAAACCATATTCTTCGCGTAATATAGTCCTTACGGTCGGATCTCCAATTAACGATATTTGCGACAAAAATTGCTATTGCAAGAGCGATTACAACGACAATCGCTCCATATACCCATGCGTCAGCCTGTGCTTGCTGAACCTGAGGTAGAGTTCTGATAACTGTATTCATAGAATTTAATATTTATCTGATTTAACGTATATACTATATAATACCTTCCCTTTTAGTTGGTTAATAAGTTCTGGATCAAAGACACAATTCTTCAAACTTTCCGAAATGGAAATATTAGTCTGTCCATCACTAGTAATAGAATCAAAGTTAAACATATCAATGTTGTTATCTATGATGTTCTCAAGACTGTTAATTACAATGTCGATTCTAAAATAATTGTACGGTTTACCAGTTAAATCATCGTTAGGTGCAAAGTTATTAATGTCAAAGTAAATGTCTGTCACACCATGCTTTTTGAACTCATCTTTATCTACAATTAAGAAGTTATCAATGGCAGGACCGGCATTCTCAATTTTTTCCGCCCTTTCGTTAGATTCTATGATATTGTAAAGGTTGAAATACTCATCATTTATATTTATAACTCTCACATCAATGTCTGAAATACGATAACAGCCAAACGCATTTTTATTGATTTTCAGACCGCCTATAAGTTTCTCTCCGTTAGGCAGCGGATTGCCTTTGTCATCATATGCGTTTACGATAAGGTTTATGATGTTTTTCCAATCTACTTGCCAATCTTGAATTTCATACGCCCCACAAGATGTAACATTAGCCGCTACAATTTCGTTGGATACGGAAATCTTTCCATTTTCAGGAACTATCCAAGGATAATTACCACTCAAATGAAACTCATCCACCTGTGGAAATTGTTCCATATCTACTATTTCTTTTATTCTATCGTAGATATTTCCCTGAATTCTATCGTCTGTAAAGATGATATAGAATCTTTTTTTGCTATATACTTTTCCATGATATTTTTCTTGAAATGGTTCTGCAATAATATGAATATCATGCCCTTTTAATAACCACTTCTTAAAAGCGTTGTGCATGTATGGATTGTTGGGATTGTTTTTGGTAGCAGTTTGTGTAAAAAATTCACCATCGGTTAGCATCACAGATTCACCGTCCCGTTGAGCCATTTGCTCTATAGCTTTATCAAGAGCTGCATAATTAACTTCTGCCACATTATTAAGGAGATGGTAAGTATCTCCATCTTCTTGAGTAATGGTATTACCTTTAATAGACCAGTATTCTTTCGTGGCGGCAGTTAATGGAGAAACCATTTTCTGATAAAACGAAGAAGTCATGCCGTTGGCAATACAATTAGAATAATCTACATATAACGCCAACTTATCATTGGTAATACCTATCACTTCTTCATTATTAGAAAGTCTATGAAAATCTGCAATGTATTTTGTGTCATACGGGACATTATCATTTTTGCATGATACAAGCGAGACACCAGCAATGATGACTCCCAATACTACTACAAGTAGCGATATTTTAGTATTTGTTATCATTTTCATTATAAATTATTGCTTTATTACCTCTCATCTCTTGGATAGAGATAAGAAGTACCTATTTGTATCTAATACAGAGTGTCTTGAAAGAAGAGAAATCTCTATTTGCTCAACAAATAGGCATAAATAAAATCATATAAGAGTGGATAATTGAATTTTTTGTCTTATTTCCTACAGATTATGGTGTGTTTTTCAGTTTTTCTTTCTACCTTTGTATTTGGATAAGTATCTCTATCCAAGAGATTTGGATAGTTGCTAAACAAAAAAGCCCCAATACCAATCGGTAAAGGGGCAATTATCAGAGGCTTTTAAGGATAAGGGAGTTGGCTTTATCAACAACAGAGGTATCAAGACTGGCAAGATAAATCTGAGTTGTGATTTCCGAATCATGTCCCATTCCTTCACTGATTACACTTATCGGAATACCTTTTGCTT
Source organism: Phocaeicola sartorii JCM 17136 = DSM 21941 (assembly GCF_000614185.1). Lineage (GTDB taxonomy): Bacteria > Bacteroidota > Bacteroidia > Bacteroidales > Bacteroidaceae > Phocaeicola > Phocaeicola sartorii. The sequence goes on along the minus strand of NZ_BAKM01000014.1, from coordinate 24,575 downwards.
TGGCGGCAGATGCCCAACTATGGCGGGCCACGTATAGCGTCAAGGGGATTGTTACACCTATCATTTTTGCTATCTTTTTCAGGTTATGATTGATGTTGTAGCCTATGTTGCGATAGGTGCATCGCTCATTGATGTCAGGATTACGAATTACAGGTAACAGATAGTCGCTTTTGTTTTCGGTGTACTTATCAAGAATCAACTGCATTTCCTTTGTCCATTCAATAATCAACTGTTGTCCGGTCTTACGACGACGGTACGTTATGTATCCGTTTTTAAGGTCTGTCTTTCTCAGAAAAGCCATATCAATAAAACTCATGCCACGGAGATAGAAACTCATCATAAACATATCACGGGCAAAGTCCAATGCTGGAGTTAATGACAACTCCAATGCTTTTATTTTCTTGATGACGGATAAAGGTAATGCGCGTTTTACCGTTTTATCAACACCCGTATAGACATGACGAAAAGGATTGCGATTTTCGATGATGTCATTCTCTACCGCCCGATTATAGACTGCCCTAAGAATACGGGTATAGAACGATATGCTGTTTGGGGCAACGCCCCGACTTTTATGCCATGCCTCGAAGTTTTCCATTACTTCGGAAGTGATGCAGTCAAGCATAATATCTTCCTCCTTACGGAACTTTTTGAAACTATTGAGAGTAGCCCTGTAAGTTTCTGAAGTTCGTACCTTGCCATTCTGTTTTAGTTTTGCAATTATGCTTTCCATGTAATTGAATAAAGAGTATTCTTTGGAATAACGGTTAAACTCGTCTATTACATCATCAGCGGTATATATCAATCCGTTAGCATCAAGTTTACGGTCAATTTTCGTCAGCCGTTCTACATCCCAGCGAATCCTCTCCCGAATTGAGAGAATTGTAGAACTACGCTCACTTTTCTGATTGGTAGTTACCATTGAGCGGTTTTCGTCCCATTCCGAGGATAATACTTTGTAATCTGTCAGGAGCTGTCGCACCTTTCTTTCATGGATAATCTGATAGTAGATAGTTCCCTCTCGACCAGTGACAGTTGAGGAACGGAATTTTACTTTAACTGTTGCCATATATTTAAATAAGTTCTCTTGTTTTACTCTAACGGATTGGATTTACTATGTAAATATATAGCTAAATAACCTGATAATAAATAACTTAAATATGGGAAAAATTGGATTTTTGTGTGATTTTATGGGAATGATTACTAAGAACACAAAACGTGTCTTGGAAAATTATATGAGTAGAATCCCAAACAGAAATCTTTAGTCATTATTGATAGCGTGTTAGGGCTTTTCTTGGTCAAGACCCATTTTCCCGTGCAAAGGTACTGCGGACAGGAGGAACGTCAAGTGACGCTTCGCTTTCGGTCGGAGGGCTTGCCGACAGCCTTCCGCAAATTTTCTCATTCTTCCAAAATTTGGGTATTCCGTCCGCGCTCTCTGACCTCACACTTGCCTAATCCTCCCTATTGCCCGCAGGGATTACCGCACGTAAAAACGGTTCTCCCGACCAAGAAGCCAAAAGGCTTCAAACAAAAGGGAAAAGTATTGAAACCTAAAAATATAAAGGATTATGCGAGTAAAAAGAATGACCATCGAGCAAGGTAAGCGAGTAAGAATAAACTGTTTCCCAAACTTCCACGCAACAGGAAGCATCAGAGGTATGAAACGACTGTTTTATGGTAACGATTGTTTATTGGTGCGTTGCGGTAACTACATCTATAATGTAACCACCCAACCACAAATCTATTATCAAGCAACTTTCTAAAATTTAACAATATGGACTATCAAGAATTATCAAGAGCAACGACCTCCGAAAGAGACAAGGCATTTGCCTTAGAGTTTGCCAACTTTGTGAATGGTGGTATGTCATCCGCTGACCAGACGCAGGGAAATGACCAGAGCACACCGATACCTACAACAACAGATGTTCAAAGTATTTGTTGGATTCATGCGCCAGTTGGCATACAACTATCAGAAAGGACGTTATGACCAACGTAATGAGTGGGCATCCAAACTTGCATCCGAGGCATACGGACATTTGGTTAAGTGTGAGCTTATCTATGACCCCGAATTTTCTAACCCTAAAGCAGAGTGATATGGACGAGAAAGACTTTCCGGAATATGGACGGCAATGTGAGCTGATAACCCCGTGGCGCGGTTATCATCGTGGTACGATAGTAGCCAAAACTGCAAGAGGTTTTACCGTACAGTTCAGTAGTGGCGCAGAGATAGATGTTTATGAGGACGAAATAGAATTTGATTGATATGTGCAGATTAATGACACCCCAATTAGTGGAAGCCTTGAAGGATTTTCCACTTTATTCCCAGGACGGCAAGGGAAGAGAAGCTGTTTGCCGTGCGATATTCGCTCTCGGTTCAATCCGGTGGTACATCCTTGAAGGAGAAACGGAGGGTAAGGACACCATCCTCTTTGGTATCGTTATCGGAATGATGGAAGATGAATATGGCTACATTTCACTGGACGAGCTTTCGGAAGTGGAGCTTGACTTAACGAGACAAGGCTTCGGCAAGTTGCAAGTCCGGCAACAAGAGGATTTCAAACCTGCCAAGTTGAGCCAACTAAAAGATGACAGGTTGCAACACTTCCTTGCAAGGTTTGAATAGTAACTAACCAGTCAGCCGTAGCAGATTCGTTACGGCTGACACAACCATTATATATGAGTATGAGCAAGAATAATACCATTGATAAGATAACCGAGTGTGCCGAGAGCAAAGGCTGGAATGTAGCTTAGACACCCAACAAGAGAAAGGCATTTTCGTTTTTGAGTTTTCAAAATATACTCCTGCAGGGCAGGACTTTTCCTTTTCGGCAACGATGAAGGATAATAGTCTTGACTCTTTAGTGGCTGATATGGAGGAATACTATGAAGGCTTCGAAGTGGATTCGGAAACTTATCTGTGGTTGGATGATAACGGACACGGAAAGAATGGTGCGCCATATCGTATGAAGGATGTATTGGCAGATATGGAGGCAGCGAAGAAATATATTGAAAGTTTGCTTGATGCTATCAGAGATATTGATAAAGTATGAACAGCTAATGAAAAGACAAATGGTAGGCGAAATCTATGGTATCGCAGCCAAGAATGGCTGGAGTGTATCTATGAGTGTGAAAAACGGAATCCGCAGTTATGACTTTCAGCGGAAAACCCTCAGCGGTGTGGCTTTTAGCTTCACCGCTGAGGTCAAAGATGATAAGGTCAGCAGCCTTACGAATGAGATTGTATCTTTTGCGGATGCAATCCATCCCGACATTTGTGCTTGGGAATGGATGATAAAGTCCGGGGCGATGGGCTCGTCCCGGTATCTGCAAGCTGTGGCGGATATGGAGGACATTCGCACCCAAGCGTGGCTGTTGGCTTGCGACCTGTCTGAATTGTCGGGTGAAAAGCCTATTTGGTCTGTATTAACCAAGAATGGGCTTAACTGAATAGAAAACTGCGGGGATGCCTGTCAATGGGTATCCCCTTGTCGTTTGCGCCCTTTCTTCGGAAGACCGGCTGCTTTGTAGGCTATCAAATCGGCTCCACGGAAGGCTGTCTTGACTTTATCGGGTGACCTTACGAATGGCAAGGACTTTGTGGGATGATTGATATAGGCATAGATGGTACAGCGGTGGACACCGAAGTATCGTGCAGCCTCACTTACTGAGTAGGTCTGTTCCGGGATTATTATTGCGAAATCTTTGTGTATCATAGCTGTTTTTCCATAAAGGTAAACAGATTATGGCTATAGCACAAGACGTTAAACAATGGAATATCTTGTAATTCATTGGATTATGTCGTAATTTCTTGGATTCGTCTCAAATTCTCGGCAGTGTACTATGGTCAACGGATAAGAGTACAATTTTTCAGGAATGAGAAAGGCATATATTTGAAGGTTGACAGCGTTGACAAAAGAGCCAATGCCTGAATGTTGTAAAAATGAGATTCAAAAGCCATTGTAATACAATATATTATCTTTTTTTCTTCAATAAAAGGATAAAAAGTATATATACATACTTTTGTCAACGTATGGCACCTGATTTTAAGAGGAATGGAAAAAGTGGCTACGTTTGTCAACGTTTGTCAACGCAACATTTTTATATAAAGTCATTGATATAATGCGATTTATGCTTTGTCAACGCTGTCAACCGTGAAATGTGTACATATTATTTTTTGAAAATGCACAAAGAACAGGTCTATGATATGAGTATTTATTCGTTGAAATAATATGATGGGGAGGAATAGTCTGGTAAACACAGGCATACAGACATTCTTGTCGCATGGCAACAAGTTGTTATTTGCCAAGAACGACAGGTCTGCCTTGGACCGAACACGATAAGACCACAAAAAGATATGCAGGTTGATCGAGACTTCGCTACGGCACTTGCATATCTTCGCTTACGGCCATATCGTTATGGAGTTCGGTCAAATGTTTCTACAACCATTACACTATGGAGTGGGGGGCTTCCATTTCTTTGTATGATTAAATCCGGCTTACCTCTGCGGATATTCTTTTGCAAAGGTTCTGTCGGTATTACCAAACGGCAAACCGGGAACGGCAAATCCCCCTCAAACAAGTTGAGTGTATTTGCTGTTCCTTCATTTGCCTTATTGCATATTATGCCGGCAAGCCCAAAGGAGGCACGTATTATACGGTCAAGAAAGTCGAGAGGATGGAAATGAGTGTAGCCAACCTTTACGGCTAAAGGAGCAATTAGCCCCTTTGGTCGTAAAGTATTGTTTTTCTTTATAAGACTTCATATAGAGGATGGATAATGTGTCTTATCTGCTTTGTAAAAGCTTTTCAGGATTTTCCAATTCCCCTACCAGTACATCCACAGTTGTGCATGGCTTATGTTCTTTATAATCTTCGTCACCTTCAAAGAAAGAACGAAGTCGTTCTGCATACCGTTTGGCTAAATCTTCATTACCGATGGTAGTCAGCATCTTATAAACAGATACATCATTTTTCTTGTATTCATAATTCTCATATCCGGGATGCTTCCGTACTTCACCTTGTAATTTTTCAATGTAGTTATGCCGACTGATTCCTGCATCTAAATATTGAAAATGAAGCAAATACCAAAGTTCAAAAGCTTCATTTGTCCATGCGCTTTGAAACGAATAGGATGTCGCTAATTGGATTGCTTCATTGAAATCTGTAAAATCATCCTTGTCAAAAACCACCCAAACACGGTCAAATGGCAACTGACGTTTCCGCTCCAGCTCATCCTTGATTTGAAGTGTCCGTTTTACAAGTGCGCAAGTTGATTTACCTTCACCTACTATTTTTTCATCCCGGACTTCCGAATACCTGTCTCTGACTAATGCCTGAAAATAGTTTGGTTCGGTACGTGAACCTTCACATACGATCAAGAAACGTACAATTTTTGAGCGAGTGTTTTCTTTACGCTTCTTGGCTGCCTTGGCTTCCCGTTTCTCACGTTTGAGTGCTTCAATCTTATATTTTGGTAATAATCCCATAATAAAATCATTTTAATTCAGGAATGGAATGGCTCCATAACGTCCGTTAATATAGTCCTTTTGAACACTGCGGTCATTCCGAATTTTTGTGCCGTTTTCATCCTTGAATTCAAGCAAGGAATAAAGGTCAGTCGATTCGGTCTTGTCTTTCTCGGTAAACCAAATCTGGTCGCGACGCAGATAAGCAAGGTTGAGCAGATTGGTGTCGTGAGTAGCAAAGATGAGCTGGGCACCATGAGGGTTAGTCTCAGGGTTCATAAATAGCTGAAGGATGCTGCGAGTAAGAAGGGGGTGTAATTTGGCATCCAGTTCATCTACAATCAGTACTTTACCTAATCGAAGCGTGTCAAAAATGGGACCGGACATTTCGATAACCTTTTTTGTTCCTTCAGATTCCATTTCGTCCTTATCAAAAGTACCAATTCCGCTTACATTACCTTGTTCGTCATAGATGTTATGGGTCGTTTTGGCTTCCATTATTTTTTTACCCTTCAATTCTTCTACCAACTTGGAGCGTAATGCTTCTGGAATTTGCATCTTCCCTGAAATTGTTTCGTCCGAGAATGATTTTTCTGTAACCAACAACTCATTAAAACCGAGTTGGGTATGATGGAAAAATTCCAAAGCCTGTCTGCATCCCTCCAAATGGTTGCTGAACATCTGGAGTGTGAAACCTTCATATCCCTGGCTATCCATTCCAGAAAGGTAATTGCAGTTGTTGAACCAGTCCAAGATACGCATGGATTTTGCACCGTTTAATTGGGCCACCAATGAAACGAACAGGCGATTGGATGGAGTGGCACCCTCTTTGCCCATTCCTTCCGGGAAACGGGTTTTTGATACCTCAAATTCATTATCTACCCGTAGGAATAGATTGAACTCACGTTGTCCGGCACATTTTTCATATAGCCATTCCTTACAAATATGGGTTTTATCATAATCAAATCCATATCGATATTTTACATCGTCCAGCAGAAACTGGATTTCAAACGAAGTCGGAGCATTAGCCGAGGTCAAATCCAGTTTGAATGGCTGAAAATATAATTCATCGGTAGGGTTCAAACGGACACTGCCTAACAAGACACTCCTCATTGTCATTAAAGCCAATAGGACATTACTCTTTCCGCTGGAATTGGCACCATACATCACTGCTGCCGGCAATAAGCGATAAGATTCCTTTTGGATAACAGATTCTTTTAATTCCTTGATTGAACCTGCTTCCATACTAAGCGTTTTTTCGTCTCTGAATGAACGAAAATTCTGGAAAGTGAAGTTTACTAACATTGTATTCTTGTTTAATATCCGTACAAAGATAACGAATAAAAACGATTCTGATGTGATATTTTGTGAAAATCTCTCATTTATCATTATATGCAACTCTATTTTATCATTAAAGATAGCGTTATAAGTCAAATGACAGTTTTTATACACCTTCTGAATCTTGTGCGTCAGATACCATTTCCGTTTCCAGTTCCAAACCAAACGCCTCCTTTAATTGCAGATAATCGAAACATAATGCTTTCGGACGGTTTACTTTTACTTTCCGAATCTGTTCATTATTGACAATCTCAATCGAATAATCAGGCAAGCCACTTGGTAATAAAATCGTGAATCTGTCCTGCTTCAATCCAAGAAATGACGAATGGGATTTCAGATATGAAGTGATAGTGGACCAGTTGGAACGGTTTGCGGTGGCGTTCATATTCCGGCTATTGAACAAGGACGCCACTGCCGCCATATTCAAATAGAGGATTGGACGTGCCTCTTTGAACTCAATATCTTCTTTGACAGAAATGGGACGGAAGGATTTCATATAGCGGATGCGGTAATGTGCCTTATCCACACATTTCCCTGAAGTCTGGAACCCTTGCAGCATATTCCAAAAGTCAGCCACTTCGGAACTTTCCTGAGCCAGTTCGTTCTGACTGCGGACTCCCTTGACTGCCGTTTCAAATAAGTCTGCATAACTGAAAGGCATATCCAATACCGTTTCCAAAGTTCGGTAAGCAGCCAATGGGATGACCCAGTTCCCGAAAATACGGTCATGGATATTCCCATTCTCGAATTTTACAGCCAGTTCCCTCTTGGTGATGGAATAGATTTCCGGAAAATTCTTCTCGAACAGTTCCCGATGATTTAATATCTCTATCGTTAAGTGGGTCAGCCCCATATTGCAGAGCGCGACCAAGTCCTCATAGTTCCTTTTCTCCACCTGATTGAACGATGTCTTGGAGAATGCCAGGAATATGACACGGGTATAGAGTGCCATATCCTGCGTAGGCTTGTCCTGACCACAAAGGGCAACACCGGTACTTACAATGGTCTGTGCCGCCATTCCGTCCGTATTGGTGTTCTTTTTGGTCTGACCGCCACCACCCCAAAGCCCTTTGAGGTAGGCAATCTTGCGGATGTCAAGGTCGTTCTTATATTCATCGAGTACCACAAGCGTATTTACAGCTTGCGATACTCTGTCGTTCATAGCTGGAACGGAAGTAACACCAAGGTTGGGCGGATCCACTCCGTGCAGAAAGAAAGACTGGAGCGAAGTGGCCAAAGTGGTCTTACCTGTTCCTTTCTCACCGAAGAGGTTGAGTATCGGGAAATGCCGGGTGCGCCTGAATATAATGTCACGAAACAGGGTGGCAAGAAGATAACACAAGGCGATAGAGGCGTTCTCGCCGAACACCCCAATCAGCCTTGACGCGAAATCATACAGTTTTACGCCATTGCGGTTCTCATGAACCATCAACCGCTCAAACTGAAAGATTTCCTGGTTGTGTAGATAAATCTTGGAGGTCGCCGGGATATAGAACGCCTTGCCGTTGATGCCGCGGACAATACCCAAATCATCGACATTCTTGAATGAACCGCCATGCAATATGCCGTTACCGAAAGCAAAGAACTCTTCGGAGGCATTCCAGCCCAACTTACGGATACGTTCCGCCGTATCGGTCTTAGAGTATAAATACTCCTTAACCCGGTTGAGTTTGTCTATCTTCGCCAGCCATACATAGTTACCTAATGACCCGGCTTTCTGTTGGAAGTTGCTCAACGAACAGAGTTCCGACTCTTTCAGTTCAATGACCCGGCACACGTCATACATGTTTCGCATCCGAAAGATTCGGGTGGCGTTGTTCTCGTCCTCGATATGAAACAACGGTTCCATGATGAAGTTGGAGATTCTTGCCGGTTCTTCTTCCTCTTCGCCAATGGCATAATAACAGTTTTCCCGGATAAATAGCCCGAACTGGCGTAATAGTTCCGCTTCACGTTGCATTTCGTTCATGGACGAACCATGTTCCTGCTTTTTTCGCGCTTCTCCACGTGCTTGTGTTACAGCGTCGCGCCACAACTTGACCTTGCCGTGCAGTTTGGCCAGTTGTTCAATGCACTGGTCGAAAACGAGTTGGTCTTTCACGTAGCGTAACAGGTCTGCGATTTCAGCCACGTATTTTCGCTCTTCCACCAAAGAACCGGCTATGCAGAAGCGTTTCTGTGCCAGCCACACGATAAAATGTTTTTCCTTCAGGGAAGAATAGTCCTCCTTGCAATGGATGTAACTGTCCGCATCATTCTTTCCGTTTTGTTCCGCAAATGGCAGTTCCCTGACCGTCACGTGGAATCCTTTCTTTATTGCCGAAGCCCCGTTTGCCATGACCGCTTCAAATCCCGGCCCGTATTGTTTGCCATCTGTGGTGTCCGAGTCCGGTATGAAGCAAAGTGAAGAGGTAAACCTTTTCAGTTGTTCAAACTGGCTGTCCGTCCATGCCGTACCAAGAGCTGCCACGGTATTCTCATAACCAACGGACTGCATTCTTAGCACATCCGGCGCACCTTCTACTACAATGAAGTAGTCGGCATCCCGTTGCCTGCTTGCCCGGTCAATACCGAACAGGGTTTCACCTTTAGAATAAATAATGCTTGTTGAAGAGTTGATGTATTTGGGGGCTCTCTCATTGTTGCCTATATATCGGGCAGTGTAAGCGATGATGCGTCCCCATCTGTTACGGACGGGAATCATAATGCGTTGTCGGAACATGGCGTATATACCGCCATCCTCACTGCGCTTGAACATTCCAAGCTCGAAAAGAGATTCCTCATTGAGTCCTTTTACCCGGCAATACTTCATGAATGTATTGCCATCTTTGGGAGCATAACCGATTCCTGCGATGGAACAGAACTCTTCCGACCACCTGCCGTAAGCGTATTCACGGGCAGTCCGGCTTTCATCCGGCATTTCCATCCTCAGGTTTTCTACAAAGAAACGTTGCAGATGGTCAAGGATGACAAGAAGTGATTCTTTATGCCTAGCTTCCAACTGTTCTTCTCCACTGCGTTCTTCATCAGAATACTCTACCGGTATGCCGTTGTTCTTGGCGATAAACGTCACAGCCTCCATGAAGGTCAGGTTCTCTTTCTCCATGATGAAAGCGATGCCGTCCCCTCCACGGTTACAACTGAAACAGTGGAACAGATTCTTGCTTGGAGTGATCGCAAACGAACCTGTCCGTTCCGAATGGAAAGGGCAAAGCCCCATCAGCGTCAGACCTTTTCTTGAAAACCTGACGTAGGGTTTAAGGATGTCTTCAATGGGAAGATTTCTGACCTTGTTGATGGTGGATTCGCTTATCATAATGTTTTGAGAAGGTTCCAACATTCGATGATTGACTGCCTGAGTATTTGGGGCGGCAAAGGTTTTGGGGATTAAGCGGCTTGATATAGCCATTATCCCTGTATTTACGGAGTGTCTTGTGGCTTACGCCCAGTTCCGCACATGTGCGTTTGACTGAATAGACACCTTCCGGGTCGCATGTTGGCTTTAATTCCTTCATCTGTCGGTACGCTATTGTTCTTGTTTTAGGTTAAAAGTAACCACATTATTGTTTATATCTTCTTCCTTTTCCTGTTATTGCCAATCTTTTCTTTTAATGGAGGCTCCATGTAATCTTGCACGGTACGCTGTAAAATGCGAAGGTCTGAAGTCCTGTATTCCACCTTTCCGGGTCTTTTGTAGGATTCAATTTTCCCTTGCCGCCTCCATCTTTCGACATTGCGCCTCCCAAACATTTCGTATGCCTTTCTTTGGCTAACATATTCGGGGTCGTTGCTGTCCGCTTTAATCATCCCGACAATTCTGGCTGCAAGGTCGTTTAAGAAGGCATCGTATGGAATCAACCGGTCTAATACTTGGAGTATTTTCATATCCATATAATTAGGTCGTTAATCAATACGTTTTACGGTGATAGTCATGTTCTCCCTGTTGGTTTGGGTCTTGTACTGCCGGTTATAGATGGCACCCAACTCGGAGGCTTGGGTACGGACACTTTTCAACTTGGAAATGGGGAAGGTGATTGATTCACCGATCTTGAGGGCGGTGAGAGCGGGACGAATTTTTACCACATTTTCTACCATAATACTTGGATGTTTAATGTTTAATGTTTAACTTTGCATATACTAATCAAGTGTATAACGCTTGCAAAGTAACATAATAATGTTTAGGTAGCCAAATAAATATTTGATATTTTTTGGTTTAATCTCTATTTAATGATTGAAACCTATGGAAATGAACATCAAACATGTGCATGTAGGTGCCGAAATCGAGAAACGGCGTGTCGAACTCGGACTTTCCAAATCTGAGTTGGGGCGCAGGATTGGTGTGCCGCAGCAGCACGTAAACCGCATCTTGGAGAGGGAAACCATGGAAACAAACCGTCTCGTTAAGGTGAGTGAGGCCTTGGATTGTAATTTCTTCTCTTTCTTCTGTCCCATTCCGCAACCGATTTCCGCCAATTGGGGAGCAGTCTCATTACAGGGAAACGCTCATAATATAATAGGTAATGCCGAACTTGCAGTTCAGCTGGAGAAAGAGCAATCAAATACAGAGAATCTAAAAGAAACTATAAAGCTCTTGAAGGAGCAGATAGATAGTTTGAATGCACAGATAAACCGTCTTGATTCCAACCTGAAGGATAAGGACGCCATTATTGAACTATTAAAAGAAAGGAGATAAAAATGTAACATCAAACAAAAACACTGTGGCAAATATGAGGATTTGCACAGGGTAAATACGGATGTTTACACCGGAACAGTAACCAACTGATTATAAAGATTAAATTGTTGTGGCGATTGCTTTTATTGAGGGAAGAGTCCTTCAAAGTTGATGCAAAATTGATATTCGTTTCCTATCTGTTTTCCACAAGTAACCAATCTGCTGAATATCAATATAGTATTAAAATGGCGCAAGCGGCAGTGGAAGAATAACACTCTAATATAAACAATCTTAATATCAGGCTGTAATTCACTGCTTCAGCGGTAATTACAGCCTGATTTGCACTTGAGCAGTTCGTACAAAAAATGAGCCAAAGAAATGTCCCCTACTTACTCCGGCAAATCTTTAATAGTGCAATAGCGAAGTATAACGCCAAAAACACATTGTCGCGCATAGTATCTACCAAGTCATATTGTTTGGAGAGGATATTATCTTCATCGAGAAAGAGGAATATCGGATTAGCGAGGGAGTCATGCAATGAACAAGCTTAGCTGGTACACAGAACACAGTAGCTTTGTGCACTGAACAGACTAAGCTGGTACACAGAACATGCTGGCATGTTTTAAAAAACATCTCGGCCTATTCAACAACAAACATAAGTAACGTGTAATCCTGCACATACATAAGCATCGGACTATACGTAAGTTGTATCGCACCCTGCTCCATCGGACTTTGCACCAAGCCCCGGTGTGCGTCTGGCACTGGACATCCGCGAGATTCACACACTTCCGGACAATAAAATTTGGAAACGTAAATGCCATTCTTTCCATTTTTATGGCATTTTATTTTTATAAGAAAAACATAGTTTATACATTTGCCTGTAAGACAAAATCTAAGTTTATATGAAAAACAAATGCCTTTTAGTATTACTGTTTGCTTTAGGCTGTTGCCATGTACAGGCACAAAAAAACAAAAAAGACCCTTTGCCCGAAGCACTCATCCAATTGAATCAGAAAGTGGATTCCGAATCGGTTTCCGGAGTAAAAAGACGTCCCCTGATTGGAATTTCCACCGATGTAAGCCCGAAACGGACAGCGGTAAACACAGCGTATGTACAGTCAGTCATTCTGTCGGGAGGAATTCCTTACATGATACCTGTAACGGATAATGTAGAAGTGCTGCGCCAAATAGTGTCCCGGCTGGACGGAATTGTCTTTACAGGTGGAGAAGATATCCAACCGATGTATTACGGAGACCTCCCTTATGAAAAACTGGAAGAAGTAAGCCCAGCCCGGGATACCTTCGACTTGATGGTGCTGAAAATGGCCGCAGACCGGAATATTCCCATATTAGGAATTTGCAGGGGACTGCAATTAATGAATGTCGCTTTCGGTGGAACTTTATATCAGGATCTGCCCACACAACATCCCTCAACCGTCAACCACCGCCAAAAAGAGTCCGGCACCACCCCCACCCATGCGGTATCCATCATAAAGGAAAGCAAGCTGGCGGAAATTACCGGACAAGAAGTGCTGCAGGTCAATACATTCCATCATCAAGCCATCCGGAAACTGGCACCCGGATTCAAAGTCACGGCTTGGGCGCCCGACAGTGTGGCGGAAGCCATCGAAGCTTATCCCGTACGACAAATGATAGGTGTGCAATTTCATCCGGAAATATTTACGGCTGCCGGAGATACCACCATGCATAAATTATTTAAATTTCTGGTGAATAAGGCTGACACATTTAATCTGGCCAAAGATATCCATAGCCGTATCCTTTCCATTGACACTCATACAGACACTCCTCTTTGGTTTAAAAACGGTTACAGTGTAGGCCTGAGAAAAGACAACATGGTCAGCATCCCCAAAATGGAGGAAGGCAAATTGGACGCACAGTTCCTAGCCGCATTTATATGGCAGGGGAAACGGGATGACGCATCTTCACAAAAAGCCGTAGAAAGCACCACCCGATTAATTCAATCCATTTATGACGAAGTAGAGCAATACAAAGATTTTTGTGGCATCGCCCTTACGGAAGAAGACTTGATACGCCTGAAGCGTGAAGGTAAAAAAGCTTTTTTTATAGGTATCGAGAATGGTTACGCCATAGGCAAAGACCTAAAGAATATAGCAAAATACAAACAGATGGGAGTCAATTATATTACTCTCTGCCATTCTTATGACAATGATATCTGCCATTCATCCACTCACACGGAAGATGCGACCCAAGGACTGACCCGGTTCGGACGTGAGGTGGTAAAGGAAATGAACCGCCTAGGAATTATGATAGATGTATCGCATGCCAGTGAAGGTACTTTCTGGGATGTTATAAAATATAGCACACAACCTATCATCGCCTCTCATTCCTCGTCAAAGGCGTTATGCGACCATGATCGTAATCTGACAGACGAACAACTCCGTGCCTTAGCGAAAAATGGCGGAGTGGCACAGTTATGTCTTCTTGATGCCTATATCAATAAAAAACCAAAAGCCGCATCCGTTTGTGATGCTGCCGAACATTTGGACCACATGATTAAGGTAGCCGGCATAGACCATGTGGGAATAGGTACGGACTTTGACGGCGGTGGTGGTTTGCAAGGATGCAATGGAGATAATGACTTGATTAATCTGACCGTAAAGATGATTGAAAAAGGATATACGGAAGAAGACTTAAGGAAGATTTGGGGAGGCAATCTCCTGAGAGTGATGAAGCAGGTACAGGAAGCACCCCTTCTCTCCTCCCCCAAACGCAAATAATATACAGACAAGGATAATCAAAAAGTATAGAGAAATTATCCTGTTGTCACTTTTTTGAAATTATCGGAGAGGTTGTGTCAAGATGCCGGCACAACCTTTTTTTGTGACTTACAGTTTAGAGGAATTTTCCTATTACAAATAGGGAAATTCTCCTCTACAAATAGGATTATTCTTTTTATTGTATCATTTTCCCCACCTACCTTTGTGACATAAAGAAAAGCAAATTTAAAAATGAACGGATATGAAAACAAGACTAATGAAATACTTCGGAATAGCAGTCGTACTGACAACAATGATCAGCCTCACTTCCTGTGAAGTATCCATAGGAAGCTGGTACGATGATGATGATTACAGCGAAATGTATTACAGAACCACACGGGAACTATGTAGCCGGACCTGGCAGGAAACTTGGTACAAGATGGTGAATACTACACGCAACGACTGGACTTTTACGAAAATAGAACAGGCACAGACATTATACGGGTAGAGCACCGGAACGGCTATGTAACCGAAGACAGGTACCGTTTTGAATGGAGATGGGATAACAGTTCACAGACATGCATCCGTATGGTTTACAGTCCCAGTGATGTTTCATATTTTGAGAATGTATGGTTGGGCAGTAATTTTTTAAAAGGCGTACTGGATGACGTCAATGTAAATTTCACAAGAATCAGGTAAAAAGAAAAAGCGGGATGAAATCCAACACCTATCATCCCGCTCTCTTTTTCTACCTGTCATTCAGTCTTAATACTCTTCACCGGATTTTCATTCGCGATGCGCCAAGTCTTGACGATAACACAAGCCACCACCAAAACAATCACCCCGAGACACATGACCCCAAAATACAACGGATTCATATAAATGGCTTCAGGGAACTGGTCAAGCCATGCCCCGGCTGTAAAATAAGAGGCCACGGCCCCTATCAAGGCGGATGGAACAACCACATACAATATATCACAGGACAGCAACCGGAGAATAGTCGAAGCTTCGGCGCCATTCACCTTACGGATGGCTATCTCCTTGCTACGGCGCTGTGTTTCATCATTCACATAGCCAATCAACCCCATGATGACAATGAGCAGAACAAAAGTCGAAGTAATCCATACCGAATTACGAAAACGGTAAACATTGCGATAGATCTCCTTCAGCATGGTATCTATCGGGATAAATTCCAATGCCTTAGTGGAATGCACCTGCTCCATGTATTCGTTCAGCTTTTTCAAATTCTCATCGTATGGCTGCTTTAAACGTACATCAAAAGTATGATTGGTATAATTATTATAAACTAAAGCCACAGGAAACTGTTTGTAAAGAAAAGACGTATTTCGCACATTACGGAATACACCGACAATGGTTCCGGCTTTGTCAAAATCATTCAACCGTTTACCCACTGCCCCGTCTGTCCATTTCATCAGCCGAGCCACCTCTTCATTGACCAATACATCCCCCTCATTCTGCATATCTTTCCCTTCAATAATAGTAATTCCCATGGTTTCAGCATAATTTTTATCACAAGGATTATACATCAAAGTTTCTATGCGCTTGCCACTATTATCAATCAGCCCACGAGTCCAATATTCTCCCAGAACCCTGAGCATAGAACGGGTGGCATTTTCCACCATGGGTTGACGACGAAGATCGCTCACCATATTCTCCGCTTCTTCGGATGACATCCATGTCTCCGCCTCCACCAATCCGGAAGTACGGATACCCATATCACTATTAGCCAGATGATGATACTGCATCAAAGATACCAACAAAATCCCCATCACAAAGGATACCCCCATAAATTGCACAAATAAAAGAGAACGCTTCCATCCCTTTTTCCCATCTGTGTAACGGCGAAAAACCTGAGTGACAGGAATGCGCGAAAACAATCTTCCCGGCAGCACTCCGGCTACCATGAACAGTACAAAAATAATGAGTACCGGCACCCATAGAGTTTCCAATGTAAAGAGTGAGGATAATTGTACCGAAAGCAAATCCTCTATCAGATCTTTGGCGTTAAATATAATAAAGAGAGCCACTACGACGGAAATCAATACCACAATCCCTGTTTCAAAAAGGAACATGCTGAAAATATTGACCGCACTGGCACCGCTGCACTTGTGCACACCTATACTCTTTGCCCTGCGGCTCATGGTAGCAATAGCTACTAATACATAGTTCATGATCGCCACAAAAAAGATGGCAAAGCCCAAAAAGCCATAAATGTAAAGACGAGTACGGGTATTTGAATCGTCCAGATGAATTTCGGGCAACGGCTGTGCATCATAGAAAAATCTCCATTCATTATCAGCAGAATCAGGATGATATTTCTGCATGGCCTTGTATATCTGACGATTGATCTCTTCCCTGTCCACCCCATCGCGCAAGCGGAGAACAGTAAAATAAATATCATTACGTCCCCATGTTCCACCTCCTACATAGCCACCTCCGGCATAAATGGGAGCAACAAAATCAAAATGGTAGGCCGTATTTTCCGGAGTATCCTGATAAACACCACGGACTGTCAGTTCCTGCTGTTTGTCCAAAGACAATTTCTGTCCTACAGGATCCTGCCCACCAAAGACATCACGAACAAAAGTTTCAGAAACGAAAATGTTCCCCGCCCTTTGCAATTCTTCGGGATTTCCTTTCAATACCTTGATGCCGAAAGTACGGAAATAGCAAGTATCTACATAAGCGTAGTTTACATCTTTCAGCTTATGACCATCCTCCTTGAATACATTTAAGGTCTCAAAATTGAAAAGAACTGTAGCATTTTCAATCCATTGTGACAAATCACTGCGGAATGCTTCTGCCATCGGAGCAAACAAGGTATTATCATATCCTTTTCCTTTCTCTCCGGTCTTCACATTCTCTCTCCCTCCACGTACCAATACCAACCGGTCGGCTTCAGGATAACATTTTTCATAATTGAGTTCGAATGCTATTTGTGAAAAAAGCAGTACACCAATAGTCAGACCTAATGATAGAGAGATGACTTTCGTCACATTACTTCCACGGCCGTGCAATATCGTTTGTATTGCATAATAGATTTGTTTCATCGCAACTATCCTTTCATTATTCCTTTATGTTCGCTACCACACTACCATCAAACAAATGAATGATACGATGAGCAAATCCGGCATCATGCTGAGAGTGGGTCACCATGACAATACTAGTCCCCTCTTTGTTAAGTTCGGTCAATAGATTCATGACTTCGGCACCGTTCTTCGAGTCCAGATTACCGGTAGGCTCATCGGCAAGAATCAGTTTAGGATTGGTAATCACCGCACGGGCTATGGCCACACGCTGTTGCTGACCACCGGAAAGTTGCTGTGGAAAATGCTTTGCACGATGGCTCAGATTCATACGTTTCAATATTTCGAGTACACGTTCCTTGCGTTCACTGGCTTTGATACCCAAATAAGTCAGCGGTAACTCCACATTTTCGAATACATTCAGTTCGTCTATCAAGTTAAAGCTCTGGAACACGAAACCTATCACACCTTTACGCAGACGGGTGCGCTCCTTTTCTTTCAGATTGGCTACTTCGTTGCCTATCAGTTTATAGCTGCCCTCCGAAGGATTGTCCAATAATCCGAGAATGTTCAGCAACGTGGATTTTCCACAACCAGACGGTCCCATAATGGCAACAAACTCTCCTTCTTTCACCTCTATATTTACATGGTTCAACGCAATTGTTTCTACTTCTGAGGTACGAAATACCTTACTTAAATTTTCAATCTGTATCATAATAATAAATTTTAATTGTTTGTTCTATTGATATTTATTCTGATTTAATACTCTTTACCGGATTCTCATTGGCTATGCGCCATGTTCTGGAAATGACGCAACCGACAATCAATATCAAGACCACGATAGCTACACATATATAATAAGGAACAAGCGAACCTACAGTCACCGCAAACTGTTCCATCCATAAGCCACCTACATACCATGCCCCTAACGTACCTGCGACTACAGCCGGGAAAGAAATCCAAAGAACATCTTGCACCAACATTTCCAATATGGAAGATGCTTCAGCCCCATTCACTTTACGAATAGCAATCTCTTTCGAACGCCGCTGTAATTCATCATTAATATAACCTATCAGTCCCATCAAAGTAATAAACAAGATGGCAATTGCCGCCAATAAAGTCGCATTACGGAACACACGAACGGAATTATAACTATCCGCCATTTTTTGTTGCAAGCTTTCAAAACCGACTGTTTGATTGGGAAAAGCTTCGGCAGCATCACGGTTCAGTTTCTGAAGATTCTCACCGAAAGGTTCCTTCAGACGGAGATAGACAAGACTAGCCAAGTCTTTGGGATGATGATGCAGGACAAATGGTTTCATCTCTGAGTAAAATCCGTCAATATTAAAATCTTTAATCACACCTACTATTTTGACACGTCCTTCTTCTGTCCCGATACTCCTGCCCAACACATCTTTTCCCCAATGCATTCTCCGCACAAACTCCTCATTGACAGCCACCTCACCGGATTCACGCGGTACACGCCCTTGCTGTATGGTCATTCCCATAAAAGCGACATAATTCTCCTGAGTAAAATCATAGCGACTGGAAAAAAGACTCGTTCCTTTCTCATCCGGTATCATCTGTCCGCTATAGCCATTAGACGGATAGCTGGTTGCCGAAGTCAATGCCTCCACGTATGGAAGACTCTCATAAAAGTGACGGGCGGCAAGCCGGGCTTCAGCATCCGGTGCATTATTAATGCCAATCACTACCCGTTCAGGATTATAACCCGGATCTTTATTAATAACATAATGATATTGAAGCATCACTACACACATCAATCCACATATAAAAGCCACTCCTGCAAATTGGATAAACAATAACGGACGTTCCATCCTTTTTTACCCTCTGTATAACGCCGGAAGACCTGTGTGACCGGTATCTTCGAAAAAAAGTCGTCCCGGCAATACACCACCAATGAAGAATAAAAAAAGAGTCACTCCCAAAGGTACCCAAATACGTTCCACCGCAAAAAGGGACTCCAGTTTAGCAGCCGTGGTATCTTCCACAAAATCCCGGAAGTTAAACATTAAGAAAACCATCAAAAATAATGAAAGCAGAATAATAATACCGGTCTCCCACATAAACATACCAAAGACAGTCCCCGTTCCCGCTCCGCTGCATTTATGCACACCAATACTTTTGGCACGCCGGCTCAACGAAGAAATAGAAATCAACACATAATTCAATGCCGTAATAAACAAAATGGACAGCCCCAAAATAAGCATGATATTACGCATTCTTTTCACCTCATCATATCCACGGTACGTATCCCGGACTGGTTTGGCTATGACGGTGATTCCAAACTTATC
Source organism: Phocaeicola sartorii JCM 17136 = DSM 21941 (assembly GCF_000614185.1). GTDB lineage: Bacteria > Bacteroidota > Bacteroidia > Bacteroidales > Bacteroidaceae > Phocaeicola > Phocaeicola sartorii. The sequence goes on along the minus strand of NZ_BAKM01000014.1, from coordinate 5,001 downwards.
ACTTCTGGGAATATGTTGCTGAACCACCACATCAATACGTTTGTTCAACTCATCCAGATCAATGTCCTGCTTCAACCGGATATATTCTTTCCAACTGTCACCACCCTCCCATGAATAATTTCCTATCCGGCGGCTCCAGATAGAAGGCAAGGAAATGACGGCCTTCGGCCGCATAGTACAATTCTCAGGTAAAGTAGCATACGTTCCTTTTACTGTCAGCTCAATTTCCTTATTGAAACTAATAACTTTACCAATCGGATTTTCACCGCCAAACATTTTATCCGCCAAGTCTTTACTCAGAAAAATTACATCTTTTTGCTGCAATTCACGTACCGGATCCCCACTCAAGACCTCAATACCCATTGTCTGAAAAAACAATGAATCGGCAGTGACCTTAAAATCATCAAAGCGGACACTCCCGTTATAAATAGGTGCCGATACCGGCCACGAGCCTGTACTTGCCGCCGATTCCACAATTTCCGGCATTGCATCCAGTATGCCTCCGGCAGCTGCACCGATAATGAACTCACTCGGAGGAAAAGGCTCTCCATTTACTGTCCATATATTCCACAATTGGTATAGTTTGTCATGATCCTTAAAACAAGTATCAAAACTCTGCTCATACACCACTCTTGAGAAAAGTAAAATACTCATAGTCAGACCCAAGCCCAACGAGACGACTTTTATGATATTAGAACCTCGTCCATGTATCAAAGTCTGAATGACATAATAAATCTGTTTCATATTTCATGTTTTTAATTGTTATTATCTTAAAAGAGAGAAGTCCCGTTTCACAACGTTACTTCCCATAAAATGTATAAGAAACTAAAGTTTCTATAATTCGTTCTCAATAACAGAAATGCCAAAACCATGCCAAACAAATAAACTACTGATTAATAATATTTTATAGAAATCTTAGAAAAAGCGATCTGTCTAATTATTAGACAATGATGTATAATAATTAGACAGAACTCCCAAACAAACAGATAGTTCCATGCTTCAAATCCATTGAAATTTGCCTTATTTTACTATCTTTGCATATCTATTAATAAAAACAACAGATTATGAAACACATCCTTCTGGCAGCCTGCGCGGTTGCATACTAAGCGGTTGCGGTTCGCAAGGGAAACAGGCAGACCCTACCGGAAATCCATTCCTTTCTGAGTACACAACCCCCTTCCAGGTTCCTCCTTTCGACCAAATCAAGATGGAACATTACAAACCCGCCTTTTTGCAAGGCATGGAAGAACAACAGAAAGAGATTGACGCTATAGTAAACAATCCCGAACCCGCCACTTTCCAGAATACCATTGCAGCACTGGATCAAAGCGGAGCGTTACTTCGTAAAGTCAGTACCGTATTCTACGGACTGAAAAGTGCCAATACCAATGATGAGATGGATGCACTGAGCCGTGAACTCTCTCCCCTGCAATCAAAACACAGTGATGACATCGCCTTAAATGAAAAACTTTTTGCCCGCATCAAAGCTGTCTATGAAAATCCCGGCGATTTGGACAAGGAACAAAAGAAATTGCTGGAAGAGACCTATAAAGACTTTGTACGCGGAGGTGCCAATCTGGATGCCGAAAGTCAAAAGAAATTGCGTGAACTGAATAGTGAGATTTCCATGTTGCAACTCACCTTCGGCCAAAATATGCAGAAGGAAACCAACGCCTTCCAATTGATCGTGGACAAAGAAGAAGATTTAGCCGGATTACCCCAAAACCTGATTGCCAGTGCTGCCGAAACAGCTAAAGAAGCAGGCATGGAAGGCAAATGGATTTTCACCCTGCACAATCCCAGTGTCATGCCTTTCCTGCAATATGCCGACAACCGAGACCTGCGCGAAAAGATCTTCAAAGGATACATTAACAGAGGTAATAACGGCAATGAATACGACAACAAGGAAGTGGTACGCAAACTGCTCAAAGCCCGTCTGGAAAAAGCCAAGCTGATGGGATACGAGAACTATGCTTCCTTTGCACTGGAGGTACGTATGGCCAAAACACCGGATGCCGTATATCAATTATTAGACCAGATTTGGACCCCTACTCTGTCCAAAGCCAAAGAAGAATTGGCGGATATCAATGCCGAAATAAAAAAAGACGGAAAAACCTTCACTGCCGAAGGTTGGGACTGGCGTTATTATGCAGACCGTGCCAAGAAAGCCAAATTCGACTTGGATGAAAATCAGGTACGTCCTTATCTGAAACTGGAAAACGTACGCGACGGTGTGTTCTATGTTGCCAACAAACTGTACGGCATCACTTTCGCCCAGCTGGATAATCTTCCCCTCCCTCATCCCGATGCACAGGCATTCGAATGTAAGGACAAAGACGGTTCTCATCTAGGTGTGCTCTATATGGACTTCTTTCCGCGTGCCAGCAAGAAAGGTGGTGCATGGTGCGGAAGCTATCGTTCACAAACCTACAAGGACGGCAAGAAAGTGGCTCCTGTAGTAACCGTGGTATGCAACTTTACCAAACCGGCAGCCGGACAACCCGCTTTGCTCAGTGCAGACGAAGCGAATACCTTGTTCCACGAATTCGGACACGCTTTACATAATCTTTTCAAAGATGTACATTATTATGGTGTGGCTAGTGTTCCGCGTGATTTTGTGGAACTGCCGTCACAGATAGATGAGCATTGGGCTTTTGAGCCGGAGGTATTGAATGTATATGCCAAACATTATCAGACAGGTGAAGTCATTCCTGCCGGACTGGTTGAAAAAATGGACAAGAGTGGCAAATACGGGCAAGGCTTCGCTACGACTGAATACTTAGCAGCTTCCCTGCTGGATATGGATTACCACGTATTGAAAGAAGTCCCCGATGATATGGACGTTGTACAGTTTGAAGCAGAAACATTAGGCAAGCGCGGATTGCTGAAACAAATTCCGTCACGCTATCGCACCACTTATTTCAACCATACCATGGGTGGTGGATATACTGCCGGTTACTATAGTTATATTTGGGCGGAAGTGCTGGATTGTGACGCATACGAGGCATACAAGGAAACGGGCGATATCTTCAATCAGGAAGTAGCAGAGAAGTTCCGTAAATATATCCTCACTCCCGGCTGCATTGACGATGCGATGGATATGTATGTCAATTTCCGTGGCAAAGAGCCCGGTATTGATCCGTTGCTGAAGAACAGAGGACTAAAGTAACCCTCTAACTCTAAATAGAAATCCTCCCCTGCAAAAGACAAATGATTGTGGATCTTGCGGTGGGAGGATTCTCGTTTTGTAGTATGATTGCGGATAGTTCTTTTTTTGTTCCAAAACAATAAATAATCCTCAGAGAAAGCGTACCTTTGTGCCTGTCAAATCAAAAATTAAATTATGAATCAACCTATTGCTATGAATACCACAAGAAAACATGTGGTATGGCTGGACGTTGTCCGTTTGGTAGCCATGTTCACCGTAGTTTGCTGCCATAGTGCAGACCCGTTCAACTTTTACCCCGGCGAACCGCCAGCCAACATTGATGAAATCAAATTCTGGGGAGCCGCCTACGGAGCCTTTCTCCGTCCGTGTGTCCCACTGTTTGTCATGATTACAGGAGCGTTGCTGCTTCCCATACGTGGCGAAATATCCGCTTTCTACAAAAAAAGAATCAGCCGTGTATTCTGGCCGTTCCTTATCTGGAGTGTCATTTATAATTTATTTCCTTGGTTTACAGGACTATTGGGACTTAATCCCGAAATAATCCTTGACTTTTTCCCTTATAGCGGTGAAGAGGCCGCCCGTCAGTCACTCAACGTATCATTGGGTTATATAACAGAGATGCCTCTCAATTTCTCTTTATTGGACGTACACATGTGGTACATCTATCTGCTTATCGGATTATATCTATACCTTCCTATTTTCTCCGCATGGGTAGAAAAGGCCTCGGAAAAAGCCAAACTATGGTTTCTTGTCGCATGGGGAATAACCGGCTTGTTACCTTATTATTATCAGTTCGTATCCCCATACATTTGGGGAGGCTGTGCGTGGAACTCGTTCAATATGCTCTATTATTTTGCCGGATTCAATGGATACTTGCTATTGGGACACTATCTGCGCAACCACGACTGGTCGTGGGGCAAGACACTGTCAGTCTGTATCCCCATGTTTCTGACAGGTTACATGGTCACTTTCTTCGGTTTCCGCCACATGACCGCATTGCCACAATGCACTGATGAAATGTTGGAACTGTTCTTCACCTATAATTCTTTGAATGTGATTATGATGACTATCCCCTTCTTCCTCATAGCCAAGAAAGTAAAAGTACGCTCCGAACTGATCCAGCGTATGCTGGCTAACTTGACCGTATGTGGTTTCGGTATCTATATGATACATTATTTTTTCACAGGTCCGGGTGTAGTCCTGATGCGCAATATCGGTGTTCCCGTGCCTTTACAAATTCCCGCTGCCGCTGTCGTGGCATTTGGCGTATCGTGGCTGCTTGTGATATTCATTCGTAAAATAAGCGGCAAGAATGCTAAATACATTGTAGGATAATAAAAACAGGACATACAAATATCGTTATATAAGAATAGCCGGAACTACTTTTTCCAAGTGATTCCGGCTATTCTTATAATGCTTTATCCACTAGAAATCAAGTCAGTTATTTGAGATGTAATTTAAAGAATATACCTCCGCTAAAATATTTACCGTCATTCAGTTCAGCAATAAGATTGATATGGTCTTTCCATATTGAATAAGTTCCACCTACATTCACAGTATAAGTTGCTGTATGCAGGTTTTCTGCATGTCCGGGACACACTTCCGCCATCAGATTAAATCCATTCAGAGCTTTCTGCCAGAAGCCTTCGCCCTTCATGCCAAAGTGAAAGTTTACCCCTGCAGCAGGACAGCTATAATGCACATCACTCATAGCTTTACCGATAACCCAAGCTACATGCCCCCCCACTGTACCTATTCCACTAAATTCAACATGTTTCGTTGCCGCCAGATAATAACGTGTCAAGTAATTGTGGTTTCCGCTACCGCCACCA
>NZ_BAKM01000015.1 GCF_000614185.1 Phocaeicola sartorii JCM 17136 = DSM 21941 | reverse complement strand
TAACAAATTTATCCTCGGACCGTCCGGCTCGGGCAAGTCATTTTTCACCAACCACATGGTGCGCCAATATTATGAACAGGGAACCCATGTGCTGCTGGTGGATACCGGCAACTCCTATCAGGGATTGTGCAACCTTATCCATGCGCGGACACACGGTGAGGACGGCATCTACTTCACCTATAAGGAAGAAGACCCGATAGCCTTCAATCCTTTCTATGTGGAGGACGGTGTGTTCGACATCGAAAAGAAGGAATCCATCAAGACGCTCATTCTCACTTTGTGGAAACGTGAAGACGAACCGCCCACGAGGGCCGAAGAGGTGGCGCTTTCCAATGCCGTGAACCTCTTTTTAGAAAGTATCCGCAAGGACAGAAGCATCAAACCTTCCTTCAATACTTTTTACGAGTTCATCCGTGACGAGTACCAGGACATTCTGAAGGAGAAGCGCACCCGCGAGAAGGATTTCGATGTATTCAACTTCCTGAACGTGCTTGAGCCTTACTACCGAGGCGGCGAGTATGACTACCTGCTCAATTCCGACAAACAGCTTGATTTGCTTGGTAAACGCTTCATTGTCTTTGAGTTAGATAATATCAAAGACAACAAGGTCTTGTTTCCGATTGTGACCATCATCATCATGGAAACCTTCATCAACAAGATGAGGAAATTGAAAGGTATCCGCAAGATGATATTGTTGGAAGAAGCCTGGAAAGCCATCAGCAAGGAGGGCATGGCGGAATATCTGAAGTATCTCTTTAAGACCGTCAGAAAGTTCTTTGGCGAGGCCGTCGTTATCACGCAGGAGGTCGAGGATATCATTTCGTCTCCGATTGTCAAGAGTACCATCATCAACAACAGCGACTGCAAGATTCTCCTTGACCAACGCAAGTACATGAACAAGTTCGATGAGATACAGGCGTTGCTCGGTCTGACCGACAAGGAACGTGCGCAAATTCTTTCCATCAACATGGCGAACAATCCTTCCCGAAAGTACAAGGAGGTCTGGATTGGTCTGGGCGGTACACAGTCGGCGGTATATGCCACCGAGGTGTCGCTTGAGGAATATGTGTGCTACACCACCGAGGAGACCGAAAAACTTGAACTCATGCGGCTTACGGAAAAACTGGGTGGTAATATCGAACTTGCCATCAAGCAGTTGGCGGAAAGCAAACAGGAGAAGAATATTTTATAAATCATCTAAAAATCACAAGTATGTATAGCGATTTGAAATCAGATCAGAGGAAACGCGATGAGGTCATCTCGTCCCTTTATTGGTCATTGATGCAGAATTGGGACATTCCGAAATCCATTTGTAACCATTACGGATTTACAGAGGATTACCGGCTGTTCCATCAACTTGAAGAGTTGGAGCCTGCCGAATACAAGCGGAAAAGAGAAACCGGTGAAGTTCCTGATATTCTGGAAGTGGATGCAAGGCTGACCCGCACAGTCGAAAAGGTCTTTGAGAGTTTGTGCGGTAAACCTCCTGCACCGTATCTCGACAAGATGAACGAGGAACTGGAGAAGTTGGGACAGATTGCCGCCTTGCCGGATTCTGTCCATGACATCCTCCATATCACTCCTGCCTTTCTCGTCAAGTACGGCATAGACAAAAATGCCTCTGCCACGGAACGCTCCTGCCAGGCGGAGAAAGCATATCGGGAACTGGATGCCAGGTTTGTGAAGATGACAGGACGCAGACCGTATGCCGATGAGCTTTTCGCTTCCCTCAGACAAAGGAAGGAAAAGACGCCGGAGGCGAAACGTCCGAAGCAGGTACACAAGCCGATTCTCCGTAACCCACCGTCCAAAGGGCGAAAGATGGGACTTTGAATTTCAACAGAATTTTATTCACCAATTAAAACAGTTACATTATGAAAAAGAAAATCCTCATGCTGTGTATGGGCTGTTTCTTCATCAGCCTTACAGCGAAAGCGCAATGGGTCGTGAGCGACCCCGGCAATCTTGCCCAGGGTATCATCAATGCCGCCAAGAATATCGTTCACACATCTTCCACCGCGAGCAATATGCTCAACAATTTTCAGGAGACCGTGAAGATTTATAAACAGGGCAAGGAGTATTACGACGGGCTTCGCAAGATCAAGAACCTTGTCCGTGACGCACGTAAGGTGCAGCAGACCATCCTCATGGTCGGCGACATCACGGACATCTATGTGAACAGTTTCGAGCGTATGCTCAGCGACCCTTATTTCACGCCGGAAGAGCTGAGTGCCATCGCGATCGGTTACACGAAGCTGCTGGAAGAGAGTGCACACCTGCTGAACGACCTGAAAACGGTGGTCAACGAGAACGGACTTTCGATGAACGACAAGGAGCGGATGGATATCATCGACCGCTGCTACACCGATATGCTGCAATATCGCAGCCTGGTGCAATATTACACCAACAAGAACATCGGCGTTTCCTACCTGCGTGCCAAGAAACGGAACGACCTGGACCGTGTGATGGCCCTTTACGGCTCACCGAATGAACGTTACTGGTAATCCCTAATCCGATTCGCTTATGGTATTGTTGGCAATAAATTTCGACAACCTGCATCAGATCCTGCAAAACCTCTACACGGATATGATGCCGCTCTGCTCGCAGATGACGGGTGTGGCGAAAGGACTCGCGGGGCTTGGTGCCCTGTTCTATGTGGCCTACCGGGTATGGCAGTCTCTGGCAAGGGCGGAGCCCGTGGATGTCTTTCCCCTTCTCCGTCCGTTTGCGTTGGGGTTATGTATCATGTTTTTCCCGACCATCGTGCTGGGCACGCTGAACAGTGTCATGTCGCCTATCGTGAAAGGTACACATTCAATACTGGAGGCACAGACCTTCGACATGAACGAGTACCGGGCGCAGAAGGACAGGCTGGAGTTCGAGGCGATGAAGCGCAATCCCGAGACGGCCTATCTGGTCGACAAGGAGTCCTTCGACAACAAACTGGACGAACTGGGGGTGATGGACGCGATAGAGGCCTGCGGAATGTATGTGGACCGGGCAATGTACAACATGAAGAAGGCGGTTCAGAATTTCTTCCGCGAACTGCTGGAACTCATGTTCAACGCGGCCGCCCTTGTCATCGACACGCTGCGGACGTTCTTCCTGATCGTGCTTTCGATACTGGGACCGATTTCGTTCGCCCTGTCCTGCTGGGACGGTTTCCAGGCCTCGCTCAGCCAATGGTTCGTCCGTTATATCAGCATTTACCTGTGGCTCCCGGTGAGTGACCTCTTCAGCAGTGTGCTGGCACGGATACAGGTGTTGATGCTCCAGCAGGACATCGAACAGCTTTCCGACCCGAACTTCATCCCGGACGGCTCCAACGGGGTTTACATCACTTTCCTGATTATCGGCATCATCGGATATTTCACCATCCCGACGGTGGCCAACTGGATCATCCAGGCAGGAGGCGGTGCCGGCAATTATGGCAAGAACGTGACCCAGACGGCATCCAAGACCGGTTCCGTGGTGGCAGGAGCCGGCGGTGCGGCGGTAGGCAACATCGCAGGAAGGCTTATCAAATAGTAATAACCATCTTAAAACGACATTGGAATGGAATTCAAATCATTAAAAAACATCGAGACCAGTTTCAGGCATTTGCGCCTGTTCGGTATCGTCTATCTCTGCGCGTGTACCCTGCTTGTGGGATATTCGGTGTGGAAGGCATACGGCTTTGCCGAGGCGCAGAGGCAGAAAATCTATGTGCTGGACGAGGGGAAGTCGCTCATGCTCGCCCTCTCGCAGGACCTGGAGCAGAACCGTCCCGTGGAGGCAAGGGAGCATGTCAGACGCTTCCATGAACTCTTTTTCTCGCTGGCTCCTGACAAGAGTGCGATTGAGGGCAACATCCAGCGTGCCATGTTCCTGAGCGACCGCTCCGCCTATGCCCATTACCGGGATCTGGCGGAACAGGGCTACTACAACCGGGTCATCTCCGGCAACATGAGTCAGCGCATCGGGATTGACAGCGTGAAATGCGACTTCAACAGCTACCCGTATGAGGTGGTGACGTATGCCCGCCTTTCCATCATCCGGGAGAAGAGCGTGACGGAGCGCAGCCTCGTCACGCGGGGCAGGCTGCTCAATTCCACCCGCAGCGACAACAATCCGCACGGCTTCATCCTCGAAGCCTTCCGTGTGGTGGAAAACAGGGACATCAGAGTATATGACCGTTAAATTTTGAATGTATGAAAAAGATGCTTGTAAAAATCAGGGACTTGGCCGAAGAAAAACTGCGCGGTGTCTGCGCCGGGTTGAGTCCAGAAAAGAGAGTGATAACCATCGTCGTGCTGACCGTCCTGTTCGCGCTTGGGAATTTCTACATGATTTTCCGCGCCATATACGACATTGGACGGGAGGATGCCAAACGTGAGGTCATCGAGATAACCCCGCTGGATATCCCGGACTTTATTCAGGCGGACACCCTTACGGACAGTAAAATCCGCGAGATGGAAGAGTTTTTTAACCAGTTCAACAAAGAAGACAATGAGTAACGATGCAAACAAATTGAGACAGAGGCAGGAAATCAGGAAATACCTGGTCTTTGCCGGAATGTTCCTCCTGTTTGTCGGCTGCATGTGGCTGATTTTCGCGCCGTCCAAGGAGGAACGGCAGAGGGAGGAAAGGAATGCTGGTTTCAATTCCGAACTTCCCGACCCGAGAGGGGCAGGTATCGAGGCGGACAAGATTGCCGCCTACGAGCAGGCGGACATGAAACGCAGGCAGGAAGAGAAGATGCGCACGCTGGAGGATTTCTCCGCGCTTGCCGATGAAAACAGGCAGAATGAAACAAGCAGTCCTGTCGTGGAAATACCGCAGGAGCGGGAATCCGAAAGTGCATCATCCTATCGTGGCAGTGGAAACCGCAGGAATGGGGCCATATCTTCGTCCACATCCGCCTATAACGATATCAACGCCACGCTCGGCAGTTTCTATGAGGCACCGAGAGAAGACCCAGAAAAGGAGCATTGAAAGCCGAGGTGGAGCAGTTGAAGCAGGCTGCCGCGGTACAGCAACCCGCACAGATGACCTACGAGGAGCAGGTAGCATTGCTGGAAAAATCTTACGAACTGGCCGCCAAATATACGCCGGGCAAGGATGGCGCAGATACGGAAAAACGGGAAGAAACCGAACCTGCCGCCAACGGCAGGAAGGCAAGAGCCGTTCCCGTGGGACAGGTCTCCACACCGGTGGTGTCATCGCTTCCGCAACCCGTCAGTGATTCTGTACTGTTGGCACGGATGGCACAGACCGGACATGCTGGATTCCATACCGCCGTGGGAAAGACGGCTGACGGGCATACGAGGAATACCATCCGTGCCTGCGTGCATGGTGACCAGACCATAAGAAGCGGGCAGAGCGTTAGGTTAAGGCTTTTGGAACCGATGCGTGTCGGCAGGTATGTCCTTCCACGCAACTCCCTTGTCACGGGCGAGGGGCGCATACAAGGCGAAAGGCTCGGCATTGGAATCATACAGGTGGAGCACGACGGCATCATCATTCCCGTGGAGCTTGCCGTGTATGACAATGACGGACAGGAGGGCATCTTCATTCCCGGCTCGATGGAAGCGAATGCCGCCAAGGAGGTCGCGGCCAACTTGGGACAAAACCTCGGCACGAGCATATCCATCACCAACCAGTCAGCCGGAGACCAGCTGCTCTCCGAACTCGGCAGGGGTGCCATACAGGGAGTGTCGCAATACATATCCCGGAAGATGCGGGAGGAAAAAGTACACCTCAAATCCGGTTATACCCTGATGCTTTACCAGAACGATAATCAATAACCCATTAAAATTCACAAAGTATGAAAAAGATTTTTGTAATGTTTGCCCTCATGACGGGCGCAGTGAGTGCTTTTGCACAGAATGCAGCCGATTCTATATCGGCAGAAACAGGCAGAGTCACAATGACCAGGGAACTCTATCCCGGGCAGGAGGATGGCGACCTCTACCACGGTCTGACCCGGAAGCTCACCTTTGACAGGATGGTTCCCCCGTATGGGCTGGAAGTGACCTACGACAAGACCACGCACATCATCTTCCCCTCCGCTGTCCGCTATGTGGACCTCGGTTCCCCGAATCTTGTGGCGGGAAAGGCCGACGGTGCGGAGAATGTTATCCGCGTAAAGGCGGTGGTCAAGAATTTCCGTGACGAGACGAACATGTCGGTCATCACCGAAAGCGGCAGTTTCTACACGTTCAATGTCAAGTATGCGGACGAGCCGTTGTTGCTGAACATCGAGATGAAGGACTTCATCCATGACGGCAGCAAGGTGAACCGTCCGAACAACGCGCTTGACATATATCTAAAGGAACTGGGCAGTGAATCCCCAAAACTCGTGCAACTGATCAACAAGAGTATCCACAAAGAGAACAAACGCCATGTCAAGCACATCGGTAGCAAGGCTTTCGGCATCCAGTACCTCCTGCGCGGTATTTATACCCATAACGGGCTGCTCTATTTCCACACGCAGGTACGCAACCAGTCGAATGTGCCTTTCGAGGTGGATTTCGTGACGTTCAAGATTGTGGATAAGAAGGTGATGAAGCGTACAGCCATCCAGGAGCAGATTGTTTTCCCTCTCAGAGCTTACAACTATGCCACTCTGGTAGCTGGAAATAAGGACGAGCGTACCGTGTTCACCTTTGACAAGTTCACCATTCCTGCCGACAAGGTATTGGTCGTGGAACTGAACGAGAAAAGCGGCGGGCGTCACCAGTCGTTCACCGTGGAGAGCGAGGACATTGTAAGGGCGAAGGTCATCAACGAACTTAAAGTGAAGTAGCCATGCGTAAAGTCATCTGTATGTTAATAGCGGTCGTATCGCTTGCCCTGTTTTCAGGGCAGGCATACGCCCAACGCTGTCTCCCCGGCATGAAAGGCGTGGAGCTGCGGGGAGGGTTTGCGGAAGGTTCGAAATCTCCCTTGAACCATTATGCTGGATTCGCGGTATCGGGATATACCAAAAAAGCCAACCGCTGGGTTGTCGGTGCGGAATACCTGCTGAAGAATTACGAGTATCGGAACGTTTCCGTTCCGCGAGCACAGTTCACTGCCGAGGGCGGTTACTACCTGAAATTCCTGTCTGACCCTTCCAAGACACTGTTCCTTTCCATCGGCGGATCGGCTCTGGCCGGTTACGAAACCGTGAATTGGGGGAATAAGATATTGTATGATGGCTCGAAGTTGCTCGCCAAGGATGCCTTTATCTATGGCGGGGCGATAACACTGGAGCTTGAAACCTATGTCACGGACCGTATCGTGCTGCTTGCCAGCGTCCGGGAACGTGCCCTGTGGGGTGGTTCGCTGTCCGTGTACACCACACAATTCGGGCTGGGCGTGAAATTCATCATCAATTAAAACATCACGGCTTATGAACATAGAGGAAATAAGAATGATTCCCATCACGGAATTTCTGGCACGGATGGGACATGAACCGACAGCCCGGAAAGGGAACGAATGGTGGTATTCCGCCCCTTACCGGGAAGAACGGACACCGTCGTTCAGGGTGAATATCCTGAAAAATGTGTGGCAGGACTTCGGCATCGGGCGTGGCGGGGATATATTCTCCCTTGCAGGAGAATTTACAGGCAGCGGTGATTTCAAGGCACAGGCCGGATTCATTTCGGATGTGTTTGGCGGTATTACGCCCGAGACCGTTTTTCGTCCGAAGGAGGAGCGTACAGAATCCGCACCCGACGAGGGAAACTGTTTCGTGAAAGTGCGCTTCGGTCCGTTGTACAACAAAGTCTTGCTCAATTATCTGAAAGAGCGTGGCATTTGCAGCGATGTGGCATTGCCGAACTGTGAGGAAGTCAGATATACCTTGCATGGCAAGCGGTACTTCTCCATCGGATTCAGGAACATCAGCGGCGGGTATGAGTTGCGCAGCCGCCTGTTCAAGGGCTGCATGTCACCGAAGGACATATCGCTCATCGACAACGGTTCGGACACCTGTAACCTTTTTGAGGGGTTCATCGACTATCTCTCATGGATGGTGCTCGGCTTGGGATGCGGCGATGACTACCTCGTGCTGAACTCTGTGGCGTTGTTGGAACGCTCGTATGGTTTCCTTGACAAGTACGACCGGGTCAATTGTTACCTGGACCGTGACGAGGCGGGGCGAAGGACACTGGAAGCCCTCCGCAAACGCTACGGCAACAAGATAGAGGACTGTTCCTCCCTGTACAAGGGATTCAAGGATTTGAACGAATACCTGCAACATTGGGAAGGAATTATTGAACAATAGAAGCAACAACCATTAAAATGACAATGAACATGAAAAAAAGAAATAAACAAAACGCGTTTGCCACTATTTTTTCGGCAATGCTTGCGACTGTAGTGGCAATAGCCCTGGTATCCTGTGACAATGAGCTGGATGTGCAGCAGGGATATCCCTTCACGGTGGAAACAATGCCCGTACCCAAACGTATCGTGAAAGGCGAGACCGTGGAAATACGGTGCGAACTCAAACGTGAAGGCCGGTTCTCCGATGCACGGTACACCGTCCGCTATTTCCAGCCTGACGGCAAAGGCTCGCTCCGCATGGACGACGGATGGTGTTGCTGCCCAACGACCGTTATCCGCTTGACAGGGAGGTGTTCCGGCTGTACTACACTTCCGAGTGCGAGGACCAGCAGAGTATTGACATATATTTCGAGGACAACAGTGCCCCTGCACAATTATTCCTGCTTAGTTTTGATTTCAACAACGAGAAAAAGGATGACGCGGAAAATGATACGGGAGGAACCGGCAGAATTCCCCGAACCGGTGGGGAACTTGTGAAAAATCCTTTGGTGAACATTGAAACGGTTACGGTATGCGAGTGATTATAGCGGCTATATGCCTGATTTTGACATGCAACAACTTGGTGGCTCATCCACGTGAAGGTGACGGTTCGCCTCCCACTGTCACCCAAATTCCGGATTCGCTTTTTGAACAGGCGGTAGCCTGCATCAAGCGGTTCGAGGGGTGGCACGGAAACCATCTGCCTATGTAGGTTGGGGTCACAAACTTTTGCCGGGAGAAAAGTTCAGACCGGATATGAGCAAGGCACAGGCGGATTCATTGCTCAGAGCGGATTTGAGGAAACTGTGCAGGATGTGCAGCCGTTTTGGAAAGGATGCCCTTTTAGTCGCCACCTTATCTTATAATGTAGGGTATTACCGTCTGGTCGGCTATGGCAAGATACCCAAGAGCAGGCTTATTCAAAAGCTGGAAACCGGAGACAGGGACATTTACAATGAGTATGTCTCATTCCGGTGCTACAAGGGGAAAGTGATTCCGAGCATCGAACGTAGAAGAAAAGTGGAATACAAATTGCTATACATACCTTGATTACAAAAGCCCTTTCTTGTATGAATCAAGAAAGCTTTTGTAATCATATACTTTTTTACTTCTTTAAAATGAGAATCATACAATACTAACATTTTTCAAATCCAAAATATCCGCCGTCGTGGTATTATCATAAAATAACACAATATTTTTCTTACCCGTAAGTGAACTTTTATATATGATTCCGTCAATATGTTTGCTATTCATGAATCTAATATATTCTGTGAATATCTGTGTCGGAACATATTCTATTCCTGGATTCTTTGTAATGGGTTTAGTTATTTCAGAATGGAATTTCTTAAGAAATTTATATTCTCTGAAATATTGAGGCATCCAAAAAGATAATTCTTTAGGTATTTTGAACAAATCAACAACTACAAGTTCTTTTTTCAGAACGAATTCGCCTAAATCTATGACTGCACCCGAATCATAGTTTCTTATTTCTGCAACTGGTGTAGCCGAATCTAATGCACCATAGAACATAGAAATGCCTGTTGCACTCATTCTATTTTCTTTGGCGAACTCTGTCGGTGGCGCGGTCAAATCCTTGAACGATGTCCTTGGCTTTTTAGGGTTATCGTTAGGGCGTCCCCTAAAAATAGTAGTTCCTGAAGGAAGTATAATTGTTAAAATATTACCACAAAGCTGGTTTATTTCTGTCAGAATATCATCTTTCCATTCTTCCTGACGTATAAAATAAGGATCTTGGAAAAATGTATACCGTTTTTTATATTTCACCATTTTAACAAAATTATCCCATGCAAAGGACAGTTCTTCATCCAGATCCTCTTCAAAAACATCATTTTTTGTCAATTCATCGTAATTGAAACAGGAAGCAATATCTTCATTTAAGCTATCATCTGAAGTATAAAGATTATATTCATACATAAGATCCTGTACGCTTTCATATCTTTCTGCACTATTGGGTATAATATAGCATCCTGCGCGACTGAATCCCAGAATTTCCTCGTCCTCATCATCATAATATGAACTTGCCAAAGGCAAATTGGCTTCATCCAAAGGACATAGCCTTTGCGCAAGTTTACTTTTAACAAAATCCATAAAAACTTTCATTGAAAGCACTTTTTTATGGGTTTTCCCACAATAAGAACATTCTCCAGAATGTCCGCTGCTATTAATATAAGTTTGCAGATACGAATCCTTAAAATGGTTTGCGCAGACATTTTTATCCTCTTCAAATGAATGCATTAAACCATCTTCCTGCTCCATCATCATTGCTTTAACTCTTCCCATATCAGATTTGTTCAAATAATAATTGTTTCATCCAATTTGTAATTTGTCTATCATGAACAAATTGAATATCATTTATTTATAATGCAAATATAATAGATCATGTTGGATTAAGGTCTTTCTTTATCATCAAAAATGCAATTAATATGAATTATCGTATTGTTTTTCCGCATAGCCTTCTACCTCAGAATGGATTTCATGCTCCAATGCCGTGTATTTTTCCTTTTTCATCCGTAATTTTTACGGAACCGTACCAGCTGTTCATCTGTATTTTCATTAAAGAACAAGTTGTTTGTACGCTGGTATTGGATATAAAAGAAGAGGGAGAATCTTTCGGCACCGGACCGTCAGGTTCTCCCTTTTTTGTGGGTTCAATGGTATCCATCCGTTCAGCCTACCGGTATGGCTTCCACGATTTCCGCCTCTTCGGACAGGTGCGACAGTAATAGTTCCGCCATTGCACCATTCTGCGGAATCAGAGCCGGAAAGTCAGTCTTCCCGGGCTTGTATATCTCCGTGGCGATATTGTAGAGGTCCCAGGCAGTAATCTACCCCTTCGTCATGGCCAGTTTCAGCACCTCTTCCGTGAATACCGATATCTGCCTTGGTTCAGGGGATAGGTCTCCACGGAGGATGACAGATTCTTGTCCGAACTGTCATGGGAAACACGCAGTGCCGTCAGCAGTCCTATGTACATATAGACCTCTTCCAAAGAGATGATTCTGCGTTTCAACCGCTGTATTCTCCCGATGTCCTCGTTCATGTTCACCTCGAAATTCGCCATCCAGCCGTCCACGGTGTCGAACAACTCTTCGGTAGTCACCTTCTTCTTCCCGTAATTGCACACGCTCCTTTCCGGAGAAAGGATGCACTGGTTATGGCAGATTTTCACACAAGGGCCTATGGCCGCCTGAACCCCGTCTTGATGATAAGCCACGACAAGCGTGGTCGTCAGCTCGTCGGTTTCCCAGTCCTTGATGCGGATGGTGGTGAAGATACGGCGGAGTATATGCGCTTCCACCGCCTTTTCCCCGTGGATTTGTTCCACTTGCGGGAGTATGCTCACGCCGGGTTGTGTCTTGTTCCGGTTCTGGGCGGCGAAGATTTCTTCCACCTCGTAGTCAAGGTTGTGCTTCTCGCAGATATCCATCATGCGTTGGATGACCTGGTAATGGTAGATGCCCTGTACCGGGTTGTTGTAGATGTCATTCTCCTTGTAGGTACGCTGTAATGTATCGAAGTCCATCACTTCGATTCCGTTCTGCTGGAAATCAAACTGCTGTTGTCTTTCCAATACTGCCAAATTTGCCATAATCTTGAAGTTTATGAAGTTAATACTATGTTGATATTGTCCCACTCAGGTATGTATCTGCCATCCGTGGAACGGTTCCAGTGTGACGGCAAAAGACCTGTCCGGTATTCCGTGATAAAGCAGGCCTCCCACGATGCCGATTCTTCCGTTGGGATAGCGTTGCGTGAAGCCGAACGAATACGGGGCATGGTCGTAGTAGAGCGATATTTCATTGGGATGGTCGGGATTCTTCTCCCAGCTTTCCAGCCTGTCCAGGCACTTCTGGAACGAGGTGTCGCCGATGGACTCGGCATAGCGCTTTACATTCTCGAAATGTTCTTCATTCAGGATTTTCATGACTTTTGCATTTTATCTGTTAAACACGTCCGGCTCCGGGAGCCGGTATTTTTATTTCTCGCCTGCCTGACTGTCCCGTGTCCGCATCCGGCAAGGTTTGGCGAAAGAAAATACCGCAGCAGCGGCGAGGATGATTTTCTTTCAGCCAACCCCGAAGGGACCTGACCTTGCAGGATACACAGGACACGGGGCTACCTTTGCAGGGTGGGAAATAAAATAATAGCCCCGTTGTTGCCTGTTTTGTCAGATACGATTCAATTTTTGCATGGATTCCATCTCAGAACGGATTTCATGTTCCAATGCCGTGTATTTTTCCTTTTTCATACGCAGTTTTTCACGGAACCCTACCAGCTGTTCATCTGTATTTTCATCAAAGAACAGGTTGTTTGTACGCTGGTATTGGATATACTCACGTTCTTTACGCTCCGCGATGGAGATTTGGGCTTTGGCTGCTGACAGTCTTGACAGTGAGGAGTTGAAATTGGTACGCAGTCCGGTACGTCTGTCATAATAACTATAATAGGTGTTGATTTGCCTTTTGGGGTATAGGCATTGCAACCGGGCTTCACGCCAGCGGACTACCCAACGGTAACGCTCGTGCAGTTCCCTCGGGAGGTCATAAGAATGAAGCCGGACAGGGTTGCCGGCATCATCCTTGCATTCGATGGAAATGAATACCCAGCGTTCAACCCGCAGTTCACGCTCGGCACGTGCCAGTTCCCTGGCATATTCCATCCAGTCGTCCATTCGTTCCTGTGCCATATCGAGAAAGGTCAGCTTTCGGTAACTGTTTCCAGAAATGTCAGGTAAGCGGCAATAGCCTTGTGGCAGCCGGAAAAATCTGGCGTGCGACAACCGCGCTTCTTGTAGAAACGAATGCTCCCGGACTTATTCAACCCGCATACATGACGGTTCAATGTCCCTTTGGTCCGTATATGGATTTCAAAGCCGTCTCGTTTGGTTATTTCAAGGAACATATTTGCCGGGATATATTCCCCGTTCAGAAATTTCAGTTTCTCCCCGTCCAGTTCCTGTTGCCACTTCACTTCCTCCTGTCTGCGCTTCTCTTCTTCCTGTTCTTTTTGCTCCAACCGTCTTTGTTCCTGCTTCTTTTGGTACGCTTCACGGGCTTGCAGCAAACGAGCTGTATCAAGTCCGAGCTCTTTAAAAACACGGATAGACAATAGGGTGACATGGTTCCCGTTTTCCGCATCCTGAAGTGTGTTCGCGATCCAGTTTTTGCAATACCCGACAAGTCTTTCTTTTTGTTCCTCCCTGCCAAGCGTTTCCCGGGAATACTGTCCGCAAGAGAAATAGACGTTCTCGACTTTGCAGACCACATGGAAATAATCATAGTTTTCATTCCCGTATTCATTCTTGTCCGATAACGAGAGATAGACGTTTTCCGCAAACGCTTCCAGCTCCATATAAGGAGCCACGACGGTATTCCCGTCAAACTTGTATTTCAATACTTTTGCTTTCATGACTCATTCTTTTTTTTGACTATTCGTATATACAATCGGTAGTGTTTCAATTGGTTTGTATTTGCTTTGCCTGCCATGCCTGATGCGCGATAACGACCTCTTTCCGTTCCTGTTCCAGCAAAGCCTCCGTCTCCGGGGTATATCCGAGGAATTGGATGTATCCGCCATTATACCCCGTGAGTCTGCACCGCATTCCGGCCTGTTCTAATTTGTCAATCCGCTTTTGCGCGGTTTTGGCACTTGAATACTCTTTCGGCCAGAAATAATGCTCGCCTTGTGAGCCGTAATGGTCTTCCCCGAGTATCATCTCGCCGATATGCCTCCTGTGTTCGATGAAACCGAACCGTGCCGTACCCAATGCCTGCCGCAGGGCCTTGTGCGCCGTGCCTTCGGGGTGCTTGAACACTTCCTGCTTCTCCTTTCCCTTGCAGGCGAGTTTCGGCAATTCCACCTTGTAAGGCTTCCGGTAACTGCCGATACCCAGTGTCAGGTAGAAATTGGTATGGAAATAGTCCGTCATGGCATCGCTGTCATCGAAGTTGTACGACATGACAAAGTCGCAGACATTCATCATCACCTCCTTCGCACGGTCTGTAAGGTCGGGATTCCGTTCTATGTTATAGTGGTTGATGGTGTCCTGCACCTTGCCGGATTCTTTGGTGAACGCCTCGAAATCCGCGCTCATCAGTTTGATATAAATGGAATGGTAGTTTTCCCTTCGGACTGAAAATTTGTATCTCGGATAGGTTTCCTTGAGCCATGTGCGTACCAGTTCCACAATCTCGGGAGCGTGTTGCCCTTTGTAATTACGACCTTTCCAACGGTATTCGTTATACACGTATTCGGTGTATTCCTTTGCAGAGGCCCCGGAATAGTCGTATTCGTAGCCGGTGGAGTTGGCGGACACAACCGTGGCATCCTTCCACACATCGAAGAGTTTTTCAAACTCAATGTTTACCTGTTGCATGACGGCTGTGTCACCACCCTTGTCCGGGTGGTGCTGCAATGCCAGACGGCGGTACTCTTTCTTCAAGTCCGCCAGACCATGTATGTTCTGAAAATAAGCCATAAATGTGAGTTTTTATGCCCCTGCGAGGCGGTTGATAAAATATTCCTGATAGTCGAGGTCGAGACCGAGATTGCTGCAAGCGAGTTCAATGTCGCCTTCCCTCAAATCATCCACATCCTGTAATTCGTGCAGGTATTGAAGTTCGGAATCCAGATACTCCTGCGCTTCTGTCTTGTCGCAACTGCATGAGTTGCAGATTAAGTCAATGATATTTTCTCCCATATTATTCATTGTTAGAGGTATGTTTGTTATAGACATTTCGCTTTCCGTCGTAATCCAGATTATACCACCATTTATCGGTAGCACCGGCAAATGTCTGTGAACTATTGTTGGAAAGATAATCCGTTTCTTTCAGTCCTGTAATGCCTTCCAAAGTCCTGATGTCATTGCCGGTCCACCAACTTTGCATTATCTGCTTGAATTCTTCCAACGAACAGAAGTCAACATTCTCCTCACATTCTTCACACCATTTGCCATCACAATCATGTGCCGTATCGCAGATATACATTTCTGTATTCGCATCTATCCAGGCCTGTGTCTCCACTTGCTTTGAACCGCATTCAGCACATACCCAAATTTTAGAATCATCCGGTTCTTTCCTGAAAGCCTTGCCGTCATAGAGCGATACGGCACGTTCCGCTAACAGTTTTTGGTTATTCTCTGACAATTCGGAATAAAATCGTTCCGCCGCACCATAGATGGACTTTTCGGCCTGTGCGTTCCATTTCTCCCAGAAATGCTTGTACATTCCACCGAACACGACCTTACATTCCTCTTTGCTCCAAGCGTTCCACATATAGTAGAAGAAGCTGGAGACAGCATTTTCAGCATGGTATTTCATGATTTTTTAGTTTCAGGTTCAACATTTTCTTTGCCTTCCAATTGCCTCCATACGGTATCATACATTTCGTGGAGCCAGTCGATGTTCCTTGCGCCGAGTTCAAACGGGCTGTGACATTCCACTTCATAACCGCCTTCCTTCTCTTCGGCAATAACCGTCAGACTGCTGTCTGTCACATGAAGCCTGTCACTCGACACTCGTATGGATCACCGTTTTTGTCGAACCATATCACCCAAACCGGATCGCTCTCCTCTTTTGGAAACCGTATCTCGTCCATGCAGTGGGAATGGAGCAGCTGCCGTATCTCGTTTATTATGTCCTCTCGCAGTTCCTCGATCCTCCCGCTAAAATAAATGGATGCCGAAGACTCGTTTCCGTTTCTCTGAGTCACGGAAAGCAACTGCATGTCAGGATGAACCCCGAAATTCCAGTCCACATCTTCATCATCGAGGATCGTGTGGATATTACCGCCCAGAACCAGCCCGCACTCCTCAGACACCATTTGTATTGCTTCCTCTTGGTCTTCAGCCACGACCGTGTAAGTGCCCTCGAAGGCATACCTTACTCTTACATCATACTTTGCCATAATTTTCGTTATTTGATTGTTTATAACTGATTTACCATTAAGAGACTATGCTGACAGCATTGTTGAAAAATGAATCGTCCACGCCATACACATACTGTATGGAATAGTCGTACTTGGATCGTTCATCGTCCAGACGGAAACGGAAGCCGTTACAGCCTTTGACTTCCAGCTTGAGCTTCACATCCTGTTTCAGTTCCATTTCAAGCAGGCTTCCGCCGCCATACGTGGAACTGAACAGCCCGCAACAGTTCCCTTTGGGGATAATGACCTCTTTCAGCGAGAAGTCT
Organism: Phocaeicola sartorii JCM 17136 = DSM 21941; assembly: GCF_000614185.1. Lineage (GTDB taxonomy): Bacteria > Bacteroidota > Bacteroidia > Bacteroidales > Bacteroidaceae > Phocaeicola > Phocaeicola sartorii. The sequence continues at coordinate 101,830 of NZ_BAKM01000015.1, read as the reverse complement.
GCATCATACAACTCTTTCAGACTTACCTTTCCGATATAGGTCAGCAGGTTCGCACCGCAACAGGAATTGATAAGTTCCTCGTAGAATTGCTCGTATGAGACCTGTTCTTTCCCGTTCCTGCTTTTCCGGTTCGGGAAACGCCCGTAAACTTTGTAGCCGTGGCTCGTCAGCAGTTTCTTTACTTGCGCCGGATTGAGGTTCAGGCTGTCTACCATATCCCCGAAGTAGGATGCCTCGTAGCTGTAACCGCCCTGCGATTCAAACCAGTTGGAGTTGATGCAGTCGTAGTCGGAAAGCATCTCCACCCGGATGGGAATGTCATCCGTGTACCTTATCAGGTCTTTCACTACGTCCGAATCGTTCCTGCTGTAAATCTCGTCCCGGATTGCATCCTCATGTTCATCGAAAAAGGCATCGACCTCGTGTTCGTCAAAGTCGTTGAATACAAAGCATTCTTCTTTCAGCTTTTCCATAATCCCATGAACTGCTTCATATTCCGCATCGCCATACCATTCGCCCGCCTTTTCCCACAGGCAATCGCAATTCCGCCTGTCCAGACATTTCCGGATGATGTCCAGGTGGTTGTCAAGGTTGTCGTTATAATCCGTCCATACCAGCGTGTAGGATGGTTCCATGAGGATTTCACGAAATCCAACGTAAGCGTTCTCTGTTCTTCCATTTTTCTTTACCTGTGTACGGCAGGATTCTGTTTCCCGTACATACCGTTATAAATGACAGAAGCGACCTTGCGGCCGCCTCCGTATTACTATTACCCATACAGTTCTTTCACTATCTCGTCATACCTTTCCTTTACCATCTCCGTCTTACGGTTGAAGTGAAAATATGCGGTGTACCTGTAACCGGTACTTGGCTCTCCGCCGCATTGTCGTATTGCCGTGTCAATATCCCAGTCAATATCACCAATGCCGAGTGATATGCTTGTGCCTTGCAACAGACAACGGGCAAGCCGGAGCGCGGAATCCTTCTTGTTTTCCTCGCGAAGCCTGTCGAAAGCCATCATTGCAATTTGCCGGTTTGAAACCTTCAACTCTTCCATATATTCATCTGTTTGGGTCAGACAATCCCGGCCAGTTGTTTGAACCGCGCTACGATCTCACTGCACTTGCTTTCGGCAAGCCCTTCATGTTTTCGGCAAATGGCACAATATTCCTTCCAGGGCCTGCCTTCAAGCTCGTGTTCGTATGATGACATGACCAGTTCCGGATATTCCTCAAAAAGGATATTGAACGCTTTTCTCCATTTGCGAACCTGCCACGAACCGCTTGCTACCAATTTTATGAATTCAAACATCTGTTTGTCCGTTTTTACATCCAAGTCATAAAAACGGTCTGTTTTCGGCCATACGTTGTTGGAATGCTGCCAGGTCTCAATCTGCTTGTTTTTGGCATTGTATGCCATTTTTGTGATTATCTGGTAACTCATGTTGATATATATGTTTTCAGTTCATTATCATATTGTCCCTTTTCCTGTCGCGGCTTGCCAGCATACCGAAATGGATGCTGAATATGCGCTGTCCGAAACAGACGGGCGAATTGTATTCCATACGCTGCCACAGCGTGAAATGATCGTTTGCATAAGACCAGCGGAAATGTCCCGACAAAGAGCCGAAGGTGGGATTGACGTTCCTTCCGATAAGCATCCTGTTCACATCCATGATATTGTTCGAGGTTAGAATGATGTTCAGGATTTCCACGAAAGCCATCTGCGTGAAACTGTCTGTCGGGAAGACCGGTCCGAGAAAATTGATGTTCATAAGCGTTTGTCTTTTAATCGTAATTGTCATCGAATACTTCAAAACGAGGGAAACAGTTATCGAAATAGTTGCCTGATATGCCCGGATAATACAACAGGCTGTCATCCCCGCTGTCCGGGCAGGAGTCATCGTCGATATAGGTCACGTTCCCGAACAGTTCCAGGTAATGCGCTACCAGCAGGTGCGGGTCTTCCATACTGATGTCGTGTCCGTAACGGTCGCACCAGTCGAAGAAAAAATCCTTGTCGGGTTCCTCCAGCTGCTCCATTGCCTCCCTTATATCGAAGAAGTTGGGACAAAGCCATTCCCTGTTGATAAGCGGGTCCGGGATTTCCTCCCATTTCGTATACCTGTACTCCGGTGTTTCCTCTTCGGGAAACAATTCGGAGCAGGTGCATAGGAATTCTCCCATGTCGCCGAAATCGGACATACGCAGCAGGCTGTCCCTTTCCTGCCGGATGTCGATGAGATGCTGCGTGGTCACTGCCACTTCTGCCTGATTCAAGTCCATAATCTTTTTCATTACAGTTATTGATGCGGAACCGGGGATTTTATTCCACAGGCTCCAAAAGGTCCGTGCCCCGGCTGTGCAGGGTTTTTCGGGGAAATACCGGAGCCTCCGGCGAGGATGATTTTCCCGAAAACCGCTTGCGGCGTGACCTTGCCCAGCCGGTAAAGGTGCGGAGTTACCTTTGCCTGTGGAATGGAATCTGCGGTTATTCATGTTTTTTCATTTTTAGCCGGTTATGCGCTGGCTTCCCCAGCTGATATGTATCTTGCCCTCCCTGTCACGTTCCCTGACCAGCAGGCTCTCGATGACGGACATAGTGACGTCAAACTCCTCGAAGATGTCTGACTGTTCTTTCACCTCACCACTTTTGATGAACTCGTTCAGCCGCTCCTTGGTAAGTACCAGTGCCATCAGGTTCTGCTCCACGGAATCCTTGTAGGTGACATAATGTACGTCCTTCAGTTCTTTGGAATCAAGACGTATGAAGCGGAAGTAGAACTGCTCCATCTTCGGGATATTCCATTGGAGCGATTCCAGAATCACATCGTTACAGGTCGGGATGTTCACCGAACTGCTCAGACTCTGCTGTGTGCAGACCAGTATGCCGTTGACGGTGGAATCGAACTCAGTCACGATGCTCTGCCGTTTCTTGAAGGCCACGTCGCCTTTGACCACAAACACCGGACGGTCCGGAAAGCATTCGCGGAGATGATTCTCGTAAAGGTCGAACGCCGCTATGGAGGTACAGCCGACAGCCACCTTGCCGGGAATCTTCCGTATCAGTTTCTTGATATATCTTGTCTTGTTCGGAATCCCGTCGCCGAAATAGCCATCTATCAGGTGCGGGACGGAGCACGCCTTGATGAGCAGCTTGATCTGTCGCATGAGCCTAAGCCCGGCATCCTTCTTCGCGTCTCCCGTACTATTGTAATACAGCTCGCAAATGCGGCAAAATTCCTCGATAATGACGCGGTAAACCTCGTGCTCGCCTTCAGCCGGGCTGACCGTATGGGTACGTATCTTGTACTTCTCGCCTGCGAAGTCCCTGAACTTGCGGGTGATGATGGTCTTTCCGATAAGCTCCGCCAGTTCATCCTTGTTATACACGTCCTGGTTCTGCTTCTCTATGCCGAATACGGTGGATTTTCCGGGGCAATGACAGGAACGGAAAAGCACATGGCCTCTGAAAGCCGGGAACGGCTCTCCGTAATGCCGGTTGCTTTCTTCCTCTATCTCCTTGTCTCTGTTCTCGTGGTATATCCGGTCGCACCAGCAGACCATGTTGACGGAATTGTTGTACAGCAGTTCAAATTGGCTGTATAGTTCCGCGATGTTGTTCCGCGTGGTGGTTCCCGTGTCGAGTATCTTGTATTTGAGACGGCGGAAAATACTCAAGACAAGCCTTGTCCGTTGTGAAGACGGGTTGGTTATCTCATCGGATTCATCGAAAACCAGACAGAGTTTCCCGGATGTGCGTCTGACAAATCTCGACAGCCCACGTTTCAGTTTGGAGAGCATGGAAGTGGAAAGAATAAGGAACACACCTTCCGGTACTGTTTCAAGGTCGGTATTGTTTCGTACCACACGAAATCTCTCTCGGTTCATGGTCAGGAAGGGTATCCATGTCATGTTGGTGGCGATGGCCGGAGCAAGAATGACGGCATTGCGTACCTTATGGAATTTGAGAAGGTACTTGGCACGGTGGTAGACTGCCGCCGTCTTGCCGGAACCTTGCTGCCAGTTCAGCAGCGCATAGCGTTTCTGCAAGACAAGGTTCAGGTCGTGTTTCTGGAGCCGGGTGAACTCGCAAGTGTCACCGTCCTTGTTGATGAAGGTCATACGGTCGAGGTATTCTTGCAGAAATGGGACTGGTTGCATATCTGCAAACTGCCGGTTCTGGTTTTCGTATTGCCTGCGTTTCTTGCGTATCAGTTTTTCCGCTGCACGTATCTGGCGCATGTTCTTTTCAGTCGGCAGTTCCGGTACGGGAAGTTCGCTCCGTCCCAGCACAAGGTCATTGATACTTGCCGCCTTGTGTGAAACCTTATCCAGCAGGCGGGGTGCATACTGTTTCAGCTTGAATCCGTAGGAGGTCTTCACCAGGGCCACTTCCTTGCGTGGAACGATATTCTGCGAGGTGATATACCTGCGGATGATACCGAGGACTTTGGTCGTGGTCAACTTGTTCTTCTCCCATTGGTTTACCTGTTCCCGGGTGGCATTTCCCGGTGGTTTCTGGTTACGGAATTTCGTGACCAGTGCCTCTGCCTTGTCGATATGCCTGTTCAGCTTGGTGTGGGCTTTCAACTCGTACATGTACTTGGCGAGTTTGTACTCGAATACCTCCAGTTCCTCCTTGTCAATCCGGTTGGTCTCGCGCATCAGGTCGAAGCGTATTTTGTGTTTCATCAGCCTTGCCTCGCGGATGCGCTCTTTCAACTCGGCCATGGAGATGAACTCTTCCGCATTGTAGGGCTGCATCTCGATATACAGCGATTTGCGCAGGAATACCATAATCTTCGTATGGAAGTTATGTACCCCGACAGAGGAGAAGGTTGCGGGATTCAGTCTTGTTTGGCCGACGAAAGAAAATCCGTCATTGACATTCGCGACACGGGTCTTCTCCCAAAACTCGCTCTGCATGAACGAGCCGGGAACGATGACCATCAGGATACCGGCAGGCTTAAGCACATCGTAGGCTTTATCAAGATAGAACTCCTGCGATAATTTGCAGTCGAACTTCAGGTTGAATGGCGGATTGCCGATGATAATGTCGAAGCGTTGCTCCGGGTAGTATTGCCGGATGTCGCATTTCTCGATATGGGTATCCGGGTAGAGATACCTGGCAACGGCCACCGCCTTACTGTCTATGTCGAATCCGTAGGTATTATGATGGTTCGGCAGGTGGTTGAAGAAATTGCCCATACCGCAGCACATATCAAGAATCATTTCTGACGAAAGCGGGTCCAGTATATCCACCATGTCCCGGCATACCTCATGCGGGGTGAAAAACTGTCCCATCTCAAACTCCTTTTTCGCTTCCGCATACTCATTGTAGTTGGCAAAGTCGGACTGCTTCAGATTGTGTAGCCCGCCAATGCTGTATAGCAGTTGTAAATGCTTTCCGCCGGAATCAGGTCCTTGCCGGAGTCTATGGAGAACAGAATCTTTTCGTTGACCTCGGCCCGCATGTCCTGCGGAATCTGTTGGGGGATGATGGCATACATATCTTTAATCGTTTATGGTTGAATATGAAAACACCCCGCAAGGGTTGACTTACGGGGTGCAGTGGATTTTGTCTCATGGTCAGTTCTCCGGTAATGTGATTTCATCAAGCCGGAGACGTTTGAAGCAACTTTCGGCCGTCGCGCTGTCCTTGAACTTGACATCGATACGTCCGTTCTTGTAGAATCGGATTTGCTCGGCGTTGGTGGTCGTGAGGTCGTACCAGTCACTGACGGATACATCGTTGCGGTCGAAACGGATAATCATGTCTGAGCTGCCGCACAGTACGTCATCCGCACCGTAGGCAATACCTGCGCATAGGGTTTCCAGTTCTCCACCATAGTTGTAACTGATCTGACACTTGTTGTATTGCAGGTAGAAATCATCGAAGCGGATAATTTCAGGAAATACAATCTTGTCCTTTTTCAGCTCCGTCTTGACCTTGCTCCAGCAGGAAGGCTTGACTACTTTGGCTACTCTTGCAAGCAGTTCTTCCACCGCCGTTTCCCGGAAGCTCTTGCCGCCCAAATGCTCAATGACCGCATCCATGTATGTACCATAGACCGGACGGAAACCCATGCGGAGCGTCTTTTCGTCTATCCTTTGTTCTGGCACCGATACGTTGTATGTCCTGTTGAAATAGGCGATGATACGGTTGGCGAAGTTCGAGTTGGCGTTGCGGTTCTTGTCAACCAAATCATTAAGGATATCGAACGGCTTGAACTCGTTGTGCGAATAATCGTCCTTCCCGTTTCTGAGCGAGTAGAGGTCACGCATGGATATTTTCCCGTTGTCGTCGTATGAAAAGTCCCGTTCTGTTCGGTATTGTTCCGCCTCTTCCTTGAAGATGGCATACCAGCGGTCTATCCGGTCAAGCGTCTTGTAGAGCATGTCCTGCTGGTTCTGGCAAAACAGGCGGTCTTGCTCGGTAATCTTGTCCTCGTTTCTTACTTGTACGCTCAATATGCCTGAAAGCAGGTCAGGAGCATTGCCGGGTTTGAATGATGTTGTCGTTTGCATATCTGTTTGATTTTAAGTGTTAGAAATCCTGTGATTGGATACGGTAAAAATAGGTGATGTGCTTCTCCATGTCCTTGACAATCTTCACTTGCTCGGGATGGAAATTGAGTCTTCGCTCCACCGCCGGGGCATCAATCTTTTCCCATTCCGACAGTGGCAGGAAGACATATTCCCTGCGGAAGCACCATACCACGATTTGGTCTTTCCAGTTTCCTTTGAATACCGTTCCTTCGTAGTCTTGCAGGAATTGCTGGAACTTGACTTCATCACGGAAAGCAATCCCGTCGCCATGATAACGGTAGCCTTCTTCCGGCTCATTCCTTTTGTTCAGGTAAAATTTCCGGTAGGTTTCGGTCGTGAAGTTTCCGTACTTGGGATTGGGTTCGGCATAGAACCACAACGGCACTCTTGCCATAAATGCCACCGACCCGTTGGCGCACGCCCCGCAATGTCCCCAGTCCTTGAAGGCTCCTTCCGTCCATTTCATGAATTTCAGTTCCTTCGGATTTACAGAGTGAAATGATCCTCCGCTGACACTCAGACGGATGTTTCCGTTTTCTTCCCAAACGAAGGGTACATACGGCTGTTCGCATACGGAAAGATATCCTTCCTTCACATACTTGTCATCAATAAGGGCGTTTCCGTAATAATCCCCGTGTTCGGTTACATACACCAGCCTGTCACCAATTTGTGGTATGATTTCCGAACGTGTCCGCTCGATGAGTTCCACATAACTGTTGACCATATCCACATCTTCCTGTGTCAGCGAATGCTGATGGTCGTATGAAACGTTCAGTCTTTTGAGCGTTTCGATACCGTACTTGTTCTTTGTTGCCTGTAACATGACATTGTTTTTTTGTTAGTCCGGCTTTTCGGGGGCCGGAGTTCCCGTAACTACAGGCTTTAAAAGGTCGTGTTCCGTACATGCAAGGTTGGCGGGAAAAATACCGAAGCCCTCCGGGGCGAGGATGATTTTTCCACGCCACCCGGAGGGCCTGACCTTGCTTGTACGAAAGAACACGAGTTACCTTTGCCTGTGAGTTACGTGAACTCGGCTACGGTACAGATGTCATTCTTGATTTGGATTATTTTTGAAATCACCGTGAAGATTATACCCGGAAAATTCCGGTATTCAGAGGAAAAACACTATCTTTGCAGAAAGATAAAGAGTTATTTGAAAGCATGAGGAATATGGTGATTCTAAACAGTTTGCATTTTTCTTATCCGTTGCCCATTCTCATGCGGGTTTCATATAATACATTGATAGTCAAATAAAATACTCCTGACTATTACAAATATACTAAAAAGAAACGAATCTAGCTTATCAATAAAAGAAAATCATCTATTCATAATCTTCCAGTTTCCATTCATCCCGCCACTCTATCATCGGTACGCCATCCTTCACAATGACCGGCAAAAACACATAGGTGGCCTTATATACATCTTGATTCGGATTAACAAGTGTATAAAATCTGTCAGCCACTTTGGGAGTTACAAAATCCTTAGGATAAGGACGGTGATCCTTGTACCGGGTCAAGAAAGACTGCCAGTCTTTCTTGGGTATATCCGTTTTATTAGTATGCGGCAGCCAACGATCGGCCATAGCCACATAAAGATCCTTTCCCGGAATTTTTATCACACTTGTAATCTGCGAGCAAAAAGAATGTGCATACTCATCACCTATATGTGGATTCCCTAACACCGTATATTCACCATGATAATCATCGAATACCGCCACTTCCGAGGGGTTGGGAGTATAACTGGTTGTCCCCGATGTATAAATATAATGTTTACCATCCATTACAAAATGTGCCGCCGCCTCACGTGTAAACGGTGGAACCTTTCCAACAAAATGTTCCGAATACCGGCCATTTACATTGGTATAATCATCAGACAGTTCAGCACATATCTGCTCCCAATGAGGACGCTCAAACCAAACATAACCTTTTCCTGTATCGGGATCAGCATACATGTCAAAATCCCCCACAGCAAAACCGTCAGGTTTCAGATTGCGGACAAAATGATAGGGCCCCATAAAATGTTCAGCTTCTAGAATAACAAAATGCCCATCATTACTTTGTGATTTCAGCCAACATACATACCTGCCTGTTTTGGCACAATAAAGAATATGAGGGCGTTCCAATTTCTGACAATGATGCAAAGGTGAATGTGGATCAGTAGCAGGTTCAATTATCCTTCCCTCATCTTTCCAATTGTAAAAATCGGTAGATGAGTAACAACGTACTCCGCCAAACATCCGATTGGTACCAAACAGAGTATAAGTTTTATCCTCACCATACCAATAATATTTGCCTTCACGAAAAGTCACTTGAAACCCATGGGCCTGAATAGGCTTTCCTTCCGTATCAAGCCACACTTCACCAGGACGAATGGACTGATAATTTACTGGAGCAAGAGGATATGTCTGCACATTTAAATAGCGACATTCCCCTCCTGTTTTTTCTATCCTCACCGGACTGCCTGTAGTTACATTGCTGAACCCAAAGAAAGAGGCGTAGTCACAATTATCAATACGCATTACTGTATCACAACTCTCTATCCTTACATCCTTCATTGAAAATTTTGTGGCATCGCATATTTTACCAATCCGATCACAATGTGCTTTGACATTGCCGAAAAAAAAAGTTCTTCACCGGTTTCTCCGGTAATGCAGCCACATCCACCAATGTGCTACATCCGGTAATCTCCACATCGTGAATGGAAATATTAGCAAACCACGGCGTAAGCGGAGTTATCTCACGGGCCGGATAACGCTGTGCCAACTCACCTACCCAGCGCAGAACCAAGCATATCGCAATACAAAGCCTGTCTTTTCACATTCGCCCGCACCCGTTCCACATATATATTCTCCACAAAACCTCCTCGTGGACGACGGGTCTTAAAACGAAAAGCCTGGTCTGTTCCCTCAAAAACACAATCGTGCATATATACATTTCTCACTCCACCGGCAATCTCAGTACCACATACAATACCGCCTGCTCCCCTCAGTGCTATACTTTTACGTATAACGACATTACTAGTGGGACGATTCACTTTCAATCCGTCCTCACCCCGCCCGGACTTCATGGTATAGCAATCGTCCTGGCAATCGAGCGAACAGTATTCTATCAGTACATCATTACTTGAATCAATATCAATACCATCCGTACGTCCATGCCCGAAACTGTTCACTGTAATCCCCCGGATCACAATGTGTTCACAATATTGTGGTACAATATTCCAATACAGTCCCCGTTCAAATGTAACACCTTCTACAAAGACATTCTTACAATTAATAGGGGCAAATGTCTTAGGTAAAAAAACTCCTTCACCATTCTTTCCATCATAAATACGGTCGGCAAGCGGTTTCCTTATCCCCTTGTCACTAGACATACTCTCATTACGTTTATATATCTCGCAACTGGTAGGCGGTCCAACCACTTTTCCCTTTCCGGTCAATGCAATATTCTCCTGCCCATCAGCATACAGACAAGCTCCAAGAGAGTAAAGCTCTACCCCCTCATCCCGTGTAAAAACAGCCGGAAGATAATCTATTATATTACCACTGAAATGTAATTCCGCTCCTTCCGAAAGATGCAGATTTACATGACTCTTCAAGATAAGACGTCCTGTCCGCCATACACCGGGAGGAACTACCACCGTTCCACCCCCCCGGCAACTCATACTATCAATAGCTTCCTGAATCGGTTTAGTGGACATACCTTCCTGTTCCATTCTTACCAATATGGTAGATTCGGGAAAAACAGGCCGTTCGAACAAAGGCATAACAAACTGTGATTCAACAGGTTCTATGGTATCGGGCATATTCTGAGGCCCAACTTCACCTATGGTCAGCAACGCTATGCCACAAATAATATTTGTTAATGACATAAACTTAATTATTTAATTAATACATTGTAAAAAGCGACGTACCAACCACACTTCACCTGTAATTCCGGAAGGGACCAATCCGTCTGTCGATTTGGCTATTTCGGGATAGGCATAAGTCAGTCGTTTGGATTCAGGCAACGAAGCGTCACCAATCATTCTGTTCATCAACGAGTTTACGACTTCTATTTCCAACTTATTCTCGCCATTTTTCACGAAAGGAGTCAGATTTGCCTCCCACGGAGTACACCAAACAGTTGAAACCTCTTGTCCATTCAACCAAACCCGTCCTATAGAATTCAAGCTGTCAAAACGAAGAATTATTTCTTCATTTGCCGCAGCCTTTCCTAAATTAATTTTTTTACGATAAACGGCTGTACCCGAATAATAGCGAATACCTGAATCGGCATGTTTCGTCCAATCCGTCAACACCGGGAAGACCACTTCTCCAGGTCCTCCCCATCGAGGATCAAAATAAACCTGCCAATCTCCCTTTATAGCTTCCAACCGCTCTTTCTCACGGGTTGGTTTCAACATTAGTTCTTCTTGACTGTCATCAGAAACCACAATGAAACCCGATTCACCGGGAAGCAATGTAATGTTAACATGTAATCCTTCCGCTACCAAACGAGCCGGCAACCCATATCGTTTACCAGTTACAGGATCCCAATAAGAAGCATTCGATAAAGAGGTACGCAGAACCACCTCGTCTTTAAATGGTCGCGGACTATGATTATTAATAAAATAAACATCAGCATCCGCCAAGCGCCTATGAGCAAAATAGACCTTATCTGTCGGAGTATTCCCGCTTACAATACCCATATCCGGACGAATACCTGCTTGATGCAAAGCCTCCGCCAATGGCATCCCCCAATACAACGTTCCTTTTCCTACAGACCGTTTACCCGAAACAACGTCTTCCTTCCCCCACAATTGATCCACAATCTTTTTATACTCAACAGCATCCACCTTGTCTTTAAGAGAAGCAGAGCTATCGGGACGGGGAGCATAAACCACTCCTCCTTGTTCAATCAACTGAGCAATATGACGCAACACGTGTAAAGGCATATCATTATTACGCTGCACAACCAACATTTTATAACACATGCCATCAGGTAATGCTATCTCGCTTCCATGAGCAGACATACGAGTTGTCAAAGCTTCTGATGTGCACACATCCCAATCATAACCTTCCGGTATTTCGGGAAGACGATAAGTCAGCAGTTTCACCGGTGGATTTTGTCCTACATAAATACAAAGATCCACCACAGACATTCCTTTCCGCATCAATCCGGCACAACGCGCCTGATAATCCCAAAAGGGACGGCTATATTCCCAATAAGTATTATTCCGATTCAGACAATAGTGGCGGCCACCTCCTGTACTGCCGGGATATTTATCCAACCAAGGCTGGTAAGCAGAAGCACACACAACAAATTCATTAACCTGAGCCGCATAAGCAAAATCAGCAAGATTCTTTAATTCTGCCAAAGAATGACTGAACTTAGCATCCGTATATGCCTCAGCCGAAGCAATACGTTTTCCGTAAATATGCGCTGCCGAAGAAGCTTCCTTTATATCATAACTGCCATGTATATGCTTTGCCCAAAATTCTCCTTGCGGTTTCTGAACACGTCCTTTCGCTTGCAGGTTATCAGCCACAAGACTTAGCCCGTTACCGGTTGCCTGTGCTGTAAAATCCACACCAGCCTTATTACATAAGGTCTGGAGAGTTCCAAAATAATTATCAGAAATAACATCAGCAACAGTACGACGCAAGTCATAAAGGAAAGCATCAGTCTCAGTAACCGAGCCCACAATATATCCCATCATGGCAGGTAGATATGAAAAAAGATCATACCCCTTACGACGCAGGAATTCTTGTTCAAATCCCGGAGTCCAATTCTGAGCCCCCGCTTCATGACTATCCATAATTACTCCATCAGGCTTCAAATTGATAGCGGAAAGCGTATCAATCATCCTCGCAGCATAATTATTCCATTGTGTAGTCACTGCTTCTACAGACATCTTATCACACTCCAAGCCTTTCAAGTTCGCACGACCATGCTTAGACGGTCCTCCTGTTGACTCATGCGCAAAGCGCATAATCACCCAATCACCTTCAGGCACATCCCATTCCAGTCTTCCATCCGTTCCCATCTTTGAAGTTAAGTCAACAATCGTTTTCGGATCAATAATCTCCTCATCCGTATAAGCCGGAGTCAGGTTTTTCAAAATATATTCGGAATAAAAGCCCGCACGCTCTTCCCACTGGTCTATACGGGCACGAGACGATAATGCGACATTGCCCAAAGCCATTTCAGGACGTTGATCTCCGGCAAGACACCAATCATGTAAATTCAAACGAAAGTATCGTCCGGTCACTGCCGGAAAAGAAGCTGTTTTCTGATCCCATCGAGAAGCAGCAGCTTGATAAATGGGTTTTAAATCGCACACCTTACTATAATTTATGCCGTCATCCGAAACCTCCAACTGCCCCAAAGGTGGCTGTTTTACATAACTCGATCCATAAAATTCATCAGCAGGAGCTCCCGGAACATTCATGGCACCGGTAGATGCCTTACTCCGCTTACTTACCCGATAAGTAATAGAACGAGCTGTGAAAGAAGTTTCAAAATCCAGATTTATATAAACAGACTTGCCAGGCTGCTGGGGAGGTATAGTCGTCAATCTGCTTTTTTTACAAAAGAAATCTTCAGCGGAAACTCCCGGCAAATTACATGTTACCTTTGGACGCTGACTATTATTTGTCATCCATTGATTTTGAGGAACAGGAAACGCCAATACTGCAATATCCCAAAACTCATCATCACCCGGTGCTGGTAATACCGCTGCAAACTGTTGTTTTCCTCTAATAATAGTATCACTCGCTGTCAGACGTTGCATACTTAAAGCTTTTGTAATCCAAGGTCCTCCCGCCACATATCCATTCGAAAGGTTTATTTCAAAAGAAAGTCCGACACGCTTTGCCTCAGATGCTGCAAACTTCAACATTTCCCACCATTCAGCAGAAAAAGCGGGTAATGCATGCTCTCCTTTTCCATGCACCTGATCGTAATAAACCACTCCTCCTACACCGGCACGCTTGTAAGCTTCCAAATCAGCAGTAATTCCTTCACGAGTCGTTTCCGTCTCACCATGAAACCACCAAACCTTAGTACGTGCAGAATCTGCCGGATTGGAAAACTCATCCCACGCTTCTTTGATAGTTGCCGAGTCTGCTACATCCGGATGAGATGGAGAACCTGTACAACCGACCACGATATAAATCAAAGCCAATACTTCTATAAATCGTTTATTCATCATTCTATTAATTTTTATATAAAACATTATTATCATTTACTCTAACAGCCACATCGAGAACGGCAACTGTTTCTGCGACTCACTGTCTTTTTACTTTTATTCAATCTCACAATACCCACATAAAGATCGTTCTTTGAGATAATTGAAATATAATCTCTTAGCCACATAACTAAACATAAATATTATGTAAAAATTACGACTTCAACAAGCGATATCACATAATACAATCAAAAAAATTATTTTTGTATATTTATAGCCCTAACAATTTGAGATGCAACAATTTGTTGCCCAGCATTATCCATATGTACTCCATCTGTTGCATACACATCTAAGATTTTCTGTAATGGATTATAAATGTCAACAAAAACAATTTCTTTTTTTTGAGCTATGGCTTCAAATTCCGGAATCAGTTCAGACAATCTTTGATTTCCACCTTTATATTTTTCTTTAATATTCATTACTCTTAAAGGAGGAGGAGTGACATAAATAATCTTTGGGACAGAATTACCATCCCATTTATAACCTTTAATTTTGGACAATAATAATTCAAAATTAGAAACTATTTCTGTTTGGCGCCCTGAATAGATATGTTTAACATCATTCGTCCCCAAACAAACAATAATATAATCATATTTTTTATTACCAATGAGTTGTTTTGCCTTATCTAAATACGATTCAATATGAGACAACGCATTGAGTTCTGATTTTCCATTATTATCAAAACCAATACACCTGCCAGATTGTGAAAGATTTATAATACAAGATTTTGGCAATAATCCCTTTAACTGATCTGGCCATCCCCCTCATTTGCCCCATTAGAATCTCCAATTGTTAATATATTATAGCGCAATGAATGAGTTTCTTTATAAGGAATCAAGCTTAAAGCTTGCGGAAGTTGCTCATGCCTACCTTCAAATATCGTCAATTGAATATTTTCATATTTACGAAACAAATATATCGCTCTTCCAAATAATGTCTGATTTTTATCAGCTTTAGGGTTAATACGTTTAGTTACTAAATCCACTATTTCTTTTGCTGAGACTAAATCCGAATCAAAGGCTGCCTTAAACATGATTGTATCCATGTTAGAGGTTCCATACTTCAATTCTCCAACTAATCTATTATACATATTAATGGAATGAGTTATAGGTACAGAACCACTATATCCATCATGTACACCTTCGTAAATGCATAATTGTGCATCTTTTCTTTTAAGAATCGGATAAGTCTGTTTCAGCGGGGAACGGCTAACAGCTTCATCGCTGTTAAGAACTCCATTTACAGATATTGCATTGATAATATCTTTGGCATATTTCTGCTGCCGTCCTACAGATTCCCAATACCAAGCCTCAATATCCGAAATTGGCGCCCAAGCAGAAAAAGACTTAACAGGATAATCAATGTTCATATATGCAGCCAATGTAGCAAAACCTCCTCCTGACACACCAATAATGTGTACATTATCAGGATCTGCATGAGTATTTTTCAATGCAAACCTAATTGCGTCTTCAATATCTGATAAAACAAACTGACTTCCCATAGAATCAAAAGTTCGATTGGGGCCTCTAAAATCCGGATGAATATAATTCCAATCTCTTGCCACTATTTCATCAACAAGAGGATCTCTTTGAGTATAATCACCGCTCCATGTATGAAGACTGACAATAAGAGGCTGAGATACACTTTTTTTGACTTCTGTAAATAAAAGCCTTTTGTAAACTTCCGTCCTTACTAGAAGGAATATTTACTTCTTCAAATTTAGAGTTCCAACTATTAGAGGACGTGTCATCCCACATTACATTATTTTGTGCAGAAGCTGTCATGGACAAAATAAAAAACGTGAGTAATACCAACATGTATCTTTTCATATTCAATAATTATTTTATTTATATTATTTTATTCAAACTGCACCAACTATACAGAAACAAATCTGCTATTACTGGACGAAAATGACGAACATACAAAAGATCCTACTATTAGGATACCGCCAATAAAAGGAAATCCAATATTTTACAAATTATTTCTTATTCATTTGAGTTCATATAAAACGAGGATAATACCATTGATTATCAATTACTTAAATTTTAATTCAACATCTTGTCTATTATTTCTATTTTATTATTCATTTTCACGATGAAATTCACAACAATCCTCCAAAGAACCATTAAAAATAGAAAAATACTCAATATAATTTTTCATATATATGAACTTTCTTCAATCAGCATAAAAAACTAATAGGAAAACTCACTTATCAGATGGTATAACCTCCTGCATGTAAATAGCATCTAAACTCCAAAGAGAAACATCATTTGTGCTAAGCCCATCCGATTCATCTAATGGAGCAGGAACTACAGGAGGAAGTAACGTCTTTACCTTTAAAGAACATTTAGATCCTCCTACTCTAGCAAATAGATCATTCCATAATTTCTTTTTCATTACAGCATCATGAGTCTGAAATGCAGCATAGGCTTTCAAACGAGTTCGATAACGATCATCCTTTACCATCTGTGCATATTCCAACCAAGCATTATTCCATTGAGGAAAATCAACCATATCCATTATTTCATTCATTATTTCAAAGCCACCCATTATAGTCATTAAATGATTAGTATTCAACAAATTTTGATCACATTCACTGGTAATTACACCTGTTACCGGATCATACCCTAAAGCAGCAGGTCCTGTACTAATCCGATTAGGAAGAAGCAAAATACTTTTCATTCCTGCCAAAATCTTGTCACGATATTTAAGATTGCCTGTACGTTCCCACTCCGTCATCCAGTTACCTGCATAAGCCAACCAATCTGGTCCTATTCGAATACGAGCTGGAGCGGTACAAGGATATTTACTACGAGGCTGTGCCAAACGCATAGGATCTAATGTATATAACTTCTGATCAGCATCTCTTACTTCAGTCATCAAGTCTCCACACCGTTCGTCAGTAGTCAAATAATAAAAAAAACGATTCCAAGCTGCCTGACTAATACGAGCCTCTTTAGCACCACATCCCCAATGACTCACATTATGCCTGCTTCCTAATCCGGCATTAGGGCCAATATGATAAACATCCACCTCTGAAGTATGCCTAGTCATTGCTTCTGCCATACGCCATATATCAGCACGCCCCGTACGTAAAAAATTGTACCATAGCCACATATTCGAAGCTAACTCCGTATTATCCCAAGCAAAACCTCCTACATCATATCTCCAAGTATGACGATTGTAATCATAAGAATGCATAACATCACCATAATTCCAAAAACCATACCACTTATTTTGCTCAATGGCCTTTTTATAAAAATCAATATATGCATCCAAATATTCCTCTACACAAGTTCGAAACGCAGTACTACGATCAGGAAGGCTCCATATTCCAAAAGCTTTCTGTTTATGCAAATATTCAGGAGTCGGTAACAAAACTCCCATCCCGGTAAGCTCCTTTGTGCAATTGGCAAAATTTTTTCTCCCGGAATATCCTGTTTGAGGAATAAAAGTAAGGGTAGAGGTACGAGATATACCATAAGGAGTACTCATTCCTTCTTGAACATCCTCATAGCTAGCACTCAATGTATGAGACACATTATCGTAATGTCTCAAATCCATCGGTTCCGTCTCAGGACTCCACAACCAAGCAGTAAGAACAGCTGTTTCACTTTTTGTATCTGATATCTCAATAGTCGATGGATATGATTGCCAAAAATCATGTAAACAAATCCCTAAGCCACCTGTTATATCACCAACAAAAGCATATCCCTCACTACGTGATCCCGAAAAAGTTCCGATCCAAGGATTATCATCATTAGCACGTTTACGAATAGAAAAAGCATCAGGCGTAAGCTGAGATAAACGGTAACTATTCCACGAAGCCCAATGATCCAACAATATACGACTTCTTTCATCACACTGTTGAGAGTCAGGAATACGTTTGCCCTCCAACTGTTGAATTTGTAATGACGGATTATTATTAAGTACACGATGATCTGCCAAAGGTTGCACCGCTTCGCTCCATACCCCTCCATCAGCACAAGAAAAAGCTACATGTCGATTATAAAGAGCCTCACGCATAGGAACACTCCAACGAATACCCAATGCAGATATAAAATCTCGACCTTGATCACCATCATAAATAAAGCTGTGCACCATTTTCACCTGTTCACTACCAGCATAAAAATAAAGTCGAACAACAAATGGCAGCCATTCCCTACCAGTTTTACCCTTGTGCACCCCCTCCAGTTTTATCAAAGTACGCACATTACCCACACGTTCCACTTCTGCAGATTTTAGTTCCCCCTGATAATCTACAAAAGAAATTGACGACATATTTTCAAGTTTAGGACAGCTTTGAGTAGTACATATCAAACGTAATTTTTCTCCAACTTTCACATTCTTATACAGCAAACTATCTATTAAGTACTTTCCTTTACGTGAAATATAAACGGAAATAAGCCCCGTCTCAATCCGTATGTTTTCAGTTGTTTCTTGCACTGTAACAAATGCCATGTCCGGTTTCTCTTCAGAGCCCAATTTATCTTCTTTCCTTATTTTTTCAACAACCATATTTTTCATTCCGGCAGGAATTACACCAGCTATACCACTCCATTTTATAGAACCATCAGGCCAGTATGCTAAAGGCCATGTATCAATCGGAATTTTTTCATTATCAGTAGAGGTCAACTGTAAAATGTCTTCCGAATACACTTCTCCTTTCCCGAAAGGGACACCAAAACTCACCGGTCTACTCATTTGAGGTGTATCTCCGATCCAATGTAACGGAACAGTCATTCCTTCATCATTATGAATGCCACTATCTATATTCTGTTCTCTTCTTGCTTCTTTCAACCAACCATCCAATACTACTTCACCTGACGCTTCAACAGTTGTAAAAACAAGGAACAACAAATAAATATAAAAATCACATTTTCTCATATTCCTTCCTTTGCTTATTAACTTGTTATTTTTCAGTAAAAATACAAACAAACACAGACATCCCCTATAATCAATACCAAATATCAAAACAAGACTCATTATTTATATAAAGAACATCCACAACAAAAACTTTAACCATTATAGTTCGCCACAACAATATTACTCTTTAAAAAGATAACGACTATCTATCACAGACAATCGTTATCGCATATATTGCTCACCTTAGTCTAACTTAATACCTTAAAAATTTATTTAAGCGGATATCTTGGATCCGATATGTTATCCGGATTTTGCTCTAATGCAGGATTAGAGTCCAAAGACGTTTGAGGAATCTTCCATAAAAATGTTTTTTGGGGCACAAACTGTAATTTTTGGCAATTAAAATACCCATTCTCATACATATAGGTTTTATATTCATAAACGTTTTTCCCCAAACGATCTGTGCGTAATTCGTCAAAATATAAATAACCTTCACCAACCAATTCCCATGTACGTTCCTGATAGATTGCATCATCAAACTCCTCTTTTGAGAGTCCCGGTGTTACAGGAACAGACAAGGAACGCTGATGTACTTTATTTAACTTCTCATACGCATCGGATGTAGGACCATTCAGATAATTTTCCACTTCAGCATAATTCAATAATACATCAGAATAACGGATCGCAATTAAATTCGCTTTCGAACCTCCTGTTTCATAGCAAGACTTAGTCCGATCATAAAATTTCATATTTCCTGGAGCAGATGACGGCCATTTACCTTCGCCTTTACCTGAAAAACCTTTATATTCAGGTTCAAAATAACGACGGGTATCTGTACCAGTTATGGTATATTCTGTTAGAAAACATTGCTTACGCACGTCATCGTCTTGATAAGAAAGATAGTCCTTATGTGAAATTGCCGAACGATGATACATTTTACCTCCTAAACTTTCATCTGTAACGTTTATCCCAAAATTACAATGTAACGCACTCACTTGAGTAGGACCAAATTGAACTTCCAACAAAGATTCTTTTGTATTTTTGGAAGCCTCCTCTACAAACCAATACCACAAAGATTTATAATCAGACAAAAGTTCATATTCACCGGAATTGATTACATCGCTTAATTGTTTCTTGGCTTCTTGGAAATAAGTCGTATTGTAATTATCCATACAACCTCTAGTCAAATACACATCGCCCAGCAACGCTTGAGCAGCTCCTTTACTTGCTTTATAATAAGAGCTACTTCCCCACTGTGAGCGCGTCGGTAAATTCGCAATACAATATTCCAAATCTTGAATAATATAATCATACGTATCATCTACTGTCTTGCGAGGAATTTCAAGGCCATTCAGTCCTGAAGTATAAGATTCCGGAATAGCAAGTCCCCCATAAAGACGAAGCAGAACAAACATGGTATATGCACGGAAGAAACGAGCCTGTCCGTAAACCTGGTTTCTTTTTTCATCGGACATATTCACTCCATCACCACGTCCAAGCACCACATTACATCGGTTAATCATCTCATATCCGCTATCCCATATCTGAATGTTATAGGTAGTAGCTTGATTCACTCCTTGCCAACAATTGAATGATATAACCCCATCCTTAGAAGCATGGGCCGGCATAGCATGTTCTGTCACAAGTTCCAAGATCATCAGAGTCTTATAATTACTGGCAAATTTACGAAAATCGGCATAAACTGAATTCAAAGCACTTTCCAGTTCTTCTTCCGATTTATAATAATTACCCGGATCAACAAAAGTATAAGGTGATTCAGTCAACCCCGTACAACCGGAAAACAGAGTAACAATCACAAACAGAGCAGCAATAACAGACCACCTACCCACAAGCAACGTTTTTTTACGTAAATATATTGATTTCATATTCATTTATTATTATTGATTAAAACTTCGCATTAACTCCAATATTCACAATCTTCACCCATGGATATTTAATATCACCATTTTCCGGATTATAGCCACGCTGGTTAGAAAAAGTGATGAAGTTCTGAAAATTCACTGTCGCACTCAAACTTTTGATACCTTTAATTCCTTTGATAGGATTCTTTCCAAAATCATAACTTAAGGCTATACTTTTTACTACGAAATAGTTCCATCCAGAATTTATACGATCGCTTTCATGAATATTAGAAGCTCCCGGTGCAGGATAGGTTCCTGATGGGTTGGATTCACTCCACATTCGCTCATAAGCATACAACGAAGGCATACAAATCACACTAGAATTTATCTGATTCTCTGCTATTTGTAAATAAGAAGTGCCACCAACAAAATCATGAGCACCATTTCCTAATATATTCAAACTGAACTTTTTGTATTGTACATTCAAACCTACACCATAAATAAGTTTAGGATCTGTAGTACCTATATTTACCTGATCTTTTGCCGTTATCTGATTATCACCATCCAAATCCTTATACATTTCATCCCCTAATTTGGCCGTACCTTCAATTTTCCGATATTCGTTCAACTGTTCTTCTGTACGAATAATACCATCAGAAAGAAGAGCATAACGGGAATTAAGAGATTCTCCGACTTTTAAATAACGGCTAAGACCTAATCCGGAACTAAGTGTTATAGATTCCACATCATTATAAAGTTCCTTCACTTTATTAATATTACGACTGAGATTAACAGTAGCATCTATCTTTAAATCATTTGTATTAATAATATTTCCTGTGATTGAAAATTCATATCCCTTATTCAATACAGAACCGACATTACTCAGCATAGAAGAAAATCCGGAAGTGGAAGGAATGGGAACTTGATAAAGCAAATCGGAAGTTTTACGGTAGTAATAATCCGCAGTAATGTGCAAACAATTCCATAAGGATAAATCAACACCAATATCAAACTGATTGGCACGTTCCCACTTCAAGTCCGGGTTACCTATACTTTCATAATATCCTTGAAGTTCTCCATTATTATAAATATAATTATCCGCATTCAATTGTGCCAATGATTTATAATTTCCTATCTCCTGATTACCTGTTACACCGAAACTGGTACGTATTTTCAAGTTAGTAATATATTTATTATCAACCAAAAAATTTTCCTGACTCGCACGCCAAGCCAAACCGACTGACGGAAAAAATCCCCATTTGTTATTTGCCCCAAAGCGCGAAGATCCATCGTATCTAGCAGTTGCCGTCAAAAGATATCTGTCATTATAAGCATAAGATACACGGCCAGTCCATGAAACCAATGAATTTTGGTATTTGTCACTGCCATAATCTACCGTTTCTCTATTCGCCTGAGAGATATCCCATGCCCCGGTTTCATCATTAGCAAATCCTTTTCCATCAATAGAAAGATTTTCATAAATATAATTTTGCCATGAATAAACCCCTGTCGCTGTAAGACGATGTTTTCCCCAGGTATTGGTATAAGTAAGAATATTTTCAGTTATCCGGCTTATCTTCTTAGAATACCCATTTCCACCTTCTCCAGTTCCTGTAGATAAAGTATAATCCGAAGTTATATAATTATAATCTCTAGTATTAGCTATATCAAGCCCAAAATTTGTTTTGAAAGTCAATCCTTTAGCCAACTGAAATTCAGCATAAACATCACCAAACAAACGACTTACACTAGATTCCTTTTTCACTTCATTGTAATAATTAACCGCATTCCATTTAATACCACTATCAAAATAACTGGATATGGCTGGATTATCATTAGGTATTGCATAGCTTCCATCCTCCCGATAAACCGGTAATGTAGGCCAACCATAACGCCATAACTCCGTCAATGCCCCCTCATAATTAGTAGTTGTCGCAAGCCCTCCCTCTGAATAAGTATACTGCAAATGTGTTCCCAATTTTATGAAATTATTAAACTTATGCTGCAAATTAGTACGAAAAGTGTACTTATTATAATCATAGTTAGACAACAAACCATCTTGAAGATAAACTCCACCGGACATCATATACTGTGTATCACCCGAAGTACCATTCAAAGAAATACTATAGTCTTGCACAGGACTACTACTCTTAATGGTTTCCCTCTGCCAATCTGTATGTATATTAGGAGCAGGATTTTCATCATTATATATCGTAATCCCTTTAGAATTCATGTAAGCGGAATTAATAAAGTCCACAAACTGTTCATGATTCATTGTTTCCACCAATCTACCCGGCATCTGAAAACCATAATTAGCATTAAACGTAAGTGACTTAGAGTCTTTAGCACCTGTTTTGGTAGTAATCATAATAACACCATTTGAACCACGGGAACCATAAATAGCTGTAGCAGAAGCATCTTTCAGGACCTCCATTGAAGCAATATCATTCGCATTAATTTCATTCAATGAACCATTCATCAAAGGAAAACCGTCAACTACATACAAGGGATCATTTCCTGCACTGATAGAACCATTACCACGAATCCGCAAGGTAGGTGACTTGCCGGGACGACTATCCGTCACAACCGAAACACCTGTCACCCTTCCCTGTAAGGCTTGAACAGGATTATTCGCCGTTACAGAAGTAATATCCTCCGATTTCACTGACATGACAGAACCTGTTAAATCAGTTTTTTTCTGTGTACCATAACCCACCACAACAACTTCATCCAATGTTTCAGTATCTTCAACCATAGTTACTTTGAGTGTCACCTTTCCTGCAATCGGAAGATTCTGCTCTTTATATCCTATATAGGTAATAGTAATAATCCCTTTTTCAGGAACATTGGATAGAGTAAATTTCCCATCAAAATCAGTAATAGTACCATTCGAAGTTCCTTTAACCAATACACTGGCACCAATTACAGCCTCACCTGCCTTATCCACTACAATACCCGATATCGTCTTGTTCTGTGCAAATCCGGTAACGGTAGTCATTAAAAAAAAGACTAATAAAAATACCATTCTAAAAGACACTTCATCATAAGCGCCTCTTTGTTTCCTGTTGTTTTTCATTATTAACAAATTAAAGTTTTGTAATCTATATCATTTAGCATGCTTTTATTTAACCGGCTTCAGATATCTTTGCCATGTACAAAAGTATAAAGCCACTCCCTTCCCTACAATGCTGAATTTACCTATATACAGAGACAATTTATGGACTTTTTGCTTCATTCATGGAAAATCTTCCACCCATCCAAAAAATAATCTAGCGAACTGCCTTCAACATAATACTGAACTCGCCAACAAACGGCTTTCCTGTATCCGTACGAAGTTGGGGAACCGATTCTTCAGCACGGCGTCCTTTCTCCGGACGACCGAACACTCCTGATAAAATATAAGTTCTTTCCGGGCACATTGCGTCATTCTCCATATAACCGGAGTTTGAAACATGTATGGTTCCTTCAGCTCCGGCACGTTCCATCCAACGCATCGCTTTTATTCCCGTCACATCCGGACTTCCCGCTGTTCCTCCCCATACGCCCAATATGGGAGCAGTTTGCTTATTAGGATAAGCATCATACGGGCCCAATCCCAGCCAATGTACCTGATCAAGTCCGGATACAGACTGCATGGACATACCAACAATAGGCAACCAAGGTACAGCCACTTTAGTAAGAATCTGATAATAAACGTTCAAGCGTCCATCCACTCCTATTGAATAACGATAAGTCACTGTAAAATGATTCTCCTGATCCACCCTATAATCCACAGTAGTACGGATAACCGCATTGGTCGGTGTCTTCTCCACCTTCCATGCTGTTACAGATGACGTATAATGAGTAAGATCGACAGCCTTACGAAGATTTTCCTTACCAAATCCGGAAGTCTCACCTTGATTTAATTTACGCCAGATAGCCGGATACAAGTCTTTTATCAACTGCTTTCCCTTTAGCTCCGCAGACACCAATTGTCCATTCTTCGGACTAAACACATAGCGGATATCACCAGCATCAATGGTAACCTTGTCCGTTTCAGTAACCAAAAGTTCACGACAAACAGGAACAGACACCGGTTGTTCTGTCTGAGGACAAAGTTCAACAGCCCTACGAGTAATCTCTGTTCCTTTTTCATCTGTAAATACAAACCACACATAATACGTTTTTCCCGGACGAACAGTCACTAGTTTTTCTACCGGCAATTTAAAGTCCGACACTGTATGGGGATAGCCATACATGGAATCAGTGCCCGAATATAATACATTCTCATCTTCCCGTACAGACCAAGCCATTTTTACAGAACTAAGATTCGTAAAATCAAAATCATTCTGGATAGGAATACGTACCGAATCCTGACCGGGCACAAATGAAATTTTGTCCACAACAGGGTAAACCGGAGCATAGACGGCCTTCGTCTCCCAATAGTCACGAGTGAAATTACGATAAGAATCCACAATACCATCCCAACCGGCTGTATTAATTCTTAAGTATTCATCTTCACTCAAATCTTTCTCTTTCTTTCGGACAGGAGTCTTAACCCCTTGATCCGCCCACATCCATACAGCTGCCCCGGCTCCGGCAGGATGTTTTGTCAATGCCTTCCAACGTGCTTCCAACCCTCCAAACGCATCATTGCCATAAGCATGTGTGTATTCAGTCGAAATAACAGGACGTCCGGAATGTCCGGCAAGCCGGTCATATTCCTGCGGATTCCAGTAATGAGGAGCAAGAATATCCACTTCTTTAGGGAGCCATTCTTCAGGACGCCAAGGCAACAGTACCGGACGAGTGGGATCAAGTGCCTTGACCAATTTTACAGAAACCATGTGCAGAGAGGTCAAAGGATCTTCGTTACCTATTGACCAATAAATAATAGACGGTTTGTTTATATCCCGGACAATCGTTTCATACGAACGTTGCAGAACCGCCCCTGAGAATGAAGGATCATACATCAAGTTTCCGGCTCCTCCTAGCGTCACTTCATTGCCCACGTACATTCCCATTGAATCACATAGTTCAATAAACCCTTCGGCAGGTGTGTAATGCGAGAGACGAAGATAATTGATATTGGCAGCCTTCATCAGCGTAAGATCCTCCAACCACTGCTTACGGGTAGTGGCACGACCTACATCCGGATGTTCATCATGCCTGTTCACCCCACGAAGTTTAACTGCCTGTCCGTTAATTCTGAAAACTCCTCCATCAGTGGAGATCTGACGGAAGCCGACACGTTCCATACGTGTATGTGTTACTGCCTCTTTTTCTAAAAGTTCCACTTTCAGACTATACAAATAAGGAGTTTCGGCAGTCCACTGGTGCGGAGCCTCAACCGGCAGGCTCAGACAAATCTCCCGATCCGTCGAAACGTGGGCAGGTACAGTCATTTGTCTTTGCGCCACCTCTTTGCCTTCTTTGTCGGTAAGTGTGAAACATAGCTTATAAGGCTCGCCGGGGCTAGGATAGTTTCCGGGCAATGTATTCTTATGCTTATCACTGATCATCACCCGTATGTCCAGATTCGCATCTTGAAACAAATGGTCAAAAGTTGTCTGCACCACCACATCATCAATCCATCGTTTAGCCGGCATAGCCTCCAAAGTTACATCTCTGTAAATACCTCCCCAAGTCCAGTCATCACAAACATCAAACTTATACTCACGGGTGATCTGCCTTACCCTGACAGCCAGTTTGTTAGGTTCATCCACTTTCAGTTTATTCGTCACATCAAAAGCAAAAGAAGTATATCCGCAATCATGACGCCCCAGTTCGTTCCCGTTGAGCCAAACTTCGGCCGATGACCATACCCCACCGAAATGTAACAAGATACGTTTGTCTTTCCAATCCTGAGGAATTGTAAACTCCCGCACATAAAATCCCTCACCGGCTTGATTATCCTTGAATCCTCGATAAACCGGTTCTTCATATCCCAACAAGGCCCAATTGGATGGAACAGGAGTTGACTTAAATTTGCTTTTAGCAAAATCAGGCGTATAAAACCTTTCCAAACGGTCCGCCTCCTTTTGATTGGCGGCAAATGCGAACTGCCATGTACCGCTTAAATTAATCTGTTCCTGAGCCAGCACCCCCAAGCTGCCCAATGACAGAAACGATGAAATAAAAATAGTACGTAAATTCATAAAGTATAATATTTTAGTGTTTTGTTTATGATCTGCCAATTAAAGTTCCGCAATTTATTCCATGCAAAAGTAGAGGGGGATTCCATATTACACAATAGCTATTCTATTGACATACAAACATAAAGCATGGAGATTTCCTTTAATATGGAAAATCTCCATGCTCTTTAAAATCAGGCAAACCAGCCAATGAAAAGTAAGCTATCTTCATAGGCCAAGTAAGTTAAGTTACTTCGGCATTTAAGTTGACTTACTTGGGCTAGTTAGTTAAGTTACTTTTCTTTTCATAGACACCTACCCTTTTCTCAAAGCCTTATCCGCCCCTACATCGACACCTTTCCATGCCTTCAGGTTAGTCCATTCACTATAAGGCTCAGTCCAGAAAGGATGATTCGCCGGAAGTCCCAATGGCAAAAAGGCCGCTGTACACAAATACAGACTCCCTGTATTTATATAAGGTTCGGACATATTTATCTGGCTTCCTGCAAAGCCAATTTTCAGCCACCCGTTTTCATCAAAAGTACCGGGCATGGATATCTGCCTCTGCATAACAGCTGTCAGGGCAGAACGGATCTGTCCCTTGGAAAGAGGCTGAGGAAGCTTGTCCAACAAAGCAATATGAGAAAGCGCATGAAAAGCGCCAAAACGATACACAATAGAACGGCCCACTACAGGATAAGTGGCTTCCGGAGAGATCATCCGTTCAAGCTGGGCAGCCATTCGTTGTTGACGAACCAATTGGCGTTCCAAGAACTCGGCACGTTCCAATCCATGCTTTTTCATGACAGACAATACATCCGTCAACATCGGATGGATGACCAGACTGTTATAGTAATCCAGATGCAATTCTGCCCCGTCTCCATACCAGGCATCTCCTTTATACCACTCATCAATGAAACGGTTTACACCATAATATAATCTCTGAGTATCATATTCCCCCGTAAATTCCAACAAGGCCGCTTCTACCATCGAAGCGAAAAGCAACCAATTACTCTCATTAGGCTTTATGCCACGCGTCCTTTTCAACTCATACACCAGTTTTTTTTGAGTATCCGCATCCAGATTTCCCCAAAGTTGTCCGGGAGCCCTCAACAAACCTTGTACAAGAAAAGCCGCATCTACCAAAGGCTGGGAATGACGGTTATCGAACATCAAATAATCAGCTGATTGCGGATCGACGGCCTGTTTCAGTCCTTTAACCACCAGTTGAATATACCTTTCTCTTAACTTTCCTTCCTGAGTGTCATCCGGTCCCAGTTCCAACCAAGGAGCAATACCGCAAACGGTTCTTCCTACCGCTTCCAGATAGGAAACACTTCTACGTAAAGGTTCATCGGACAGTGACTCAAATGGCATATTCTTTTTCAATGTGCCCTGACTGAGATTGACCAACACAGGATCAGCGATTTTTGTTAAAGTCTGCACCCAGTACATACGGTCCTCGCTACCTGTAGGCTGGGCATATAGTTTTCCACACAGGATCATAAAACAAAAAGCGATTAACAAACAATTCCTAGTTCTCATTCTGTAGTTTTTTTAAACGTAACAAAGCCTCGACATAATAATAATCTGCATAAGACAGGGGAACATCTACTTCCGAATTCTTATTATAATTTCCCACACTATGCTTCAAGATAAAACCTCCGTTAGTCCCCGGCTTGGCAAGGTACTCCGGAGAGGACAAAGAACGAATCTGCATTTCTGCCAGTTCCAGCCAATCCGCTCCTTCCTTACTTTTATCCAGCTGGCTCAGTTCAATAAGCCCCGATGCCATAACAGCAGCTGCAGATGCATCCCGGGGAGCGGCAGGAATATCCGGTGCATCAAAATCCCAATAAGGTATTTTATCGTCCGGCAAATGGGGATGATTCTTTATATAAGAAGCTACCTTCCGAGCTTGTTCCAAATATTCGGCCTTTCCGGTCTCCCTGTACATCATGGTATAGCCATACAGTGCCCATGCCTGTCCTCTTGCCCATGCCGAACGGTCGGCATAGCCCTGATGAGTACCTTTAAAATGCGGTTGCCCGGAGAGCGTATCGTATGAAACTACATGATAACAACTATAATCATCTCTGAAATGATGTCGAAGAGTGGTCTGTGCATGACTGTCAGCCATATTCATCAAACGTTTTTCCCCCGTTGTCTTAGCAAGATAAGACAAAAATTCCAGATTCATCATATTGTCAATAATGACGGGAAATTGCCATTTCTCACTTGAATTCCACGATTTGATAGCTTTTACCCGCTCATCATAACGAGTTGCCAAAGATTCTGCTCCCATAGTCATCACCTCTAAATAATAAGGATTCTTTGTCAACCGATATCCGTTTCCGAAGCTACAGTATAACATAAACCCTAAATCATGGGTGGTGGTCATATCCTTGGCAGGCTCCACCCGTTCTGTATATAGTTCCGCATATCTTTTCAGTTCATCCGTAGGCGTATTCTCATACAAATACCATAACACTCCCGGGAAAAAGCCGGAAATCCATGCCCGGTAATCGGATGTTTTCAGTTCACCACCCTCATAAGTCCGTGGAAGCCTTCCTTCCTGATTTTCCACTTCCTTCGCTAAAAAGACAGCTTGCCGTTTGGAAACCTCCAGCCCTCTTTCTATTACTTCAGCCATAGGCTCCCTTGTTTCACATGAAACGAGAAAAAGCCCCCAAACAGCTATCAACCCTATGAATATGTTTTTCATAAAAAGATATTTTATAATTGATGTAAATATAGACGTATTTCCTTAATTTCTGAAATTATTGATTCAAAGTTTCTAAAAATTCCACCTCAACTATCCGAAGTTCATTGTTTACCTTCTTGCCCCCCTCAGCTTTGAAAAGATCAAGCTCTCCGGCCTTGGGTTCCACGACTTCTATGATTTGGCCGAATGCATCGGAATCCTGAGTAGCCCCTTTCAAACGGATGGTTATCTCATCAGAACGTACCGGACGGTCAATTATCAAATGAACATACCCCAGACTTTTCTCCGTGTTCCCACTCCAGATCAAGTGTTCTCCGGCATATACTTCAAGCGGATAAGAACGCTGCCTCCATCCGGTCAGTTTGATACAGATATCATCTATTTCCGCACGCCTTTCCAATTTATATGTAATCCAGGCGGTGTTCAACCTGCATCATTTTTCCACTCGCTCAATTCGTTGTCATCAAAACTTTTCCCTGCATCCCCTTGATTGGTTCCGGCTGTAACGTCAGTCACTCTGACATCGACTTTGGTCACTTTATAAGAGGGCGAGGCCGGCGTTTCACCACGGTCAAAACGGCTAGGCAACCCAATGGCGGGGAAAAAAGTGCTTAAGCCATTTTTAACTTCTACCGGCTGCGTACTGAAAGCTATTTCTTCTGAAGCCAACCCCTCTGCAGCCACCTTCAGCACCACATTTCCCGGTTGCGTTGTCGAGCGGATCATCACTCGTGTTATACCACATTCCACAGGAAGTTCTTTTGCCAACACATAATTATCTGCCGCCTGTGCTATTCCTCCTCTCCATTCAGCCGGGCCTTGCAAATCAAATTTTATCTTATGATTGGCTAACGGACATCGTTCTCCATTGCCATCCACCACTTCCACCTGCACCATCGCTATATCAGCGCCGTCGGCAAAGACGCCTTGCGGACCATGCATCAAGGTCAGTTTTAACCGTTCAGGCTCTCCAACGGTTTGAAGAGAATGACGGCTCAACTCTTTATGCTGTTCATCGTAAGATATGGCTTCAATCATCCCTTTCTCCCATTGCACAGAATCAAAAGTAAACAAGAACCGATAATCCTGTCTGCCGAAACCTTTGGATTTCCCGTTTACAAATAGTTCCACTGCCTCTCCCGATGAAACCACATAAACAGGTTTTCTCACCTCCGGAGTATAATTCCAATGACCAATAATATGAGTATGACAGTTTTCCACATCCACCCATCCGTCCCACATTACCTTGTGTGCAAAGAAGCCATCCTTAGGGATTCTCAACGGATCCACCACACCGCTCCGGCGATAATTCTCGGCACCACGTCCATAAGTCTGCGTATCGGAAAACACAATCTTCGCACCTCCTGAATTGACACGCCGACCTGTTCCGGGACGCTCACGCCACAAATCATACCAACGTCGGACAAACTCCACAGTCAGCCTGTCCTGATTCTGATTATATGCTCCGGCATCCTGTCCTTTATGCAAAGGGCCATCTCCCTGTTTATGAAACGGATAACTGTATTCATCCCAATATTTACGCAGCCCCTCATCACGACAATATTCAGTCTGAATCATAGGATGATGTTCACTTTTATTCACATAAAGCATTTCACCACCATATTCAGCCTCACGAATATCCAACATCTCCCGGGAACCTATCGCCCTTCCTCCATGCGGATCGTACTGGTCCCGTATGGCAATCATCTCAATCATGTGCTCACGGCTGATTGATTCATTTCCCGATTCATAAAATAAAATACTTGGATTATTGCGCATATAAATAATGACATCCCTCATCAGTTCTTTCCGTTGTTCCCAACGTCTGCCGGTCGCATCTCTTTCCGCATCTCCTGCAGGCAACATCTGTATCACCCCCACACGGTCACAAGATTCCACATCCTGTTTCCAAGGAGTAACATGCATCCACCGAAAAAGATTGGCATTATGCTCAATCATCAATCCGTTAGAGTAGTCACTCATCCAAGGCGGTACAGACATTCCTACTCCCGGCCATTCATTACTGGACCGTTGCGCGTATCCCTTCAACTGCAACACGCGGTCATTGAGCCACACCTTTCCTTCTCCGAAGCGAGTCTTGCGGAAACCCGTTCTGGTAACAACTTCATCCACCGGACGACCATTTACCAACAAGGTGGTCTTCACATCATATAAATAACCGTACCCCCAACTCCAAAAATGAAGATCTTTTAACGGTGCAGAAGCTTTCAATACAACCGTTTCTCCAGACTGCACTGTCGTCGGTTGTCCCCGAAATGTACTGACCCTTTTTCCATCATAATCATAAATGCTCACCTCATAATCCACATGAACGGACTTGCCATACTCATTCCGCACCTGTGACTCCGCATGGACAACCGCCTCACGGGCCTTTACCTTTATATCGGATGCATAGATGTAAGTCCCTGTAGTCTGTAAATTACTGTATAAAGGCAAGGTCTGATATAATTTATCAGTAATGTGCAACCATACATTTTTAGGTACTCCCCCATAATTGGCATTGAAATTTCTGTCATTCCACTGAAACAAACTTCCAGTCGAACGCTCCTTATATCTCCAGTCATTGTCTGTTCGGAGAGCAATCACATTCTCTCCACCAAAATTCAGAAACGGAGTCAGATCAAAGCCTACCGCCATCACCCCATTTTCATGCAATCCTATATGCTTGCCGTTCAAATAGAAATCCGCCGCCTGCCGTACTCCCTCAAACTCAATAAAGACCTTCTTTCCTTTTGCCGTCTTAGGAAGCCTGAAATGTTTTCTATACCAGGCTATAGTATCCGTCATTCCCCATATATGTACTTTAAAAGCCTCATCTTCATTAAAAGCCCGGGGCAAAGTAATTTTTTTCCAGTTTTCATCGGAGAAATCCGCTCTTTCCGCCTCCGGCGTATCTCCGATATAGAGCAACCACCCGGGGTTAAAATTATATTTCTCACGGTTATTGCTCTGTCCGGATACGGGAAAAAGCAAAAGCATACATAATAAAATAAGTAAATTCTGTCTGTTCATGGTATTATTCATTTGATTTATCAACAGCAAATGTAGAAAATCCACCTTGATACAAACCGCTTCCACGTTTCAAGATGTGAAACAAATGTTGCAAGATACGATGACAGAGCCTCTTACAAGCTTATTTATATTGTGTAGGCAACACCCCAAACAGCTTCTTGAATGATTTTGTGAAATAACTAGGTGTATTAAAACCAACCTTATCAGCTATCTCAGCAATGGTAAGCCCTCCCTCTTTCAATAATTCGGCAGCTTTACGAAGACGTACATTCTTCACAAAATCAGAAGGCGAGCTTCCGGTGATAGATGTAATCTTACGGTAAAGAGTAGCACGGCTCATGCACATATCCCTACTTAAATCTTCTATGGAATATTCAGGATTACTAAGGTTCTTCTCAACCATATCCAATGCCTTCTTTATTAATTGCTCATCAGATGCTGAAATAGAATTCGCTTCTACTTTTCCTTCTTCCGGCAATGGATCTATCTCATGCCTTTGCTCCGGATTTTGTTCCAGTGGCAGAACAGTCTGTGCAACAATGGGCTTCCGTAATTTCATATACATCCGGCCAATCCCCAAACAACCGATAAAACAACAAGTATATAAAACAAATACGCCCAACCTGTTTCATACCAAGCAGGCAGACACTGGATCATAACCGTCAATGTACTCTTACTCCACAGCCCGTTTTCATCTGTAGCACGGACTTCCAGTTCAAATTCCCCCTTTGACAAATCAGACAAGCCGATACTATTTTTCCCTGCCGGCAAGGCCACCCAATTATCGTTTCTTTGTTTATAACGATAAGCATATCTTACCTTATTCGTATTCAAATAATCAAAAGTAGAAAAAAACAATTCCACATTTCTTTCATGAGGAGACAGACTTATTTTCTTTTGATTATCCACCCCGATTTCAGAAGTGTTATTCATTTCGACGGATGTCAAACGCACCATTGGCTCACGTATCCTCCTCTTTTTTTCATTATAGTGAGGAAAAGTCACAATACCACCTCGTCCACCCACACTCATTTCTCCCCGAGGACCTTTATACAATGACTGGAAATCTTCCAGATTTATCCAAGAATCAGCACAAGACATCATAGTAAAGATATGTGTTCCGGGATGATAGACCATCACCCGCTGTGATGTAAGAATCCAAAGATTCCCATCATCATCCGACTTTATATCCAAAACAGCATCCCCTGTCAATCCACAATCTTTTGTCCGGGAAATAAAATCATTCGTATCCGGAGAATAACCATACACATTACCCTGTTTAGTACCCACCCAAAGATTGTTGTCCGAAGCGACAGTCAATACTGAATAATTTTCTCCTGTATCCTTTATTTGTAACCGGCTTTCTCCGGAAATTCTCCACAACCCTCTACTTTCAGTTGCAAAATAAACAACTCCTTCATTAGACGAAACGATAGCATTTATAAAACTAACATCATCACAAACTGTAGTTAATCGGCCATCCTCCAAGCTATACCGGAATAAATGGTAAGTAGTCCCTATCCAAAGATTCCCACGACGGTCATCATGCAAAGCACGGATACGCTCACCTTGCTTGATCGGTATGATACATACGATGGATTCAAAAAGCCGGTCCTCCTTATACCGAATTAAAATCACCGAATGATCCCTTACCATATAGAGTCCCTCTCTATCCGATGGTCTCTCAAAGAAAAAAGAAAGCTCCCTGTCATTCTCAACAACAGATATACGCTCTCTCTGGGGATCATAAGCATACAGTCCCAATTTCTTTTGCCTGATCCAATAATAATTTTTCTCTTGAGAAAACTGCATAGGAGACGCGATTACCCCCAGATTTTGCTTTACCCCTTCCATAGACAAAGGAAGCACTTCATTGGGTAGAAAAGAAATAATGAAAGAAGAAGGATAATAACCTGTCACCCATAAATTTCCGGATTGATCGGAAAGAATCTTTGTGAGGATTTTCCTGTCAGCTGATAATAAACGGGAGAGATCTACCTTATCCAAGGATGCATCGGCCGTTATTTTATAGGCATATAAGTTATCGGCGGCAGTCACCCACAAATATCCCTTAACAGAATCTTGTATGATATGATGAAGCTTTCGGGTACCGGAGTCAGAAGACGCATTATCCACTGTTTGCAATCTAAACATTTTGTCCACGCCCTGTGCCTTGGGGTCAAAACGTACCATACCTTTTCCCCAAGTAGTAACCCAATAATACGGGGTGTTATGATCTTCCGTCATGCTTGTGGGATACTCATCATAAGGCCAAGGATATGAAATAAAAGAGTCCTTTACCTTATCATAGCAAAAAAGCCCACCTTTTGCTTGAGTTACCCAAACTTTCTTTTTCTTATCCTCATAAATAGAATTGACGGTATTCTCCTGTCCTTTCCATTTAAGAATGTATTTTCCAGTTCTTTTCCCTAACGCATTGTATCGAAACAGGTGTCTGTTAGTCGAAATCCAGATCGTACCATCAGACGTCGCTGTCATTGTAGTTATAGTCCAACCCTTTATCGTTTCATCAGCAAGCGCTCTTATCTCATAATCTGTTTTTGACAAAATATAGACGCCACGCTTCGTTCCAAACCATATTTTCCCTTCACCGTCTTCAGTAATACACGTCACACTGTTGTTTTCCAAGACTCCCGGGTTCTTGAAATCAGAACGGAATACTTTCACCGTATATCCATCATCACGGCACAAGCCTCCCCCTTCAGTGCCATACCACATATATCCTTCCGAATCCTGGAAGATACAAAGCAATTCTTTGGTCGGCAACTGTTCCGAATTAGGAAGGTTTCTTACTATCATATCAAATGCTTTGACCGGAACGGCATTTATCCGCACAGTCAATAACAAAATAATGATTGGTAATACGATCCTTCCTATGTTTTTCATATCCTTCACGCAAGTACTCCTGTTAAAAAACAAACGAATACAAAGCTAGGAAGAAATTCAAGAACTTGCAACTTGTCGGTTTAATTAAGTATATTAAGAATGACTTAAAAAAGAAGAATATTAAAATCCAATTATTTTGATACTACTTTAATCCCATCCGGAGCTTTAACTGTAGAAACAACATTTCCACCATCCTTTTTCACATGTTTGACATATATCACCCCTAAGGGAGTAGGATAAGTACCTTCCGCCCATTCCAAATCACCTAAATGAGGATTAACACGGATCATTTTGCAACCGGCATCCAGCACCTCGATTCCCAAAACATGCCGTGTCATCCAAGGAGTAGGTCCCGAAGCCCATCCATGACAGAAACTATGTCTGAATCCCGGATAACAATAGTCTCCGAAATCACCATGAATATCATCCTTCCCCTCAGGTACAAAATCATCCAGCCGTGCGGCATTACGACTCCAATCCAAATTAAAATCCTCCCAGAAAGTAGTGGCGCCCAAGTCAAGCATCCCTCCCCAATACTGACGGATGATATCCAGCGCCTGTTGATATTCGCCGGCCTTTGCCAATGCCTGCAACATATAATAGCCATAAAAAGTGGAGAAATCCTTTGCCCCTCCGACCGAAATTATTTCATCACATGCCCTCTCCGGCTCCATCAGCCCGGCAACAGCCATTAAAGCAGCCGCCTGTTTCAAACGGTTGGGCTGCTTAATCTGTTTTTTAAGCCGTCCGGCAATCGCATTGCATTTTGCCGCATGTCCTTTTTCGCCAAGCAAGTCACACAATTTCGCACCGTCATCCAGCGCCCAACAAAGCAAGGCGCGATATCCAGCTTCCACTCCTGCTTCATTGGGTGTAGACGGCCAGTCCAAAAAACGTGATTTAGCCAGACTTTCATTCCCTTCCTCATCCACACAGCTATCTATACAGTCTATCAGTCCGGTAATATAATCACGATGTTTCCGCAGGTAATCCAAATTCCCATTATGCATATACCATTCATATTGAATAATCAGATACCACATGGAATATGCACTCATCCCGTTCAGCCATTGCGGTAGCGGAAACTGCTCACACGCCAGATCGATGCTTTTATCCACCACCTCATTATACCCGAATACAGCCATGATGGTAGACACCTCAGGATGCATGTCACCTAACCAGACCACACGGTCCCGCTTGATGCCATCCCACAGATATTCCTGCATATTCAGATGAACCGTATATGCTCCCGTCATCCAGATATCATTCAGCCGCGGATCACTGCAACGGAAAGAACCCAAATAAGGAATATTCCGGTAACGCATGACGGCAGGAGCCTCCTTCAGGCGAATCACCGCATCCGAACCCAGCAAATCAATACGGACAAAACGAAATCCGGTATTGCCTATTTCTATCTGCCCGTCACTGGGAACCTTCATCGTGATATCACGCATTGCATGGTCATTGGTGGAATATCCTTTTCTACGTCTGCCGCCATCGTGCTCGCTGCAAGCTTCACTGACCGACTCACCGAAACGGACACGGACCAATTGGGTTCCCCAAGGCCTGGCCGCCCCCAGCACCAATTTCAGCCCTCCATGCAGTTCACGCCCGTAGTCCAGCAGAATGGAGGCTGTATCCCGCCCACAAGTGTACATGGAACACATATTCCTTTTCCCCAGTTCCGGCTGTCCATTACCAGAGAGCAACAACACCTCCTTGTTCTGAACCAAAGAATCATGACTCACCCACATTATCCTCTTGGGAGGAATATAAAGGCGTGAGAGTTCATCCGGACGGGTATCAAGACTATCCTTCCCAAAAACGGGAGGGATATAAATTTGGGCGCTGACAGTTCCAACAAGCAACGCCCCCAACAGCGCCAGCACCATTTTTATTTTTATCATATACATTCCTTATTTCTTCATTTCTTTCAATGTAAAACAATCAACATCCGGTGCCCAGCCAAAACGATTCCCCATACGGATATTATTATATCCGGAATTAAGAACAATCGTACAACTAGCCTCCCGTAGCTCATCCTCACCTCCGGAATTCAGTCCCTCCATTTCATATTCCATACCGTTCACCCATATCTCCAACTTACGGTTTACAGGAGAACAATAACGGACAGTCATCTCATACTCTCCTCCTTTCCCACTATAAACTTCTCTCCATTCGGCATAGTTCTCCCTGCTGCCTCCCAGATGGTGTACTTTCATACCTCCTGAACATTCCGGTGAAGCGGCATACAATATTTGTTTAGGATTTTTGCCCAAATCATCAAAACAAGGAAGATAGGCCCATTCCGCCTCATACCGGTCAGGTTCCAGACGCTCTTCCGCCTCCATCCTGCAAATCAGCACACCATGGGGCTGCACCGTATAACGGCATTCGCCTCCACACTTTCCATATCCTCGCATCTTACCAAATCCCGTACCTTTGTCATCCCTCCCAGTTCCAGCACACGCAACGGAGTACGAAACTCATAAGCACTGTCCGAGGCGTTATAAAAAGCCACGGCACGGACTTTGCCCCGTTTCCGTTCGATATCTTTCACCAAAACATAACCATCCTTTTCACGTTGTACCACATAAGCCTGAAGTCCCAAGGGGTCCTGGTTCAATGCGATCAGTTCCTTATTTTTCAACAAAGCCAGAGAGCTTTCGGGGATTGTCGTCATGTCACATCCGACAAGGAGAGGGGAACTCATCATACACCACATTCCAAAATGCACCTCTTCCTCCGCCTGTGTCAACCCTCTGCCCACTTCCAGCATATCCATGTCATTATAATGTCCCTCACCGGCATAAGCGGAAAGATAAAGATTCTTCTCTATGATATGTTTTACCGAACTCCAACGAGGACGGATATCCGAACTGATACGCCAGGAACGTGCCATATCCTTCGCCCAAGTACCGGGGAAAGCCCAACGACAGATATTAATGGAAACATCCGTACGTCCTGTATTCCTGATAGCCTCGCAAATAGTGGCATAACGTTTCTCTTCTTCAAGTCCCAACTCCTTGGCACCACAATAATCTATCTTGATGAAATCATAATTCCACTCTTTCAGATAAAGATCCATGTCCTGTTGCTCATGTCCATAAAGGCCGGAACCTACTCCGTTAGCGTCATCATCATAGATGGAGCCGCAAGTGTTATCCCCCGCGTCTGAATAAATACCTGCTTTCAATCCCAATGAATGGATATAATCCGATACAGGCTTCATCGTTGGGGAAACGCTCGGAATGTGCATGCATTTTTCCGGTTTCATCCCTGTATCCGAAAAAGCCGTCATCCACATTAATATATAGGTAACCCACATCTTTCAATCCAGTGGTTACCAAAGCATCCGCCTGCTTCTTTATCAGGTCTTCGTTGATATTTACATGATAGGTATTCCAAGAACTCCATCCCATGAGGGGAGGCAGAAAGGCTCCGGTTGCTACTGTATCTTCGTCGTGAGCTATTGTGCAGGCACTGGCTGCAAAGAGAAGGGCCAAAAGCCCTCCGACTACAAAATATTTCTTCATAAGAATCTTTTTATTCGATGATTAATCTGCCAATTTGAATGTATATTCTCCCGCTTTCTTCAGCACCAATGGTTTGCGACAGCTCTTTTTTATAATGCTAACCGTACATCCTTCCGGAATATCAATGATACTTTCTCCTTCAGCATTAAGTTTCATCGTGATGTATCCTTCTTTGACGGGAATTCTGGAGTGAATCCATTTAAGATGGAGCAATTCGGGACGGATCGTATATTCATTCGTCTTCATCGAAGACTGGCTGAAACCGATAAGACCGTTCAATGCGCCTACCACTACCGGGATTCCATTCGCCCCATGACAAAGACTCAGGCCGTACGGACGGGTATAGAACACCAACTGCCGGGCCCTGGAGGCATTCAACATAAAATTCTCAGGGAAACGAGTATGTCCCTGATCCATCCAGTCGCCGAACACACCATAGATATGATCCCATAACTCTTTTATCCGCCCGGCTTTAGCATAAGCCAGAAACTCATAACCCTTCTCATAACTGACCACTTCATAATAGTTCGGCAAATTCGGCAGAACATTTTCAAACAGGTTGTCATAATGTTCTTTGGGAAAAATATCGGCCAGTATTCCCCAATATTGGGCATGATGCGAAATACGCTTGTCCACAGTCACATTGTCATTCATTGTACCGTTGATGAAGACTTTCCGGTCATCATCCCAAAAATGTTCAAAAATCTTCTTTTTCAGATTCCGAGCCAACTTGCGGTATCTGTCCGCCAATGCACTCTCCTTCCACAGATCCGCGAAATAAGCTCCGGTCACATAATTATAATAGAGCATGATCTGGCATAGGCCGCCACCCCTTTCCGGGCAGGACCGTTATAAGTGGACCATCCGGGGTATAACCGAACTGCCTGTCTCCATAATTGCCGTGTACAAAACCATTTTCATCCACGATGGAGGCATAAAAATCAAGCAACTGAATGATGCGGTCCTTGTATTGAAGGGAAGTAGTCAAGTCACCGAAACGCAGATAGTTCTGTTTCAGGCCGAACAGGGCATGCAATGGATAATCAGGAATCCCTATATCCGATTTCTGCGGATCAAGCGGCATCAGTGCTATGGAAATTCCGTTTTTTGACACCTGCTGGTCACCGAAAAGATAATCCCCCGCCAGGGTGCTGACCAGCGCATCCATGGACCAGGGAAGAAAATCACGCTTCACCCCGTCCAGATAAAAGCGGTGCATACTGGTATGCAATGTCGCACTGCTCATTTTGAACAGGTTGTTCACATAATCATCATCCGTTTCAAACTGCATCTGGTGCTCTACCGGCCACAATGACGCATCAAAGCGAAGGGAGGTAATCTCAGCCCCCTTGTCGCATTCCAGTGAAACATATCGGAGAGCGCGTTCCGGCAAAGTGATGGTGCCGCCTTCTTCTGACAAGGTAATAGGAGCCAATGGATATTGTTCCAGTTTCTTATCATCGTTCCAGCGCTTCTTCGGGAGTCTCGCCGACACGCACGGTTATAGTCCCTTTTCCTTTCGCTTGAAAAGTTAGTGCCCCCATCTCAAGATGGAAAAAGTCGACGAGGACATAACCATTCTTTCCAATACTGACTCCGTCTTTACCTTGCATCTCAGCATTGCGCATGGGGAGTATTTGTAAAGGTTTAATCCGAGCTGTCATATCTTGCGGAGCATCCGGCAGCACGCCCGGTTTATTATACATGACGGCACTCTCGGGTATTGTCCAATGCTCTTTATCCATGCTGACCTGCCATTCATCCGGATTTTCCAGTCCCGCCCCTTTCAGAATGATACAAGGTAACGAGTCATCCGTTGTCACCTCAAACAATAAAGAGGATCTGCCGCGGGCAAATGGCCTGTTTACCGGAAACAGACTGTTTCACACCATTTATATAAAGAACAATATCCGACGGCCCCTCCCAGCAGAGGCTACTTTCCTTTTTCAATCTTACCTCTTTTCTGAACCAGGCATGATTGTTCTTTGCAAAAAATTTACCCGGATATCCTACATTGACGCAACGCTCTTTCGAGATACGGGCACATTGTTGCTGGTAGAAAGCAGCCAGTTGTCCCGGATACCACATATAGCGACTGTTCCATTCCTCCTGAGGCTGCCGGCTCACGATGGTTACATTAGGATCCAGAGAAGGATCGAACTCTTTTGTCTGGGCATAACAACATAAAGATGCTGTTATAAAGATGCTTAGTAATTTTAATCTTTTATTCATGTTTTTCCAATGATATCCGATTGTTATTTTTATGAATTCCGAATAGACTATAAATACTTTCTTACATTACAAAACGTATTGATAATCATATCTTCTTAAAGTTCAGTCACCAGCAGGCTTTTCCAACTTATTTATTGGTGTCATAGGCCAATAAAATTTTTGCCAATCATCATAATTATAATAGTGAAAATCCCGCCAATTTGAACGAAGGTATTTCACAAGTTCAACATTGTTAGATTTTAACCCCATAACGACCAGTTACATATTTCATACGCTCCAAAAGCATTGCTGTGTGTATCATCCTTAAGTTCTTTGTCTTGTCCTGAATAAGAATTGGCCGGGAAATGCACGAAAAGTCTTTTACTAAGTGAATCTCCCATCGCATTATATAGTTCAGTAGTAGATTTTGTAAGATCTATAAGTGGCAAACATTCACGCTCTGCAAGTGTACGGATAGCCACCGGATATTCACCATGAGTGCCACAAATTTTTCCATTTATAAAATTACGACGTTCTGTAGGAGTAGCCAATATAATATGTGCACCTTTAGGTCGCAGATAATCTATAAACTTCTTTAGATTATATGTAAAATTATACCATGCTCCACTACCCGGGATATCGTCCTTTTCATCATTGTGC
The DNA here is from genome assembly GCF_000614185.1 of Phocaeicola sartorii JCM 17136 = DSM 21941. Classification (GTDB taxonomy): domain Bacteria; phylum Bacteroidota; class Bacteroidia; order Bacteroidales; family Bacteroidaceae; genus Phocaeicola; species Phocaeicola sartorii. The sequence continues at coordinate 60,136 of NZ_BAKM01000015.1, read as the reverse complement.
CCGAACTCTATCAGAACATAATCACCACATTTCACTTCTTGTACAATTTTTGCCAATCTGTTTTGTTCGATAAACGAGGTGGTACGCAAACCACTCATTGCCATATTCTCAACAGCAACATTTTCATCGAACCAATAGGGAAGTATTTGTCCCCAACTGGTATAAGGCTCATTATCCTGATCAGTTACGGTGGAATTGCCACAAAGCCAAATTTTCATTTTAGGATGATTGGATTCTATTCGGATATGACTCACAGCAGGAGAATTTCCATTGAATTCCAACGTTAAACGATTGTCCCAACCCCAATCTTTTCTTTCCCGCATTTGTAATCCTACTGTATTTTTTCCATCAATGTATGGAGTCCGTACATTAACATTGAATGTCACATCACGAAGCTCACCTTTCTTTGTTATCATACGTTCCACCACCAAACGTCGGGTTTCAGCCCTTAAAACTGTTACACCTGCATATTGCTTGTTTCCTATTGTCACTGTTACTTTATAGTCCCCTTCGGGTACTTTTACAGAAAAAAACATAGGATGTTTCTGTTTTTCAGATACAGCAGAAGTATTCCGATCATAACCATACCCCACTTCATCATTATATTTAGGTTGCGGTTTAGTCATATCAAAATTCCAGACCTGCCCGTATGTAACGAAGGAAGACTTGATTGACAGTATAAGTATTAATAAAATAAGTATTTTTTTCATATATCCTTTCATTCGTTTATCGTTTTCAACCGAAGTGTGCCTTTCAATCCAGCTGAAGATACTTTGACCGTAACATTCCCAGCCTTCTGATCACTTCGGAGAATGATCTGCATCCTTCCCTGATACATTCGTTTGGAAGTTATGCCATGAAAGAGCTCGTCCGTATAATGATCCCCGTTATCCAATGCCACCAACCGTGCCGCACCTTCCATTTGTAAAGCAAGCGGCTCGTTGTAGTCCCATACCGGACGACCTTTTTTGTCTATAGCCGTCACGTTTATATATTGCAAGTCCATACCGTCCGCCTTCCAGTCCGCCGGCGTTTCCGCCTCAATCCGGAGTGCCACGGCTTTTCCGGCAGTTTCGATACGATGACGAGCCACTTCTTTGCCCGACTTATCACGGGCTATTGCCACCACAGATCCACCGTTGCCATAAGGAACATCCTTCCAATAAATCATATTACGCCGGTTTGCCTGTGTCGTATCGTTTTCTTGGACTCCCATGCTCTGACCGTTTACCAACAACTCTACAGAATGTGCATTGGTATAGGTGAAGAGTGACTGTCTGCTGCCCGGGGTATGGTTCCAGCACTCGTTCAGCGCCATGCGTCCCACTATGACATCATTCCAGCTGACGCTTTCCGCCCCCGCCGCATCGACCACGCCGATATGTACTTCGGGAATCTCCGGCATGAAAGCCGATTTGATAAGGTAGGCTTGGGGATAAGGGCGCATGGTATGGTCAAAGAAGGAGTAGTTCCAGCCTTTCTTGGGCCACTTGTTGGATTCTCCCCAATACTCGGCGGATCCCCAATAGGCCATGCCCACCGTCCGTTTTCTGTCCATATTATAATAAGGCTGTAACAGATTGCTGGTTTCAGCCTCACTCTGGAACAGGATAAGGTCCGGCCGGTATTTCAAATAAGCGTCATATTTGTCCGACTGGTAATTAAACGATGCCACTTCTGTGGCACAAGCCAGTTCAGGGGGCACTAAATAGTCGTTGAACTCCTTGTCGTGCCGGGTTATAGCTCCCGCACGGGCGGGGAACATGGCTACAGTGGTGAGACGTGTATGATCCCATCTCTTTACCAGCTGGTTGAATATGTTATAGGTAGTGATTCCCCAGTCGTTGGCCCCTTCGAAACCTGCCCATCCTTCACGAATCTGAAGCTCGTTTCCCAGGCTCCACAAAATGATGGACGGACGGTTACGGTCGCGTTTGATCCATTCTGTAATCAGTTTGTGCCAGATATGGGTGAACGGCTGGCGGCCGCCCCAATAGTCATTGTCACTCCATTTGTCCGTCAGTTCATCCACCACCAGCATCCCCACACGGTCTGCAATGCGGGCAAAACTGTCACTGTACGGATTATGTGAGCAGCGGATGCAGTTATAACCGAAAGATTTGAGTTGCAGCATCATGCGTTCGATGGCCCTGTCGTAACTGGCGGCTCCCAGTGCGCCCAGATCATGATGGTTGGCATTGCCCTGCAGGAATATCTTTTTCCCGTTAAGCTTGAAACCGAACTCCGGTGAGAATTCCAGACTGCGGATACCGAACTGTTCGGTCAGGCTGTCCACCACCATACCGTCTGCCGTCACCACCACTTCAGCATTGTAGAGTTGTGGGAACTCACATGACCAAAGTTGCGGATTCTCCAGAGTAAGCGCCGGTAATTTCACTTCCGTGCAGGTCTGGTGCGTATGTTCGGGCATACCGGATTGCACGGAGCCCACTATGACACCTTCCGGATTGCGGAGGGTGGTCCGTACCCGTACATCATGCTTCTGCCAGCCGTCCACCTCAACCTGTACGGCTACCGTTGCCCGGGAGGAGGAAACTTCGGGAGTGGTGATATACACCCCGTGGCGGGCGATGTGTGTGGGATTCTGCACCTGCAGATACACATCACGGAACAGACCGCCTCCCGTGTACCAGCGTGAGCCTTTCTTGGGACCGGTGGAGGCATAGACGGCTACCACGTTTTCTCCGTCGTGACGCAGAAAAGGGGTAAGGTCCGCTTCAAGTCCCACGTATCCATAATCTGTCGAGGCTATTTTGGTACCGTTCAGATAGACATCGCCCAGATAAATGATACCTCCGAAATCCAGGACCACCCGTTTCCCTTTCCACGACGGATCGGTAGGGAAAGACTTGCGGTACCATCCTTCGCACATGGGTTTGAATCCGCGTGCACCTCCACCATTTTCAGTCCAGGGTTGTTCGAACTGGAAATCATGAGGAAGGTCCAGTGTACGCCAGGAAGAGTCATCCAAGGCAGGAGAGGCGAAATCGGTATTTTTATTCTCGTTTGTAACCAACTGGAATTTCCAGCCAAAGTTAAAAAGGACTTTCTGCTGTGATGCAAAATTTTCCAAAGGTACATTGACCAGAGGAGCTTTTTCCTGTGCTTTCTGATATTGGGCTGTTACTCCGACAGGAGCAAGCATCAAGAAGAAAGCGATAATGATGTTTTTCATTTGATACATTATTATAAAGAATGAACACCGATTTGTGTCGGCTCGTTTATTACGCAAATATCGGAATTATAAAGAGTTGCAGACATGGAATTTAGTTGCAATACCTGTATTATCGTACAAAAAGTACATACAATGGCTACTCTTTTCTTATCAGTCGTATGATATCAAGTTATTAGGGCATTCCAAGATTTTATGATTGGAATGCCCTGAAACTTATTTTTCAGCAGGCATATCCGGTACTATGGGCCAATATGGATTTTGATAGATAGGAGAATTTTCTACTGTTTTGTTATCGGGAGCGGTGATCAAAAACTGCTTGACCATAATGGGGTGCAGATAATGAGCCATACGCCAAGTAAAACCATTATAACAGGTCTGTTTAGAATTCTTCTGGTAAGGGCGCAAGTATTCGCTGACATTAGGTGAAGAAACATTGGACGCGTCTGATCCATCATACAGCAAATCTGTATACCAAGCCTGCATGGGAGTGTTCCATAAATGGAAACCTTCCGGTATATAAGGATGTTCAATCAACTGGTCCATAGCACGCCAACGGCATAAGTCCATATAACGAAGCCCATCCGCCATAAATTCGCATCGGCGCTCACGACGTATGTTATAGAGAGTTGCGTCTATTAACTTACCACCGGAATACGCTCCCCAATCATTTTCTGCTTCTTTACTCATATCCGTTAAAGCAATGGTTTTTTGAAAATCCTCATCTACATGAGAACGACGGCGAATAATTTTCCAATATTCGGTCGCTGTTCCGTCCAAAGTACCCTTCTTTTCATAACTGGCTTCCATGTAATTCAACAAGGCTTCTGTCGCACGATAAGCAATAGAGGCTGTATATCCTTTTGAGTTTGAATAATATTTCTGGTGAAAAGGACCTCCTTTACGTATAGCATATCCTGTCACATAACGGCGGGCACCATCTGTAATTGTAATCAACGGATACGTTTCTTCAATATTAGCTGTTTCACCAATCACATCTTTAATCAATATATTATGCTGTCCGGGTTCTTTCAAGAAAATCACCAATCGGCTGTCTCTGTTCTGACGAACGTCGTGTATAGTTTTATCCCCCATATAATATCCGTCTCCATCTGTATAATTACCGTGCGTATAGACCGGTGTGCCATCAGCCATCAAAAAGTTATTCACAAAGCTCCGAGTGACCCCCACTCCATTGTTTCCCCAACTAGCACAAACATTCACATTATGTTGCACCAGATTATAGGCATATTTACGCCATAATAGCACCTCATCTACAGAAGACAGATCTTCCTGGGCAAACATGTCAAAATATGGATTAGCCGATTCATCGGTTGACTGTTGCAGGACACCCGTATTTTCCGTTAGCTTGTTTTTAAACCGTTCTGCAATATCTTTAGATGTATCCATGGCGATTTCTAGAAAATAATCTATCTCGTTGTCAATGTTTCCACTCGGATACTGATAAACGGAATTATAATCTTTAGATTTACCTGGCCAGCCGTCACCATTAGGCACAAAAGCCGTATTTTTGAAATATTTCAACCAAGTACCTTCAAACAAAGCTACGCGTGATTTTAATAATATGGCAGCGTCTGTGTTAATTCTGGTTGTCGGCATACTTTTGGCATTTAATAAAGTAATAGCTTTATCCAAATCACTCAGAATAAAGCGAGCCACTTCATTGCGTGGAAACCGTTTACTGGCCTCACTCAATGCTTCTTTGTCATCCGGCAATGGGTGGGTAATTATGGGAAAATCTCCAAACAGCTGATAACGTTTAAAGTATTCACAAGCACGTAGGAAAAATAATTCACCGATATAGTGTTTTATGCTGTTAAGATCACCATTGATGGTATTGGCATTGCCGCTCAAGTCGTTTCCATCAGCATTATTATCCCCAAATTTAGGCAACACATTCGATAATACAAAATTGATCTTGTATATTTTATCGAAGTTCCAATTACTGGTTTCCGCATTGTCCACTTTCCACAAAGTGGAAGTAAAACGATTGGGAGCTGTAACCTCTATTTGATTGTCCGTTGTTGCATCATCTTTGTAGATGCCGTATGTATTTCCAGTTCCGTGAGAGGGAAGAATATCAGCGTACAAATTATCTGCAGAGGCTTGAATGTGGGTTGCCTCTGTAAAATATACTTCCGGGGAAATAGATGCCTCAGGTACTTCATCCAAATAGCCATCGCAAGCTGTAAATGCAAATCCTGATGAAGCGATTAGTACAGATAAGAATATATGTTTTGTTTTCATTGTATACGTATTATTAAAGTGTTAAACTTAAGCCAAAAGACCAGGTGCTTGATAACGGATAAGCATTACCACCATTACCGCCACTAATTGTTTCCGGATCAAACAAAGAAGACAACGATGTTCCAGTCCAAAGATTTTCTCCGGAAACAAACACACGGCATCTGGTCAACCCCATACTTTTCATCCATTTTGCCGGGAAAGTATAACCTAACTGGAAATTTTTTAAACGGATATAGGATGCATCTTGCAAATAACGTGTCTGAATTTCTTGGTTCTTACCTCCTTCGGAGAAAATAGGACGAGGATAATAAGCGTCAAGATTTGCAGGAATGGTATGACCTGACAATCCTATATCCTCCGCACGAAAATAATCCTCATGTTCCTTAAGTCCACGAGCCCCCCACATACTTTGAGTTCCATAAGCACCAAACAAATAACCACAGAAATTTTTTGTACCCCAAAAATCACGCTTCATTACACCTTGAAAGAATAAACGTATGTCGAATCCTTTCCAATCAGCATTCAAGTCAATACCAAAGAAATATCTAGGAGTACTATTGCCTATTACTTTCAAATCTCCATGATCATCTAATGTACCCGCACTTTTAGATATTTTTCCATCTCCATTCAAATCACGATACATAATATCACCAGCAGACCATTTGGAACCAATCGCATCCTGTCCTCCATTAGGAAGGGAAAGGAGATGAGCCTGCATTTCATTTTCAGATTTTGCTATTCCTATTGTTTCCAATCCCCAAATCTCGCCCACTTCGCGTCCTTCAACGTATTTGTTCAAACCGATCGTATTTGTTGCGTTGCTCGGATAGCTGGTAACAATTGTTTTAGCATCGGAAAGAGTTAAATTAGCACTATATCCAAACCCGTTTTTCAAACGGTCTCTCCATCCAATAGATAGTTCCCATCCATTCGTTCTTAAATTACAATTGTTGGTTTTAGGAGCAGCTGTACCCAAAGTAGATGGGAGTTCAGGTGCAGGCCCTACCATACCATCCGTATAACGAATATAGTAATCAAAACTACCTGTCAAACGATTACTGAGAAAGCCATAATCAAAACCGATATCCCAAGTACGAACCTTTTCCCAAGTCAAAGAATTGCTGACCAAATTTCCCGGCTCTGCTGTATTAGGTTTCACTCCATCTTGCAACCATGTTCCATTAGAAGACTTTAGTATCATATCACGATAGGTGGGGTACCATACTGTTGTGTTCTGATTACCCAACTCGCCATAAGAAACACGCAATTTCAATGTATTGGCTACATCAGTCAGAGACTCCCAAAATTTTTCTTGAGCGATGTTCCAACCTAAAGAGAATGAAGGCGACCATTGCCAGCGGCTTCCCCGACGGAAACGGAGGAACCGTCATATCGCATATTGATTTCCGCCAAATAACGTCCCAGATAATCGTAATTCAAGCGACCGAAGAAACCTGCCGTTTTCCATCTTTTCCCATTTCCACCCGCTTCTGTCGCTTTGGGGTTACCTTGTCCGTCCAATCCGGTTGTGACATCAAAATAAGGCATCCCCCCCATCATTACACCATACTTTTTTGTAGAAGAAAATTCCTGTTTCATATCTTCTGTCTGGAAGCCAAGCATAACTTTTGCATTATGGGCATTATTAAAAGATTGGGAATACTCACTATAAATATTTAGGTTCAGATAGTTCTCTTTAGTCTGATCTTGATAAAGATAAGACGTACCATGAGTATCTATTAAATTGCCTTCCACATCATGATTATAAGTAGGAATTGAAGTTTCTTTTACCGATGAGTTCATTATACTGTAATTAAACTCCACATGTGTAATCCAGTTTTTGATCGGTTCAATTACTAAAGACGCTTGTTGATAAAGACGGTCTGTTTGTGCATTACGTTTTCCACCTTCAACAAGGTTTTGGACTGGATTAGTCCAACCATTATTGGTATAATAGCCATTGGGATCTTTTACAGGCATATTAGGCCAAGTAGCTCTTCCTAACTGGTCATAAAAAGAACTGTTGAAACTGGTAGGACGCCATACATCATTACGAGTAAAACGGGTACTGTAATTGAATTTTAACCATTGAGTCAAATCAGCATTGATTTTAGCTGTTACATTGTAACGATGAAGTCCATCGTCACCAGCTTTCAAAAGTCCTCCTTGACCCAAATAATTGAAAGAAGCATAATAAGCTACAATATCACTTCCTCCATTTAGACTAACGTTATGTTCTTGAGAAAAACTTGAAGATTTGTAAACTTCATCATACCAATTTGTATTAGCCCAAGCTGTTGTAAATGGATCATAGTCTGGTTTACCCCATTGACCGTTGGATGAAGCTTTTACTCCCCCCGTACTTCCACCTCCGGCAGCTTGCCAATCCAGCATATCCTGCATCAGGTCTTCTGTAAAGATAAGCCCACCACCCTGATTAAGCGAACCGGCGTTCATAAAGTTTGCAAAAGTGTAGGAATCCATCATCTTCGGCATATTTACAGGAGTAGATATACGGAAGCTATTGTTATAATTTACAGAAGTCTTTCCTTTTTTGCCCGATTTGGTAGTCACCAGAATTACGCCGAAGGGTGCCCGGGAACCATAGATGGATGATGCCGCAGCATCTTTCAATACAGAAATATTTTCTATATCTTGAGGATTGACTGTATTCAAATCTCCTTCCATTCCGTCAATTAGAATAAGAGGTGCACCGCTGGAACCCTCACCAATAGTTCCTGTACCACGGATACTGATATCTGCGGTCTTGTCCAGTTCACCCGAACTCGTTGATATCTGCAAACCGGGTACCAATCCTTGCAGGGCTTGTGTAGCAGAGGTTACAGGACGAGATTCTAATTCCTTAGCTGTAGCAAGCCCTACAGCTCCTGTCAGATTCACCTTCTTTTGCGTACCAAATCCAACCACCACCACTTCGTCCAAGGTCCTGGTATCTTCCTTCAATACAATAGTAAGTTCTTTCTTTCCAGAAACTTTCACTTCTTGAGAAACATACCCGATATACGTAATCTGTAAAACGGCATCTTTCGGGGCATCCAACACAAACCGCCCATCTATATCTGTTATCGTACCTATTGACTGACCTTTCACCGTTACATTGGCACCGATTACCGGCTCACCATTCGCATCTTTCACAATACCTGTCACTTTATTTGCCTGTTGGGCAGCTTCCCCATCTTTCGCCTTGCTCATCAGCATGATATTCTTGCCCTCCATGGCATAATAAATATCAGTACCTTCAAAAATCTTATTCAGCACTTCGGCTACAGATTTGTTCTGCGCATTCACCTTCACATTGCGCTTCAGATTCACCTCGTTCACATTATACACAAACAGATAATCTGTCTGTTTTTCTATTTCACTGATTACCTTGCCTGTTGACACGTTATCCGCCACAACAGTCACCTTCATTGTCTGAGAATAAGACTCAGTGGCAAAAGCTGTTCCGGCAAAGACAAACAGGGCTAAGAGTGTGTTTCTCATCATACGGAATAAATGTTTAATTTCTACAATAGATTCCTGATACAAAATATTTTTCATATATTTGCATTACTAATTTTAGGTTCAACTTAAGATTATTTGAGAAAAAATTGTCAATGCGTAATTGACTTTTCCATGGGATGGTGTTGCAGCACTATCCCATTTCTTTTTTAGACCAGGTGTGTTATTTCATAGGCATATTCTTTTTTAAGGGTTAATTAATTGTTATCACATTTGTCTCATCGTCCTTTGTATAAGTAAACTTATTATTGAGTTTCAATACTTTCAGTACATGTTCCACCCCATCTTTCGTGCGGAATTTACCTGTATAACGGTTCTTTAAAATCCGGGTATTGTTGACCACAATATCCACCCCATAATACAGTTTCAGTTTCTCTATCATATCACGTACGGATATATCATTAAAACAAAGCAAGCCCTCACGCCACAAAAAATAATCGGCCTCCTTGATGCGTCCTTTCACCAACCTGTTGCCTCTCAAACTGGCCATTGTGTTCGGTTCCAACCTCATTCCACTGTTATTCGAACCAGGCACTAAAATCTCGACAGCACCTTCCAACAAAGAAGTTTCCCATACACTATCCGCTGCATAAGCCATTACATTGAACTCTGTACCCAGCACCTTTACATTACACCTGTTCGTCTCTACAATAAAAGGCTGTTCCACATTCTTTGTCACCGCAAAATATCCTTCACCATCCAGTCTCACCTGACGGGTATCACCTTTAAAATCACCCGGGAAGGTCAAGGTACTGCGTGAGTTTAACCAGACTTTCGTACCATCCGCCAACCTCAATTCCGCCCGTTGGCCCGCCGGCACATGAATGGACTGCCATGTTTCGTCTTCCGGTACCTGATGTTTTCCTGTCCAATAATGTGTACCCAACAAGACGATCGCAAACACCGCTGCTATCTTGGCAGCTTCCATACATACTCCGCGTAATGAGAAATGTTTCCTTTCCCGGCTATTCTCCTCCGCCACAGGTTCCGTACGCCACAATGCCATGTCATGCAACTTCCGTTGTGCCATATATTCACGCATGTTCTCAGGATTTTCCTGTATCCATTCGGTCACACGCTGCTTTTCGGCTTCAGTAGCATTTCCGGCTATATATTTTTGCAATAATTCAGGATTCATATTCTATGCTGTTTTATTAGAAACGACTCAAGAAGGAACTACCCTAAAAGAAAATGAAGAAAAATATAAAAAAATCATTCTTGCCCTTAAAGACATCCGTCCCCCCATCCGGTCGGACTTAATAATAAAAGAAGAAATAAAATAAAGGAAGATAATCTTTTAAAGTCACCCGCAGTACTTTCAATGCTTTTGATATATGATATTCCACCCCCTTTACAGAGATTCCCATCTCTTCGGCAATCTCTTTATTGGATTTATTTTCAAAACGGCTCAAGATAAACGCCTGTCGCGTCTGTTCCGACAAAGTGCTTAAAGTAGTGCTGATGATTTTTTCCACTTCATCCGAAAAGATCTCGTCAGGATTGCACGCTTCCAAGGCAGACATACGGATAGACAATTCCTGCCGCTGCCAGTCTACCATCACCTCAAAGGCACTGCGTTTTACCTCCTCGTGCTTTAGATAGTCCAAAGCCTTGTTCTTCAAAATTGTCAGTAATAACGGTAAGATATATTTCTCTTCAACAGGCTCGGTCTTCAACTTTTCCCACAACTTTATTAATGCCTCGGAGGCAATATCTTCTGCTGCCAAATCATTATGAACGTATGATTTGGCAAAGAAAAAAGACTTCTTATAATAAGATGTATAGATGTCATTAAAAGAATTTCCAGACATTTTGCTCATTTGTATATCGGTTGTGCTTTTCATCCATATTACGATGGTAGAGCAAAGTTAGCAATAAACCTTTGATAAAAACAAAATTATCCTGTTAATTCTTTCTCTTATATGCTATGAGCTTGCCTTATATGCAATCGCCCTCCACCGTCAGACCAAGTGACAAAAAGAGAAAGTTGCCATAGATATGAAATTCACGGCCCCCTATACTGTCCGACTGGAAGGCAATCTTCAACTGCAAAGTATCTCCCGGAGCAACATGAAACTTGGAGCATCTCGTTTCCGGACAATCCCAAGAAGAAACAATGTAATAAATATGTAAACTGTCACTTCCCATGTTTTTATAGATAAAAACGCCACCACCAAAAAAGTCGTATAAACAAATCGCTAAGCAATCTTTTTCATTTATTTCTCCTTATACGATTCCCCCTGAAAAATCCTTCAAAAGCTTCAGTCCTCCCGCAAACCCTTTGCAGGAGGACGTTCCGGCTGAAGGATCACACCGGGAAAAAGTTTCAGGCCGCGGAAGAATCCTTCAGCTTCACCAGCCGGTACACATTGCCATACTCGGTATGAACACGCTGTATCCCTAATGCAACCATCATCCTGCCCAACCGGTTCGGAGTCACCCCGCGCATGGCAGCCGGATAATGTTTCTGCAAATAATTGAACAAATCCGTCGTGGTATAGGGCTTGGACAACTCCCCTTCCTGTGGTACCCGGAAACAACGCAAAAACAGTTCCTGCTCGGCAGGCATTTTATAAAAATTCCGATTGCTATGCTGTATCTCCTTCTCTTCCTCTTCCGAGAACCAGTAACGCTCTCCCCCGACCAACTCCGCTTTCAACTGGGCGAACAACTGCGCATGATCGGGCGGTGTACAATCAATCTTATCATCCACTTCCGCACAGAGAAAACGGCGGCTTCCTGTGGGATCAGTCAGCAGATCCGTCATATTGGAGGTACCGATGAAAGAGGCAATACGAGGCAGATGACTGAATGCCGGACGATGTGCCCTGCGGAAAGTCAGCGTGGTCATCTGCATCAGATTCTTCAAAACGGGCATCTGTCCGGCACGGTACTTGTCGAACTCATCCATGTTGATCAGCCCGAAAAGCGAAAGTTTCTGTTCACATCCACTCTCACTCGTCAGGTCGAACTTGTCTATATAATAAGGTGTAAGTTCCTTAGGCATCAAAATCTTGCAAAAAGAAGACTTGCGCTTCCCCTGCTCACGGCTCACCAACATAGGCGCCACCGCATTGGCGCAATCCTGCGCCTGCCCCAGCCATTGGGCGGCAACCCCCAGCATCCAACGATGGAAACCTTTTGTCCACAATGGTTTACGCGATATACGCACGGCCAGCGGAGTTACACGATCCACTCCGTCCCACTGAGGTAAGTGGTTCATATAATGCAGAAAAGGATGATAATTTTCCACCTTTCGGGAATGGAGCAGACGACTCACATCCTTATCCCAGCAGTTGATGCCGCCGGTACGCGCCTCCAGGCAGAATGTATTCAAATCACGTTGAGCCACTATACCATACTCTTCATCCGGCATCTCTTTTCCACGATACTCCGTCTGTTCGGTGAGAAGGTTATAACGGAAATCATACCGTGCGGTCAAAAAGCGCTGCAAAGCCTCCAGCATATTCTCCGGTTTCTTGCGCCCCGATTTGCCAGAAACCGCCTTTTCATCGATAGTTTCTGCCACGCCAGCTGTTTCGACAGCCGCTGGGAGAACAATTTCATCCACCGTTTCCGTAGCCGTTGAAGGCAACACCCCTTCCGCATTTCCGGTTTGCCCCACCGACTGCCCAGTAACCGGAGCCGTGCTTCTTCTCACGCTTTTACTCATTTTCATACTTTTTTTGCACCAGCTCAGTAATTTTTCCACTAATTTTTTCATCCTTTTTTATTCTTTAGGGTTGTGTAATACCACAAAGATAATATCCAAAACACCCGTTTGCAAGCATTTGCCGCGCATCACGGCCAAAAAGTGATTAAGTGAAAATAACCGGGAAATTATTCGTTTTTATCAGGACTATTTCATACTTTTGCACCGTCAAGCTGATCGTTTCACTAGAATGATGAAGTTTTATCACCCAAGTGATCCAATTTCATCACTCGAGTGATCTAGTTTCATCACCCAAGTGAAACAATCAACTTGAAAGGAAGCTGCAACAAACTCTTCCGTACAAGAAAGCATAAACAACCGGATAAAAACAAATAAGCGAATGGCTATCAAATTTGAATTTTATGAATCACCCAATACGATAGGTACGCGCAAGAAGCGCTATCATGCCCGTGTAGTAAACTGGCAGCGCATCAACACCGACTACCTGGCTCGGGAAATTCAATACGGATCCTCACTCACCGTGGCGGACATCAAGGCAACCATCATCTCGCTCAGCGAGAAACTGGCCTACTACTTGAAGGACGGCGCCCGGGTGCATATCGAAGGAATAGGATATTTCCACATCTCATTGACCTGCCCCGAGACACGGACGCCAAGCTCCACGCGTGCCAACAAGGTGAAATTCAAATCGGTGACATTCCGTGCGGACAAATACCTGAAGCATCAGTTGAGCGGCGTCAAGACCGAGCGTTCGAAATACAAACCGCACTCCATGCCGACAACCAAAGAAAGCATAGACGAGGCACTGACGGAATACTTCCAGACAAACAGCGTGCTGACACGCCGTAAGTTTGAATCGTTATGCGGACTGACACGCGCCACCGCAGGACGTTATATCGCCCAACTGGCGAAGGATAAAAAACTGCGCAATATCTCCATTCCACGTAACCCCATCTATGAACCGATGCCGGGCTTCTACGGAAAAGAGAAACTGCCCGAGCCAGTGAACGAAGCGGAAAACGTACCGGCAACAAACGGCACGGACCTGACAACGGAGTAATTATACAACGAAACAATTATAATAGAAAACTTCTACAAACGAAGCTCAAACCATAAAGAGCTGAAACTTCTACACTAGGCTGAAGGAATTCCGGGAGGAAATCCTTCAGCCGCTTTTCTTTATTGGCGGGCGTTTGCGAAGGGGCTGAAGGATTTGAAGGAAAAAACAGGGGAAACTCCAGGGGAGGTACTTTTCAGCCCACCAGCCACACCAGCATGGGCAAGTAATCCTTTAAGGAAACACGAAGCAGCTTCAATGCCTGTTGGATGCGGTAAGCCACAGTCTGTGGCGACACATCCAGCACCTCGGCAATTTCTTTATAACTCAGTTCCTTAAAGCGATGCATCACGAAGGCCTCCCGATAACTGTCGGGCAGAGCAGCCATCGCCTCCTTTATTTTCCGGTCCAATTCCTCAAAACGACCATAATCCACTCCACACAATGCCGCCTGTGTCCGCTCATAGAAGGCAGCTTCAGCCTTGGTTTTCACCTGCTCCCGCGTCAAGTGGTTCAAGACTCTCCGATAAGTCATTTTGAACAAATATTGATTCAATGAAGACTCGATTATCAAATCTCCACGATTCTCCCATAGCCATAACATCACCTCCTGAACAATCTCTTCGGCATCTTCCAGCGACACCAACCGGTGAGCATAAGCACACAGCATAGGATAGTACCTTCTGAATAAATGGTCAAAAGCATTACCATCCCCCTGTCGGAGAGCATTAAGCAAAGACAAGTCTTCGACGGTATGATTCATAGTATAATAACTGTTTTCCTTGCGCACAAAGATAATTGTTTTTATCGGAAAAAACTTTTTTTTTGAAAAAAAAGCATTTTTCGTTTAGATACCTTTCATTCTCGCTTGTCTTAATAATATAAAGGAAAAAATTAAAGCATAATTTATGGAAAACCATACCGATATAGAAACTTTGTTAACTAAATATTTCGAAGGAAACACCACTCCGCCGGAAAACGAACAGATAGAAGCCTGGCTGAATGCCGATGAGGAGCACTTGCGTATAGCCAAGCAGCTGAATACGCTCTATCTGGCGGTGGACACACAGCATATCACCAAGAAAATAGATACGGAAAAGGCGTTAGATAAGGTAAAAAGCAAAACAAAAGTTAGAAACCTGTCCTGGTGGGGATGGACACAACGCATTGCGGCCATCTTGTCCGTTCCCCTCCTGATAGGTGTATTGGCCCTGTATCCGGGCAGACAGCAGCCGGTAGTCACCGCTCAGATGGTGGAAATAAAAACCAATGCAGGCATGACTACCTCGGTCCTGTTACCGGACAGCACGGTAGTTCACCTCAATTCGGAATCCTCCCTCCGCTATCCCACCTTTTTCGCCGGCGATGTACGCCAAGTGGAATTACACGGTGAAGCTTATTTCGATGTAACCCATCATCCCCGGAAACGATTCATCGTCTCCACCCCTCATCACTCGCAGGTGGAGGTGTACGGAACAAGTTTCAATGTGGAAGCATACGGTAATGAAACTCCCATTTCCACCACGCTTATCAAAGGTAGCGTAGGGTTTATTTATAAGAATAACAAAGGAAAATTTCAAAAGAGTATGCTCTCCCCCAGACAGAAGCTGGTTTATTCCCCGCAAACCGGGGATATCAAGTGCTACGCCACTTCGGGCGAATCGGAGATTTCATGGAAAGACGGCAAGCTTATCTTTAATGACACTCCGCTGGATGAAGTGCTGCACATGCTTGGGAAGCGGTTCAATGTGGAATTCGTATTATCCAACAAGGGGCTGAAAGACTGTTCGTTCACAGGAACATTCACCCATCAGCGTCTGGAGCGTATTATGGAATATTTCCGGATTTCCTCCCGCATACGCTGGCGGTACATCGACAGTGCAGATATAAAGACGGAAAAGTTGAAAATAGAAGTGTACTAATATACGTTTAACCCTTAATTTAAATACTGGAAAGATGAACAGACAACAGGCTCCCTGAACAAAAAAACATACGGGAGGATATTGGCGTATCACCCCGTATGAAAAATCATTTTTCAATGCTTGTTTGGCGACAAGCAAAGACAACATTTTATTCACTTTATTTCAATTACAAAATTATGAAAAATTATTTTAGCGTCCAATTATTTTGGATGATAAAGTCGTGTAGGTTAATCTTAAATAAAGCTCCATTACCTATGAAACTAAGTGTACTCTTTTTAATCTGTTCGCTAAGTATGACTTATGCGGCAGAGTCGTATGCGCAAAAGACCATGATCAGTCTTGAAGTGCGCAATGAAACAGTTGGCACTGTGTTGGAAAAGCTGAAAAAAGAATCGGGGTTTGATTTCTTCTTCAACAATAAACACGTAGATTTGAAACGTATTGTATCAGTTTCGGCAAACAACAATAATATATTCAAGATACTAGACCAGATTTTCGCAGGGACAAATGTAAAGTATTCGGTGCTTGAAAAGAAAATTATTCTTTCTACTGAGATTGTGCAAGGAATACAGCAAGGACAAAATAAGGTGACAGGTATTGTAAAAGATGCGAATGGAGAGCCGGTAATCGGTGCCAATGTCATCGTAAAAGGCCAGTCAACAGGTACAATCACAGATATAGACGGGCGGTTTGTATTGGATGCCCCGAAAGATGCCGTTTTACAGATTACGTATATCGGGTATGTTTCTCAAGAAGTGAAAGTTTCTGGAAAGAAAGAACTTACCATCGTATTGAAAGAAGACACCAAGACCTTGGATGAAGTAGTGGTAGTAGGCTATGGGACACAAAAGAAAGCTAATTTGACAGGTGCTGTTACCTCCATTAAAATGGATGATGTTTTGAATGAGCGTCCGATTACTGATGTACAGACAGCATTGCAAGGAGCCATTCCAGGGCTAATGATAACAGGTGGTTCTACTCCTGGTGTGTCCAAATCGTTTAATATTCGAGGAATTACGTCTATCAATGGTGGAGAACCTCTGATTTTAGTGGATAATGTGCCTGCACAAATTGATATGATAAATCCTGAAGATATAGAAAATGTTACTGTTTTAAAAGATGCTTCATCTTCTGCCATATATGGGGCTAGAGCAGCTTTCGGAGTCATCTTGATAACAACGAAAAAAGGAAGTAAAAACAGTAAGTTTCAATTAAATTATAGCAATAATTTTGGATTTCAGAATAGCGTTAATTTGCCTCATCAGGCAGACGCAATAGATATAATGAAAGCTTACTTGGATGCAGGATTCACAGGAGGGACTTGGTTCGCCCAAGGGCAGGATTTGGAGCGTTGGATAGAATATGTCAAAGCATACCGCCAAGACCCATCTCAATTTGATGTAACAAAAAACGGAATTTATATTCCTACAGAAGATAATCCGACTGGCATTCGTTACTATTTACATCCAAACAACTTGTATAAAAATATGATGTCTAATTATGGCTTTCAACAGACCCATAATGTTTCAGTTAAAGGAGGAGGTGAAAAGATAAACTATCGCATGTCCTTAGGATATAATGACAATGACGGAATTTTGGAAGGAAACAAAGATACATATAATCGTATAACTGTTTCTTCTTATATATCTGCTGATATAACCAAATGGCTTAAGCAATCACTTGACATAAGATATGCTAAAAGTCATTTGTCTATGCCTAATGCATCTGGCGTATGGGGTACAATGCCTGATTTAAATCCCGAAGGAGAGATGGAAAGTGCCAATGGAAATATGTTACCTATAAATACTCCATTGAATTTATTGAAGTATTCTTCCACTACTAATACAGTGAATGAAAATCCTCGCATTTTCTCACAGACTACAGTGACTCCGTTTAAAAGATTCGAAGCAATTTTTGAGTATACTTTTGATCAAAAGAATTACGATCAAAAAAAATATGACAAACCTATCAAAACAACTTCCGTTCAATTAGAAGAAAAGATAAATCCTACTACAGCATTGTATACCAATACCAAACAGACAACTTCATATAATGCTTTGAATTTATATGGTTCTTATTATTGGGACATAAATAAAGAACATAATTTTAAAGTAATGGCAGGATATAGCAAGAATGGCGTAATCATGAACAATTAGTTGTAGATAAAAAGGAAATGATTAATGAAGATATGCCTTCATTTTCGGGAGGATACGGAGAAACAACAGCAAAAGACTCCTTTTCTGAATCTGCAATACGAAGCGCTTTTTTTCGTCTGAACTATAATTATCTTAATAGGTATTTGATAGAGGTTAATGGACGTTATGACGGCTCTTCCAAATTCCCGAAAGAAACTCGCTATGGTTTTTTCCCTTCATGTTCCTTAGGTTGGCAAATTGCAGAAGAAAAGTTCATGAATTGGTCTCGTGGGTATTTAGACGCATTAAAGTTAAGGGGATCATGGGGAGAGATTGGCAACCAGTCAATTACAGAATATGGCTTTGTACCTTCCATGAGTTCGTCTTTGGCAGATTGGATTGACCCTGAAACATCTTTGCGTCCCACAACTCTTAATACTCCAGCTTTAGTGCGTGAGAATTATACATGGGAAACAGTTCGTACTTTAGACATCGGTGTAGACATGGCATTTTTTAACAATAGATTTACCGCTAACTTTGATTGGTATATACGTGATACCCAAGGAATGTTGGCACCAGGAATGGAATTGCCTGCAGTAGTTGGTTCCAGTGCTCCCAAGCAAAATACAGCAGACTTACGTACGAAAGGATGGGAACTGTCAATGAACTGGCGAGATCGCATAGGGGATTGGAGTTATGGAATCGGGTTCAATTTATATGATTCCTGGACACGTATTACAAAATTTGATACAAATGAGGCGAAGGTTTTGGGAAGTCAGAAAAATGATGGCACAATGCCCAACCAATATGTTGGCAAAGAAATAGGTGAAATATGGGGATATGTTTCAGATGGTTATTATTCAGTGAATGATTTTGAGAATATACAAACTTGGATTTTAAAAGAGGGAGTGACTTCAATAAAAGGAATCACTGTAAAACCTGGTGACGTGAAGTTTAAGAATCTAATGGATGAGAAAGGCGGTGTTTTCAATCAGATTGATGCCGGAAATGGTACTACAACCAACCCTGGTGATATGCGTATCATAGGCAACAATACACCCCGATATCAATATGGAATAACAGGTAATCTTGGTTGGAAAGGATTTGCTTTTTCTTTCTTATTACAAGGAACGGGAAAACGAGACGTTTGGATTGATGATGCTTTACGCTGGCCTTTTAATGGAGGACGTTATGGAACTATTTTCGAAAACCAGCTTGATTATTGGAAACCCGTAGATACAGAAAACGGAAATTGGGAGGCTGTGAATCCCAATCCAGAATGGTATCGCATCTATAATGAAATGGAAAATTCCAATTCAAACAAACGTGTTCAAACAAAGTATTTATTGAATGGTGCTTATTTACGTGTAAAAAATGTCACCTTAAGTTATGATTTTCCAGAAGAATGGATTTCTAAAATCTCATTGTCCAGATTAAAGATGTTTGTTAGTTGTGAAAATCTTCATACATTCCATTCATTACCTAATGGGTATGACCCTGAAAGATTAAGTTGGAATTATCCTTTCTATAGAACTATTTCATTTGGATTAAATGTTACACTTTAAAAATACGGGAATATGAAGAAAATATTATATTTATTGATAGTTGTCAATCTATTTATAGGTTGTAATGATAATTTTTTAGAGAAATATCCTAAGGAAGTTCAAACAGAGGTTACCGCATTTAAGACGTATGCAAATTTCAAAACCTATGCATGGGGGCTATATGGCGGGCTAAACAATCCAAACATTTTAAGAAAGCCAGGAACACAAACAGACGATAGCTTTTATTGGGGAGACGTTTTAGCCGGTTATTTAAGTAAAAAGAAATCAGGATATCAGAATATGTACTCGTTCCAATTAGCTACAGTCCCAGCTTCAGGAGGAGGATTTGATTTTGCTTATGTAAGGAGAGTCAATCTGATGCTGGATAATATAGATGGATCAATAATGAGTCAAGAGGAAAAGGATCATTGGCGGTCTGTAGGATATTTTTTTAGGGCTTATTATTATTATGAATTAGTAGCCCGCTTTGGAAATGTTCCATGGATAGAGCATGTTGTAAAAGAAACAGATGATGATATAATTTATGCAGAACAAACACCACGTACTATAGTGGTACAGAAGATGCTGGAAAATCTACAGTTTGCGGAACAACATATAAAACCCAACGGGGATGGAATAAATACAATAAATATACACACCGTTCGTGCTTTAATTTCACGTTTATGTTTGTTTGAAGGAACATGGCGTAAATATCACAATATAGAAGATGCGGAAAAGTATTTGAAGTGTTGTGCTGAAATTTCCGAGAAACTAATGAGTAGTTTTCCGAAATTGCATCCTTATTACGATGAAATGTTTACCAGTGAAGACTTAAGTACTGTTGATGGGGTGATCTTATATAAAGAATATAAAGCGGATGTATTAACCAATAATATCGGATATTATGAACGGTGTGGAACAAATGGAAATCAAATGAATAAATATACGGTAAGTTTATTCTTGTGTATGGATGGAAAGCCAATCTCTGCAAGTCCTCTATATGCGGGAGATAAAACTATGTATGATGAAATGCGTAATCGAGACCCTCGGCTGTTATTGAATGTAACTCCACCTTATAGAGTGAATACGGATGGTACTCCTACCGGAAATCCAAAAGATGCCGAATACATTGAAAAGATGAAAGTCTTATCTAGAGAAGGTCATAAAAGACTTCCTCTTTATAATTGGAGTGGTTCTATATTAGAAATGTCTCCTAATATGGAACCCAAATCAGTCAGAGCATATATGGTATCTCGTTCTGGTTATTACATGTATAAGAATTATAATACATGGGATCAGAACAGCAATGCACAAGCTTTAAATACAGCAGATAAACCTTTATTCAAAATAGAAGAAATTCTATTGAATTATGCTGAGGCTAAATATGAACTGGGGGAATTTGATCAATCTGTAGCCGATATGACAATAAATAAATTACGTAGCCGACAAAATGTACAAGTAGGCAAAATGATTGTCAGTGAAATAAACGACAATTTTGATGTAGCACGAGATCCTCTCGTTCCAGCAGTATTATGGGAAATTAGACGTGAACGTATTGTTGAATTGATGGGGGAAGGTTTCGGCTTTTATGATATCCGCCGCTGGAAACGTGCGGAATGGTTTTTGAATAGAGAAAGTAAAGGAATATATATCCGTAAGAGCGATTTCAACATGGCTAACAAAGAAATCATGGATCCAATTACAGGATTGCCAAATAAGGAATTAACAGAGGGCTATATCTACTTGGCCCCTAATCCTGTAGATTTAGGAAAAGGATGGTTAGAAAAATACTATTTGTACCCGATTCCTGCTAATCAACTTTTGTTGAATCCTAATTTAGAGCAATCTTCAGGATGGGAAAGGTTCTAAAAAAACAATTTTGGTTTTGTACTAAATAAACAAATACATATCATGAAGACTATTGATAAATACATATTACTGACTATGTCATTAGGAGTTGTTCCTAATATAATTTCAGCACAAGGAGAAAAAGAAAACAGTTTGCCTAATGTTATTTATATAATGGCAGATGATTTGGGTATCGGTGATTTAGGTTGCTACGGACAGCGTATTATTCAAACACCGGGAATAGATAATTTAGCCGCAACCGGCATGAGATTTGCTCAACATTATACAGGATGTACTGTAAGTGCTCCGTCTCGCTGTTGCCTGATGACAGGTAAACATACTGGTCATTCTTTCATTAGAGGAAATAAGGGTGTTAAAGCGTCCGACGGATATAGTTATGACTATCCTTTGGCTGATGACGAAATAACAGTTGCAGAAATTTTAAAAAAGCGAAATTATGCAACAGCTTGTATTGGCAAATGGGGATTAGGAGGCCCTAAATCAGAAGGATATCCGACCAAACAAGGATTTGATTATTTTTTCGGTTATTTGGGACAAGGAAACGCCCATCGTTATTATCCAGCCTTTTTATTTGAAAATGAAAAGAAAATTATGCTAAATGGTGAAAAATATTCTCATGATTTGATCATAGAGAAAGCCTTGTCATTCATAGAAAAAAATCCGACAAACCATTTTTTCTTTATTTAGCACCAACATTACCTCATCCAGATCTAGTAGTTCCATCTGGGGAATTGGGTGAATATGATGGAATGTTTGACGAGAAGCCATATTTAGGAAAAGATTATACTCCTCAATCTAAACCACGTGCCACCTATGCCGCCATGGTAAGTCGATTGGATAGAGATGTTCAACGTGTTGTGGATTTAGTAGAAAAAAAAGGCTTATCCAATAATACTATTATTATTTTTACTTCTGATAATGGCGTTCATAAAGAAGGCGGGCATGATCCGGAGGTCTTTGACAGTAATAGTGCATTTAGAGGATATAAACGAGATTTATATGAAGGAGGAATTCGGACACCGTTTATTATCCGATGGCCAGCGAAAGTAAAAAAAGGCAGTGTCAGTTATCATATTTCTGCATTTTGGGATTTTTTGCCTACAATGTGTGACTTGATAGGAGAACAGGTTCCTGTAACGGTAGATGGAATTTCATTTCTTCCTGAATTAACAGGGCAAGGAGAATTATTGAAACATGATTATTTATATTGGGAATTTCATGAGCAAGGAGGTAAACAAGCCATCTTGTTAAATGACAATTGGAAATTGATAAAACTGCAAGTGAATAATCCTCAAAAGACAAAATTGGAATTGTATAATTTAAATTCTGATCCTTCTGAACAAATGAATGTATCAAAGCAATATCCGGAAAAAGTACGAATATTAAATGATCTATTGCAAAAGGCTCACAAAACAAGTGTGATATTTCCTTTTGCACATGAAAAAAAAGAGTAGGAATCCATACAGGAAATATTGGGAATGGCAAAAAACAGGTGCCCTTTTCAGACACCCGCTTACTTTTTATTTTTGAAGAATAGTTGCAAACTTTCTCCCTTTCTTCCCATAGTCCCCCATTTATTTCCAGATTCAATTTAGTTCTTGGCACCGGAACAAAAGAATTATATTCCTTTTAGCCTGTTTAAATCTCATTCTAGAATGACGATTTAAACAGGCTAAAAAACAACAATGTCATTTTCCATGCGCAGCCATATACGCCTTCACCTGCTCACTAATCTGCTTCATCCCTTTCACCGAAGGATGGCCGCTCATCTTATCAAGCCCTTTCAGTTCGATGCAATCTATCTGATAATGTTTGCAAATCGTTCTGACCGATTCACTGATTTCCTCTCCTAATCCATTATTCAACAGAAAATAAATCTCCACATTAGGATAATAATCAATCATTGTATCCAGCATATAAGCCATGGCAGGGCGGAAAGAATACAAATCTTTTTTAGACCAATCCGCATACTGATACTCTCCTAAAGGTGATTTGGCCCAATAATCATTAGTCGCGCCAAAAATAAAAATAATATCAGGACAACCCAACGACTTCATCCGGGTGATGAAAGAACGGTCGCTATAATCCTCCGAACGGTAACCGGTATGGCAAATAGTAGCGCCGGAGAACGAATTATTCACACAAAGACGGTAGTTGTTCTCCTTAATAAACTGATGCCACCAAGTATTACGTACAGAAACCATATCCGTCTTCCGTCCTTCAGGAGGCGTCTTCAGATACCATACAAAATTAGTATCGGGCTGAACATAGCCTTCGAACGTGGAATAAGAATCCCCCAAGATAGAAACGGATTTCAAACTTTGGGCAATGCCCGGATGACAGAACAACGTACAAAACAGCAGAGTTAAAATATACTTTTTCATAGGTATTTGATTATTTCGCCTTCAAATATACATCATATTTTGATTTAGCACCTATAGAAACAACCTTTTTCTTCCATTTACAGACAAAAAAGAGACATGGAGCGGCTTCATAAAAATAAGAACAAATCCGATGGTTACAAATTCTATCTACAAACGTCATTACCTATAAGCCAAATAGAGGCCGTTTAACTTTTAAAAGACTAAGTATGACAAGAAACGCTTTTTGGGGACTGTGCATCGGGTTATGTATGGCAGGTACACAAGCCGTTGCTCAAAAGATAGAAAGTACGAGTATCAAAACTGATAACAAGAGAGACTGTACTTCATTCCATATCGACGGAATCACCGACGGAGAGTCCTTATTTACCGCTATCGGAGGACCTGACGCACCTGTGGTTAATGCAGGAATGCCAGGTACGGAAGGGATTCAAGGAGGATTTGAAGGAGGCTCTATCGTAAAAATAAAAGGTACTTATCACATGTTCCCTACCGAACGTGCCGGTGTGAAAGGGATGCCTGCCTACCACGACAGAGTAAAGACACGGATAGGACACTGGACCAGCACCGATGCTGTTCACTGGACACGCCAATCCACTATATTGGAATCAAGCGGTGTCTATGCATTGGTACATGAAGACAATCCCATGAATGACCGCCGTTCCGCCATCTGGTCTTATATGCCTGTATTCAGCGAGGAAAACAACCGATGGTACGGATTCTATCTGGCTTACACCACAGATAAAGAAATTGCACCCAATCATTCTTTCGGCCGCATCTGGAGATGTGAATCCGAAAAAGAAGGTATAGAAGGAATAGGTGGTCCTTACCGGGACATGGGAATCGTGATAGAACCGGGACTGGACTCCCAACTTTGGGAAGGACGGCAAGGAGTCGCTTCTTTCTTCCCATATAAAGTGGATAAAGGCTGGAATGCGTTTATCAGTGGAGCTTATCCTTACGAAACCCGTGCAGATTATCCCTTGAAAGGAGGGGAAAAGCGCAAGGTATGGGCTGTGGGACTGGCCGAATCAGAAACCTTGGAAGGACCATGGAAACGTATGGGTGAGGAAATCAATCCGATAACTTCCATTCACCCGCAGTTTGTAGAGAATCCTATCGTATCCCGATTACCCAACGGAATCTATATAGCGATGTTTGACGGAGGACCGGACTATTTAAACTTGCCCAACAGAATGGGATACACTTTATCCATAGACGGAAAAAACTGGAGCAAAGCACGTTATATCGCCATAGATACCAAAGTAAAAAAATGGTGGACTGTTATGAGGACTCCGCTTTGCCTGATACCCGAAGGAGACAATGTATATACCATTGTTTATACAGCTTGGGATGATACGCGCTTCCACCCCATCGGGATGGTAAAAGTAAAATTAAATCCGGAAGTATTGGATAAACTGACAGCAGAACTGAAACCGGCTATCCCCTATTTAAATGAAGTCGGTGCACAAGCCATGCCCCGGAATATCGTTCCGATCAAGAATGCATATTTCAATATGCCTCAACCGAAGCGTCCCGTTTTTCCCGATTTCATCGTCAATATGAAAGACAAAGGAATGACAGAAGATGCCCCTATTACAGATTTAGTGAACCGGACGATTGCCGAAGTCAGCAACCAAGGAGGAGGAACAGTCGTCATTCCTGAGGGGAAATGGAAATCGGCCCGTATCGTTCTGAAAAGTAATGTCAACCTGCATTTAGCCAAAGGAGCCGAAATAGAGTTTGCCGGTCGTGCGGAAGATTATCTGCCGGCGGTTTTCACACGCCATGAAGGGGTGGAAATAATGGGGCCGGCCGCCTTTATTTACGCCAATGGGGAAAACAACATCGCCATTACAGGAGAAGGAACCATTTACGGACCACCTATGGATGCTGAAATCAGAAAACGTCCTAACGGTGCTTCAGTGGTAGAAAAAGATGTCCCGTGGGACATGCCTATAGAACAACGCATCTATGACGGTATGGAAGGCAGGACTTTCTATCGTCCTAAAACCATCTCTCCTATCAACTGTACCAATGTATTAATAGAAGGGATCACGATGGAACGAAGCACCTTATGGAATGTGGTACCCATTTATTGCGAGAATGTAATTATAAGAGGCATTACCGTCAACTCCACCAAGGTGCCCAGCGGAGACGGCATTGATATAGAATCTTGTAAAAATGTATTAATTGAATACTGCACGCTGAACTGCGGTGATGATTGTTTTACCCTGAAAGCCGGTAGAGCAGAAGACGGATTACGTGTAGGCAAGCCTACAGAAAATGTAGTGATCCGCTACTCGCTGGCCCAGCATGGACATGGCGGGATAACTTGTGGTAGTGAAACAGCCGGAGTGATCAAGAATCTGTATGTACACGATTGTGTATTCGACGGCACCCGTACCGGCATCCGTTTCAAAACGCGACGCAACCGTGGAGGAGGCAGTGACAACACGTACTATGAGAGACTGCGCATGATCAATGTAGGAAAAGCCTTTACCTGGGATTTGTTGGGCAGTGCTTATTATATGGGCGAACTGGCCGCACGCTATCCGGCAAGAAAAGTAAACCGGCTGACGCCTGATGTAAAGAATATCCTGATCAAAGATTTCATTGTAGAATCAGCCGACCAGTTCTTTACCGCCAATGGTATTCCCGAAATACCTTTCAACCAGGTAGTGGTGGAAAATGGAGAGATCAAATGCAAGAAATTAATCGGCGCCCTGAATGATGCCGCCGGATTTACGATGCGGAAGCTGACGATAGAATCGCAGCATAATGACATTCACATATTGGATGGAAAAGACATCCTGTTCGAGGATATACATTTCAAACTCCCTGGCGAAGAAATCAGGGTGAATGTAGAAGGCAAGAGATCCAAAAACATTATTTTCAAGAACATCAATGCCAATCAGAAACAGGTTGAATATAAAAAGGAATCTCCCATGAGGATAGAAATAAAATAATTCTATCGGCCTATTCATTCCCTATAATTGTATCATTTTCATCATAATGTATGATTTTCCATTGTAAGGCGGGCTATCCCGCCTTATTTTTGTATCATGAAAACAGTATTCAATGGTATTATGAAAAACAAATGGACCAAACTGGCGGCTTTAGTAATAGCTGCCCTGTGGAGTGGACCCACTGTGCAGGCACAAGCTCCGCACCCCGAACGTATCTATTTATCGGGAACCGGTATTGACAACACCAAGACTTGGGAGTTCTTTTGTTCGGGAGGACAAAACAGTGGAAAATGGAAAAAGATCGAAGTACCCTGCAACTGGGAACTGCAAGGATTCGGAGCATATACTTACGGTCGTTGGTACACTATAAAAGGTGAAAGGCCAAGCGACGAAACGGGCATTTACCGATATAAATTCGAATCCCCGGCAACAACTTCCGGTGAGCGGATAAAAATATTCTTTGACGGAGTGATGACCGACACGGAAGTTTTCATCAATGGAAAACCCGCAGGCGAGATGCATCAGGGAGGATTCTACCGCTTCAGTTATGATATCACCGATTTATTGAAACCCGGCAAAAAGAACCTGCTTGAAGTAAAGATAGCTAAAGAATCAGCCAACAAATCCATCAATGCAGCCGAACGTAAAGCCGACTGGTGGCTGTATGGTGGTATTTACAGACCTGTATGGCTGGAAGTTGTTCCGGCAGTCCACATGCGACATTTTGTTCTGAACGCCGATCAGCATGGAAAATTGCAAGCGGCAATAGAATTGGAGGGAGATGCCAAAGGATATGAATTGTCTGTTTCCGTCCGTTCATTAAAGGATGGAAAAGACATGTACACTCAAGCAAACAAACCTACCCTTCTCATCAGATTAAGGATTCGAACAAGGAACAGTTGGTGGAAGGAAACTGGATGAACATCCAACCCTGGTCTACAGAGGACCCCAATCTGTACGTAGCTAGACTGGAACTGAAAAACCCCGAAGGGAAAACGGTGCAAAGCCGTGAAACGCGGATAGGTTTCCGCACCATTGAATTCTTTCCACAAGACGGAGTTTATCTGAATGGAACCAAACTAGTGGTGAAAGGTGTCAACCGCCATTCTTTTTCCGTAGATGGAGGTCGTGCTACCAGTGCGGCTATGAGCCGTCAGGATGCCTTGCTGGTAAAAGAGATGAATATGAATGCCGTCCGTTCACATTATCCGCCTGATGAACATTTCCTGGATATGTGTGATTCATTAGGAATTGTCTACATGGACGAACTGGCAGGATGGCAAAACGGATACGATTCAAAAGTAGGTCCTAAATTAGTCAAAGAAATGATAGAACGCGATGTGAATCATCCTTCCATCATTATTTGGAGTAATGGCAACGAAGGAGGATGGAATTATAATCTGGATCCTTTATTCGCCCAATACGATAAATTACAGAAACGCCACATGGTACACCCTTGGGCCGAT
Organism: Phocaeicola sartorii JCM 17136 = DSM 21941; assembly: GCF_000614185.1. Classification (GTDB taxonomy): domain Bacteria; phylum Bacteroidota; class Bacteroidia; order Bacteroidales; family Bacteroidaceae; genus Phocaeicola; species Phocaeicola sartorii. The sequence continues at coordinate 32,137 of NZ_BAKM01000015.1, read as the reverse complement.
TTCAATGATCTGGACACCCACCATTATCCCACTTATCTGACTGGAGTGGCACGTTTTACCAACGGCTATAAAGTATTTATGCCTACCGAATTCATGCATGCCATGTACGATCAGGGAGGTGGTGCCGGACTGCGTGACTTTTGGGATCGTTGGTGCACGAACTCTGTTTGCCGGAGGCTTTATCTGGGTATTCTGTGACGAAGCTCCCAAACGTTCTGATAAAGGAGGCATATTGGATTCTGATAAATCCAATGCTCCTGACGGGGTAGTTGGTCCACGTAGAGAAAAAGAAGGAAGTTACTATGCTATCCGCGCACAATGGTCGCCCATCCAGTTAAAACCCCTGCTGATTACTGATCACTTTGACGGCAGCTTCCTGGTTACTAATGAATATACGTATACCAACCTGGACAAATGTCGCATGACTTACAAAATACGTACTTGCGAAACACCTTTGAAAAATGTCCTGGAAAGCGGTAAAGTTATCGCAGAAGGCCATGTACAACTGCCTGCCATCGCACCGGGTGAAACTGGAAAAGCCCGCTTCACTCTTCCTGCTTCTTTCCGGGAAGGTGATGTACTGGAGTTAGAGGCATTTGACAAAGAGGGGAAAAGTATCTGTAACTGGACCTATCCTATCCGGCTGGCCAAACAATACTTTGATCATAAAATGGCGCAGACTCCGATGACCCTGGAAGCGGTACAACCGGCCACCGCCACTCAAACCGCTACCTCCATCGAACTGAAAAGCGACCGTGTAACCGTCACTTTTGATCCGGCTACCGGCATGATCAGCCGTATCACATCAGGAGGAACAGAAGTTCCATTCAAAGACGGCCCTGTGGCAGTGGGCATGAAAATGCGCTACGAACCAACATTGAGCTATGTCCGCAACAGCAACGAGGGGGCTGTTTACTGTGCCAAATACAAAGGTGCCGCCGACTCCATCGTATGGCGTCTTACGGACAAAGGATTACTCTATATGGATGCCATTCTGCTGAACCGGGCTTCCGGCGGAGGTGGATTTGATGACGCTTTCATGGACTCCAAAGTATTCAATCTCGGTCTGACTTTCTCTTATCCTGAAAAGAATTGCTCCGGCATGAAATGGATGGGGCGCGGCCCGTACCGTGTCTGGAAAAACCGGATTCCGGGAACGAATTATGGAGTATGGCACAAAGAGTACAACAATACCATCACCGGAGAAAGCTTTGAAAATCTGATTTATCCGGAATTTAAAGGATATCATGCCAATATGTATTGGGCCACATTGGAAAGTGACACGACACCGTTCACCGTTTATTCCCGGAATGACGGGATCTTCTTCCATGTGTTCACTCCCGAAGAACCGAAAGGACGCGTAAAAGACACCATGCCCAAATTCCCCGAAGGGGATATATCCTTCCTGCTGGACATCCCGGCTATTTGCTCCTTTAAACCCATCGAGCAACAAGGGCCGAACAGCCAGCCGGGTAATATCCGTATCAAATCGGGAGATGAAGGGTTACATCTGAATTTGATGTTTGATTTCCGACAATAAACAAGTGAATCGTAGTTAGTGATTAATTTAATAGCAGAATCATGAAATTAATAACTTTTGTATGTGCCGCCTTTCTATGCCTTCCGTCTTTGGCACAAGAAAAATTTCCGGACGGCACACCTGTATCCGATTGGTTTAAGGACAGTAAGATAGTAGATATAAACACATTAGGCAAGAAATACATTCTGACAGATTACGGCGTCATCAATGACAGTACCCTGTTACAAACAGAGAAAATCCAATCTGCCATTGATGCTGCCGCACAAAACGGCGGGGGAGTTATCGTCATTCCCAAAGGAACCTATTTAAGTGGAGCGCTGTTCTTCAAACCCAAAACACACCTGCATCTGGAAGAAGGAGCAGTGTTGAAGGGAAGTGATGATATCAGCAACTTCCCCATCATAGATACCCGCATGGAAGGGCAAAGCTTGAAATATTTTGCGGCGTTGGTCAATGCCGACAGGGTGGACGGCTTTACATTATCCGGAAAAGGTACGATTGACGGCAATGGATTAAGATACTGGAAATCATTCTGGCTTCGTCGAAAAGTCAATCCCCAATGCACCAATATGGATGAATTACGTCCCCGGCTGGTACATATCTCCCATAGCAATGACGTCCAACTCTCAGGAGTACGCCTCATCAACTCTCCTTTTTGGACTACCCACCTTTACAAATGTAATCACATAAAATTACTGAACCTCTATATCTTCTCCCCGGAGGAACCGGTAAAGGCTCCAAGTACGGATGCCATTGATATAGATGTATGCAGCAATGTACTGGTGAAGAACTGCTATATGTCTGTCAATGATGACGCCATAGCTTTAAAAGGTGGAAAAGGACCTTGGGCAGACCAAGACCCGAATAATGGAAGAAATTCCAACATCATCATAGAAGATTGTACCTACGGCTTCTGCCACGGCGCCCTCACTTGTGGAAGCGAATCCATCCACAATCGCAATATTATCTTGCGACGCATTCACATCACCAATGCCAATCGTTTGTTATGGTTAAAGATGCGACCGGACACCCCCCAACAATATGAATATATTCTGGTAGAAGATATCACCGGAGACGCAAACCATTTTCTGTATATCAAGCCTTGGACGCAATTCTTCGACCTGAAAGATAGAAAAGACATTCCTCTTTCTTATTCAGATCATGTAACCATGAGAAACATTGATTTTAAATGCGACAATTTTTTCAGCGTGGAAAAGTCCGATCAATATCAACTCACGAACTTTACATTCGAAAACCTGAACATTAAAGCTAAAAACGAGAAATGCGACAAAGAAATGATTGACAACTTTAGTTGGAAGAAAGTCCGTATAGACAAGATAAAATAAGATCAAAAAGTAAGATAAGTAACTTGGCCGGGTTAAACGTCTTACTTGGCCAAGTTACTTATCTTACTTGCTCAAGTTACTTATGTTACTTTAAAAGGAAATACTTTTTCCGCTAATCCTGGTAATAAACCCGTTTGACCCTATTAGACACACTGGTCAAAATCTCGTATGGAATCGTTTCCAGAATCTCCGACAGGACGGTAACCGGCAAATCATCTCCGAAAATGACAGCCTTATCCCCCTCCTTACAATCAATATCCGTCACATCAATCATACATACATCCATGCAGATATTACCCACGTATGGCGCTTTCTGTCCATTCACCAGACAGTAAGCACGTCCGTTTCCCAAATGCCGGTTCAACCCGTCGGCATAGCCGATAGGAATAGCGGCAATACGGGAATCCCTCTCCAAACGTCCTTTACGGCTATATCCTACCGTTTCCTCCTTCGGAACCTCATGAATCTGAAGAATGGTAGTTTTCAATGTGCTTACATTATGGATGATCCGGTTAGTAAACGGATCTATTCCATAAAGGCCGATTCCCAGACGCACCATATCAAACTGGGCACCCGGATAGCGTTCTATCCCGGCTGTATTACAGATATGACGCAATATCTTATGCTGAAAAGCCTCCTGCAAGCACCCGGAGGCAGCTTCAAACATTTCTATCTGCCTGCGCGTAAACGAATCGAACTGAGCCCCGTCACTGCCTACCAGATGAGAGAATACGGAACGTGGAATTACAGCAGTCTGTTTCTTCAGACGGTCTATCAGTTCCGGAATCTCTTCGGGTGCAAACCCCAGCCGGTGCATCCCCGTATCCAGTTTGATATGAATGGGGAAGTTCGTCACCCCTTCCTTCTCAGCGGCCTTAATCAGCTCGTTCAATAAATGGAAACTATAAACCTCGGGTTCCAGTTTATAATCAAACATGGTCTTGAATGCTGTCAGCTCCGGATTCATGATCATAATGGAACAAGTGATTCCCGCCTTCCGCAAGTCCGAACCTTCATCGGCAACAGCTACCGCCAAGTAATCCACCCGATGGTCTTGCAGTGTCTTGGCTATCTCGTAAGAGCCTGCACCGTATGCGGAAGCCTTCACCATGCACACCATTTTGGTTTCCGGTTTCAATTTGCTGCGGTAATAGTTCAGATTATCAATCAAGGCATTCAGATTGATCTCCAAAATGGTCTCATGCACTTTCAGTTCCAAGCGATCCGAAATCCGGTCAAAATGAAAAGCCCGTGAACCTTTTATCAGAATCACCTCATCACGCAGACCGGCCAGCAAATCCGACTCCAACAATTCTTCCGTAGTACGGAAAAAATACTTTTCTATCTCAAAACGGGCAGCTGCAGTCCGAATTTCCTCTCCTACCCCGATCATCTTCTCTACCCCCCGGCTATGTACCAGTTCGGCCACCTGTCGGTAAAGCAGTTTGCTGCTCTGCCCGGTCTCAAGCATATCCGAAAGGATCAATGTCCGTTTTTTCCCTTTGTCATCAGAACGACGTGACATAAAGTCGAGGGCTATATCCAAAGAAGCCAGATCAGAATTATAACTGTCATTGATCAACACACAGCCATTCTTGCCCTCTTTCACCTCCAGACGCATGGCAATCTGCTCCAAACGCGCCATACGCTCAGTTATTTGTTCAGGGGGAACCATCATATACAAAGCCACAGCCAGACAATGCAATGAGTTCTCAATGGAAGCGTCATCTATAAAAGGAATGCTGAATTCATTCGGCATCCCCAAGTAACGGTATTTGATAGTGGTAGCATGTTCCCCTTTTTGAACGGACTCAATAAACAATGGGCGTTCATTATCTTTTTTTGACCAAGCAATCTCACGCGAGGTAAAAAGTGATTTTGTCACACACGAACTGATCAACTCATTATCCCCGTCATAAACAATGACATCACAATCTTTGAACAAAGTGAGTTTCTCCATACATTTATCCTGTAAAGAGAAAAAATTCTCCTGATGCGCGCCACCTATATTGGTCAAGATACCCACCGTAGGTTTAATGATGGACTGCAACGCCTCCATTTCACCCATTTCAGAAATACCCGCTTCAAAAATAGCAAGTTCAGTATGCTCGTTCATCAGCCATACTGAAAGAGGCACACCTATCTGCGAGTTATAACTGCGTGGCGAGCGGGTTACCACACGGTCCGGACTCAGCAATTGATACAGCCATTCCTTCACAATGGTTTTTCCATTACTTCCCGTAATTCCTATAACCGGAATCTGGAACTGCTCCCGATGTTTTTCCGCCAATCTTTGTAATCCTTTCAGAGGATTGGCCAACTGCAGGAAATTCGCATCTTGAAAAGATTGCATATCAGCCGGCAAGTCGCCCACTACAAAGTTACGGACTCCGCGTTCATACAATTCCGGCAGATATTTATGCCCGTCATTCCGTTTGGTCTTTAAAGCGAAAAATAATGTTTCTTCCGGGAAACACAACGAACGGCTATCAGTTAAAATCCAATCAATCTGTGCGCTACGGTCGCCAAACCGCTTTGCCCCCAGAACTTTTTCTATATTTTCAATTGAGCTTGACATTGTTCTAATTCTTTTTGAAGGTCAAAATACGGGAACTTTTCTTTAAGTCGCTCTATCTTTAACACTATTTGAGTTAAAAATTTGCGATATGTTTCAGATTGGGCATTAAACGGTTTGTGGGCTAAAGCCTTCCGGATATCTTCCCACTCCTTCATGATCCGGTCTGTTTCTTTACTAAAATAACAATCTGTAAAACATTCCCATAAATAAGATATAGCTACAGGAGACGGATGCAACATATCATCTGCATAAAAACGATAATCACGAAGTTCATCCATCATGATTTCATAGGAAGGAAAATAGTAACAATCAGACCATCGGCGGCACAATTCATCCGCCGCGAGAAGCAAAGTGGACTTACTTATCTGATTCCCATGCATACCGTCTTTGATATGCCGTATGGGGCTGACAGTGAAAAGTATCTTCAAGGACGGATTTATTTTTCTCAATTCCACCAACACACACTCCCATTCAGTGACAATTTCCTCCACCGTAAGAAGCTGCCGGGTAAAAAGGCTGTCGGGCTGTTTATGACAATTTCCTACCACCATCGTCCTTTCTTTCAGCCAATAAGCAAAGGCAGTCCCCCAAGTAATGACCAGCCAATCAAGCCGGGGAAATCCGGCAGAAGCCTGTGACAGCCGCGTATTTATAGAAGACAAACAAGATGCTGCCGCAGGAGCCGAGAAAGCACTATGATGCATCCAGCTGTGCCAACTGCCTCCGGCATAGAACAAATCCTCTTCCGTATATGTTTGATGGGATAGAATTTGCCGGAGAGCTTCCACAATGGATAAAGGATTATAGAGGATTCCAAAAGGATTTACATCACAACGGAACTTATTTGTCAGCAACAAATTTCCGATGTTTTCTGCAAAACAAGAACCAAATAGCATGATTCGGTCCGAATGCCGGATTTCTGTTTCCCTTTTAGGTAATTCTACTTGCGTTCTGAAATTCATACGATAAGGACAGCTTTTAAAATTTAAGGGCAAATGTAATCATAATACACATATTTATGCTATTTTTGCACGATATTTATCATATCATAAGCATGGAACAGGATAATTTATATAACTTGCTGCAAAGCATAGATACTCCGGATGATTTGCGCCATTTAAGCGCAGACAAACTGCCCGAAGTGTGTAAAGAGCTGAGGCAAAAGATTATAGATGAGCTCTCATGTAATCCGGGGCATTTCGGCTCCAGTTTGGGTGTAGTAGAACTGACCGTCGCCTTGCATTATGTATTCAATACGCCCTACGACCGCATTGTATGGGATGTAGGACATCAAGCTTACGGACATAAAATTTTAACCGGACGCCGGGATGCGTTCTGTACCAACCGTAAGCTGAATGGCATCCGTCCTTTTCCGTCCCCATCCGAAAGTGAATATGACACATTTACTTGCGGACATGCGTCAAATTCCATTTCCGCAGCTTTGGGAATGGCTGTAGCCGCCAAGAAACACGGAGAGAACAACCGGCATGTCGTTGCCGTAATCGGTGACGGCTCCATGAGTGGCGGACTGGCTTTCGAAGGACTGAACAACGCCTCGGTTACTCCCAATAACCTGCTGATTATCCTGAATGACAACAATATGGCTATAGACCGTAGCGTAGGAGGTATGAAACAATATCTGCTGAACCTGCAAATGTCTGAAGGATACAACCGGATACGCTATAAAATATCACAAATGTTCCATCGTTGGGGGATTCTGAACGAGGAACGCCGGAAAAGCCTGATACGGTTCAACAACAGTCTGAAATCCATGCTGGTACAACAGCAAAACGTATTTGAAGGCATGAATATCCGTTATTTCGGACCGATAGACGGACATGATGTCAACAATCTGGCACACGTTCTGAAAGAGATCAAAGATATGCAGGGGCCCAAACTGCTCCACATACATACCACCAAAGGAAAGGGCTTCGGTCCGGCAGAAAAAGCTGCCACCATCTGGCATGCTCCGGGCATATTCGACAAGGAAACCGGAGAGCGTATCGTTGTCGATACCCAAGGAATGCCCCCTTTGTTTCAGGATGTTTTTGGGAATACTCTATTGGAACTGGCTCAGACAAACGACAAAATTGTAGGAGTCACTCCCGCAATGCCTTCGGGATGCTCTATGAACATATTGATGAGAGCCATGCCCGAAAGAGGATTTGATGTGGGAATTGCCGAAGGACATGCCGTCACTTTTTCAGGAGGAATGGCAAAAGACGGATTATTGCCTTTCTGCAATATCTATTCGTCCTTCATGCAGCGCGCATACGACAATGTGATCCACGATATAGCGATACAAAAACTCAATGTAGTATTATGTCTGGACCGCGCCGGACTGGTAGGAGAAGACGGGCCCACTCATCACGGAGCCTTCGACTTGGCTTATATGCGGCCGATCCCCAATCTCACGGTAGCCTCCCCTTACAACGAACATGAGCTGCGCTGTCTGATGTACACCGCCCAACTGCCTGATAAAGGTCCCTTTGTCATCCGTTACCCACGTGGCAGAGGGTCATTGGTAGACTGGAAATGCCCTATGCAAGAAATAGAGATAGGAAAAGGACGAAAATTGAAAGAAGGGAAAGACATAGCGGTCATTACACTGGGTCCCATCGGCATCCAAGCGGAAAAAGCGATCACACACGCCGAACAGGAAACAGGAAAAAGTATCGCACATTATGACTTGCGTTTCTTGAAGCCGTTGGACGAAAGCATGTTGCACGAGATTGGCCGGAAATTCAAGCAAGTGGTCACTATTGAAGACGGTGTGCTAAAAGGTGGAATGGGTAGCGCCATATTGGAATTTATGGCAGATAATGAGTACAACCCACAAGTAAAACGCGTCGGATTACCAGATCAATTTGTCGAGCACGGCTCAGTCAAAGAGCTCTACCATATATGCGGTATGGATGAAGAAGGCATTTACAAAGTATTGATATCATTCTAAGAGAGAGAGAACAATGAAAATTATTATTGCAGGAGCGGGAGCAGTAGGTACCCATCTGGCGAAATTATTATCCGATGAAAAGCAGGACATCATTTTGATGGATGAAGACGAAGAAAAGTTGAGCAAACTGGATTCCAACTTCGACCTGATGACTGTCAATGCATCCCCCACTTCCATTTCCGGCCTTAAGAATGCAGGAGTGGCAGGCGCGGATTTATTCATCGGAGTGATGCCGGAAGAAAGCCGCAATATGACGGCCTGCATGTTGGCTACCAATATGGGCGCCAAAAAGACTGTAGCCCGGATCGACAATTACGAATATCTACTTCCTAAACATAAAGAGTTCTTCTCCCAATTAGGAGTGCACTCACTGATTTATCCGGAAATGCTGGCCGCTAAAGATATAGTCGATGCCATCAAAATGAGCTGGATACGTCAATGGTGGGAGTTTTGCGGTGGCGCATTGGTCCTGATTGGTACCAAAATGCGCGAAACGGCAGAAATTCTGAACGTTCCTCTTCATGAACTGGGCGGACGTAATATTCCATTCCACATTGTAGCCATCAAGCGGGGAAATGAAACAATCATCCCCCGTGGAGACGACACCATCAAATTACACGATATTGTTTATTTCACCACGACCAAGAAATACATTCCCTATATCCGCAAAATCGCAGGGAAAGAAACCTATCCCGATGTACGCAATGTAATGATTATGGGTGGCAGCCGGATTGCTGTACGCACCACACAATACGTACCCGATTATATGCAGGTCAAGATTATTGAGAATGACATTAACCGATGTAACCGGCTGACAGAAGTGGTAGATGATAAAATAATGATTATCAACGGAGATGGACGGGATATGGATTTACTCATGGAAGAAGGGTTAAAAAACACCGAGGCGTTTGTCGCTCTGACAGATAATTCCGAAACAAATATCCTGGCTTGTCTTGCCGCCAAACGCATGGGAGTAACCAAGACAGTGGCGGAAGTGGAAAATATTGATTATATCAGTATGGCGGAAAGTCTGGATATCGGTACAGTCATCAACAAAAAGATGATTGCCGCCAGCCATATTTACCAAATGATGCTGGATGCCGATGTTTCCAATGTGAAATGTCTGACTTTCGCCAATGCCGACGTGGCTGAATTCACAGTTAAGAACGGGTCTCGCATTACCAAATGCGCCGTCAAGGACGCCGGACTGCCCAAAGGTGCGACCATCGGCGGACTCATCCGCAACGGTGACGGTATATTGGTAACAGGTAATACCGTTATTCAGCCAATGACCATGTTGTGGTATTCTGCCTGGGCATGATGATTAAGAAAATAGAAAAATTCTTCAATTGATGATAAACATAAAAATGATAGCCCGGATTATGGGCTCGCTTTTCTTCATAGAAGCGGGCTTCCTTATTCTATGCTCATTTCTCGCCATCTATTATAAGGAATCAGACCTTTCTGCTTTCCTGACTTCTATAGCCATAACGACAGGAGCAGGCATCATAGCCTCTCTAGCCGGCAAAAATGCAGAAAAGAAAATCAGCCGCCGCGACGGATACGTCATTGTAACTTTCGCATGGGTGTTTTTTTCTTTATTCGGTATGCTTCCATTCTATCTGAGCGGATACATCCCCAGTATAACGGACGCTTTCTTTGAGACCATGTCGGGGTTCACCACCACCGGAGCAAGCATACTGAACAATATAGAGTCACTGCCACACGGGCTTTTGTTCTGGCGGAGCATGACACAATGGATCGGCGGATTAGGAATTGTATTTTTCACCATTGCCGTATTGCCAATCTTCGGAGTGGGCAGCGTGCAATTATTTGCAGCAGAGGCCACCGGCCCCACCCATGATAAAGTGCATCCGCGCATTGGCGTTACAGCCAAATGGATCTGGACTATCTATCTGGGACTGACCATTACCGAGATTATTCTACTGATTGCCGGAGGCATGGACTTTTTTGACAGTGTCTGCCATTCCTTAACCACCGCCGCCACAGGAGGATATTCTACCAAACAAAGCAGTATAGCATTCTTTAATTCTCCTTATATAGAATATGTCATCACCTTATTCATGTTCTTGTCGGGTATTAATTTCACCTTATTATATTTACTGTTCTTAAAAGGAAATTTTAAACGTTTGTTCCAAAACACAGAATTCCATTGGTATTTGGGGACAGTAGGATTTTTCACACTTTTCACTACCATCACTCTCATTTGCACCAGTCCGTTCGGCATTGAGGAATCTTTCCGCAAAGCCATCTTCCAGGTCGTTTCCTTGCAGACTACCACCGGTTTCATATCAGCAGACTATATGACCTGGGTACCGGTATTATGGTCACTGATGTGCATCATCATGTTTTTCGGAGCCTGCGCCGGTTCCACCACCGGAGGAATGAAATGTATCCGGATAGCTATCATGAGCCGTGTGGCAAAAAATGAATTCAAACACATCATCCATCCCAATGCCGTGCTGCCGGTACGCATCAACCGGCAAGTCATTTCTTCCACCACCAAATCGGCGGTACTGGCATTTACCTTTCTCTATATAGCCATTGTTTTCATCGGCTGGATTGTCCTGATGATATTCGGAGTGGGATTTGAAGAGGCATACAGCGTGGTCATTTCCAGTCTGGGAAATGTAGGTCCCGGTATAGGGAAATGTGGTCCCTCCTATTCATGGAGCGGATTACCGGATGCAGCCAAATGGGTGAGTGCATTGCTCATGCTGGTAGGGCGTCTGGAACTGTTTACGGTTCTTTTGTTGTTTACGCCCGGTTTCTGGAAAAAGCACTAGGATTTAGAGGAGTATCAGCACTGATTATTATCATCTATTCTTCCACCACCCACTTTTCAATATTGCGGGTTTCAGCACTGAAGTTCACCCCTATTTTAAAGAGCTTTCGTTCGTCCGAAGCAAAAGGAAGTGCGTAATGCTTGTCATGAATCTGTTGCAAAGCCTCCTCGGCCGTGCCATCCAACTTGAATTCCATCACATAGATAAACTTGTCAGTCTGCAGGACAAGGTCAATGCGTCCTTTGCTCGTATGATATTCCACCTGGGTATAGAAGCCGACAAGCTTGAATACGATGAAAAGCACATTCTCGTAATGCAGTTCCTGGTCACGGATCACTTCGTAGGTAGTATCCGCAAAGAAACTTTGCAGACGGCAGAAGAAGGAGTCATAATCACCGGAACGCACCTCACGGACAAACTTCTGAATTTCAAAAGGAGACTCTACCTTATCCACGTTCGCGTAAAAAGGAAGCAGGAAACGTACAAACCCCTCTTCCACTTCACGGTTCGGAAAACCTAAACGGTACATGCCAAATTCTTCATCATACCCCTTTATAGTGAGGTATCCGTTCTGATAGATCACCGGAATGGGATTGGTGGATTCAGAATCTATACTGTCCAGCACCTGGGAGTCCGTCTCCTCGTGGGCCATCCGTTCCAAGTCATAATGGTGCTTCTTCAGCAGTTTCACCAGATAAGTGGGAGTACCCGTCTCGAACCAGTAACTGCCGAATTTCATTTTGTCAAACGTATTCAGCAAACTAAAAGGATTGTAAATTCCTATGGAATTTTCCACAAAATGGTAACCATCATAGCACACTTTCAACTCCCTGCATACTTCTTCCAAACTCATTTTCTGCTTTTGTGCCAGTTCTTTCAGTTCGTTCTCCAGATTCTCATGAATCTCAGTTTCCGTAACGCCACAAATATCCACAAACCGTTCATCCATTGAAATATCCTTCAGATTGTTCAAGTCACTGAACACGCTGATCTTGCCAAACTTCGTCACACCGGTCAGCAAGGCGAACTTGATAAATCCGTCCTTGGTCTTCAAAGCACCGTAGAACGGTTGCAGCGTATCACGGAATTGTTTCTGCAACGCCTCATTGCCGATGGCCTGCAACATGGGCTTGTCATATTCATCCACCAGAATGGCCACACGACGCCCCGTCTTCTCACAGGCACGCTGGATGATGCCGGCAAAACGAAGAGAGAAAGAACGTTCAGACGACTCGGCACCGTAAATCTTTTCCCATGCAGTCAACGAACTATCAAGAATCTTATCCAGACTCTCCGGAGTATCATATTTCTCGATGTTCAGATCCAGATGCAGAATGGGATATTTTATCCAGTCCTTTTCCAACTTCTCCACCGCCAGGCCTTCAAACAACTCCTTCTTTCCCTGAAAGTAAGCCTCTAAGGTAGAAATGAGCAGGCTTTTCCCGAAACGCCGCGGACGGCTCAGGAAGTAATAACTTCCGGTCTTTACCATCCGGTACACCAAGGCCGTTTTATCAATATAGAAATAACCGTCCTGACGGATTTTCTCGAAGTTCTGAATGCCGATAGGATATATTTTATTGCTCATTTTCCAATGGTTTATTATGATACTTGCAAAGAAACGAAATCTATTCGGAAAATCCTGGTTGGACATTTTTTTTAACCACTGGAATTCAGATTGGTAAAAATTATGAAACCGTGGATATAAAGGTATGGACATGCCGGTATGTGAAGAAGTATAGAAAAAGCGCATGTATTTACTTACAATAACTATTTTTATACATAAATAATTCAAAAAATCTCAATGAGGCTCCAAAATATTGGCTATCTTTGCGCCCTCATTCAAAGGGTGAAAAGATGAATAATATGTTGAAATACGTTGTATATATCCTGTTTTTTCTACTGCTTACGACCTTAGCAGATCAGGATCGCTATACAGTGGAATCGACCGTTCCGCACCCTCAAGAATCCTGTTACCGGCAACAACAAGACCCTTGTGAGAAAACGGTAAATTACCTGTTTACCAACAACTTCGCTGATATGCCACAGATGGCCATATCCCTTGACAACCCTTCCACATCAAAGTTCAAATGCATTGCCCGTATCCTGACAGCACTAGGTGAACTCAACACACAAAAGCTACAAACCAACCATATAGCTTGCCCCACCTTTCATTCGCTTTATACCGATGCCGTAGATTATTATATCTACGCACTTCGGCGGATCATTATTTAATTTTTAATCTTTTTTCAGCATTCTGCTGAGTAGGATTCCTTATAACAAGCGTCTTATAAGGACACTATTTCTATCCGTTTGTCTAATCAAAAAAAGTTTAGATATGTATTTTACATTATTAGTTGTCGTTATTTTGACGGCAATCGCATTAGTTGCCGTAGCATTGGGGATTGCCCGTGCCATTTCCCCCCGTTCATACAATGCACAGAAGGGAGAAGCCTACGAATGTGGTATTCCTACACGGGGACGGTCGTGGATGCAATTCAAGGTAGGTTACTATCTGTTTGCCATCCTCTTCCTGATGTTCGATGTGGAAACCGTATTCCTGTTCCCTTGGGCTGTTGTGGTACAAGATTTGGGAGTGTACGGCCTGTTTAGTATCCTTTTCTTTTTAGTTATATTAGTTTTAGGCCTGGCGTATGCCTGGAAGAAAGGAGCGTTGGAATGGAAATAAAAAAACCAACCATAAAGTCTATTCCTTATGAGGATTTCAAAGACAACGAGTATCTGGAAAACATGGTCAAACAGCTCAATGAAGGCGGTACCAAAGTACTGGTGGGCTGTCTGGACGATCTTATCAACTGGGGACGCAGCAACTCGCTGTGGCCGCTTACTTTTGCCACCAGTTGCTGTGGAATCGAGTTCATGGCAGTGGGTGCTGCCCGGTATGATTTCGCCCGCTTCGGGTTTGAAGTAGCCCGTGCCAGTCCGCGCCAGGCAGACATGATCATGGTGGCAGGGACGATCACGCACAAGATGGCTCCGGTACTGAAACGTTTGTATGACCAGATGGCGGATCCCAAATACGTTATCGCAGTAGGTGGATGTGCCATCAGCGGCGGTCCTTTTAAAAAGTCCTATCACGTCTTGAACGGAGTGGATAAGATTCTCCCCGTTGACGTATATATCCCCGGATGTCCGCCACGCCCTGAAGCCTTATTGTACGGCATGATACAATTGCAACGTAAAGTAAAACTGGAAAAATTCTTTGGCGGAGTAAACCGCAAGGAAAAAGAACCGCAAAATCCCGAACAAGCATGAGTGAAAGAATAGAAATACCTGCTGAAAAGCTACATGAGGAAATGCTGAAATTACGGCAGGGCAAACATTTGGATTTTCTACGCAGCCTTACCGGAATGGACTGGGGCGAAGAAGGACTGGGTGTAGTCTATCACCTGGAAGATACGAATACAGGAGACAATGTAGTGATCAGCACCCGCACCACCAACCGCGAGAAGCCGGAACTGCCCAGTGTCAGTGATATCTGGAAAGGGGCTGAATTCAATGAACGCGAAGTGTACGACTATTATGGTATCCGCTTTGTAGGACATCCTGACATGCGTCGTTTGTTCCTGCGCGACGACTGGGTGGGCTATCCATTGCGTAAAGATTACGACGAAAGCCTCAACCCGCTCCGTATGACCAATGAAGAGCCCGTGGATACAACACAATATATAGAGGTGCAACATGATGGCAGCGTAATAGAAAAACGCGAGACCATTTTCGAAGAGGACGAATACATTATCAACATAGGTCCCCAGCATCCGGCCACCCACGGCGTGCTTCGTTTCCGCGTTTCACTGGAAGGTGAGATTATCAAGAAACTGGATGTGCACTGCGGATACATCCACCGGGGCATTGAAAAAATGTGCGAAAGCCTCACCTACCCCCAGACGCTGGCTCTGACCGACCGTCTGGATTATCTGGGCGCACACCAGAACCGCCATGCCCTCTGTATGTGCATTGAGCAGGCAATGGGCGTGGAAGTGAGTGAACGGGTGCAATACATCCGCACCATCATGGACGAATTGCAACGTATAGACTCTCACCTGCTTTTCTTCTCCTGTCTCTGTATGGACATGGGTGCTCTGACCGCATTTTTCTATGGATTCCGTGATCGTGAGAAGATTCTGGATATTTTCGAAGCTACCACCGGAGGACGACTGATACAGAACTATAACACCATCGGAGGGGTACAAGCAGATATTGCTCCGGACTTTGTACAGAAAGTGAAAGAATTTATCGCTTATCTGCGCCCGATGCTGAAAGAATACCATGAAGTATTCACCGGAAACATCATTGCCCAAGAACGTTTGAGAGGGGTGGGTGTTCTTTCACGGGAAGACGCCATCTCTTTCGGAGCGACAGGAGGTACAGGGCGTGCCAGCGGCTGGGCATGTGATGTCCGCAAACGTCACCCATACGCCATGTATGGCAAAGTGGATTTTAAAGAGATTGTCCACACCGAAGGCGACTGCTTCGCACGTTACATGGTCCGCATGGAAGAAATACTGGAAAGTATGAGCATCATCGAGCAACTGATAGACAATATCCCGGAAGAACTATCAGGAAAAGATGAAACCGATTATCCGTGTGCCCGAAGGACATTATTATGCCGCAGTGGAAGGTTCCCGCGGAGAGTTCGGCGTGTACCTGGAAAGTCGCGGGGATAAGTTTCCTTACCGACTGAAATTCCGCGCCACCGGCTTGCCTCTTGTATCAGCAATGGAAACAATGTGCCGCAATGCAAAAATTGCCGACTTGATTGCTATTGGTGGAACAGTGGATTATGTAGTACCGGATATTGACCGATAGAAAGATAATAACTAATCACTAAAAAAATTATGTTCGATTTTAGTATAGTCACCCAATGGGTACATTCACTGCTCACGTCATTTATGCCCGAAGGACTGGCAGTGCTCATAGAATGTATAGTTATCGGTGTATGCATCATGCTGGCATACGCAGTGATCGCTATTATCATGATTTTCATGGAACGTAAGGTTTGCGCCGCTTTCCAATGCCGTCTGGGTCCGATGCGTGTAGGTCCGCAGGGAACCATACAGGTATTTGCCGATGTATTCAAGATGTTGATCAAGGAAATCATCACCATCCGTCATGCCGACAAGTTTCTGTATAATCTGGCTCCTTATATTGTCATTCTTGCTTCCATCATGGCTTTCAGCTGTCTGCCCATCAATAGAGGTATGGAAGTGCTCGACTTCAATGTAGGTATCTTCTTCCTGCTGGCAGCATCCAGCATCGGTGTGGTGGGTATCCTGCTAGCCGGCTGGAGTTCCAACAACAAATATTCATTGATCGGTGCCATGCGGAGCGGCGCTCAAATGATAAGCTACGAATTGTCAGTAGGACTGAGCATCCTTACCATCGTGGTCTTGACGGATACCATGCAGCTGAGTGAAATTGTAGAACGACAAGCCGACGGCTGGTTCCTTTTCAAAGGACACATACCGGCATGCATCGCTTTTATCATTTATCTGATAGCCGGAAACGCAGAAGTCAACCGCGGCCCGTTCGACTTGCCAGAAGCAGAAAGTGAACTGACCGCCGGATATCATACCGAATATTCCGGTATGCACTTCGGCTTGTTTTATGTGGCAGAGTTTGTAAACTTGTTTATTATCGCCGCAGTAGCCACAACCATCTTCCTAGGGGGGTGGATGCCGTTACATATCCCCGGGCTGGACGGATTTAATACGGTCATGGATTATATTCCCGGATTCATCTGGTTCTTTGGCAAGTCATTTTTTGTCGTATGGTTGCTGATGTGGATTAAATGGACATTTCCTCGTCTGCGTATTGACCAGATTCTGACACTGGAATGGAAATACCTGGTTCCGATAGGTTTGTGCAACCTGCTGTTGATGGTAATTATTGTTGTATTTAAATTGCATTTCTGATGAAAGAAGAAAAACATTCCTATATAAAAGGACTACTTCACGGCATCGGCACATTACTTACCGGTATGAAAGTGACAGGACGAGAATTTTTCACTCCCAAAGTCACCGAACAATACCCCGAGAACCGTGCCACTTTAAAAATATCGCCCCGTTTCCGCGGACGGCTTACCATGCCGGTTGACGAGAATGGCAATAACAAATGTATTGCCTGCGGACTATGCCAGATGGCTTGCCCCAATGACACCATCACGATCACCAGCGAATCTGTGACCAACGAAGAAACAGGCAAGAAAAAGAAAGTATTGGTTAAATATGAGTACGACTTGGGAGCTTGTATGTTCTGTCAACTTTGTGTGAATGCCTGTCCGCATGATGCCATCCGGTTCGACACAGAATTTGAGAATGCTGTATTCGACCGAAGCAAACTAGTTCTCACGTTGAACAAAAAATAAAAAAACAAACGATATTATGACACTACAACTTATTGTATTCATTGTACTGGCGTTGTTTATCGCTGTCTGTTCGGTATTGGCAGTCACTACCTCGCGTATCTTGCGTGCGGCAACATATCTGTTGTTCGTCTTGTTTGGAACAGCAGGCATTTACTTCCAGCTCAACTACTCATTTCTGGGAGCTGTGCAATTACTGATTTATGCCGGTGGTATAACGGTGCTTTATGTATTCAGCATCTTATTGACCTCTTCACAAGGAGACAAAGCAGAGAAATTGAAAAACGGCAAGATGGTGGCCGGAGCTGTTTCGACCCTAGCAGGACTGACCATCTGCCTGTTCGTCATGCTGAAGAATGAGTTTATACCCTCTCATTTTGTTCACGGTGAACTGGATGTACGCACCATCGGCCATGCACTGATGGGTATGGAAAAATATCAATATATTCTTCCTTTCGAAGTAATCAGCGTGTTATTACTCGCCTGCATCGTAGGAGGAATCTTAATCGCTAGAAAAAGATAGAACTTATGGTACACATGGAATATTATCTGGTGGTTTCCACCTTTATGATGTTTGCGGGCATCTATGGTTTCTTCACCCGCCGCAATTTATTGGCCATGCTCATCAGTGTGGAGCTGATTCTGAATTCAGTAGATATCAACTTCGCGGTATTCAACCGGTATCTTTTTCCCGGAGAACTGGAAGGTTTCTTTTTCGCCTTGTTCGCCATTGGTGTGAGTGCGGCCGAAACAGCAGTAGCTATTGCCATCATTATCAATATCTACCGCAATGTACGCAATATCCAAGTGAAGAACTTAAATGAAATGAAAAACTAATTATGGAATATACAATATTAATCCTGATCCTGCCTTTCCTCAGTTTCCTGATACTGGGTCTGGCAGGTATGCGCATGAAGAACGGACTGGCAGGAACTATCGGCACCGCCTCACTGGCAGGGGTAGCGTTGCTTTCCTACCTCACTGCTTTCAATTATTTCACAGGAGGCCGTACGGCAGAAGGCATCTATCCCACTCTCATGCCCTATAATTTTGAATGGTTACCTTTCACTACGAACCTGCATATTGATATGGGAATCATGCTTGATCCTATTTCCGTTATGATGCTGGTAGTCATTTCTACCGTCAGCCTGATGGTACATATCTATTCATTCGGATATATGAAAGGTGAAAAAGGTTTCCAGCGTTACTACGCATTTCTCAGCCTGTTCACCATGTCCATGCTGGGGCTCGTAGTAGCAACCAATATTTTCCAAATGTATGTCTTTTGGGAACTGGTAGGCGTTTCTTCTTATTTGCTTATTGGCTTTTACTACACCAAGAAAGAAGCGATAGCAGCCAGCAAAAAGGCATTTATCGTTACCCGCTTTGCCGATTTAGGGTTTCTGATCGGTATTCTGATTTATGGCTATTATGCCGGAACATTTTCGTTTACACCTGTAGCGGGAGTTTTAGTGGCCGCTGGTGCTATGATTCCTCTTGCACTGGGACTGATGTTTATCGGTGGCGCCGGTAAGAGTGCGATGTTCCCGCTGCACATCTGGTTGCCGGATGCCATGGAAGGCCCCACTCCGGTCAGCGCATTGATCCACGCTGCCACCATGGTGGTAGCCGGTGTATATCTGGTAGCCCGTATGTTCCCGCTATTCATCGGCTATGCGCCCGAAGTACTGCACTGGACAGCCTACATCGGTGCATTCACCGCATTCTATGCCGCCAGTGTGGCATGTGCTCAAAGCGATATCAAACGTGTGCTCGCCTTCTCCACCATCTCTCAAATTGGATTTATGATTGTCGCATTGGGCGTTTGCACTTCCATGAATCCCCATGAAGGAGGACTGGGATACATGGCATCCATGTTCCATCTGTTCACTCATGCCATGTTCAAGGCATTGTTGTTTCTGGGAGCCGGATGTATTATCCATGCGGTACACAGTAACGAGATGAGTGCCATGGGCGGACTTCATAAATACATGCCTGTCACCCACTGGACATTCCTGATTGCCTGTCTGGCCATCTCGGGTATCTGGCCGTTCTCGGGCTTCTTCTCTAAAGACGAGATCCTGACCGCCTGCTTCCAGTTCAGTCCTGCTATGGGATGGATTATGACAGGCATTGCCGCCATGACAGCCTTCTATATGTTCCGCCTTTATTATTGCATTTTCTGGAATGGAGAATGGAAAGGGCGCTCCCATGGATCGGGACAGGACACACATATTCCGCATGAGTCTCCATTAACCATGACATTCCCACTGATGTTTTTAGCCGCCATCACCTGTGTTGCCGGATTCATACCTTTCGGTAATCTGATCAGCAGTAACGGAGAAGTTTATACCATTCATCTGGATATGCAGGTAGCTACTACAAGTATCCTTATTGCTATAGCATCCATCGCTCTAGCCACATGGATGTATGCAGGCAAGAGACAGCCTGCAGCCGACTATCTGGCGCGCACATTCCCCCGTTTGCACACAGCCGCTTACCATCGTTTCTATATGGATGAGATATGGTTGTTCGTAACCAGGAAAATCATCTTCCGGTGCATCAGCACTCCGATAGCTTGGTGGGACCGTCATGTCATCGATCAATTCTTCAACTTCACGGCATGGGGTGCTCATGCCACCGCCGATGAAATACGTGATATGCAAAGTGGAAACGTACAGCAATACAGCATCTGGTTTCTGGCAGGTGCATTAATATTGACACTGGTACTATTAATTTAGTGAAAAATGAATCATAAAAGATCCGCCACATGACCCTTTTTTAATTCTCAATTTTTAATTTAAAAAGATGAACATACTAAGTTTTTTCATTATAGTTCCCTTGTTGATGCTCGCGAGCCTTTGGGCTTCGCGCAGCGTCAATCAAGTTCGCGGAGTGATGGTTGCCGGCGCTTCCATATTATTGGCATTGTCCGTTTACCTCACCATTGATTACATCGGACTACGCCAGGCCGGTGCTACGGGAGAGATGCTGTTCACAGCCAGCACCGTTTGGTATGCGCCGCTCCAGATATGCTATTCAGTAGGAGTGGACGGCATATCCGTAGCCATGTTGCTGCTTAGCTCCATTATTGTATTTACAGGTACTTTCGCATCGTGGAAGTTACAACCGCTGACGAAAGAATATTTCCTATGGTTCACCCTGCTGAGTGTGGGGGTATTCGGATTCTTTATTTCTACAGACCTGTTCACCATGTTCATGTTTTATGAAGTAGCTCTGATCCCGATGTATCTGCTCATCGGTGTGTGGGGAAGCGGACGCAAAGAATATGCCGCCATGAAACTGACGCTGATGTTGATGGGCGGTTCTGCATTCCTGCTGATCGGTATTCTGGGTATTTTCTACGGTGCAGGCGGCGAAACCATGAATCTGCTGGAAATTGCGAAACTGCATATTCCTCATGAGATGCAACGCATTTTCTTCCCGCTCATCTTCTTGGGATTCGGAGTATTGGGAGCTTTGTTCCCGTTCCATACATGGAGTCCCGACGGTCACGCTTCCGCACCGACAGCCGTTTCCATGCTTCACGCCGGAGTCCTGATGAAACTGGGAGGTTACGGATGCTTCCGAGTCGCCATGTACTTGATGCCCGAAGGAGCGGCCATGTGGGGAGATGTATTCCTGATATTGACCACGATCTCTGTAGTTTACGGTGCATTCAGTGCTGTGGTACAAACGGACTTGAAATATATTAATGCTTATTCATCCGTATCCCATTGCGGATTGGTACTCTTCGCCCTGCTGATGATGACACGCACCAGTTGTACGGGTGCTATTCTCCAAATGTTGAGCCATGGGTTGATGACCGCCTTGTTCTTCGCCCTTATCGGTATGATATACGGGCGTACACACACGCGTGACGTCCGCCTGATGGGAGGTTTGATGAAGATTATGCCTTTCCTGGCGGTGGGTTATGTAATCGCCGGTCTTGCCAATCTGGGACTTCCGGGATTGAGCGGTTTTGTTGCTGAAATGACCATCTTTGTAGGTTCCTTCCAGAATGACGATACTTTCCATCGCGTATGTACGCTAGTGGCAACGACAAGCATCGTCATCACCGCGGTCTACATCCTGCGTGTTGTCGGTAAAATACTTTATGGCAAAGTGGTGAATCCCGAACATCTGAAACTCACAGATGCAACCTGGGATGAAAGAGTCGCCGTTATCTGCCTCATCGCCTGTGTGGCAGGTCTAGGATTGGCACCATTCTGGATGAGCGATCTGATCAGTAACAGTGTAGAACCGATCATAAGTCAATTGTTAAATTAAAATTTGAATATTAAAAAAACAGCAATGATGGACATAACTGCAATACTCCACATGCATGCCGAACTAAGTCTGACAGCCGTCTTTATTCTGATGTTTCTGCTGGATCTGTTCCTGCCGGCCCAACAACGCCACTGGCTGCGCCCCATGGCATGTATCCTTCTGACCATTCAACTATTGGCCAACCTATGGCCGGAGGAAGTCATTTTATTCGGTGGCATGTACCATTCCACCCCTATGGCTTCCATCCTGAAAAGCATCCTGACCATAGGTACCATCCTGGTATTCCTGCAAGCGGACACTTGGCTGAGGCGTGGTGACACCCGCCATAAACAAGGTGAATTTTATATCCTTACCCTCAGTACGTTGCTAGGCATGTATTTCATGGTGAGTGCTGGTCACTTCCTGTTATTCTTTCTGGGGCTGGAATTGGCAACCGTTCCTATGGCCTGCCTCGTAGCTTTCGATAAATACAAAGGACATAGTGCCGAAGCCGGAGCCAAATTCATTCTCTCCGCCTTGTTCTCCAGTGGGATCTTCCTTTATGGTATCTCCATGATTTACGGAACAGCAGGTACACTATATTTTGAAGACATCCCTGCCGGACTGACAGGGAGTCCGCTGCAAATTCTGGCATTGGTATTCTTCTTCTCCGGGCTGGCTTTCAAATTAAGCCTGGTTCCTTTCCATTTATGGACAGCCGATACCTATCAGGGTGCGCCGACCAGTGTAAGCGCTTATCTGTCCGTCATATCTAAAGGCGCGGCAGCTTTCGCCTTAATGACCATTCTGATGAAAGTATTTGCTCCGATGACTGAACAATGGAGTGAAATGCTGTGCATTATCATTGTAGCCACTATCACCATAGCTAATCTATTCGCTATCCGCCAAAGCAATCTGAAACGTTTCATGGCCTTCAGCAGTATCTCACAGGCCGGTTACATCATGCTGGCCGTACTGGCAGGAACTCCGCAGGGTATGGCTTCCTTAGTATATTATATAGTGGTATATATTGCCGCAAACCTTGCAGTTTTCGGTGTGATCAATGCCATCGAGCAACATACTCACGGCAAGGTGGAGCGCGAAGACTATAACGGACTTTACAAGACTAACCCCAAACTGACGATGGTGATGACACTTGCCTTGTTCTCATTGGCGGGTATTCCTCCATTCGCCGGATTCTTCAGTAAGTTCTTTGTATTTATGGCTGCATTCCACAGCGGATATTATATCATCGTATTCATTGCTTTAGTTAACACGATCATTTCATTGTATTATTATCTGCTGATTGTGAAAGCCATGTTTATCACTCCCAATGACGAACCTGTCGGCAACTTCCGCACAGCGACTCCAATGCGTATCAGTCTGCTGATATGTGTGGCCGGTATATTTGTATTGGGAATTTTAAGTGGCATATATCAGTTGCTGAATGATACGGCAATGCTATAACATTTATTCGTAGGGATGGGAATTACCCGTCCCTACAGTAAATCTATCTTTTCATTCACCAATTGTTTCCACTCAACGGAATAATCATTATCTTCGTAGCAAATTATTAAAGAATAAACGCTATGAAGAAAATACTTTACACCGCCGTACTCGCTTGCTCTGCTTTGTGGATCGCTTGTGCAGAGAAAAGCAAACAACCTGTCGAAACAGCTTCCTTTACAGAGGAGAATGTAACATTCGCACAAGCGCAAATCGGCAATGAGATAGAAGTGATAGAAGCATCAGGCAAATTCATGAATCCCGTCACATTGAAAACGGACAGCACTGTCTATTATTGTGATTATACCGATTGGAGAAGTGGTTTCTTCCCCGGTTCCGTATGGTATCTATATGAGCTGAGTGGTGACACCACCCTTCTGTCATTGGCCGGTAAATATACTGCCGCCATAGAGGAAGCCAAGAAACTGACCTGGCATCATGACGTAGGTTTCATGATAAATTGTAGTTTCGGCAACGGATGGCGGATAGCCGGAATTCCCGGATACAAAGAAGTCATGATAGAAGCCGCCCGTTCACTCTCCACTCGTTTCCGTGAAAAGCCGGGTACTATCCAGTCATGGGATGTGACACGGGGCTGGCAATCGGAACGCGGCTGGGAATGTCCGGTCATTATAGACAATATGATGAATCTGGAATTACTGTTTGAAGCCACCAAGTTATCCGGTGACTCTACTTTTTATCACATAGCTGTAAGCCATGCAGACCGCACTTTAAAAGAACATTTCCGTCCGGATGGAAGTTGTTATCATGTAATAGATTATAGTTTGACAGATGGCACGGTACGCCATAGACAAACCGCTCAGGGGTATGCGGACGAATCTACTTGGAGCCGCGGACAAGCATGGGCCATTTATGGCTTCACCGTATGCTACCGCGAAACAAATAATAAAAAATATCTGGATCAGGCTTTAAAAACTTTCCATTTTATGAAAACACATCCCCGTATGCCCGAAGACTTGATCCCCTACTGGGATATGGACGCTCCGAATATACCTAATGAGCCACGGGATGCTTCAAGCGCATCCTGCATCGCTTCCGCACTTTATGAAATCAGTACTATGGATGTACCCGATGCAAGCAGTTACAAGACTTATGCAGACAGCATCATGGCATCCTTGGCTTCACCGGCCTACCGGGCTGCCTTAGGAACCAATGGCCATTTCCTGTTAATGCACTCGGTAGGAAGCATCCCTCACGGTTCGGAAATAGACGTGCCGCTGAATTATGCCGACTATTATTTTCTGGAAGCATTGAAACGGAAACGGGATACGGAAGAAAGTACGCGTTGAACTATAAGGGCAGATCAATCACCATCCGGGTACCTTCCGTATAATCGGGATCAATAAAGATACTACCTGACAGCCGTTTGATAATCAAGCGGCTCAGGTACAATCCCAATCCGTTACCTTGTGCAAACTCATCCAGCTTGGTAAATCGTTGGAATACCTCTTCTCGTTTTTCGGAAGGAATTCCACACCCCGTATCGGCCACTTCAATCCGTAATGTGCCTTGCGTTTTATCCAGCCTCATTTTAAGAGTGATGGTACCCGTGTCTGTAAACTTATTGGCATTATTCAACAGATTCTCTATCACCAGCGACAAATACTGCTCATTGGTGGAGACAGATATTTCATCCTCCGGCAGCTCCATGCGATAAGTCACCCCCGGCTTCGCCCATTGTTCCAGCTTGCCCATCTCTTGCCTGCATACATTACTCACATTGGCCGGCTCACAGGGCAGGGACGCGTCAGAGGAATCCAAATTGGCTACTATCAGCAAATGGTCTATCAACGAAGCAAGTATTTCCGCATTGGCGGTAATGAGAGTGTAATATTCTTTTTTGGCTTTCTCGTCTTCTATGGTCATATCGGTAATGATACCGGAAAAGCCAACAATGGCATTCAAAGGGGTCCGTATTTCGTGGCACATGGAGTTGATAAAAGCCGTTTTCATTTTCTCGCTTTCCCCTACTTTTTTATTCAGCTCGCCTAACATTTTTTTCATCCGTCTTTCCCTCTTCAACGTATAGAACAGATAGCAGCAGATGCCCGTCACCAGCAAAAGCACTATAAAAAGCGTAATGACCAGAATCAGCCTGTTTTTCATTTCCAGCCGGCAATTCTCATTGTGCAATTTATCGACTTCATACTTCACCTGCAGTTCGCCGAGCTGCTCTTCCAGACTGGCGGAATTGATGGAATCCTTTACCTGCATGTGAAACTTATGATGCTTGAAAGCGTTTTCATAATCCCCCATAGCCTCATAAATTTGTGAATTGACATCCAGTAGATCGGGCACATTCGACGGGCTTATTATCCAGGCATATTTTATCAGGCTATCATTGGTTTTCAAGGCTTTGTCATATTCATGCTTATGCAGATAATAATTGTTCATTCCCAGAAAATAGTTGTATTTATCAATAGGTTCCGTAATCTGGCTACGCATCCCGACAATCTGGTTGTAATAATATTCCGCCTGTTGGTCAGACAGTTGGTCTGCACGCATCAATAAAGAGGTGTAACACTGAAGGTAGCGCACATTGATGTTGTAAAAAGGACGTTGACGGGCATAGTACAGCTCATAATACTTTTCGTATTGCCGGAGCAAATCCTCGACACAGGCAATGTACCGTCCTTCTGGTCCATAAAGCTCAGCGTGGAAAGGAAATTCCATACGGTGCAAGCACGAAATTTAAAGCCCTCCTTATAAGGCAACTGGCAAGCCAGGTTATAGGCTGTTTCCAGATAGGGATTCGCTTCTTTGTATTTGCTTTCGCTACACAAAGCGCAGCCTGTAGTGTAAGCTTGCTCCATCTGGATATAAATATTCTTCTTGTCTACCCCTTTCTTATTCACAAAGGCCAGCTCCTCGGCTATGGCTGTTTCCGTTTCATTGTTCCTGACTCTGCCTTCAAACAGCCTCATCCGCAAGAGAGACAAATGCGGAAGAGTCTCCTCCGGTCTTCCTGACTTTTCCAAAAGCCGCATATAGTACAGAGCCGAATCGGCATGGTAGGCTTTGGTGTACAAAAAAGCCAAATCGGAAAGAGCGTCAAACACCTGTGCTTTATCGCCGGCTTCCTTTGCTGTGAAATACATTTTATTGAGAAAATCCGCTTCTTCAGGCTTCTCGAAATAAAGATCGGCCAAATTCCTGTAGGCAGTAACCCTGCAGGAAAGGTCAGAAGAAGCCTTCACCACATTCAAAAGACTGTCCCGGGTAACAGAAATATTACCAACAGCAACCAATATTCCCCAAATAGATGTCAATATATAACAGACAATGTATTTCATAATGTCAGGCAATTAGGGTACGAATATACAAATAATAAAGGAATATAGCAGAATTTATTTCCAATTTATTAGAAATTACACAAGAATGGGCAATTAATCCACTTATTTTTAAATTATATGCCTTAATATTGCATCATTGGAATTTTTCTGATAACCATGAAAAACACAGCGCATATTCCTACCGTAATTCATACGTAGAGAGAAGCTATCAGATTTATTAGTTTTTCATGCCGGTTGATTTATTAATTTATAAACATAAAGAATATGATAAGAAAGTTAGTTAGCATGTGTTGTATATGTGCGTGCTTTTCTGTGATCCATGCACAAATACCACAGGAAATCTGGAAAGAAAGTGAGAAGATAGAGAAACAGATCAAAAAAACATCTTTCCCCTACCGTGTGTACAACATTAAAGATTTCGGAGCCAAAGAAGGAGACAATGGTGAAGTATTCTGCCATGAAGCGATCAATCTGGCTATCCTCACATGCAGTCAGGCAGGAGGAGGAACCGTATGGATTCCGGCCGGAGAATTTCTGACAGGTCCCATCACACTGAAAAGTAACGTGAATCTGCACCTGGAAGAAGGTGCCCATCTGAAATTTTCTTCAGAAAAGTATCTATATACTCCAACCGTACTCACCCGTTGGGAAGGAGTGGACTGCTATAATCTGCATCCGCTGATTTATGCGTATGGCGAAAGCAATATAGCCATTACCGGCAAAGGCATTATCGACGGGCAGGCTAGTAACGATAACTGGTGGAGTATGTGCGGTGCTCCGCATTATGGCTGGAAAGAAGGTATGACAGCCCAAAGAAACGGTGGCAGGGACAAACTGTTGATGTATGCCGAAACATTTGCTCCGATAGATAAAAGGCAGATGACTTTTGAAGACGGCTTACGTCCCCAGCTTATCAATCTTTATCGCTGTAACACCATTTTAATAGAAAATGTGACGTTGAAAAACTCGCCATTTTGGGTTATCCATCCCTTATTTTGTGAAAGCCTGACAGTGCGTGGAGTCAAAGTATCCAGCCACGGTCCCAATAGCGATGGCTGTGATCCGGAATCAAGCAAGAATGTATTGATTGAGAACTGTATATTCGATACAGGAGACGACTGCATCGCCATCAAGAGCGGACGGAATGCGGACGGGCGAAAATGGAACGTGCCCAGTGAAAATATCATTGTACGCAATTGTGAGATGAAAGACGGGCACGGCGGTGTGGTCGTAGGCAGTGAGATCTCGGGAGGATACAAGAATCTGTTTGTTGAGAACTGCAAAATGGACAGTCCGAACCTGGAACGTGTCATCCGCATCAAAACCAACAACTGCCGCGGTGGTATCATTGAAAATATTTATGTGCGTAATGTAGAAGTAGGCGAATGCCGCGAAGCCGTTTTGAAAATCAACCTGCAATATGAGAACCGTGAGAAATGTGACAGAAGTTTCCCGCCCGTAGTGCGCCACGTATATCTGGATAATGTCACCAGTGAAAAGAGTAAATACGGAGTCCTGATCACCGGATATGACGACCGTGTCAACATTGAAGACATCCATGTTACAAACAGCCGTTTCAATAATGTAGAGAAAAAGGGGAATTTAATTACTGGAGCTAAAGATGTAGTTCTGAAGGAACTGTATATCAATGGGAAAAAGGTAAAAAAATAAGAGACTGAGAAATCTTTGGTATAATGGATGGCTCCATCATACCAAAGATTATATCCCCTTATGAGAATCTATTCCAGACACTCATCAAGTTCACGCATCAGCAGTTCCTTATCAAGATGCTGCCCGATAAAAACTATTTTCTGCATACGGTCGCCATATTTATCATCCCAATCCCGCAACAAGCCAGGTTCCTGGCGCATGGCCTCTATCAGCTCCTCCTCAGGTGCCGTGGCATACCACAAACCGGCTTCCTTCAGTTTTTTCTGCACTCCGGCCTGCTCGAAAAGGAAAGACATGTCACGATTATTGCTGAAATAACAGACTCCTTTCGCACGAATGATATTACGGCTCCACCGGGTTGATACAAAACGGTCGAATTTATGGATATCAAAAGCCGGACGACGATAATATACAAAAGTACTGATACCATATTCTTCTACCTCACCATCTTCATGATGATGATGGTGATGGTGTGCGTGTTCCCCATGCTCCTCATCGTGATGATGATGGTGATGGTGCGCATGTTCCTCCGCTTCTGTTTTCTGCTCTTCCGTAAGGGGGCTCTCTATCCCGCGTATCCAACCGGCAGAGGTGGCGGTACGTTCAAAGTCAAATTTTCCAGTATGGATTATCTTGTCCAAATCCACATCGGCATAATCACATTCTATGATTTCAGCTGCCGGTTGCAGTGTACGGACAATCTGCTTGATACGTTCCAATTCGTCACGTTCCACTTCCGAAGCCTTATTCAACAGTATAACATTGCAAAATTCAATCTGCTGGATAATCAGATTTTCAATATCCTCTTCATCAATCCCTTTACGGGTCAAGTCATTGCCGCAAGAAAACTCACTTTGCAAACGCAAGGCATCTACCACAGTCACAATGCAATCCAGGTGACATCCTCCATGCATTCCACCCATACCCGGAATAGAACAAATGGTCTGTGCGATGGGAGCCGGTTCACAAATGCCACTCGCCTCAATCACGATGTAATCAAAACGGTCCAACTTCATGATATCATCTATCTGCTCCACCAAATCCATTTTCAAGGTGCAACAGATGCAACCATTCTGAAGTGCCACCAGGCTTTCATCTTTCTTCCCTACAATTCCCTCTTTCTGTATAAGATCGGCGTCAATGTTCACCTCACCGATATCATTGACAATAACCGCAAACTTAACCCCACGTTTATTAGAAAGAATATGGTTCACCAATGTCGTTTTTCCACTGCCCAGATAACCGGTCAAAAGCAGTATAGGAATTTCTTTTACTTTCATATAAAATTCAATATTAATGAGACAAAGGTATAGAATGATTGATTTCCAAACAATAGAAAACATCTTTTTATACCTTATAAATAAAGAGAACCCTTCACATATCATCCGGTCAGAATCTATTTTTTAACGATTTCAGTTCGTATTACAACATTTTCCAGAAAATGCTTTAAATATCCCAAGAGTATAACTATATTGCACAAAATAAATTTAGAATAACGATGAAAAGCAAATTAGCAAAAAAAATCAGACTAGGCGCAGCCTTGTTATTGATGGCGGGAACTTCAGCCTTCGCACAAACCTCCGGTCAAATTTATACACCGACTCCTGAAAACATAAAAGCACGGCAGGAATTCCAAGACAACAAGTTCGGCATATTCCTTCATTGGGGCATTTACAGCATGACCGCTCAAGGAGAATGGTATATGAACACCCACAACATCAACCGTGATGAATATGCCAAACTGGCATCCGGATTCTATCCTTCACGTTTCAATGCCGCCGAATGGGTATCTGCCATCAAGCCTCCGGTGCCAGATATATCTGTATCACCAGCCGCCACCATGACAGTTTCTCCATGTTTGATACAAAAGAATCCGATTATAATATCGTAGATGCCACTCCTTTCAAACGGGACATTCTGAAAGAACTGGCAGAAGAATGTCAGAAGCAGGGCATCAAGCTCCATTTTTATTATTCACATCTAGACTGGTTTCGCGATGACTATCCGGAAGGAAACACCGGACATGGGACCGGACGTCCCAAAGGGCATGGGAACTGGAAAAGCTACTACGAGTTTATGAACAAACAGCTGACTGAGCTTCTGACTAATTACGGTCCTGTCGGTGCCATCTGGTTTGACGGTATTTGGGATCAACCCGCCAACTTCAACTGGCAACTGGAAGAACAATATGCGTTAATCCATAAGTTGCAACCCTCCTGTCTAATAGGCAACAACCATCACCGGACTCCTTATGCAGGAGAAGATTTCCAAATGTTCGAGCGTGATCTGCCCGGTGAAAACAAAGCCGGTTTTTCTGCCGGACAAGGAGTAAGTGAACTCCCTCTGGAAACTTGTGAAACGATGAACGGGATGTGGGGATACAAGATTGAAGACCAAAACTACAAATCACCCAAAGCATTGATACACTATCTGGTTAAAGCAGCCGGAAAAAATGCGAATTTGCTCATGAATATCGGCCCTCAACCCAACGGAGAATTACCCGCTACAGCTGTAGAGCATCTGAAACAGGTGGGTGAATGGATGGCCCAATATGGAGAAACGATTTATGGAACCCGTGGTGGTGATGTAGCTCCTCACACATGGGGGGTGTCAACCCGCAAAGGTGACCGTTTGTTCATCCATATACTAAATTTGCAGGATGACGCACTTTATATACCTCTGAAGGCAAAAGTAAAGAAAGCAATGCAGTTTATTTCCAAGACTCCACTTTCTTTCAAACAGGAAAAAGACGGTATATTGATAAAACTGCCGCAAGTACCTGATGACATAGATTATGTCATAGAATTAAACATAAAATAATAAGGTGACATTCATGTTCTAAAAAAGAATGGAGGTGTGTCAAAATGCACATCTCCATTCTTTTTTATATAGATAAAATTATTTAACCAGTTCAGAAATTACAGACCATTCTTCCAACTTCTCTTCTAAAGCAAGGCTACAGGTATTGGATGTTGAAGAAAGTAATATAATTTTCCAGGTTATGAAAGGTGTCATACAAAAAGGTTTATTCCTTCCCTTATACTCCCAATACTATATTTGCATCAATATTCAACTTCCGACTTATTTCTCTCGCAACTTTCAAAGTTGGTTCACACTTCCCGGAAATATAATCACTGAGACGCGAAGGGCTGACACCTACTAATTTTGCAAGTGACTTCTGATTCAACCCCATTTCATACATACGAAGCTTAAGAACATCAACAAGTGAAGGTTCTCCTAAAGAAAAATGTTCTTCGGAATAATCGGCAACTAAATTAGACAGAAGTTCTAATTCTATGCTGTTTGGGTCATTCAAAGGAGTATCATCTTTCACCAATGGAAGAAGTTCCTCCACTCTTTTCACCGCCCATTCATACTGGGTTTGATTTTCTATCTTTGTCATAATCCTAAATATTAGCGCAATCTATTTTATCATATTCCTTATGAGTACCAATAAAGCGAATATACACAAACTGAATGGTGAATTTAATCACTACTACCAAGCGATAGTTGTTACCTTTGATATTGAAAACATAACGTTGATTACCTACATTATCAACGCTATTAAACGTTTTCTTAATATCGGCAAAGCAAGTCCATTTGCTTCTTTTCACAATAGTAGTCCATTCTTGCAAAGCAACCCTTGAATCAGGATGATTCTCTGCATATTCTTTTAATGCTTGTTCGGTAAATATTCTCATTGGTTACTCAATTATCCAAGGACAAAGATATATAATATAATTCTATAATTCAAAATAATATTCTAAT